>JAVBLL010000011.1:0-4719 GCA_031553555.1 Bacilli bacterium
AGCCGACCTAGGCGAACGGAACCCCGAGGAGCAAAGCGACGACGCGTATAAACTTTGTTAGACGAAGTAATTTTTCTTACCTTTTAGTTTTTATTCCATCAATTCTTCTAATTCAAATTTATTATTCTCAAACCATAAGAAGTATTTTATTCCATCATCTTTGTAAAAAATTATCTTCTCATTGTTAATTTCAAACCAACCATCAAATCCTAGATCTTCTTCATACATTATTACAAATGGACTGAAAAGCGAACTTCTATAAACATATTCAAATATTGAAAAAACATAATACCGTCCACTTCCTCCACGATAATCTATTATTGCATATGGTTTATCATTTCGTCTGAAGAATGTAATATTATATTGTTCATTACCAGCATGCCAACTTTTATAATATAAAACCTCAGGAAATCTTTTTGACAACAGAACAATATAATACATTTGAGTTTGTTCAATATAAAACTTTATATAATATTCGGTATTCCGATTATCTCCTACAAGATCTGTCCAACCAGATTCTATTATTCCTATTTCATTTGTTATATTTGTATACTCATACAACAATTCAATTCCTTGATTTTCAAATCCTGGTAGCAATTCAATTTTTACATAATTATTATTATCATTTGAATATATTTTGAAATTACATAATAGTATTAAACCCAACACAATAAACAAAAAAAATCTTTTCATTTCTTACAATCCGTTATATTTCCATTCATTATTTTCAAACATATAGATTCAACGCAACATATTTTATTTGAAAAATTATTTCGTCTAACGTTCGGGTTTATACGACGTTTTGTGGCGGCTTAATAGGGCATTGCGCAGCAATGACCGCCGCCACAAAATGTGGGTGCAGTGAGGCGTGGGAACGTAGTGACCTAGGCGAACGGAACCCCGAGGAGCGCAGCGACGATGCGTATAAACTTTGTTAGACGCCGTAAAATCTGTTTCAAAATACTTTATTTTTTCGTCCATATTTCTGTAACCGTTTTACCGTCATAGGTATATGTAAGAGTAAGTACATTCCCTTTTACAGAATAAGCATAATCTACATAATGTGGAAAAGGAAGGCCAGTGTCTGAAATAAATCCTTCTGTTGAATGCCATTCTGGTTCTGAGTTATTAGAAGAAACATTTGTATGTGTCCATGTCACTTTCATTTCAGCATTATTTGCGAAATAAGTCCCTTTCTGAAAAGGTTCGTCGTTAAATGTACTTTCACAATTTCCATTGTTAAAAACATTTTCTATTTGATTACCATCATCAATTAAAACCCATGTTCCATTGAGAGCATGAGCTGTACCAATAATAACCTGCCCACTGCCACTATATGAAGATGACATACCTGACGAGGAACTTGTTGGGCTTGCATTCCAACGGAAAGCTTTCCCATCACAAATGACATTTATCTCAAGTTCTCCTCCCCGCCAATGAGGGTATTGTTGTACTTCAATAGTGCCAATGTATTCGGAATTGCTTTTTTTTATCAAACTTAGGTTTTTTGATATTTCCATTCCACCGGCATAATTTCCGTCTAATTCAATATTTATGCTTCGCTGTACTTGTTGCGCAAGTTCTTCAGTAGATAAACTTTGATCATTACAAGATACGAATACAAAAACAATTAACAGTAATCCAAATCCAAATTTTTTGTCTCCCATTTTTTTCTCCTTGAATATTTATAGGCTAAACATTTACATCCATAAAATTAATTCCAGATTTTATGGCGTCTAACGTTCTGGGTTTATACGACGTTTTGCCGGCCCGAATAAGGGCTTGCGAAGCAAGACCAGGGCTGGCAAAATGTGCCGGAGTGAGCCGTGGGGGGCGCAGCCGACCTAGGCGAACGGAGGCCGAGGAGCGCAGCGACGACGCGTATAAACTTTGTTAGGCGAAGTAAAATCTTGCTACGAAAAGCCAACTAAAGTTGATGGACACACAATTTACATTAATATTTTGCTATTTTTTATGACTATCTATTTCAAATGAAATATACTTTTTCATAAGTTTGAAATGTTTGTCATTAGTCACCAATATCAACTTATTTTGAATGCAATTCTGTACAATAATTAAATCAGCTATTCCAACATTATTATTTCCATGTTTCAAATTTAATACCTGAAACTGTCGTATCTCTTCCCAATCAATTTCTATTGGAAACTTCCTTATGGAACTTAATAATTCCGATAATTGCTTTTCCCGTTTATGAATAATAGAAGGTAATAATTCACTGAGAACGAGATCATTTGTACAAATTGTATTTACATCAATTAAATCATCTATAAATTGGAATTCTTTATGAGTCTTAAAATATTCAATCCACGCTGATGAATCAATTAAATAGTTATTCATCGTTTTCTCATTTTATCTAGGTCTATTTCAAGATCAATTTTCCCGGCATAATTTTTAATACCTTTAATTTTCTCTTGTTGGATTAAATTTTCTAAAGCAACTGTTATGAGTTTAGTTTTTTGAGAAATTTTAGTTACTTCCATTGCTTCTGAAACAAGAGTTTCAGGTAGGTCTAATGTAGTTCTCATTACAACCTCCTATATGCATATAATATACAATAATATATGCATAGTCAAGCAGTATTATATGCATCCATTTGTTTTGCTTATCACTTTCGTAATAAGATTTAAATTATAATGCAAATGAAATATTTGATTTTATTTCGCCTAACGTCCGGGTTTATACGACGTTTTGTGGCGGCTTAATAGGGCATTGCGTAGCAATGACCGCCGCCACAAAATGTGGGTGCAGTGAGGCGTGGGAGGCAAAGCCGACCTAGGCGAACGGAACCCCCCAGGAGCGCAGCGACGACGCGTATAAACTTTGTTAGGCGCAGAAAACACTTAGAGTAATTTCCCAATTATTAGCAATATTATTCCGCCAATGATACATACTACTAAAGGAATTATAAAAAGTGTGATTATTCTCGATTTAGTTATTTCTATTTTATTATTAACAGTTTGGTAGTCTGCACAATCTTTCTTAATTTTTAAATAGCCATCTTTTTTCTTGCATAGAATATATTCATCATCTACTGCTTTAGCAAAATATTTACACTTAAGACAGGATATATTATTCATAATATTGAATACTCCTTTATTTTCTGATCAATTTGTTTAACTTTTTTTTCATAATCTCCTTTTAATTCTTCTTTTTCACTTCTTAATCTTGATATTATTTCTGTATAATTATCAGAATAATTATTTCCATATCTTATTGGAATATTTTCATCGATTTTTTCAAATTCTATTCTTGCAACATCCAAATCAGAATCAATTTTACACTCATCATTTTTAGCATTAAATAAGCCAAATCTTATTTCTTTAGAATAATTTGAATTTAAATGGCCACATGTTATTATTAATCCTTTTTCAATACATATTGATGCAGGAAAAAATCTTCCAAAAAAACGTTCAGCTAGTATAATTTTTTCTTCAATAGAAACAACAACATATTCATGAGGTTCTAGAATGTATTTATTTTTTAAATCCATAGTTTTCTCAATTAATAAACCATCGCTATCAAATTTACTAATTTTAATATATCTTGGTTTTAACCGATAATTGTTAATGTCGAGTAACGCACCATTGTACGGTGTTATCTTTATAGAACCACTCTTGATCGCTTCTTCAATTTGAACATTTGTTAACATAAAAAACTCCTTACAAATATTTTTACGTACTAGAAGTACATAATCACAGTGTTTGTTTTTTGCGCCTAACGTTCGGGTTTATACGACGTTTTGTGGCGGCTTAATAGGGCATTGCGTAGCAATGACCGCCGCCACAAAATGTGGGTGCAGTGAGCCGTGGGAGGCGCAGCCGACCTAGGCGAACGGAATCCCGAGGAGCGCAGCGACGACGCGTATAAACTTTGTTAGGCGTCGTATTTTTGTTATCTACGATGATGCGCTGCTTTAATGCATAATATTACACTAACATTTATAAAATATTTGAATTTTAATGAAGCAAAAATAATGTTGATACCATATATAATAATGTAAACTGGATGACTGATTTCCAGTCACCCAGTTTACATGTTACTTAAGCCTTAGAGCTTTGAGGGAGTGTTTGTACCGTGGTAGGAAGGCACTCCCTCTCTTGCAAAACAACCAAGACACTGATCTTTTGTGCCTTTGCATGCTTTACAAATGTTCTTAACGTAAATATCTTCTATAGCATTAAGAACGATTTCTTCCAAAGTTGTAGTCATTGGTTTACCAATGGTCCAAGCAATACGCCGTAGAACGAAAACAGCTTTGGAACTTAATTTTGGAGTATATCCAAACGATTTTAAAGTGCTCATATAGCACCTCCGTAAAAAGAAGTATGCGAAACGGAAAGAAGTTCCGTCTCGCACCGGGGTGCGAGCACGAGTCTATTTTTGATTTGTCAAGGCCGAGCGGAGCGAGCCCGAAGGGTTTAGCCTTGATAAATCAAAAATAGACCGTATAATTAAAAGAGTGCGAGATGGACTTAGCGTGTAAATTCACAATCTTTGCGGCGGAAATAAATTTACATACTTTACAGTTAGGCAAGTTACTACATTAAAATACAATTTCCAGCTTAACATTTTATATACGTCAAAAATAATCAAGCTACTTACAGAATGTAAATTTTAATCTTCTTTCAATAATTATAAATAACAAATCAAATAAAAAACTAAAACCAACTCAATAATTATGAAAAATAGTTACAGTAG
>JAVBLL010000001.1:0-100259 GCA_031553555.1 Bacilli bacterium
TTTCATGGGATATCTTAAAGGAAAGAGTAGCCTGATGATATTTGACAGACATGCGAATTTGAAGTATAAGTTTGGAAATCGAACATTTTGGTGTCGAGGATATTATGTAGATACCGTAGGCAGAAACAATAAAGTAATAGAGGAGTATATCAAAAACCAAATCCAAGAGGATAAGGTATATGAGCAGATGAGTATGAAGGAATACATAGACCCGTTTACGGGTACGCCGATAGAAGGAAGCAAAAAATAAAAGTCCCCTTTAGGGACAGCTGAGAACGGGATGCAGTTGGCGGGCCACTCAGTGTTCAAAGAACAGCCGGTAACAGAGCCTTGCAGGCGCAGAGCAAACCACCCGTTTTACGGGTGGTTATGATTTATTCAACAATATAGCCGATATAGCGCCATACATTCATAAAATTATTTGCTGTCATAGATATAGCTACACCAGAAACATTTGGGTCATTTATAAATATAGTAATTTGGTTATTGATTATTTCATAACCAGTTATTGTTATTAAATGACCGTTACTTGTATAACTACTAACGACAGAGGAGCCTTCTTTTGAATAATAGACAGGATTCCCAGCTGGCCCTTTTATTGATGCAGCTAATGGTCCAACGGTATCCAAATGATAAAGCATTTCGTTTAAACTATAAAATCTTTTAACATATGCCGTTTCTCCAAAAGCACTCATGCCAACGCAATTGAAAACCCAATTTCCATATATATTATTTATATAATCTTTAACTAAACTAGCAATATATTGATGTTCATAACTTGCTAGCCCAACGAAACTATGACCTTTGTAATTTAGTAGCATAGTTGAGCATGTTGCGCTACAAATAATACCGCCAATAGTAGGAACTTCGTGTTGGTATAACTTTGGAACGCTATATCTTTTAGATCCCAACAAAGTGTTGTTATCTATAGTATATGTATAATTATCAAATTTCAATGTTAAGGCAAGTAAAGTAACAACAGGGCTTTCGATATTTGCAGTATCTCTACGTAATGTTATTTTCATTTGAAAAGCTGAAGCCTTTTTTGAATTTAAAACAATGATTTCATCAGTAGACAATTTTATTAAGTTTTTTGTTTGGTCATTTGAACCATTTTGAAGTCCCAATCCCCATTTACCATAAGTAATGTAATCGCTCCATACTCCATTTACTAATAGGCGCACTTCCACTTCACAAGTTGCTGTTTTTGATGTTAATGCTGCCCAGGATGCCACAGCTTCTGTAAATTCAATTGTATTTATTTCTTTTGAAGTATAAGTTCCCAAAAGCGAACCTTCAGTTAATACTAATTTTCCGTTTTTATTTATTTCAACGTTATTTTTTGATCCTTCAAATGTTCGGTCAATAAATAAATGTTGTTCATTTGTAATAGATACATCGAAATCTTTTGTCATTTTCTCTCCTCCAAATTCTAACTCTAATTTTAAAGTGACGTAGTTTGTATTATTAACCAATGTGCCAATAATGCCATTGTTAGAAATAATGGCGGTATTAGAACTAGTCCAAGTTGCTATAATTCCATAAGGAAATTCAGTTTGTAAATATATATTATTAGATATTTTTCCAGGTAATTCAACGTTATGAAGTAATGTCTCGATGATATCAATACTATCAGTTTTTTCAATATTAACAATAAAATCCTTTTGAATTGTCATATTATCGATTGATAAAGCAGCTGTTAAAGTTACCTCAGTATCAGTGAAAACAAAGTTAGTAATTCCGTTGTTAGAAATCATATCTTTGTTACTAGAAGTCCATTTGACAGTAAATTTTTTACTATTAAAAACACCACTAGTAATTAAATTAATATTTGTAGAAGTAGTAGTTGGTATATCAAAATCGATAAATAAAGCATCAAAAATCGAAACTTCAGTTTTTTCTACAACAATATTATAATCTTTTGTATAAAATATCTCATCAATTTTTATTGAAGCAGTTACTATAGTATTGGCATCTTGACTACTATAAAGAATTTCACCATTATTTTTCATGGCGCTTTTATTACTAGACGACCAAGAAACGGTATAATTTTTATTATTATAAGTTATTCTTGTCGGCAATGTTAGATTATCCTTGGTAGTAGATGGTACAAGTATAGTTTCTAAAATAGCATCAACTAAATCATCTGGTTCAGATGCCAACAATAGTACATCAAAATATTTAGTTTGTTTATAAGAACCAAGACTGACCTCGACTGTTATAGAGACTAAGAAATCTTCGTCAATAATGCAAACATTTCCTTCATTTGAAATCAACTCTGGGTTTGAACTAACCCAAATCAATTGAATTTCTTTATTTTCATATAAGACTTTCGTATTAAATGTTAGATTATTTGATGTTGTTTCTGGTAAAGTCAAACTCTCTAAATATTTAGTTAGAATTTCTTCATCGGACAAATTATTATTTGTAGTTTCGCAACCAGTAATAAATAGCATAAAAAATAATAAAAAGAAGTACTTCAAGTTTTTCATAATATTCACCTCATAACATTAATTGTACCATAAAAAAAGCATAAAATAAAGCCACAAAAATATATTTGTTGAAATCAATTTTCAAAACAGAAAAAATATAGTATAATATATAAAGAGGAAATGCTATGAATATAAAAACAATTGATCCAAATATGAAAGAAAATATAAATACTGATCAAGAATGCCAGTGGATTAATCTGAAAAATGAATATTTACGCGGAATGTTATATAATAATTTTTTTGAGAAAGGTTATGATCGTTTAAGAAAAGATATTTTTATTAATGATAATATAGAATATTTACGAAAATGTCCTAGTGGTGTAAATATTTCTTTTATAACAAATTCTTCATTCATAAAAATTAAAGCTAAAGTTAGTGGTATTGCATATATGGCACATATGACTGCAGTTGGGACAATTGGCTTTGATTTATATTATAAAAACAAAAATAATTATATTTTTATAAGCACAACAAAAGTGAATCGTGATGAATATGAAGTGGTTTTAGTAAAGGAACTAGATTCAAAAGATAAAGAATTTCGTTTATATTTTCCGTTGTATATAAATCTTGAAGATGCTTATATTGGTATAGAAACAAAATGTCATTTTGAATTTTTCAAACCAATTCAAAATAAAATAATTGCTTATGGAACTTCAATAACGCAAGGTGGTTGTGCTACAAGACCGGGAATGAGTTATACTTCAATTATGGATCGCCATTTAAATTTTGAAATAATTAATTTAGGATTCTCTGGAAATTGTAAGTTAGAAGAAGAGATTGCTGAATTAATTAATAGTACATCAAAAAAATATTTAATATTAGAAGTGGAAGCGAACAGTCCATCTCCTGAAGTAATGCATGAAAAACTTTCTAACTTTCTTAAATTAATATATGATACAAAAGTCATTTTGATTACTCATTTCCCAGAAGGAATGACGGTATTAAATGAAAAAATAAGAAAACTGCAAAAGCGATTTTTTGATATACAAAAAAAAATGAAAAACATCATTGTGATTAATGGTAAAAATTTATTGAAAGAATTGAATTATGAAGGAACAGTAGATGGTGTTCATTTAACGGATTTAGGTTTTTATATTGTAGCGAAGAAATTAATTAAAATAATAAAAAAATTAGAAATGGAATAAATATGGATTTTTATGCAATAGATTTTGAAACCGCCAATGAGCGTCTGACAAGTGCATGCAGTATTGGTATTGTTGGTATTGAGAATGATAAAATTGTTTTAGAAGAATCATTTTTAATTAACCCTTTGGAGCATTTTAATGATTTCAATATATCGATTCATAATATAACACCAAAATTAGTTCAAAATGCAATGACTTTTCCGGAAGTGTGGCAAATAATAAAAAAGTATTTTGATAATACAATTGTATTTGCACATAATGCTTCTTTTGATTTTAAAGTACTGGAATCATTATTGAAAAAATATAATTTGGATTTCCCAACATTTCATTATGGATGTACGGTTAAATTGTCGCAAAAATTATGGGATAAAGAAGTTATGATTAACCATAAATTATCTACTGTAGCGCAATATTTAGATATCGATTTTGTACATCATGATGCTTTAGAAGATGCTAGGGTTTGTGCATTAATTGTCGTTAGAGCATTAAAAATATATCATTCTGATGATGTGGAAACTTTTTACAAAAGTATTAATTATAGCTTAGGATACTTTTCTTCAAATAGAAATTATAGTAGTTACAAAAAAGAGGCTCCATTAATAGAGATTCTAATTAAAAACGAAACTTTGATTAATAAAAATATTTTTATCACTGGATCACCACTAGTAATAAAAAAGAAGGAAGTATATAATGCGTTGATGCAAAGAGGTTGTAATATTGAAAAACGGGTATCTGAGAGATTGGATTATTTTGTAGTTTTAAATTTATGCAATATAAAAAAACTAAGAGAAGCTATTACTCTAATAAAAAAGGGTTGTCCTATTATTATTATAGATGAAAAAGAATTATTAAAAATAATGGAGTTACAATGAATTTTAATATTTTACCAATTCATATTGGTCTTTCTATCGACGATTTTTTGTTATCATATCATGTTTCGTCAAAAGTTATATATAAAATTAAACAACTTAATGCAGTTAGTGTAAATAATAAATTGGTTAATGAACAATATATTTTAAAAGTTGGTGATGTAATTTTTTTTGATTTATCATTAATTGAAAAAAACGAAACAATACCATATAAAAAATCGATTGCTATTTTATATGAAGATGAAGACATTATTATTATTAATAAAGAAAATTCTTGCTTGGTGCATTCAGACGGTCAAAGTATCGATACTGTAGCGAATCATTTAAGTTATTATTATGTTAAAAGTTGTCAAAATTTAACTGTTCGTCCAGTTCATCGTTTAGATTATGAAACAAGTGGGATGGTGATATTTGCCAAGAATTTTCTAAGCCATGCCTATTTATCATATCTCTTGGAAAACAGAAAAATAATTAAAGTATATGAGTGTTTATGCGAAAATTCATTTAAAGAAAAAGTAGGTATTATTAATGCAAATATTGGTAAAAACAGACATGAAGATAAGCAAATTATAACAAAAAAGGGTCAAAGTGCTTTGACAAAATATAAAGTAATGAGCAACAAAGAAACTTTGTCTATGCTTGAAGTTACAATTAAAACAGGTCGCAAACATCAAATCAGGGTGCATTTATCGAGTATAAAACATCCAATTGTCGGGGATGTGATGTATGGAGCAAGACCATCGGATCGTTTGTATCTACATTTTAGTTATATTAAGTTTGTTCACCCAAGAACAATGAAAACTTTTGAATATCAATGTAAAAGCAATTTTGGAGAAAAATAACATGAGAAGATTAGGAAAAACAAATATATTAGTAAATGAAATAGGTTGCGGCGGTATTCCATTTCAAAAAAATAGTTTTGAAGAGGTATTTGATATTTTCACCGAACTATTAAAAAATAAAATGACTTTCATTGATACAGCGCGAGGATATGCAAATAGTGAAGAACTTATTGGTTATGCTATACAAGGTAGAAGGGAAGAATTTGTAATTGCAACAAAATCGATGGCTAGAACATACCAATCTATGAAGGAAGATGTAGATACTAGTTTGAGAAGTCTTGGAATCTCATGTATTGATTTATACCAATTACATAATGTACGCCTGAATGAAGATTATAGCGGTGCTGTTATGGCGCTGAAAGAAGCACGAAATGCTGGAAAAATAAAACATATTGGAATCACTTCTCATAGCTTTGATTTTCTTATGAGCATCCTAGATGAAGATATTTTTGAGACAATTCAATTCCCCTATAACATTATTGAAACACAAGGGGAAGAATTATTTTTTGAAGCCAATAAACGCGATATTGGGGTTATTATTATGAAGCCTTTAGCTGGTGGAGCAATTAATAATTCAAAGTTAGCGCTAAAATTCATTGTTAATAATTCTAATATTTCCGTTGCTATACCAGGAATGAATAGTATAGACCAAGTTAAAGATAATGCTTTAGTCGATAATAATGAACTTTCGAATGTTGAAATTAAAGAAATAGCTAATATTCGCATAACTTTGGGTGAAGATTTTTGTCGTCGATGTGGTTATTGCGGTCCGTGCTCTGTTGGGATTAATATACCATTAACCTTTTTGTGTGAAGGATACTTTAAGAGATATGATTTAAAGGGATGGGCACTGGAACGTTATAATAGCATGCAAGTAAAGCCAAGTGAATGTATTTTATGTGGAAAGTGCGAAAAAAAATGCCCATACAATTTGGCTATTATCAAAAAATTAAAGAATGTTGTGCGGTTATTGGAGGAATATAATGAAAAATAAAACAAGAAATTTAACAAATCGTATTTATGCTTCTATTTGGTTTTTGAATTTGGGATTGATGTTAATATACATTTTAATTCCAAAAAGCATTTATGCGAATAATATATTTTATTATTTTTTTATTGCTTCATTTACCATCATCCCGTTTGTCTTAACTTTATTACAAATAGATGTATATTATAAGGCAAAAGAGAATTCAATTGGAATATATAATTTGACGCCTGCATTAGGAATTTTTGGAATAATAATTGTTTATTTTGCAAATCTTATTGCTTCTTTAGAAAAACAAATTGTTGCTGAATATATTATTATTTTATTGACCTTTATCTCACTCATTACTCTAATTTGCCATAATATAAATAAACATAAAGAATATAATTTAAAAAGATATATATTACTCAATGTGTTATGTTTTATTTGTTTAATAGCTTTTATGACTGTTTCCATGATTTTAGCATATGATTATGGAAAAATATAATTAGCAATAACTTTCATCTATGCAAAAAACCAGTAATAAAGTAATGACACAAAATTTATTGCTGCATATTATAAGATGAAAGGAGGAAATGCTATGACAAATATTGGTGGAAATCCTTGCTGCAATCCTTGTGCACCTACACCTAGCTGCGGAAACGGAATGGGAAGCTATGCTTTCATTTTAGTACTTTTCATTTTATTAGTAATTTGCGGAGCAGCATTTTTGTTCTAATCAAAAATAATTCTTAGTTTATAAGAGTTTTTTGTAAGTAGCAGAATTATATGAAAATAGATAAAATCCTGCACTACATTGATCAGTCATTATCGCGCTATCAAGATAATCTGGATAAATTGCAAGATAAAGATTTAAAAAGCAGTACTAAAAAAGGTAGCATTCATAAAGCAAAAGTTAAAGAATTTTTATTTAAAAAATTATAATAGGAACAAATCACTTATAAACATTTTATGGTTTTTTCTATATCTTAGTGAAAATAACTTTATTTTGAAAAAAAACGAAAGAAAAGCAAAAAAGACTTGCTTTTCTTTTCAATTTATGGTATTATATACAAGGCTTTTTTATAGGCGTTGATTTATGAGGTTGCTGATACACACGGTT
The DNA here is from genome assembly GCA_031553555.1 of Bacilli bacterium. GTDB lineage: Bacteria > Bacillota_I > Bacilli_A > ML615J-28 > CAG-698 > CAKOMG01. The sequence goes on from JAVBLL010000001.1 coordinate 7,436, forward strand.
GAGTTGTCTATTTGGTGTGTAATCAGGTAATTCATAATGAGCCAAAAGCACATGATGCAAAAGGAGGAACAAAAATGGCAAGAAAATCATTAAGAATTAAATTGATTTCTTATGATCACAGATTATTAGATGAATCTGCAAAGAAAATTGTTGAGGCGGCAAAGAAGACTGGTGCGGTAGTATCTGGTCCAATCCCACTTCCAACAGAAAGAGAAGTGTTTACAATTATTCGCTCACCACATAAATACAAAGATAGTCGTGAACAATTTGAAAGAAAAACACACAAAAGATTGATTGATATCGTGTCTACCACTCCAAAAACTATGGATGCCTTAGTTCATTTGGAAATACCAGCCGGTGTTGATATCGTCTTAAAATAAATGAGTAATAAGGAGGTGCACACTCATGGCCAAAGGAATCTTAGGTAAAAAAGTCGGAATGACACAAATTTTTTCAGCAGATGGTGTTTTAGTTCCTGTAACAGTAATTGAAGTAACACCAAACGTTGTATTGCAAAAGAAAACTGCTGAGACTGATGGATATCAGTCAATACAACTGGGCTATATGGACAAGAAAAAAGCCATTAAGCCTGAACAAGGGCATGCTCAAAAAGCCAATACAAATCCTAAGCGCTTCGTTAAAGAAATAGCTGGGGATGGAATGATGGCATTTGAAGTAGGTCAAGAGGTTAAAGCAAATATATTTGTTGAAGGTGAAATTGTTGATGTCACTGGTACATCAAAAGGAAAGGGATATTCAGGAGTAATCAAACGTTACAATTTTGGACGAGGACCAATGGCCCATGGATCTGGATATCATCGTGGTATTGGATCAATGGGAAGTATTGCTCCAGCCCGTATTAAAAAAGGTAAAAAAATGCCAGGTAGAATGGGTGGGGAGACTGTAACTATCCAAAATCTACAAGTAGTAAAAATTGATTTAGAAAAAAATGTTTTGTTAATCAGAGGAAATGTTCCTGGAGCAAAAAATTCTTTTGTTATCGTTAGTAACGCAACAAAAGCTAATACTCCAAACGTTAATCCTGAAGCATTTAACGAACAGAAAGGAGAATAATGATGCCAAGTATTACAGTATTAAACCAAGTTGGTGAAAAAATGAGCGATATTAATTTAAGCGAAACAATGTTTGTTGCAGAACCAAATATGCAAGTTGTTTATGATGTTGTAAACGCTCAACGCGCAGCAAAACGTCAAGGAACTCATGATACGAAAAATCGTACTGAAGTTAGAGGCGGCGGTAAAAAACCATGGCGTCAAAAAGGAACTGGTCGTGCTAGACAAGGTTCTATTAGAGCTCCGCAATGGCGTGGAGGTGGTGTTGTATTTGGACCTACACCAAGAAGCTATGCTATTAAAGTAAATAAAAAGGTTGTTAAATTGGCTCTAAAAAATTTATTAACCGATAGATATAAATCTAATAATCTGATAGTTATAGATAAAATTGAATTGACAGATTATAAAACGAAAAATTTTGTAGCTGTTCTAAAAACTTTTGGAATAGAAAGTAAGAAAACAATTTTTATTACTCTTGAAGAAGACAACGTTTTGTCTTTAGCAGCAAGAAATATTCCTAATGTTTATGTACAAACAAAAAGTCATTTGAGTGTATTAGATTTAATAAATGGTGATGTGTATGTTATGACACAAGATGCCATTAAGAAATATGAGGAGGAATTAAAATAATGAAAAATAGTTATGATGTTATTATTCGTCCTATTATTACTGAAAAATCAATGAAAAGTGTAGAAGGTTCTTTAGGGAGAAGTGAAGTTCATGCTGAAAGACAAAAGAAACGTGGATTAGAACCAAAACCTCCAAAAAAGAAATATACTTTTGAAGTAAAACAGGGAGTTAATAAAGTTGAAGTTAAAAAAGCAGTTGAAGAAATTTTCAATGTGAAAGTTGAAGCTGTCAATATGATGAATACTATGAGAAAAAGACGTAAAGTCGGAAAATATGAAGGATTGCGTCCAGCAGTACAAAAGGCTATTGTAACAGTTGAAAATGGTTACAAGATAGACCAGTTTGAAATCTAGGAGGAAATGAATAATGGCTATAAAAAGTTATAAACCAACGACAAACGGCCGTCGTAATATGACCGTTTTAGTTTATAAAAAAGAAATTACTTGTGATACTCCTGAGAAAAGTTTGTTAGAACCTTTACAATCAAAAGGTGGTCGTAATAATTTAGGTAGAATTACAGTACGTCATCAAGGTGGCGGTGCAAAAAGAAAGTATCGTATTATTGATTTTAAGCGTAATAAAGATGATATTCCAGCAACAGTAAAAACAATCGAATATGATCCAAACAGAAGTGCAAATATTGCTTTGGTAGCGTATGCCGATGGTGAGAAAAGATATGTTCTTGCTCCTAAAAACTTGACTGTAGGAATGGTTATTTACTCAGGAGTTAATGCTGACATTAAAGTTGGAAATGCTCTACCGCTTGAAAAGATACCTGTAGGAACAGTTGTTCACAACATTGAACTACATCCTGGCGCTGGAGGACAATTAGTGAGAAGTGCCGGCGTTAGTGCTCAAATATTAGGACGTGAAGAAAAATATGTTCTTGTCCGTTTAGCAAGTGGCGAAGTAAGAAAAATCTTAGGTGTATGCCGTGCTACAATTGGCCAAGTTGGAAATGCTGATTATATGAACGTTAATATCGGTAAAGCTGGAAGAAAACGTCATATGGGTATTAGACCTACAGTTAGAGGTTCAGTTATGAATCCGAATGATCACCCTCATGGAGGAGGCGAAGGCCGTACTCCTGTAGGTAGAAAGGCTCCTTTAACTCCTTGGGGTAAAGCGGCTTTAGGAAGAAAAACACGTAATTCAAAGAAAAAATCGACGCAACTTATTGTACGTCGCCGTAACGGTTAATTAGGAGGTAAGATAAAATGGCTCGTTCATTAAAAAAAGGACCTTTCTGTGATGAACATCTAATGAAAAAGGTTCAGGCTTTAGGTGCTGGATCAAGCAAAAAAGTTGTTCAAACATGGTCAAGAAGATCAACTATCTTCCCTGATTTCATCGGACTTACAATCGCTGTTTATAATGGTAAGCAACATGTTCCTGTATATGTTACCGAAGATATGGTTGGTCATAAACTGGGAGAATTTGCTCCTACAAGAACTTACCGTGGACACGGAAAAGACAAAAAATCAGGAAGGTAGGAAGAGGATAGAATATGGAAAATGTAAAAACAGCTAGGGCTGAAGCAAAAACTATTCGTATTTCTGCTAGAAAAGTGCGATTAGTATTAGATTTAATCAGAGGTAAAAAAGTGGGAGAGGCTTTCTCAATTTTAGCCCTGACTCCTAATGGAGCAAGTGTGGCAATTGAAAAAGTTTTAAAATCTGCTATTGCTAATGCAACACATAATTACGAAATGAATGCTGAGTTACTATATGTAAAAGAAATATATGCTAACGAAGGCACAACAATGAAAAGATCGCTTCCTCGTGCTAAAGGGAGCGGAAGTTTAATGTTAAAAAGAACAAGCAACATCGTAGTAATTGTTGCTGAGAAAGAATAAGGAGGATCTCAATATGGGACAAAAAGTTAGCCCAATAGGATTGCGTTTAGGCGTTATTCGTGATTGGGATTCGAAATGGTATGCTAATAAGTTAGAAGTGCCAGAATTATTACATGAGGATTTAAGAATCCGTGCAGAAATTGCTGAGTTTTACAAAAAGGCTCAAGTATCAAAAGTTAGCATTGAAAGAGTAAAATCAAAAATTATGGTAACAATTGCAACTGCAAAACCAGGTGTAGTAATTGGGCGTGAAGGTATAATTAAACAAGAAGTTGTAAAAAAATTGGAAAAAATGACTGGAAAAACGGTATTTATGAATATCGTTGAAATCAAAAATCCTGATTTAGATGCAACTTTAGTTGCTCGTAAAATGGCAGATGATCTAGAAAATAGAGCATCCTTCAGACGTGTGCAAAAGAAAGCAATTCAACAAACTATGAAGGCGGGAGCAAAGGGAATTAAGACATCTGTTTCTGGTCGTCTTGGTGGTGCGGAAATGGCTCGTCGTGAAGGTTATTCTGAAGGAACTGTGCCTCTACATACATTGAGAGCTGATATAGATTACGCTATTGCAGAAGCTAATACTACATATGGTAAATTAGGAGTAAAAGTTTGGATTTGCAAGGGCGAAATTCTACCAGCTAAAAAGGAGGCTAAGTAATTATGTTAATGCCTAAAAGAACAAAATATCGTAGACCTCATCGTGTTAGTTATGAAGGTAAGGCAAAGGGAGCAAAAGAAATCAATTTTGGCGAATATGGCCTGATGGCTTTAGAGGGTACTTGGATTACTCAACGTCAAATAGAAGCTGCACGTATTGCTATGACACGTCAAATGAAGCGTTTAGGACAGGTATGGATTAGAATATTTCCCCACATGGCACAAACTAAAAAACCATTAGAAGTTCGTATGGGTGGTGGAAAAGGTAATCCAGAAGGTTATGTTGCAGTTGTGAAACGCGGCACAGTTATGTTTGAAATTGCTGGTGTTAGTGAAGAAATTGCTCGTGAGGCTTTAAGATTAGCAGCCCATAAATTACCTATTCCAACAAAAATTGTCAAAAAGGAAGTTAGTGGTGAATAGTCATGGCTAGAACAAAAAAAGAAGTAAAAAAAGTTATTGTCAAAAAATCTTTAACTGACAAAGTTAGAGAGATGGATAATGCTACTATCGTAAAAAATATTGAAGAGCTTAAACAAGAATTATTTAATTTACGTTTTCAAGCAGCAGTTGGAAAATTGGAAAACACTGCACAAATAAATAAAAATAAAAAGCAGATCGCTCGTATGAAGACCATTCTTACTGAACGTGCTAATGCTCTGAAATAGGAGGCAATTATGGAAAGAAATAATCGAAAAGTATATATTGGTAAAGTTTCTTCTAATAAGGAAGAAAAAACCATAAAAGTTGAAATTGTAACATATCGTACACATCCTTTGTATGGTAAACGTGTAATTTACACAAAAAAATTAACTGCGCATGATGAAAACAATGAAGCTAAGATTGGGGATACAGTTAAAATAATGGAGACAAGACCATTATCAAAAACTAAAAGATTTCGCTTAGTTGAAATTGTTGAAAAGGCAGTTATTCTATAGGGGGTAAAAAGTCGTGATACAACAAGAATCTAGATTAAAGATTGCAGATAATTCTGGTGCCAAAGAAATCCTAACAATTAAGGTTTTAGGCGGTACAAGACGTAGATATGCAAATATTGGTGATATAATTGTTGCTACTGTAAAAAGCGCTACTCCTGGTGGAACTGTTCACAAAGGAGATATTGTAAAAGCAGTAGTTGTAAGAACAAAAAGTGGCTTAAGAAGAGCTGACGGATCTTATATCAAATTTGATGATAATGCAGCTGTTATTATCAAAGAAGATAAGACGCCAAAAGGAACGCGTATTTTTGGTCCTGTGGCTCGTGAACTTCGTGAAAATGATTTTATGAAGATCATATCTTTAGCTCCGGAAGTTCTATAGTTAGGGGGAAATATTATGTATCTTAAAAAAGGCGATACTGTCGTTGTTATAAGCGGGAGCTGGGCAAAAAAGCAAGGAACTATCTTGCAAGTTTTGCCGAAGAGTAATCGTGTTGTGGTAGAAGGAGTAAATATTGTTTCTCGCCATAATCGTCCTTCACAATCAAATCCTGATGGAGGGATTACTAAAAAAGAAGCACCGATTTCAGCATCAAATGTAATGATATTGGATCCTAAAGAAAATAAACCTACGAGAGTAGGATATAAAATGGAAAATGGAAAAAAAGTTCGTTATACAAAAAAATCTGGAACTATTTTGGATAAGTAGGGGGGAATATTATGAATCGTGTAAAAGAAAATTATATAAATAATGTTAAACCCGAGTTAGTAAAAACTTTTGGTTATACATCTATTATGCAAGCACCAAAGTTAGAAAAAATAGTTATTAATATGGGCGTTGGTGATGCAATTCAAAATGCTAAAGCTTTAGATGCCGCTGTTGAGGATTTAACACAAATTTCCGGACAAAAACCAGTAATTACGAAAGCGAAAAAATCAATTGCTGCGTTCAAATTACGTGAAAATGTTGCAATTGGTTGTAAAGTAACACTTCGTGGTGAAAGAATGTATGAATTTTTTGATAAATTAGTATCTATTTCATTACCCCGTGTTCGTGATTTTAGAGGATTATCTAAGGATTCTTTTGATGGGCGTGGAAATTATACGTTAGGCATCAAGGAACAACTAATCTTCCCTGAAATTAATTATGATAAAGTATTTAAAATTCGTGGTATGGACATTGTCATTGTCACTACTGCAAAAACTGATAAGGAAGGCCGAGAACTATTAACTTTACTTGGCGTACCTTTTAGAAAGTAGGAGGAAACATGGCAAAGACATCATTAGTAGTTAAAAACCATCGTAAACAAAAATTCGGGGTTAGAGAATATACAAGATGCGAACGCTGTGGAAGACCACATGCGGTTTATCGCAAATTTAAATTATGTAGACTATGCTTTAGAGAATTAGCGAACAAGGGACAAATCCCTGGCGTTAGAAAAGCTAGTTGGTAGAAAGGAGAACTAATTATGGTAATGACAGATCCAATTGCTGATTTATTGACACGTATTCGTAATGCTAATCAAATGAAGCATCCAACTGTAATGGTTCCTGCATCTAAAATTAAATTAGAAATTTTAAATGTAATTAAAAAGGAAGGTTATATTGAAGATGTAGAGTTTATTGAAGATGGTAAACAAGGAACAATCAAAATAACTTTAAAATATACGGACAAAAAAGATAGAGTAATACAAGGCATTAGACGTATTTCAAAACCAGGACTACGTGTATATGCCAAATCTTATGAAATGCCTAAAGTTTTTAATGGTTTAGGTGTAGCAGTAGTATCAACATCAAATGGAGTAATGACTGACAGAGAAGCTCGCCAAAAGCATTTTGGTGGGGAAGTTATTGCTTATATTTGGTAGTGGGAGGTATATATGTCACGTATTGGTAATAAAATAATCAATTTACAAGCTGGTGTATCTCTTACAGTAGCCGACAACAATTATGTCACTGTTACAGGACCAAAAGGCGAATTATCATTTGCTTTTAACCCTAAAATGAAATTTAATATTGACGGAACAACAGTAACGATTTCTAGACCAACTGATTCAATTGAAGATAAAACAATCCATGGTACAACTAGAGCCGTATTAAATAATATGACAACTGGTGTTGTTAGTGGTTTCCAAAAAATATTAACTATTGAAGGTGTAGGATATCGTGCATCTTTAAAAGGCAATGTTTTAGTTATTGCGGCTGGTTATTCACATTTAGTGGAATTAGAAATCCCTAAAGGATTAACAGTTGTATGTCCAACACAAACGGAAGTACAAGTGAGTGGAATTGATAAACAGTTAGTAGGACAATTTTCTGCAGAGATTAGAAATGTTCGTCGTCCTGAGCCATATCTTGGTAAAGGAATACGTTATAAAAATGAAATTATTCGTCGTAAAGAAGGAAAGAAAGCTAAGTAGGAAGGAGTAAAAATATGGTAACTAAAAAATCTCGTAATGAAACAAGACAAAAGCGTCATTTGCGCATTCGTCAAAATATTAGTGGCACATCAACTACTCCGCGTTTAGCTGTTTTCAGATCAAATGAAAATATCTATGCTCAGGTTATAGACGATGTTAATGGTGTTACTTTAGCTAGTGCATCAAGTATTGATAAAGAATTAAAATTAGCAAAGGGCTCTAATATTGAAGCGGCAACACAAGTTGGTGCTTTGGTAGCAAAGCGCGCTTTAGCAAAAAATATTGAAAAAATAGTATTTGACCGTGGTGGCTATTTATATCATGGTAGAGTTAAAGCTTTAGCTGAGGCAGCTCGTGAAGCTGGCCTGAAATTCTAGGAGGTAAATCATGAGTCAAGTAAGAGAAAAAGATAAGAAGCAAACGAAGAGAGAACCTTTTGTTGCTCCAGAAAAAATATTTGAAGAACGCGTTGTAAGCATTAACCACGTTACAAAAGTAGTTAAGGGCGGTAGAAGATATCGTTTTAGTGCTGTTGTTGTTGTTGGTGATAAAAAAGGACGCGTAGGTTTAGGCACTGGAAAAGCAATTGAAGTTCCAGATGCAATCAAAAAAGCTGTTGAAGATGCTAAAAAGAATTTAGTTAATGTTCCAATAGTTAATACAACAATTCCACATGAAATAACAGGCGTTTATGGTGCTGGTCGTGTATTTTTAAGACCTGCCCCAGATGGAACTGGCGTTATTGCTGGTGGTCCCGTTCGTGCAGTTGTTGAATTAGCAGGAATAACTAATATCGTTTCAAAATCATTAGGTTCAAGTACTCCGATTAATATTGTTAGAGCAACAATATTAGGTTTATCAACACTTAGGACCGCTGAAGAAGTAGCTGAAATTCGTGGAAAAACAGTTGAGGAAATAGTGGGTTAATGATATGAATGAAAAAACTATTACAATCAAATTAGTTAAAAGTTCTTTTGGTCGTAAACCTAATCAAGCTAGAACTTTAAAAGCGTTAGGCTTGAGTAAAATCAATCAAGTGGTTACGAAAACAGATAATGAAGCTGTCCGTGGAATGATTGCTACGGTTAAGCATCTAATAGAAATAGTAGAATAGGAGGTGCCTATGAAATTACATGAATTACAACCTGTAGAGGGTGCTAGACATTCAAAGAAAAGACTTGGTCGTGGAACTGGTTCTGGATTGGGGAAAACATCTGGAAAGGGCCACAAAGGTCAAAATTCACGTAGTGGTGGAGGCGTACGCCCAGGTTTTGAGGGTGGACAGACTCCGTTGTTTAAACGTCTACCAAAAAGAGGATTTACGAATGTAAACCGCAAAGAATATGCAATTGTAAATATTGAAGATTTAAATATATTCGAAAGTAATTCAACAATTACTTTGGAAAGTTTACAGACAAAGGGATTGGTAAAAAAAGCATATAATGGTATTAAGGTTTTGGGAAATGGTGAACTAAAAGTTAAGCTAATAGTAAAAGCAAATAAATTCTCAAAATCAGCTGAAAAAGCTATTCAATCAGCTGGTGGAAGTATAGAGGTGATTTAATATGTCTTCCAATACAAAAAAATTAATATTAATGATTTTAATAACATTTGGATTACTTATTATTTTTAGGCTAGGTGCGTTAGTTCCCCTACCATTTATCAATTATGAGCTAGTACATAATTCCGTAAAAACCATTGATTTTGGATTTTTAGATGTTTTCAGTGGTGGAGCTTTGAGTAATTTCTCTTTGCTTTGCCTTGGAATAAGTCCATATATTACTGCATCAATTGTTGTTCAATTGTTGCAAATGGATATAATACCAAAATTTAAAGAATGGTCAGAAGAGGGCGAAGAAGGAAAACAGAAACTTAATCAGATGACACGTTATCTAGCATTAGGATTAGCCTTCATTCAAGCATTAACATTAACATTAGGGTTAAAAATCAATTACTATGAAGCCTATTTCTTTGCTTCGGATTTCGCTACTAGTGGTTCGGCGTTGCTATTTATTTATTTAGCTTTAGTTGCTACTGCTGGTACAGCATTTTGTTTGTGGCTAGCTGAAATTATTACAGCTCGTGGAATGGGCAATGGAACATCAATGTTAATTGTAGCTGGTATCTTAGCAACTTTCCCAGAAATGTTTGTCTCATTAGGTAAGCAATTGATTACAAATGAAGATACAAGAAAAATATGGGTGTTCATTGTTGTTATATTGGTATTCATTTTAATTATTATTTTTGTTGTTTTTATGGAAGCTGCTCAAAGAAAAATTCCTGTGCAATATGCAAACAGACCAGCAACTTCTGCGTTTAGAGGAAAAAATGATAGTAATATTCCAATTAAATTGAACTCAGCATCAGTAATACCAGTTATTTTTGCATCTACGCTTATGAGTTTACCAACAACGGTTGTAAGTTTAGCAAAGCTTGGTGAAACTAAGGCGGGATACTGGTTATTGCAAATATTTAAAACTACTACTACTGCATCTGATGGGTTAGTGACTATCAATGCAATTGGATTTGTTCTTTATATAGCTCTAATATTCTTATTCTCATTCTTCTATTCATTCTTACAATTAAATCCAGAAAAGATGGGAGAAAATTTACAAAAGCAAAATGCCTATATTCCTGGTGTTAGACCTGGGGATGAAACGGCTGGATACTTATCAAGAGTATTATTTAAAATAACTATGGTTGGAGCTACTTATTTAGCCATTATCGCTATTCTACCAATAATCATGACTGTTATCTTTGATTTGCCTGCATCCGCCCAAATCGGTGGAACTAGTTTAATTATCGTTGTTGGTGTTGCTATTGAAACATGGAAACAAATTAAACAGACAAAGCAAGAAAAACAATATCGTGGATTTATTGAATAGGTGTAAGTAATGAGATTAATCATAATGGGACCACCAGGAGCAGGCAAAGGTACGCAAGCTGTCTTAATAAAAGAAACTTATCAAATCCCACATATTTCTACTGGAGATATGTTTAGAGAAGCAATAAAATTGCAAACTCCGTTAGGAATTGAAGCGAAAGGTTATATGGACAAGGGCGAACTAGTTCCTGATAGTGTAACGATTGGTTTAGTTAAAGAAAGACTTAATAAAGAAGACTGCCAAAAAGGATTTTTACTTGATGGTTTTCCAAGAACTATTTTTCAAGCTGAAGAATTAAATAAAATTCTATTAGATTTAAAAATGACAATTGATGCTGTTTTAAATATTGACGTAAGAGACGATATCTTAGTAGATAGAATCGTAGGTCGCCGTGTTTGTTTGAACTGCAAAGCAGGTTATCATATTACAAATTTGAAACCTAAAAAAGTTGGAATATGTGATATATGTAATGGAGAATTAATTCAGCGAAAAGATGATAATGAAGAAACCGTTAAGAATCGCTTAAAAATTTACCATCACCAAACTCAACCATTATTAGATTTTTATAGTCAAAGTGGCTTAGTTAAAACAGTTGATGGTATGGGCGAAATAAATACAATTTTCAATAACTTAAAAAAAATTCTTGGAGGAATTGAATGATTGTTCTGAAGAGTGAGCGAGAAATTGAAATAATGAAAAGTGCTGGAAAAATCAACGCTTTAGCTCATCGTAAGGTGGCTGAAGCGATTGTTCCAGGTGTATCAACGTTAGAACTTGATATGATTGCTGAAAAAGTCATTAGGGATAACGGAGCAACCCCATCGTTTAAAGGCTATGGTGGTTTTTCTGGAAGCATATGTGCATCTATAAATAACGTGGTAATTCACGGAATCCCTGACAAAAAAATAAAATTAAAAAATGGTGATATTATATCTATTGATATTGGATCAAACTTCAAAGGCTATCATGCAGATAGTGCTGTTACTCATGCTGTTGGTACTATCTCTTCAGATAGAGCTAGATTAATTGAGATAACAGAGAAATCTTTTTATGAAGGTGTAAAGTTTGCAAAACCCAATAATCGATTGTCGGACATATCTCATGCGATTGAGGAATATGTATTATTGCATGGTTATAATGTTGTTAAAGAGTTTTCTGGCCATGGAGTTGGCAAAGAACTACACGAAGATCCGCAAATCCCTAATTATGGACCTGCGGGAACTGGACCGCTTTTACGAGCCGGTATGACTTTGGCTATTGAGCCAATGGTGACCGCTGGCAAAGCAAAAGTGAGAATTCTTAGTGATGATTGGACAACAGTAACAGTTGATAATAGTGATAGTGCTCATTATGAGCATACTATTGTTATTACTAATGAAGGATATGAAATATTGACGAAAGAGGAGGAGTAACTAATGTCAAAGAGTGATGTAATAGAATTAAAAGGAACAGTTAAGGAGGCCTTGCCTAACGCTCAATTTAGAGTAGTGTTAGAAAATGGCCATCAAATTATGGCCCACGTTTCTGGTAAAATCAGAATGAATTTCATTACCATTTTACCAGGTGATAAAGTAACTGTCGAACTTTCACCATATGATTTAACACGTGGCCGAATTACTTATAGATTTAAGTAATCAAAGGAGGAAATATAAAAATGAAGGTTAGACCATCGGTAAAACCAATTTGCGATCAATGTAAAGTTATAAAAAGAAGAGGCACTGTTATGGTGATTTGTAAAAACCCAAAACATAAGCAAAGACAAGGATAATGAGGAGGAAATAAATGGCACGTATATCTGGTGTTGATATTCCACGTGACAAACGTGTAGTTATCTCATTAACTTACATTTTTGGAATTGGAAAAACAACTGCACAAAAAATTTTACAAAACGCGGGAATAAGCGAAGACAAACGCGTAAAAGATTTAACTGAAGAAGAAATGACAAATATCCGTCGTGAAGTTGCTAACTTTAAAGTAGAAGGTGATTTACGTCGTGAGACAGCGCTAAATATTAAGCGCTTAATGGAAATAGGTAGCTATAGAGGAATTCGTCACCGTCGTGGATTGCCCGTTAGAGGACAAAATACACGTTGTAATGCACGTACTCGTAAGGGTCCTTCAAAGACTGTAGCTAACAAGAAGAAGTAGGAGGATGAATAATAATGGCACGTGTAGTTAAGAAACGTAAAGTTAAGAAGAATATCCCTTTTGGGGTTGCTCATATTCATTCAACTTTCAATAATACAATTGTAACAATTTGCGATACAGCAGGTAATGCGGTATCATGGTCTAGTGCTGGCGCTTTAGGATTTAAAGGAAGTAAAAAATCAACACCTTTTGCTGCCCAAATGGCAAGTGAGGCTGCTGCAAAAGCAGCTCTAGATTGTGGAATGGCAAAAATTGAAGTTGAAGTAAAAGGACCAGGACCAGGACGCGAAGCAGCAATCAGATCACTTCAAATTGCGGGGCTTGAAATCACATCAATAAAAGATGTTACTCCAGTTCCACATAATGGTTGTCGTCCGCCTAAGAAACCACGCGGATAGTAAAAAAGGGAGGACCAATGCGTAAATTTGAATTTATTAAGCCTCAAACAATAGTTGGGCAGGATGAAAATCCAAACTATGGAAAATTTATCATTTCTCCATTAGAAAGAGGATATGGGATGACTATAGGCAATGCTTTGAGAAGAGTATTGTTATCCTCGATGCCGGGAATTGCCATTGTTGCTATCGATATTGAAGGTGTGCAACATGAATTTATGGCTGTACCAGGAGTAGTGGAAGATGTAACTGAAATTATCTTGAATTTGAAAAACATTGTTTTAAAAATTGATGAAGACCAATTATTTAAACCATTTAGTCCAGACGCTAATGAATTATATGTTTTGGAATTAAATGTCACGGGACCTGTAGTTGTTACGGCGGGTGATTTGCAAATGAGTAGTGAACTACAAGTTGTAAACAAAAAAGCTGTAATTGCAACTTTAGCTGAAAACGGTAAATTGAAAGCCCGTTTCTATGCACATCGTGGTGTTGGATATGTCAGTGCTGAAGAAAACAAAGTTTTTAATAAAGATAAGTCAGGAAATGTTTATTCAGAAAGAATAGCTATCGACTCTATTTATACACCAGTTGAAAAATGCATGTATGAAGTTGAAAAAACTAGAGTAGGCGATAATGTCGATTTTGATAAACTAGAGCTTGAAGTATGGACAAATGAAAGCATTAAACCAAAAGACGCAGTCAGTTTAGCATCAAAATTCTTAATTGATCATTTTAATGTTATTAGTGATTTAAATAGAGTTGTAGCTGAACAAAATTATATGTATGAACCAGAAGAAAAAACAACAAATAAAAAACTAGAGAAGAAAATCGAAGAACTTGATTTGTCTGTACGCTCGTATAATTGTTTAAAAAGAGCCGGTATTCATACAATTGGCGAATTAGCTCAAAAGACAGAAGAAGAAATGATGCGTGTGAGAAATTTAGGACGCAAATCATTAAAAGAAGTTATTCAAAAGCTTCATGAAAATGATCTTGATTTGAGACGCTCATATGAAACTGATGATCGCGATTATGATGATCCTGATGAAGATGATTATGAACATGATATTAATATCAGAGAAACAGATGAAGTATATGATGACGAAGATTATAAATTTGATATCAACATTAAAGAATCAGATGAATAATCCCCTAACGATTACGTTATAACAAAAAGGAGGAAATCAAAATGGCATATCGTAAATTGGGTCGTAATTCAACTCAACGCAAAGCATTAATTAGAGATTTGATTACGGACCTAATAATTAATGAACGAATTGAAACTACCCTTTATAAAGCAAAAGAATTACAAAGATTGGCTGATAAAATGGTTACACTAGGAAAAAAAGGAGATTTAGCAGCCCGTAGACAAGCTGCAAAATTAATTCGTTTTGAAATAGTAGCTGAAGAAAATGATAAAGGTGAAGTTACTGAGCAATACGCAATTCAAAAGTTATTCTCAGATATCGCTCCAAAATTCGCTGATCGCAATGGTGGATACACAAGAGTTTTAAAAACTGGACCGCGCCGCGGCGATGCTACACCAATGGCAATTATAGAATTTACAGCTTAAGGGAAATAAAAAGATATGATGCTATATCATATCTTTTTTTAATATTAAAGCGCCATATCAAGAGTTTTCTTCAATCGCCTGCAATAGAGCAGTAGAAAGTTGGTCAGCACAACTCGTTGATTTATACCCACAAATAGTTCCTTTTAAAATATCAACAATTTCTTGAGCTTTTTTTCCTTCAACTAATCGACTAACAGCTTGCAAGTTTCCATTACAACCGCCTTCAAAAATTACATTATGAATAGTGTTTTGTTCTGAAATATCAAATTGGATATTTCTAGAACAAACACTATTAGTCTTATAACTTACATGTTTCATATTGTCCCCTTTATAAATATACAATATTCATTTTACATCAAATAAATAAAAAATTCAAGTATTATGTTTCATTTATCTATAAAATGTAGTATAATATAAAATTGAATATTGAAAAAATATATTTTTGGAGGATAATAATGGCATACTTTGATTATACTGCAACTACTCCAGTTAACGAGGAAGTACTAAATAGTTATATAAAAACTACAAATTCCTTTTTTGCTAACACCACCTCGCTGCATAAACTTGGACAAATGAGCAATTATATGTTAGAAGTGGCAATTGAGGATATCAAAAACACTCTAGATATTCCATTACACAATGTTGTTTTCACAAGCAATGCAACCGAAGCTAATAATTTAGCAATCTTTGGAATTACTGATAAATATAAATCAGGTAAAATAATAACTACTAAAATTGAGCATCCTTCAGTTTTTAATGTATATCAATATTTAGAAGAAAAGTTTGAAGTGGTATACTTGAATATAACAGAAAATGGAATAATTGATATAGATCAACTAAAAAGCGAAATAAATAACGATACCGTTTTAGTTTCAGTAATGTGGGTTAATAATATAATAGGAACAATACAACCAATAAAAAAAATCATGGAAATATTGAAGCCATTTCCCAAATCCAAATTACATGTTGATATGGTCCAAGGATTATGCAAAATCATACCTGATTTTAAGCTTTGTGATATTGATTTAATGACTTTTAGTACACATAAAATATATGGTCCAAAAGGGATTGGCGGTTTATTTTTTAAGAAAAACATTATATTATCTAAAAGATTGTTTGGTTCATCAACCCAATATGAAGTAAAGCCAGGAACTTTGGATTTATCTTTGGTTGTTGCAACGGCAAAAACTTTCAAAATATTTTATCACCAAATAGAACAAAACCATCAAAGAGTTATAAAATTTTTTTCATATTTATATGATGAGCTTAAACAAATAAACAAAATTTTTATTAATACGCCTGTGATTAATATTACGCATTATATTTTAAATATTTCATTTCAAAATATATATGGCGAGACAATTGTTCATGAACTAGAAAAAAATGATATATATATATCAACAGGTTCTGCATGTTCATCAAAAAATCGTATACCTGAAAAAACAATTTTTGCTCTAACAAATTCATCCGATCGTGCGCTTGCATCGGTTCGCATTAGTTTATCTCATTTAACAACAGAAGAAGAAATAGACGATTTAATCAAAGCATTAAAGGAAATATAGGTAAATTTATGTATGATATGATATTAGTAAGATATGGTGAAATGACTTTAAAGAAAAGCAATTACAAAACTTTTCTTAATAAAATAAATCAAACAATAAAGAACAAATTAAAAAAACTTAAACAATTAGAATTTTTTAATACTGACTACCGCTTTTACATATATTTAAATGGTGAAAACCATAATAAAGTATTAGAAATTCTTGATACCATTGCGGGATTATACTCATATAGTTTGTGTAAAAAAGTTATTATTAAATCAAAAGACACAACTATTGAAGATATTAGTAAATGTGGTATTAATGTTATTGAATTTGAAAGACCACAAAAACCCTTTTCTATGAAAGTGGAAACCAATCGCGGCAATAAAGATTTTCCCTTGACATCTATCCAAATTTCTCAAATGGTTGCCAAAGGAATATTACCTCATATAAAAGATGTGTCTGTTGACGTTCACAATCCCGATTTAACACTAAGTATTGATTTAAGAACAGAAGGAACATACATCTATACTAAAGTAATTAAGGGCATGGGTGGATACCCAAGTGGTATGGCAGGAAATGGGCTAGTAATGATTAGTGGCGGTTTGGATTCACCGGTTGCTGCATATTTAAGTATTCGTAAAGGCATAAATGTCAGTGCCATTCATTTCGCTTCTCCACCATATACATCAGATATGGCTTTGCAAAAAGTTGTAGATTTATTAGAAACCCTAGCAAAATATACGGATAATGGTTATATTAGTTTATATGTTGTCCCATTTACAAAGGTTCAAACAGAAATTCATAATAAAGCAAATAATATTTATATGATTACATTAATGCGCAGAGCAATGTATAAGATAGCATCCAAGGTAGCTAAAGATAAACAGTATCAATGTTTAATAAACGGCGAGAGTATCGGTCAAGTAGCTTCACAAACTCTTGAAAGTATGATGGTAGTTAACGAAGTTACAAATATGACAATTATTCGCCCTCTGGCTACATACGACAAAGATGAAATAATAAGCGTCGCTAAAAAAATAAAGACTTTTGATATTTCTATTAAACCTTACGAAGATTGCTGTACAGTATTTGTCCCAGAACACCCTTCGATAAAACCAAAAATAAATATAGTACTATCTGAGGAGAAGAAATGTGATTTAGACGCGTTAATTGAAGAAGCTTATCAAAATGTTCAAGTATATAAATTGCAATATGAATATAAGACAAATGTTTTTGATATGGATAAAACTGGTAAGTTTCAAATATAATATTCATGTATAAAAGCCAAATAAATCGCCAAAATAATATTATGAATAAACCAAAAATTATGGAAAATATTACAAAACATAACTTTTGATATTCTGTACAAAATATTATTGATAGGAGGTGAAATTAATGGCTTCATCTTTAAAAGGTTCAACAAGCAAGGCAACTCCTGACCAAGTAGCAGCAGCAGCAAACGCAAGAGCAGCAAAAGCAGCGAAAGCAAAAGCAGGAAGCAAAGCAACTAAAGGAACTAGTTCAAAAGCAGCAACT
This sequence comes from Bacilli bacterium, assembly GCA_031553555.1. Classification (GTDB taxonomy): domain Bacteria; phylum Bacillota_I; class Bacilli_A; order ML615J-28; family CAG-698; genus CAKOMG01. The sequence goes on from JAVBLL010000001.1 coordinate 25,096, forward strand.
TCAACTATGAAAAATGAAATTGCTAATGAATTTGGTGTAAAATTAGGCGCTGATTCTACAGCACGTCAAAATGGTCAAGTAGGTGGCGAAATTACTCGTCGTCTAGTTAAAATGGCAAAGACGAAAATGGGATCTAACAAGTAAAATTTTTAATAAAATGTGTCAAAGGACACATTTTTATTTTGCAATAAAGACAGATTATATTTTTGATAAATATAAAAACTATAAAAAATAAAAAAGAACCTATATGGTTCTTTTTTCCATTTCTGAAATTATTTATGTTTTTTATGGAAAAATTAAATGAAATATGTTATAATACATTATACAATAATATGTTTGATATAATTAATGTGAGGATGTCATGGAAAAAAAGAAAGAAACAAAATTAGAAGAAAATAATGATTTAAAATCTAGTGATACTATAACAGAAGAAATAGAAGATATTATGTTAGAAGATGAATTCATTAGTGAAAATGAATTGATTCAAGAAGATGAAATAGCAAACCAACGTATTTTTGAAATTGAATATCGATTGCAAGAATTAGAAATAATATTAGATCAGCTAGAACAAAAAGTTATTGATGATTTAGAGAATGAAGCTTATGCTGAACAATATATACATGCAAAGGCTGAATATAAAGAATTATTAAAAGAAAGAAAAGGCTTGGTTAGAGCAGAGCGTCTTAAAGACTCATCTAAGGCTAATCAGATTTCTTCTTGGATTTACTTTTATGGAATTATTATTATTATTATTTGTTTTCCATTTATTTCTTACTCAATATGGCTTGATTTTGCATCACTTTTAATAGATTTGGTTTCTGATATGTTTAGCAACATTGGAAATGGAACTTTTCTTTATTATCTCGTTACTTTTCTAACAATTTTTTCATTGCCACTATTATTAAGTATAGTTTCGTGGATGTTATATATTAATTTAATGCGTAAACCACTAGACAAAAAAGCATTTATTACTGTTTGGATTATGCAAACACTACTTTCTTTAGGTATGATTATATATATGAGCATTATACTATTTGGAAGTTGAAATGAAAGAAATACAGTCCTTAAATAATTTATATATTAAAGAACTTGTAAAGTTAAAAGAAAAAAAACATCGAGAAGAGCAATCCAAGTATCTAATTGAAGGATTCCATCTTGTTGAAGAGGCAAAAAAAGCCGGTTGTTTGGAAACGGTATTAATTTGTAATCAATGTGACTATATCGAAGATATCGAAAATATATTGGTTACACCACTAATCATTGAAAAAATTTCTCAAACTATTTCGCCACAGCACATTATAGGTATATGTAAAATTAAAAATAATTTAGAAATTGAAGGAAAAAAATTTCTACTATTAGATAACATTAATGACCCAGGAAATTTAGGAACTCTAATTCGTTCTGCACTGGGCTTCAATATTGATTGTGTTATTGTAAGCAATGATACGGTTGATATTTATAATGATAAAGTAATTCGCGCTTCTCAAGGAGCACTGTTTCATTTACCAATCATTAAAAAGGATTTATTGGAAACTATTGAATATTTGCAAAAGCAAAATGTCGAGATAATTGGAACTTCCCTAAAAAACTCAAAAAAATTGCAATCTTTATTTTCTATAGAAAAATATGCTATTCTTTTGGGAAATGAGGCGTCAGGAGTTAGATTAGAACTTCTGGAAAAAACAAACACAAATGTTCAGATTGAAATGAATTCCAGACTTGAATCTCTCAATGTAGCGATTGCTGGAGCCATTATAATGTATTATTTAAATAATGCTAAATAAGGAGGATAGTTATGAAAAGAGTTTTAATTGTTGTATTATTATTGATGATGTTTATTTTTGTTGGATGTGACGATGGTTCAGGACCAGTGATTCCTGTTGATACGGAAGCAGTACAAAATGTGATTGATAGTATTGATTTTTTAATATATGATAAAGATGATCTAAATATGTCTTTGGAAAAAGATCGTAATCGCATTATTGTTATTCGTGATGAATATGATGTTTTAAAAGATGACGAAAAAGAACTTATAACTAATTATGAAGATTTTTTAGAAATAGAGGAACTATTAGTGCAATATAATAAAGACCAAGAACAAAAGGCAGAGGAGAAGGCAAAGAAAATTGCAGCTCTTGCAGAAGCCAAAGCAAGTATCCTTGAGAGTTTACCTAGTTCAAGTGGTAAACAAGTAGAGTTAGTAGACTTTTATGAAAGCGAAAACGGCTTATACGTGCGTGTTAACTGGACAACTTCAGATCCACAAACAATTAATACCAAAGGAGAAGTTATACGTCCACGTGGGGAACCCATTAGAGTAACACTATCAGCAAATCTTTCATGTGGTGGAGAAACAGATAAATTAGAAAAAGTTATTCTTGTTACTGCAATATCTTATACAAAATTACCAAAAACACCTGTATTTGCCTATTATTATAGCAATCAAATTGCACCAAGCACAGATGAATTAAATGCAATTGATGTTTTTATTCTTTCATTTGGAGGAATTACTTCTGATGGTGAAGTATATGTAACGGGGATGAATTTGACTCCTACATTACAAACTCGTAAGGCAGATTCAAGAGTTCTATATTCTGTACAAAATAAAGAAGGTTTTAAGAATCATACAACACCAGCTAATCGTGCGAAGTTTGTAAAGAGCTTCGTCGATGTTGTTGAAAAATTCCATTTTGATGGAATTGATATTGACTGGGAATACCCAGAAAACTCAACAGAGATTAACAATTACGTTGAATTTATTAAGGCGCTATATGCTGCTTTAAAAGCTGCTAATCCGAATTATATGCTCACATCAGCAATGTATGGTGGAAATGGAGTGTCAAAATATAAAGCTGAAGTAGTTCATCCTTATTTAGATTATATTAACTTAATGACATATGATTTAAATTCTGCGGAACTCACAACACATTTAACTCCCCTTAGAGCATCAAATAATTATAGTAGTGTTGAACAAACAGTTGCCTTTTATGCAAATTCTGGAGTTCCAAAAGAAAAACTTGTTATTGGGGCTGCTTTTTATGGTAAAGTATATGAACTTTCACTTACTGGTACCGCAATTTTTCGTACTGCTCCATTAAACGCTCCAGTGAGTATATTATACAAAGCTATTAAAACTGCATATTTAGAAAATATTGATGGTGTAAACATTACTAGATATTGGGATGATACTGCTAAAGCACCATATTTATATGTAATTGAGCGTAATTCTAATAATGAAATCACGAGCCGTAAATATATCACATATGATGATGTTGAATCAATAAAACTTAAAACACAATATATGTTTGACGAAGGCTTAGGCGGAATTATGTTTTGGGAATTAGGCTATGCGGATAGGCAGGATAATGATTTAGTAAAAGCTATTTACCAAGTTATAAAATTGAATTAAATTTAGGCCTACTTGTTAATTAAACTAATATATTGCAAGTAGGCTTTTATTAATATTTTAAAAAACAAAGTTTTAAAGAACAAAGTTCTTTAAACTAAATTTATTTATAAATTTATGAAAGGAAAGAGAATAATGAAAAAGTATGCAAAATTTATGACATTTATTTTTTTATTAATTATATTATTTTCTTTATCTGGTTGTGACCAAACGGGTATTGAGCCAGTAATAATAGATTATGAGGCAATTCAATCAGTAATTGATGATATTGATTTTTTACCTAATGAAGTGACTTTACTAGATAAAGAGTTTATTGACCAAATAAGAACTAAATATGAAGCACTAGTAGAAGAAGATAAAAAACTAGTTACTAATATTAATGCTTTAATTGATGCAGAAGAGCAAATCACTTATTTGATTAATTATGAGAAAAATACAAATGAAATTCTTGAAAAAGCAGTTGATGAAATAAAAGCTTTCATCCCGGATAAGACTAATGCTAATTTCTCATTACCAAATGAATATGAAACCGATCAAGGAACCATTAACATTAGGTGGTCTACAAGTGACCCATATACTTTATTAAATAATGGCGTTATTATTCAAGGAAGAAAAGATATTACTGCTACTTTAACAGCCATTATGACTCTTGGAAAATATCAAACTTCTTTTTCAAAAGAAGTAGTTGTGCAAAAGATTAACTTAAAGTCTTTACCTGCAAATGATAAGGTTTTTGCATATATGTATGCAGGATCTTTTAAAAAACAATACAAAGAAGACGATTTAGCAACTATTGATGTTGTCAATTTGAGTTTTGCTGGTCTAATAAATGGGGAGGTTAATACTAGTTCCTTAGGGGATACTACAAGTATTTTATCTCAAAGACAAAAAAGCAATATTCGCGTTCTTTTCTGTATTATGGGATATTCATCTGGAAGTATACCAATTAGTCAAGCCGCTTCAACTGATGCGAGTAGAAAAAAACTTGCGACAAGCATTGTTCTTGCCATTGAAAAGTACCACTTTGATGGGATTGATATGGACTGGGAATATCCTGGATATAATACAGGAGTAAGCACTTCTATTGATAGAGCAAACTATACCCTTTTAATGAAAGAGATATATATTCAAGTAAAAGCTGCTAATGCAGATTATATTGTTAGTGGTGCTATTCCTGGATCGACAAGTAGTAGTGGTTTAGCTAGCCGCTATAATGTTGCCGATGTTGCTCCATATATGGATTTTATTCATTTAATGACATATGATATGAACTCTGGTGGAACAACAAGTCATCATACGTCATATGCATCAGCTATTTCAACGGTTAATACTTATGTTGCCTTGGGGGCCAAAAAAAGTCAATTGACAATAGGAATAGCATTTTATGGAAAAATTTATACAATCACGGGTAGCGGAGTACTAGGTACTTCCGCCAGAAATGCTAAAACAATAAGCTATGATGATATTAGTATGTATCTTAAAAATGTTAATGGAACCACTATTATTAGATATTGGGATAGCAGTGCCTCAGCGCCTTATTTATATATTCAGGACTCTACTGGTAAGTATTTTGTCACTTATGATGATTCAGAATCAATTAGTATGAAATGTCTATATGCTAGGAATAATGGTTTAGCAGGGGTAATGTTTTGGGAGTATGGAGAGAATCAAGGCGGCCAATTAGTTTCAGCAATTAAAGAAGTATATGGTCGATAAAAGAAACTAAAAAATCTTTACATCTGTTGCTTTTTATGATATAATAAAATTATAGTTGGAGTGAGTGTGTGCTCACTCCTTTAAAATCGTTTAGGGAGGTGTTAACATCAACGAGATAGTAAAAAAAGCGAAGGTTATCGCTTTAAGAGAGGCTGGGTTACTGAATTTGGAGATTGTTGAGGTAGAATGGACTAGTGAATATGGAACAAAAATCTTGAGAATTATTGCTGATAAACCAGATGGTTTGAACATCGATGATGCTACCTTATTGAATGAAGCTATTAGCTTAGCTTTAGACGAAGAGGATTTCATAAGCGATGACTATATGCTTGAAGTATCGTCACTTGGAATCGAAAGAGAATTAAAAACCCAAGAAGATATAAAAAAGGCGATTAGTCAATATGTACATTGCGATTTTATAGATAGCATACCTATTACAAGTAAAAAAAGTCTTTCAAATATAGAAGGCTATTTGCGTGACTATCAAAACCAAGTACTGACAATTGAGTATAATAATAAAGGTCAAAAGAAAATGCTAGAAGTTGACTATAATCAAATCAAATTCATTAGGCTGGCAATAAAATTTTAGGAGGAAACATGATAAGCAAAAGTTTTTATGAATCGTTGGAAGCAATAGCCGACGAAAGAGGTTTAGAAATCGAAAGAATATTATCAAAAGTTGAAACAGCGATGGCTGTTGCATGTAAAAACAGTGATGTTCCTTATAAAGGGACAATTACAGTTGAAGCGGATGAGGAAAAAAAGAAAATCAAATTTTATAATCATTATTATGTAGTTGATGAAATTGATTCGGAAGGTCCACGTGGTCAGTTGCTATTAGAAGAAGCCCAAATGATTAAGGCTAAAGCTAAAGTAGGACAAGAAATCAAAGAAGAAGTAAATTTAGCGATTTTCAAACGTAAAGCCGCATCAATGTTTAAACAAAATCTATTAAATGAATTAAAAGGTTTAGAAAGAGAAGAATCATATGAATTCTTTAATGAAAGAATTGGTGAAATTATTACAGGGCATGTGATAGCTAAAAACGATAAATTTATCACTTTATCTCTTGGTAAAGGAATTGAAGCGACTATGTCACTTCGAGATGCCCTACCTAATGAAGAATTTATGATAGGCCAAGAAAAGAAAGTTTACTTAGCAAAAGTAGAAAAAACAACTAAAGGGCCAAAAATATATATTTGCCGTAATAATAAAGAAATGGTTAAAAAGTTATTTGAAATATATATACCTGAAATTTCAAGTGGTTTAATTGAAATTATGGGAATTGCTCGTGAAGCAGGTAGTCGTACAAAAGTCGGAGTTATCTCTGTTAATGGCGACTTAGACCCAAAAGGTGCCTGTGTTGGTAGTGGCGGCGCCCGCATTAAAGCCATTAACGAAATTTTAGATGGTGAAAAAATCGATATTTTTGTTTGGAAATCTAATCCAATTGAATTAATTGCTGAATCACTATCCCCGGCTAAAGTTGTTAGTGTTATGCCAGATGAAAAAGAAAAGCGTGCAGTTGTAGTCGTAAATGACGATCAATTTTCGCTAGCAATTGGTAAAAACGGTCAAAACGCTAAACTCTCAGCGTTTGCAACAGGTTGGCGCATAGATATTAAAAAGCTATCTGATGCATATACTGAAGGTATAGACTTTAAATATAACGTTATTTCATAGGTGCAAAGTATGTCTATCAAGAAAATTCCAATGAGACAGTGCCTAGCAACTAATCAATCTTTTCCTAAGAAGGAGATGTTTAGAGTTGTTAGAACCCCTGAAGGTAATATATGTATCGATGAATTAGGCAAAACGAATGGACGTGGGGCTTATATCTCGAAATCACAGGAAGCCATTATGATGGCAAAAAAGAAAAAAGTTCTAGATAAAAAACTAGAAACAATCATTCCAAATGAAATATACGAACAACTATTGAAATTATTGGGTGATTAATGGAACAAAAAATACTTAATTTATTAGGTTTAGCCAGTAAAGCCGGTGTAATTGTTTCTGGTGAAGATAGTGTAGTACAATTTATGGTGAAAAAGAAAGCGAAAATTGTGTTTATTGCCAATGATTGTAGCCCTAAAACGCTAGATAAGTTCAAAAAGAAATGCTACTTTTATAATATCGAATGTTATGATTGTTTTTCAAGCGAAAAACTAAGCCAAAGTATCGGCAAAACCCGTAAAGTTATTGCTGTTTGTGATCATAATTTTTATGAGGGTATTAAAAAGTATTTAGGAGGCGAGAATAATGAAGGTTAAAGAGATAATTGAGGTTCTAGGAGTTGAACCAAAAGAACTGTTAGATAGATTGGAAAATATTGATATTGTAGCTGACCTTGAAACAGAAATTTCCAATGAAGTAATTAAAAAATTAAGCAAGTTATACAAAATAGAGATCAAGCCGATAAAAGCCAAGAAATCGATTGAGACTCCGGTGGTAATAATTAAACAGGAAGAGGAAGAAAAGCCAGTGGAAACGAAAATTGAGCCGAAAATCGAGGCCAAAATAGAGACAAGCAAAGTGATTCCTGAAAAAAAGGTAGTAGAACCTAGAAAAGAAGAGAAAAAAGAGAAACTCCCTAAAGAAGAGGTTATTGGCAAGGAGAATACTGATGTTGAACTAACTAGAGTCTATGATGATTCGTACCAAGATTTTGAAGTAGAACAGACAGTTTATACAAGATTAAAGAACGTTAAGAAAAATAAAGCCAAAGTCACTCATAATAGACAAGCAAATGTCCCTTATGAAAAGCTAGAAAGTGCCAAAATTATCTACTATACTCCAGGGCTTACAGTAGCAGGCGTTGCTGATGGTCTAAAAATGGGAATTGGTGAGGTAGTAAGGAAGCTTGTAATGCTTGGTTATATGGCTAGTGCAAGTGATATTTTGGAAAGAGAAGTTATTGAGATACTAGCTGATGATTCTGGGTATGTTGTAAAGGATGAAATCACGACAGATATTACAAAATTTGAGGAAATGGACTTTGAAGATGATGAAGCAAGCCTTGTTGAAAGACCGGCCATTGTCACAATCATGGGTCACGTTGACCATGGAAAGACTACTTTGCTAGATACAATCAGAAATTCCAAGGTTGTTAGCGGTGAAGCTGGGGGAATAACTCAGCACATTGGTGCTTATCAGGTTACTAAAAATAATAAATTAATAACTTTTATTGACACCCCTGGTCATGCTGCGTTTACTGAAATGCGTGCAAGAGGAGCTAATATTACCGATATTGTCATTTTAGTAGTTGCTTCTGATGATGGAGTTATGCCACAAACTAAAGAGGCAATTGAACATGCTCAATCGGCAAAAGTGCCAATTATTGTTGCCATTAACAAAATGGATAAGCCATCTGCGAATCCTGAACGTATAAAACAAGAACTAACAGCCTATAATTTGGTTGCTGAAGAGTGGGGAGGAAGTACTATTTTTGTTCCTTTATCCGCACTAACAGGAAAAGGTGTTGAAGAGTTACTAGAAATGGTTTTATTAGTATCTGAAATGCAAGAACTAAAAGCTAATCCTAATAGACTAGGTATCGGAACTGTAATTGAGGCAAGACTTGATAAAGGTAGGGGTGTCGTAGCAACTTTATTAGTAAAAAATGGTTCCCTAAAAATTGGTGACCCAATAGTAGTTGGTAATACTTGGGGTAAAATCAGAGCTATGCAAGATGAAACCAAAAATCCAATTCGTACGGCACTTCCATCAAAAGCAGTTGAAGTTACTGGTCTTGTTGAAGTTCCTAATGCAGGGGATCGTTTCATGGTATTTGAAGATGAAAGAACGACACGTCTGATTGCTGAGGAACGCATTATTCGTACATTTAATGAATCACGAAAGAATGTAAAACAAGCTTCTCTTGCTTCTTTATTTGATAATATGATGGATTCATCAAAAGAACTTAACTTAATTATCAAAGGCGATGTTCAAGGTTCAATTGAAGCATTAGTAAATTCGTTAGAAAAACTTAGCGTTGAAGGAGTAAAAGTTACTATTGTTAGAAGTGGTGTTGGAGCTATTACTGAAACAGATATTTCATTAGCAATTGCTTCGAATTCTATTATTATTGCCTTTAATATTAGACCAAACGCTAAAATCTTAGATTCGTCAAAAGAGAAGAACGTTGAGGTTAGACAGTATAATATCATTTATAAGTTATTAGAAGATATTGAAGCCGCAATGAAAGGAATGCTTGACCCAGTATTTGAAGAAATGATTACGGGGCAACTTGAGATTCGTCAATTATTCAAAGTATCTAAAATAGGAACAATTGCCGGTTCATATGTGACAGATGGTTATATAACACGAAATTCAGGTATAAGATTGATAAGAGATAGCAAAATAATATATACAGGGAAACTTGGTTCCTTGAAGCGTGGCAAAGATGACGCTAAAGAAGTTAAGGCAGGATATGAATGCGGTGTTACAATCGAAAATTATAATGATTTGAAAATTGGAGATGTAGTAGAAGCATATATTATGACAAAGGTGGAATAAAATGGCATTTAAAAAAGAAAGAATGGAAAAAATTCTTGAAAGAGAATTAAGCAGTATTATTTTATATGAAGTAAAAGATGATCGTTTAAGATTTGTAACAATTACAAAAGTCGATATTACAAATGATTTGTCACTCGCTACTGTCTTTTTCTCAGTTCTAGGAACTGAGGAACAAATTGTAGCTACTACTGAAGTATTACTAGAAGCAAAAGGCTATATCAGATCAATATTAAGCAAAAAACTAGAAGTTAAAAAAACTCCTGATTTACGTTTTAAATATGATGATTCTTTTGCTACTGGTAATAGAATTGAAGAAATACTGAATAATTTAAAATAATTTTAAAGCAATTAGTCAATGAACTGAAATTCAATGACTAATTGCTTTTTATATATACCATCACTTTGTATTGAACTATCTTAAGTGGGATATAATAAAAATTGATATTATGAAATGACGTCATATATTTAAAAACTTTTTTGCTTTTATTTATATTTTAGTGTATAATAATGTAGTTAATGGTGAGATTATGCATTTATATGATAAAATACAAACAGTTCCCAAAACACCAGGTTGCTATCAATATTATGATGAAAATGGAACAATAATTTATGTGGGTAAAGCCAAAAATTTATATAACCGTATGCGTAGTTATTTTGTTGGCAGCCATGATGCTAAAACAACTAAACTAGTATCGCAAATTGCTGATTTTCAGTATATAATAACTTCAACCGAAACAGAAGCTTTAATCTTGGAAATAAATCTCATTAAAAAGCATAATCCAAAGTACAACATTATGCTTACAGATGACAAATCGTATCCATATATTTGTATAACAAAAGAACAGTATCCACGCTTAATATATACACGCGAAACAAATAAGTTTAAAGGAAAAATGTATGGACCATATCCTAATTCTACAGCAGCTAAAGAAACAGCAGAATTGCTAAATCGTTTATACCCGCTAAGAAAATGTCGCACCTTGCCTAAAAAAGAGTGTTTATATTATCACATCGGTCAATGTTTAGCCCCATGTATTAACAAAATTGATGTTTCTGTATATAATAACATTGAGAATAAAATTAATAATGTTTTAAAAGGAAACGTTAAAGAAGAAATAAAATCTTTGTCAATTTTAATGGACGAAGCGTCTCTTCGACTGGATTATGAGAAAGCTATAGAATATCGTAATTTAATTCAATATTTACAAGTGATAGCCGAGAAGCAAAAAATGGAAGGATATATGTTAGACGTTGATGCTTTTGGCTATTACACTAACGAAGATTATATTAGCATTCAAGTTTTTCATATGCGAGAAGGTAAGATGATAGAAAGACGAGGATTTCTTTATGAGCAGTATAATGATGCTATAGAAAAATTCCAAGACTTCATTGTCCAGTTCTATTTGATTCAAAATAATCCACTGCCTAAAACGATTCTTATAGCATCAGGTGATGATGAATTGTTAAGTGATACGCTAAAACATAAAGTTATAATACCGCAAATAGGTAAGAACTTAGAATTGATTAATTTGGTTAAAGCCAATGCTAAACAAAAGATTGATGAATTAATTCAAAAACGTGAAATTGAATATCAAAAAACCCAAGGGGCTTTTGAACAACTAGCTGAAATATTACATCTTGATAATCTCCATACAATTGAAGCCTTTGATAACTCCAATATCTCAGGAGCAAGTCCGGTTAGTGCAATGGTTTGTTTTGTTGATGGAAAACCTAATCGTCAATTATATAGAAAATTTAAAATAAAAACTGTAGTTGGGTCTAATGAAGCCGCTACGATGAAAGAAGTAACATATAGACGCTATAGCAAAGTAGAAAATAATCCAGATTTAATTATTATGGATGGTGGTGCCATACAAGTTAATAGTTGTCAAGAAGTATTGAAATCTCTTAATAGACAAATACCTGTACTAGGTTTAGTGAAAAATGATAATCATACAACCGAAAGTCTATTGTATAATGATGAAATCATTCCGATAGATAAAAGAAGTTTCCTATTTAAACTTCTTGAACAAATTCAAGAAGAAGTTCATCGTTATGCGATATCATATTTTCATAGTACACATTCAAAAAATATGTTTATTTCAAAGTTGGATAATATTAAAGGTATTGGTAAAGTTAAGAAAACTCAGATTCTTAAATTACTCAGGGAAGATAATTTTCAAGAGGAAATTAAAAAATTAAAACTAACAGAAGAACAAATTCAAATAGTTTTATCTTTATTAGATAAATAGTGTCAGAAAATTATTAACTCTCATATTATACATAGGAGGGAAAAAATAATGCCAACACATTTATTGACGCAAAGAGAGAAGCAAATATTTGAATTGCTCATTAAAAATTATGATACATTGGAAATAGCTATGAAATTAGATATTAGTGAAAAAACCGTCCGCAATCACATATCCAATGTTATTCAAAAATTAGGGGTTAAGGGTCGTAGCCAAGCAATTTTAGAATTGATACGCATTAAGGCTTTAACTTTATAGAAAGGGTTATTATGAAAGTATATGGTAAAGTTCATAATGTAATGAAAAAAGAACGAATGATTTCAATTGTTTTCAATAATCATTTGGAATTTTTTAAAATGACAAATAAATATATGAAAGACTTTAAACTATATTTGTACAAAAAGCCTTATGTTTTTATGGATGTTAATGATGATTTCATTATTTATGGAAAACATCGATGTCGTGAAATCAATCATTTTGTGAAGATAGTTTTGCCAGCTCGCAGAAAACAAGATGTCTTTTATGATTTATCAATTATTCAAAAAGGCGTTAGGGCATTGGTTAATCGTGAACAAAATCGTTTATTTCTCGATTTAGAATTTTCATTGGCATCACAAGCAACTAATGGTATTAGTGAAATTGTGCAATATGGTATCGTCTTAGAAGATACTGAAGGAAATATTATTCTAGAAGATTCTTCGCTAGTTAAACCATTTCACAAAAAATCTTTGAATATTAAAACCTTGCTATTTCTATCAAGAGGTTTATCGGATTTTGAAAATGCTTGTTCATATATTGAATTTTATCAATTATTAAAAAACATAATTTCTGAATATGACCCCAAAATAATTGCTTGGGGAAAAAATGATATCTTAACTTTGGAGAGTTCGTTTAAACTCAATCATTTGCAGCCTTTGGATATTCGGAATCGCTATATGAATTTAATGCATATAATAAAGAATTATTACAATTATAAACAAGAAAAAGGGTTGTTTTCAACATATCAGGAAATGACAAATTGTCCAGAGATTGAACAAATGCATGATGCTTTAGAAGATGCGTTGATTGAAAGAGAAATCTTTCATATTTTCAAAGAACAAATAAATAATACTCATTAAAAATTGATGAATAGTAAAAAATTCATTCAATTTTTTCTTTTATTATATATTTCTTAAAATGACACATAATAAAAAACTTGCATTTTTTAGTCATTTATTATATAATTATAAAATAGCAAGGACATAATAGAGGTTAAATCAATGAAATGGCTAAAAAAACTTGGAAAAATAATATATTCGTTTTTATCATTTAATCTTTTATACAAAGATTTGAATGAAGATTCGAGATATAAAATTTATAAAAAAAATAATTTAGATAATGTAAAACGGATTATGCTTATTTCCAGCATTTTAATAATTGTACAAATATCAAATATTATAGTTGATGGTTTAAATAATGTTTATGAAGAAAATATTCAACTTCTGTATACGGTAGGCGCAATAATTTTATTGTCTTTAGGAATAATATCAGTTATTGTTTCGATATTATTATTAAAAAAACCAGACAAAAATTATACTTTGATAAAAATTTTCACATCAATATTTTATTTATTATTTATAACTGGATTTTTGATTTTTTGTTATGGAGATATTATAAATGGTTGTACAAACCAAAATATTTACGTTTTATATTTAACTTTAGTAGTTATTCCGATATTTAGCATGTGGGAAATTGTTATTTGTTATACAATAATTGTTCTATCTTTAACGATATTTATGGTTGTTGCTAACGCCCCAGTAACTTTTTTCCAACAAACATACATAATTTCTTTGACTATGATATGTGCAACTATTTTATTAGAACACTATCGGTTGAATTCGATTATAGGCATAGAAAAAGTGAAAACTCTAAATCAGGAATTATATATAAAATCTACAACGGATCATCTTACTCAACTGAAAAATCGTTTTGGTCTCCAAGATATAATTGACCAAAAAATTAGAGTTAATAATACTAATGAAATAAGAACACTTGGTATATTCATTATTGATATTGATTTTTTCAAACAATATAATGATAAATTTCTACATACTCAAGGGGATGTTGTTTTAAAAAAGATTGCAGAAGTAATTAATCAATCAATTGATATAGACAAAGACATCGCTGTTCGTTGGGGCGGGGAAGAATTTCTTGTGTTTCTTGATAATTATGATAAAGAAAAACTATTACAATTAGGACAAGATATAAAAAACAACGTAGAAAATTTAAAAATTATTGCAGGAACGCAAATTATTTCAAAATACGTAACTATTAGTATGGGAATATCGGAGTTTAAGTCCGAAGAACTAGATAACTATGCTAAGTATATTGGTCTTGCTGACAAACAATTATACTATGCTAAAGAAGCAGGACGTAATAGAATAGCTTTCGATAATGAAGTAACAAAATAGATATAAACAAAAAACCGCAAAAGCGGTTTTTTGTTTTTCCTAATAATTTTCCTTTTTAAAAAATATAACTAGATTTTTATATAAATCTTTTTGGTATTGAGTGAGTTCATTAATGTTTACTAGTTCTGCTTTCGCCACTTCAATATGTTCATGTATAACATGACATTCCTTAAACTCATTTTCAGAAAAAAAGCCCATATTCAAGGGTATACAATAAACACTGGAATCATCATTACGTTGCTCCATCAATATAATACCATAAGTTGATTTCTTGTAATAATTTTTATATTTAATTAGATCATATTTTTTAAGAAAAGGTGGATATTTTATTGCTAAATCTAATAATAAATTATTATTACATATATTATTACATTCATAACATCCGCCATCACAATTTTGATTACAAAGTTCGTTTTCAATTTCAATGTTCAAAGAAACATCAAATAAAATTCCACCTTTGATATATTCAGCATACCCTACTTCATCAGTTGAATATTCAAAATCATTTATCGAATAATTATTAAAAAATCTTTTACATATTTGATATTTAATATTTTCATCTTCATAAAATCCTTCACCATCTTTTGTCAATGTATCGATGTAAGTTTTAATGAAATCATTAGCCTCTAAAAAAGTTTTAAATGCATAATGAGATGCATCATAAATTGAAGGATTTTCATATACTAGGACATCATAAAAAGAATTTTCTTCCTGTTTTTTGATATATTCTAATTTTTTACCTTCAATATTAAGTAGATCGTTGATTAAATTAATTATTTTCGCATCTTTAATTATCAAAAGCAAATCATTTAAATTATTTAACCTTTCATAATAAGTTGTAGAAAAGTCATAAGCCATCTTCACAAGTTCAATATCATCAAATTTATGTTTTGTTGTTATAATACATTTCTTTAAATCTTTAGAAGGAATATTATTAATTATTTTTTCAATTATATTATTCATAAATTTTTCTCCTGTTTAATTAAAAAATTAAATATTTATATTATTAAGTATAAAAAATTATATAATAAAATTTTGTAAAGGTCAATTATATATTGTTTATTAAATTAAATACAGAAATAACTTTAATTATTTAATCAAAGATGATAAAATATATATTGATAATCATTATTGAATATCATTAATAATTAAGAACGGAGAAGATATTATGCTATTTAAAAAGAAATTGCCATCAGAAGACGCTATTCAAAAATTCTGGAGTTTTGTTGACTATATGTTTAATGATATTAATGATATGGTTAGAGATGAAGTAAAAACTAAAGAAAAGGTTACAAAAATATTAAATCCAATCTATGCTGCTTTAGAAGATACTTTGAAATGCAAGAATTGTCCTGACTTATTATTTGGTATAAAAGATAATATTATAGATATGAAGATAGTTCATTTTAATGATAAACAAGCTATGAGGTGCCTAAAAAGGTTAGAAGAATTACTACCAGATAGTCTAAAAGTCAAATTAACCTTGACTATTGTATCAGACCGTGATTTAGATATTAAGTGGTTATAATTTTGAAATTAGAAAAAAGGAGAAAATTTATGAAACTAGCAGAATTATTAATAGAAAGGGCTGAATGCCAAAATAAGATTGCTGAATTGAAAACACAAATTGTTGCGAACTTAAAGATTCAAGAAGGAGATAAAGAAAGTGTAAATGTTAATGATTTATTGGATGAATTTTCAAATATCAATAGTAGATTAGCTCAATTAGTTATCCTTATTAATACTACAAATAGTAAAATTAAATTAAAAAACGGAAATACTCTTACAGAAGCTATTGCTTTAAGAGACTCACTAAGAGCCAAAATTGATTTCTATAAGGAAATAATTAAAGCATCTAACGCAAGAGATTATAGAATTACAAGAAGTGAAATAAAGATGGTCTTGTCATTGGATATTAATGATATATTAAAAGAAATAGATGCTTTAAGTAAAAAATTCAGATTACTTGATAATGAAATTCAACAAGTCAACTGGACAGTAGATATTTAAGAATAGTTGTTAGTAAAAATAAAGAGGATGTTAAAGGTTAGAAGTTTACCTGAAAAGCTTCAAACTGGACCGAAAATGAAGGCGGCAACTTCATCCGGTAATTATACAAATTCGCCGGAACAACTAATAGTTATTGTTAGATGTTACAAGTTATTACCAAGCATCATTTATTTTTATGAGGGTGGGTATGGGGAATATATTTAATTAATGATATAAAAATTAACTATTTTAAGTAATGTTTTTAATAACATTACTTTTTATTTATAAAAGTCTTTTTTAATCAAATGTTTGTTAATAAAGCATGTTATATTTAGATTGTATTTTGAACTGAAAAATAGTATAATATGGTGGTGAGGTTAATATGAAAAAAATATATTTGATTTTTAGTATAATATTTATTTTATTATTAGTTGGCTGTGATGATGTGAAAAATCATCAAGTAAAATTTATGAATGATGATGAACTAGTTGACACATATGTAATAAAAGATGGAAAAACCATTGGACAACTTCCAACTATATCTAAGGAAGGATATGATTTTATTGGTTGGTCTTACAATGATGTATATTTAACAGCGGAATATATTGTTAGAAAAGATATTACTGTAGAAGCCGTTTTTGAAAGTGATGAAATCACTTATAATGTAACATTTTTAGATTTTGATGATAGTATATTATCCGAAGAAAAAGTTATAGAGTTTGACGATGCCACTGCACCAACGCCACCAACACGTTTGGGATATGAATTCACTGGTTGGGATGGTGACTATACTCTTATTTTGACAGACACAATATTAAAAGCTAAATATAAAATAATTAATTATACAATCAAATATTATAATGGAATACAAGAAATAAAAAATTTAGTTTTAAAAAATTATAATATTGAAACTAGTGCGACCTTACCAAGTTATAGTTTATCAGGATATGAATTTTTGGGATGGTTTACAGATAAAGATTATACTGAACAAATTGAAATAATAATTCCTGGTGAAACAGGAAATTTAGTATTATATGCCAAAATGGAAATTATTCCACTTTTAGAAATAGAAGTTGATACTGTCACAATGGCAGTAGGTGATACACAGCAAATCAAGTTATCAGATAAGGCCATAGCAACTGGTATTAGAAGTAACCTTGGAGACTATACAATCGTTAGTTCTAATACTAACGCTATTACAGTATCTACATCTGGAGAGTTAACAGCTATAGGTTTAGGTAAAACAACAATTACAGTTTCTTATAATGATTTAGTAGCTACTATTGAAATTACTGTTGCTGATATTAGTAATGATCCTTTTAATGTCAATAACAATCAAGTGACTTTGAATTCTAGCGTCACAAGAGATATGACTAATCCATATTACTGGATTAATAAAGTAAGTGATTATGGTAAAATATTAATGACTCAAACAGAGATTGCTGAATATAATCGTAAATGTTTAAATAACCTTGATCCATATACCACATCTAAAAAAACAGGATTTATTGATATTACTGCAATTGGTGAGAGTGAGACAGGTACTAACGTAAAAGCCTTAATTCAAGCAAGCATTAATGCTGCTCCTACATCAACTTATAATAACAACAGTAATATATCAACCGTTCCAGTATCGGTGACGGTACAATATGGTTTAATTGTTAAAGTGGCATCAATGAAAAATGTTCCGACGCTAGCATCAACAGGAACAAATAACAAATATCAAGAAACTGGTTTAGAAGTTGGTGAAGCAGTCATAATATATCACACAAGTACAGATGGTTTATGGTACTTTGTTCAGGCATATAATTATAATGGGTGGGTTTTAAAAACTGATATAGCATTATGTTCCCGTACTGAAATGCTAGATTATTTCAATGCATCAGATTTTGCAATGGTAACTTGTGAAAGGCTTACGACTCCAGTTGATATTCGTATGGGAACCAAACTTCCAATTGTTAGTACAAATGGAAGCAAAGTGACTGTGAAGATTCCAACTAGAAATAGTAGTGGTATATTAGTTATGACAAATGTTGAATATACTATAGAAAAAGAAAATCTTTCAATTGGATATCTCACATATACTACACAAAACTTATTAAAACAAATGTTTAAGATGATTGGCCAACCATATGATTGGGGAGATGAGCATGGAGGTCGTGATTGTTCTTCAACACTTGATGCAGCATATAAATGTATGGGATTTTTGATGCCTAGAAATACATCTAGTATAGTTAATCTTAACGGCCAAAGATATGATCTAAATGGAAAAACCGATGCTCAAAAAACAGAACTTCTTAAAACACTTCGTCCAGGTACAATAGTTTTAAAAAGCGGGCATGTAATGATGTATGCGGGTTATGAAGGTAATAATTGCTATATTATCCATAACGTTAGCGGAGGTGTTAATGTTTCAACATGCACACACTCATCAGCACCTATTAATACATATACAGTATTCATTGAGATGTTTAATGAATAGTAACATTTATATTAAGATATATTTAAGATAAAAGAGTATAATGATAGTAGGAATAATTTTGTTTCCTACCTCCCTTTCTATAAAATGCATAGCCAGTTTATTGGTTATGCATTTTTGTTTATACTAGAATTATATATTCAAAATATGATATAATATATTAACTTGTCTAATTAAGTCAAGATTATAATATTTAATTTTGATAAAATGATGCAGGGAGGTGAGAAGATGGAAATACAATGGAATAAAATTGAAACTGTGCAAAAAATGCAAGACTATATTAAAGAAAATATTTTCAAAGAAGATTTCGATTTAAACGAATTGTATTTAAATATTGGATATTCACATAGACATTGTAATAGAATTTTTAAAGAATTAACTGGTAAAACTTTGCAAGAATATGTTAAATCAATAATCATTTCAAATAGTTCAAAAGAACTTATAGAAACTGACAAAAATATTTTAGAAATTGCTTTAGATTCTAATTTCGAAACTCATGAGGGTTATACTAGAGCATTTCATAATATTTTTGGCATAACACCAAATGAATATAGAAAGACTAAAAAACCTATTCCATTATTTATCCAATATTCAATAAAATCTTACTACTCCTACATATTAAGAAAAGAGGAATTATTTATGAGCAAAGAAACAAGTTTATGTATGATTACACCCATTGAAAGACCAAAAAGAAAATTAATATTTTTAAGGTCTAATAAGGCAAATGATTATTTTTCATATTGTGAAGAAAAGGGTTGTGAATGGGAAGGAATACTTAATAGCATTCCATCAAAGTTTGATACTGCCGCAATTTTAGAGTTACCTAAACAATTATTAAAAGAAGGATTTTCAAATATTGCCTCTGGAGTTGAGGTTCCATTTGATTATAAAGGTGAGATACCAAAGAACTACGAAATTGTTGAATTAGAACCATGTAAAATGCTTTTTTTTGAAAGCGAACCATTTGAAAAAGAAGAAGAGTTTTTCATAGCCTGCGAAAGTGTTTTTAAAGCTGTTGAAAAGTATGATCCAAAAAAATATGGATATAAATATGCAGATGAATTAGCACCAAAATTTAATTTTGGTGGGGAAACAAGTTTTAGATATGCAGTACCAATAAAATAATTTAGTTATCAAAAAAGAGTAGCATTCATTACTATAAATGCTACTCTTTTTCTTATGAATAATTAAGATACTATAGTTATTGAAATATTAGTCTTTTAAAAACGCTTGGAATTTGATATAATATATTTAAAATCAAGTACTATAATAAACGGAGGAAAATACAAATGGCAAAAACAGAATGGTATGAAGGAAAAGCTGGAAAAGCAGAGCATCTTGTCTATTTAAATAACAAAGCAAAAGAACTTGAAAAACTTTTAAATAAAGAAAAAACAATGATTATTAGAGGAGCTGCTGGTAAGAAATGTCCACTTGGTGGAAGAGCAAAAGTTAATGATGTAATTTATTTTGTGGAAACTGGTGGAGATATGCTAGTAACACATCGGGGTATAATCTCTAATGTAATTGAAAGTAAAAAAATGACCGAAGATGAATCAATTAATTTTATTAAGAAATATGAAAAAGAATTAATTTTATCTAAGGATCAATATGAAAGATGGGCAGGTAAAAAGTATTTAGCTGTTTATGAAATATCTGATTTGGAACAAATAAATGCTTTTAAATATTATCGGGAAAATAATATGGATGATTGGATAATTACTGAGTCCATCAATCAAATTAAATGCAATGAATAATCTAATACTTGAATGGAAAGAAGGAGTAAAAAATGGCTAAAAGAGAAAAAAAGCATAATCTAATGGAATATTTTCCTAAATTGAAAAAACGGACTAATATAGTTGCAGCTAGTTCAATTTTATTGGCACTTGTACTTGGAATATTAATAATCATTTATGTTAATATTATTTTGGGTATTATCTCATATTTTATTATTTTCTTAATTATATATATGTTTTTATATGTTAAAATTATTAATAAAGCTTTAAATAAAGAGTTTGAAGAAATAAATAAAATTATGACAGAAAAATTGGATTTTGAAAAATATTATGAAACATTAATAAATTTCAGTAAAAAAAATTTGGTATCTATTCATAAAATATATATTGAATCTCTTTTAGCGGGTTTATATATATACCAAAACCGAATTGATTTAGCTAAAGAATTTTTCAATAATCAACGTAATATTTTAAAAGTTAAAGATATTAGATATTATTCCTGTACATCCAATTTATTATTTTGTAGTAATTTAGAAAATAATAAAGAAGTTTCAAAATTGTTATATGAAGAATTATGTTGTTTCAAAAAGAAATCTCCAATAAACTCAGTTGAAAACTTTACTTTTAATAAGGCGATATATGAATTAATATACAATTCTAATATTGAAACTTTAAATTATTTGGAAAATTTTGAATCAAAAAATAAATTGATGGAATTTGAAAAAAAATATTTCTTGAGCGAATATTATATTAAAAATAATGAAATCAATAAAGCAAAAGAATATCTAGAATACTTAGTCAATCAGCCATATAATATTTTCCAAGAACTTGCTCAAGATAGATTATTGAAACTGAATGCAAATAATGAAAATAACATATAAATAAAATAAAAATGAATGTATTTTATCAATTATTACTTTGATAAGATACATTCATTTTTTATTGACTTTTTATTTTAATACATTGATTATTGAATATCACTTATATTGGTTAACGCTAACGTTATACTATACTCGACTCCATTTCTTAAAACGACTAACGTAAGCGAATCGTTAACTTTTGCGAGTAATAAATAATCAGAAAGTTGAAAATTTCTTGTTATTGATATTAAATCATTATTATTTACACTAGCTGAAACAATAATATCACCAATCATTAAATTTCCATCAGCTACTGAACTTGATGTTATATCCGTAATTTCAATGGTTTCTTGAATTTTCAGATATCCATTTTCATATACTAATTTACTTTCTTTAATAATAGTTGTAATACCAATTAAGCATTTCTTAACGGCTCCGTTATTGTTGAGAAGATTTTTAATAACATTTAAGACAATATTAGATGGAATTGCATAACCAATATTATCAATTGAGGTATCAGCGATTTTGGCATTGACTATCCCAATTAATTGTCCATAATCATTAAATAAACCTCCACCAGAATTGCCGCTGTTAATAGCTGTATCAACCCTAATTACTCGCATATTCACTTTTTCAGATGAATTGGTAATAGAAGTCATTTCAATAGTCTCAGAATCAACACTAACAATTCCAGAAGTCGCGGATATTCCTTCAGCGGCAGGGTTACCAATGGCGATGGCATTTTGGCCAACAACGATATTATTTGAATCAGCAAAGGTAACAGCCTTAACATAATCATTTTTAAAGGCATCATTTTTACCTTTTAATATAGCAATGTCGTATGTAGAAGAGCCCCCAAAAAATTCAACATCAATGGCTCCACTACTAGTTTCATTGCCATATAAATAAACAGAAATAGTATTACTTAGTTTATCAGAAGTATTACTACTAGAATCATAAACTACATGATAGTTGGTAATAATTATAACGTCTCCAGTTTCTTTATTTAATTCATATATAACTCCTGAGCCAGCAGAATAGTATTCCTCAGTTTTTGTATTATTTCCAAATGGTCCAGTTTTAGTTGTTTTTTCAAATTTACAAACAACACTTAAACTTGATTGTAAAGCCTCACTAATAGCTTTCTCAGTTGATGAATAAGATATGTTCAAAAACATATTTAGAAAGTCATCAAAAGTAATCGTAGAATCACTTTCTGTATATGTCAAATATA
The DNA here is from genome assembly GCA_031553555.1 of Bacilli bacterium. GTDB lineage: Bacteria > Bacillota_I > Bacilli_A > ML615J-28 > CAG-698 > CAKOMG01. The sequence goes on from JAVBLL010000001.1 coordinate 47,730, forward strand.
TATCATAAATACTCAATGACTCTTGGTCTTTTCCGTCTAGTCCATTTTCCCCCTTTAATGATTCAAGCCAGTCATTTTCACTACCAATAAAACCATTATCTAAGGCTATCTCATATGCGGATTTTCCATCTTCCCCACTACATCCTACGGCACATATAGCAAACGAGAACAGAAGTAAAAAAATAAGTAAATATTTTGTAAAGTTTCTTTTCATATATCTCTCCTTATATATTGAATATTCTAACATTCGTTTGTGATAGAATGGTGATAAAACATTTAAAGAAATATTAAAACAAAAACCTTTTAAGCATAAATTAATAAAATAAAAAGATATTATATAATTAAAACCCCTATGAAGCATTCGAGCATCATAGGGGTTAATATAATAAATTAAAAATTAATTTGCTGCATCGACATCCATAATTATAGGGATGACAATTGGCTTTCTTTCTGTTTGTTCATAAACATAATTAGCTATTTCTAGTTGAATATGTCTTTTTAAAGCGCTCATAATAAAATTCGGATGATCACGTATAAAATCCAAACATAAATCATTGGCACGCAGTTGAATACTATATACAAAATTTTCAGATGCTTTCATATAAATAAAGCCACGTGAAATGATTTCTGGCATACACAACAGTTTTTTATTTTTCATTACATACACTAAAGATAACAGCCCATCTTCTGATAGCAGTTTTCTTTCTTTAATAATTACACCATCAATAACTGCACTATTACTATCAATGAAAATATTTCCAGAAACAACGGGGGCGCCAAGTTCGGCTTTATTATTGGAAAGAACAAGTACTTCACCGTTTTCCATAATAAAGCAGTTATCTCTTTTAACGCCAGTAGCCACTGCCAAATCAACATGTTTTTTCTGCATAGCATACTCTCCATGAATTGGCATGAAGTATTTCGGTTTTGTTAGTGCAAGCATTAATTGCAACTCGGATTGTGAGCCATGTCCAGAAGTATGAGTATCAGTCAAGGGACTGTTTATTATGACTTCTGCACCAGCTTTGTACAATTTATTAATAGTGCGGTTGATGCTTTCTTGATTTCCAGGAATAGCCGATGAAGAAAAGACAATCGTATCTCCAGGAATAATTTGGATTTGCTTGTGAGTTCCCTCAGCAATACGACTTAAAGCAGCTAGCGGTTCACCTTGTGATCCAGTACTCAAAATTGTGACTTTGTGAGGAGGCAAAAAAGGAAATTCTTTAGCGGTGATAAAAGTACCAGCCGGTGCCTTAATATACTTTAGTTGCTGTCCAACATTAATTGTCTTTTCCATACTACGTCCAAAGACAATCACCTTTCGACCATTAGCAATACTTGCCTCAACAATTTGCTGAACACGATATACGTTAGAGGCAAATGTTGAAATAATAATACGGCCTTTGATTTGAGAAAAAATAGTTTTAATATTAGTACTAATGCGGCTTTCCGAAGAAGAAAATTGTCCAACATTAGCATTAGTACTGTCGGATAAAAGTAGAACAACACCTTTCTCACTGTAGGTTGTCAATTTGTGATATTCTGTGTGCTCAGCAATTGGGGTAAAATCAAACTTAAAATCGCCAGTATGCAAGATATACCCTAAATGGGTATTAATGGCAATTCCAAAAGAGTCAGGGATACTGTGGTTGGTTCTAAAAAAAGAAATTTCAAAATGTTTAAATTTGTAAACAGTTGAACCAGTAAACTCTTCCAAGTAAATTGGTGCATTTGCAAATTGAGCCATTTTATTTCTAATTAAGCCGACTGCCAAACCACAAGCATAAACTTTGGGGATCTTAACCGATGAAAGTAGGTACGGGATTCCTCCAATATGGTCTTCATGTCCATGAGTGATGAAAAGACCAATGATTTTTTTTTCGTTCAGTTTGAGGTAAGTGTAATCCGGTATGATATAATCAACTCCGTAATTAGTATCTGGAAAAATAACACCTGAATCAATAATGATTAATTCATCTTCTTGTTCAACAACATACATGTTTTTCCCGACTTCACCAAGACCTCCCAAAGCGAAAACTTTGATATCGCTTGTAATTCTCACGATTCCTCCTAAATAAAATTGTGGATTTGTACATAAGTACAATTTATATGTATTATACACCAAAATGCAAAATAAATAAAGAAAAAGTATTATTTTTTTAATTTCTATAGTATAATGTATATTATTAAATTGAGGTAATAATAATGAATAAAAAACTAATCTTTTTTGATATCGACGGAACTTTATATGATGGAGTAAATAAGCAAGTACCTGAGTCAACAATCAAAGCCTTAAAACAACTAAAGAATAATGGACATATTTTGTCTATTGCAACCGGAAGGTCATATAATATGATTAATTCATTAACTGAAGTAAAAGAAATAATTTCTAATTATTTATTAATTAATGGTCAGTACATTTTATGTAATAATACACCCATTTATAGTTGTCCAGTAGAAAGACAAACATTATGCAAATTACTAGATAGCTTTGTTGCTCTTGGAGTAAAGTATGGTATGCAATCAGCTGACGGCGAGGCCCTATGCCCAGATGGTGAAGATATTAGAGAAGCATTTAAAGAATTTGGCATTGATGTTCCAACCGAAGAAGAATATCATCTTAAAAACATTGTTTACCAAGTATGGTGTTTTGGTACTCCGGAAGAAGTGGTAATTCTAGAAAGTCAAAATCCAGAATTCAATTTTGTTCCTTGGGGCAAATTTGGATACGACGTTGTCTTAAAAGGCAATTCCAAAGGGAAAAGCATAAAAGTCATGGCTGAATATTATAACATTGATATAAAAGATACAATTGCCTTTGGCGATGGTAAAAATGATATTGAGATGATAAGTACAGCTGGTTTAGGTATTGCTATGGGTAATGCCATATCAGAGGTCAAAGAAGTCAGTGATTATGTGACAGATGAAGTTGGAAATGATGGAATATATAAAGCATTAAAACATTTTAAATTAATATAAAAACAGACGCTTATGCGTCTGTTTTATCATCCGTATTTTCTTCCTCATCAAAAACAACAGCTGTTGAATTTTCAGGTATAAAAAATGGATCTTCTGTATTAATTCTATCAACAAATAATCTCCCAAATAAATGGTCATACTCATGCTGAAAGACAATTGATATATATCCCCTTAGTTTCAATGTAATTTTTTCCACAATTCCCGTTTCAAAATCCAAAGCATCAAATTTTACTTTAATGCGACGGTAGCGATGTACAAGACCGTTAACAGGACGATCAACTGATAAACAACCCTCACCGGTATCAATATAGGCTAGTTCCTCTGAATGAGATAAAATCTTTGGATTAATGACACCATATTCATGATATTCATTATGCTCATCAAAGGCAATAATAACAAACATTTTTTTAAGAACACCAATTTGTGGTGCTGCAATACCGACTCCTGGACGTATATTCAATTTCTCTGCCAATTCACTGTCATATCCATTTTGCAAATACTCATATAAATCATACATTGTTTGTAAATCTTCTTCGCATAAGGGTAGTAATACATCAAGTGATTTTTCACGTAAGTTCTTATCTTCTTCTTTAATAATGCATTCGTAGTTCAACATAACTTTTCTCCTATTAATATCATACCACTAAGTAGGAAAAAATTCAAGTGAAATTAACGAGAGCCGTACCAAGTAGAGCCAATGATAACTAAAAGAATGAATAGAACAAGAATCAAAGCGTAGCCGCTTCCTCCTTGACTAGATCCTCCACAACATGGAGAATAACCATAATTATTACAACCGTACATTCTATTTCCTCCCTTCTTTAATATAATATATGTATGCCATTTTTAAATGGCTAGGAAATAAACCTAATAAACGTTTTTACAATCTAACAAAATTATGGTATAATAAATACAAAAGAGGTATCAATATGTATAAAAAAGCTAGCATAAATAAAAACAAAAATTATGAAATAGTTAATGATTATATTTTTGACTATGATTTATTTAAAGTTGAAGAAATTATCATAATCATAAACTTCTTTCGTTTGATTGAAAGCACAAAAACCAAAAAAGTTCCTTCTAAATTATTAATAGAAAAACATAATGAATATCGCACTATTTTAAATAACAAATCATTAGAAAAGCAATATGATAAAATGCTATTTAATAAAAGCCAAATTTCTATACATAAGGTTATTAATAATGCAGTTAAAATTTAAAATGTGAAGTCGTTAGGGTTTTGATTTTCTTCTATAAATCCCATATCAGTTGTGTCCTTAATGCGTAAGTAGCTTTCAATACGAGTAATGCGTTTTGCTAGATTATTTATACGTCGCCTATTTTCTTTTATTTCGTAGATTAGGCGGTTTTGTTCCATACCTGGATACATATTAGCATTATTAGAAGGTTGCATTTCAGGGTATCCGTTATAACGCGGATCAGGATTGTTTCGTTTAAACATAATTATCATCCTTTCATTTTAAGATATGACAGATTAACAAAAAAGGTGATTATCAGGAGGAAAAAGATGCGTTTAGATAAATATCTTTCTAAGGCTTTCGCCATTTCACGCTCAGATGCCATAGAGTTAGTAAAAAAGGGAAAAGTGACTTTGAATGACAAAATAGTCTACAAGAAAGATACATTTATAAATGAAAATATAGATATCGTTAAATATGAAGATAAAATAGTTGAATATAAAGAGTTCATTTACATGATGTTGAATAAACCATCTGGATATGTTTGTGCAACTATTGATAATAAAGATAAAACAGTTATTGACTTATTAGATATCAAAAAGGAAGTCTTTCCAGTGGGTCGCTTAGATAAAGATACAGAAGGATTAGTAATTCTTACAAATGATGGTATATATGCCCATAAAATAATGAATCCTAAAAAAGATATTAATAAAAAGTATTACTTAGAAAGTCTTAATGATATTACAATAGATGATAAAAAACTTTTTGAAGAAGGTTTAGAGATATATGATGGGCATAAAAAGAAATTCAAAACTAAACCAGCTAAAATGGAAATACTAACTAATAAATCATGTTATGTATGGATTAGTGAGGGCAAATATCATCAGATTAAAAAAATGTTTTTTAAATTAAACAATGAAGTTATATATCTTAAAAGGTTAGCAATTGGCGATATTATCTTAGATGATAAATTAAAAACAGGAGAGTATCGTCCTTTCACAAATAAAGAAATAGAATTATTTAAAATGGATAAATAAAGATATGTTTTATTGATTCAAATACTTTTCATTATAAAAAATGTTAAAGATAATAAAAGCCCTATCTCAAACATATGAGATAGGGCTTTTATAATGCGTTTTTGGCAAAAGCACTGTATTATATTACTATAGATACAATAAATACTATAGATAATGCTAATAATATATAATCAATAAACATTGTAGTATAGGTATCATTTGTCCTTTTTATAAAAGATCTAACTTTTGTGAATATTAAAAATATACAAGTCATAATAAGCAGTCCAAAAAATAACATATCCAAAAAACCATTAGATGCTATATATCCCAAGTAAAATATGAATCCAACTATTATATATGCTATGCAAGCAATAACTAATTTAATTAAAAAATATGCTCGTGGTTGTTCTTGAATAACATTAATTATTTCCATTATTTGATAAACAATCATTAACAATACTCCACTACAAAGAATTATCATAGCATGATCTTGTAAAATGGTTATTCCCAAACGAATAATTAAATACATTGATATGATAACGATTAAGGAGCAAGAGATACTCATAGCTATAAATTTAGTCATGTTTATTTGTTTTCTATTCATAATTTATAGTTACCCTTCTTATACATAATTATAATCAATTGTTTAAACTTTGTCAAATATACTAAAAATATTTTCTTCTTTTTTTACATAAAAAGGAAATACTGGGAAATAATAGAAACAAAAGGAGTATTGAAAAATGAAAAATATTATTAAAGTCTTTATAGTGGGCCTTTTTTGTAGTTTTTCTCTTTTACTATATGGCTGTGGAGAAGAGAAAACAATTACGAAAATTGAAGTTTTAGAGCACCCTACCTATTCTTATACAAGTGGGGGGAATATAAATGATTTTGCTTTGAGTGGTGGTAAGATAAAAATATTTTATAGTGATGATACAACCGAAACAAAGAGCTTTGAAAAAGAGTGGCTTGGAGAAGCAAATTATTTAACGGGAAAAGTCAAAATTACTTATATGGAACAAGAAGTTGAAGCAACTTTTACACAAGTTAGTTATGTTGATACAAATGAAAAGTTAGTTGCAACACAGACTAGTACTGATAAAATCTTTATCATCAAAACTGGAACTTACGAAGTTGAATATTTACGTTATGACAATGACGTAATCTTAATTGGTGAAGAAGGCGTGATTATCAATATAACAGGGGCAACTTCAGGACAAGCTGGAGCATTGTTCCAAAATAATGTTAGTATGAAAAATATTGAATTTAATTCAACGCATGAAGATATATTAATTAATTGCGTTAAAATAGGAAAAATAGAAACTGAAGGAGATGTTCCACTAATTAGTAAAGCATACTTAGAAAATATTAAGATTAAAGGTGGTAAAGGCTTAAATATTATGGCTGTATCCGATGCAGTTTTAGACAATATCGAAGTAGATATAGTGGATACTACTAAAAATGTTGCCTTCGCAGTTTCTGCTGGAAGTAATGTTAAACTAAAGAATTCTAAAATAACACATGGTACATGGGGAAGCATTGCTATTTTTGGTGTTAATGAAGATTCTGCACAAACATGGTATAAACGTAAATCAACTTTAGAAATAAGTGACACTGAAATCAGTTCAGCTGTTTACATTGAATATTTCGCAGTTAATAACTCTACAGTTTCTGGACTTACTGGATGGGCGATGACTGAATTAACAAATAATCGAGTATATACAAAAAACGCTACTGAAGAATAATATCCAAAGCAATGATAACTAAAATCATTGCTTTTTTTTATATTTTGAGGTATGATTATATTGCAATATTAAAAAATTAATAAAAATATGAGGAGAAAATTATGAAAACTATTATGGCATATACTTATGAGATTGATGATGCTGAGGTGGCGGTTGATGAGATTCTATCGCAACTTAATAATCTAAAAGATTTACAAAAAAATACCATAGGTATCTTAACTTGCTATTCAGAATTTGTTGAATCAGGAGTCGTTGAATTATTATTCAATTCTGTTACTTTTCCAATCGTTGGAACAACTACATATGGTATGGCTATCAATGGACAAGTTGGACAACTAATGCTAGGTTTAATGGTTTTAACTGGTGATGATATAGAGTTTGAAACAATTGTTACAGATTCTTTAAAAGATGATGTAAAAGGCCCAATTACTAAAGCATATAAAAAGCCAGATATTAAACCAAAACTATTGTTTACATTTGCCCCATTACTATTCAATTGTGCAGGTGACGATTACGTTGAGGCTATCAATGAAGTCTCTGGTGGTGTTCCAAATTTTGGAACAATTACTGTTGATAATACTGCCGATTATAGTAAATGTGGAATCATTTATAATAATGAATTTTATCGTGACCGTTTAGTTATGGTTCGTTTAACTGGTAATATTAACCCGAAATTCTTTGTTACATCAATTTCCGAAAAAAATATTATGAAACAAACAGCCATCATTTCAAAAGCAAATGGCAATGTTTTACAAGAAGTTAATGGTTTGCCGTTAGCTGCTTATCTGGAAACTCTTGGTTTAGCTAGCAATGGTAAAATAGCTGAAGGTGTCAACTCTATTCCTTTCATTATTGATTATCGTGATGGAACACAACCAATTGCTAGGGCTTTGTTTGCCATCACTCCTGATGGATATGGTGTTTGCGGTGGTATTATGCCAGTTGGCTCAACTTTATCAATTGGTGCTCTTGACAAAGAGGAAGTACTAAATACAACTAGTAAAACGCTTAAAGATATAAAGAACAACTTTAAAAAAGAAACATGGTTTATGTTTTCATGTATAGGAAGAAATTTAGCTTTAGGTGTAGATATTTTAGCTGAACTAGAATGTGCTACTAAAGAACTACAAGGACATGGTAATTATTTCTTAAGCTATTCAGGCGGCGAAATTGGCCCAGTATATAATCAAAATGAAGGCATAAAAAATAGTTTTCATAATAATACTTTTATTGTTTGTATTTTTTAACAAGTCTTCTTTGCAATAAATTAGAATCAATAAATACAAGGAGTTATATATGCAAGAAATTGATGCATTAAATAAAACAATACATGATTTGGAAATAGCAAATAAAAAACTCACTAGACAACTTAATATGGCTAATGATACAATTGAACGCTATAAGCAAAATAATATTTTGCAATCAAGGTTGAGTGAAATTATTTCTGCTGAAAAATCAAAACAAGAAAAACAAATGGGTTTGTTGTTGGATAACAGCCCAGATATCATCGTTTTACTTGATAATGATAGTAACTTCATTTTTTGTACAAACTCCTTTTTAAAAGCAACAGAAATATCTGGCTTTGGTTTATTATTTGGTAAAACGTTTTGGGATGTCTTTAGTAAGTATATTACTAAAGATAAAATTAAAAAACTGATAAATACATTTGATATAATTCGGAGTAAACAAAAACAAGAAGTAATTGAAATTGAGATAACATTTGCTAATAGCACTGTGCGTAGTTATAATATTATTATTAGCCCAGTAATTGATGAAAAAAACATTTTAGAAGGTATTTTACTAGTCTTTCATGATTTAACTGATATTCTGCATGCTAAGGAACAAGCAGAAATTGCCAACCGAGCTAAATCTGATTTCCTAGCAGCTATGTCACATGAAATTAGAACCCCAATGAATGCTATTATTGGTCTAACCAATATTTTACAAAAAACGGAAATAAATGAAAAACAAAAAGAATTACTAAATAATTTACAAAGTTCCTCAAGGTCACTATTAGAACTAATCAATGACTTATTAGATTTATCCAAAATCGAAGCTAATAAAATAGATTTGATTAATGAATATTATGATCTTCATGAACAACTTAGTAAATTAAAATTTGTTTTTGGCTTAATGTTTGATCAAAGAAAAATAGATTTTGAATGTAATTTTTCGAATGACTTACCAAAGGTAATATATAGTGATAAAAAAAGAATGGAACAAATATTCAGCAATATTTTAACTAATGCCCTAAAATATACTAAAAAGGGAATAGTAAAATGGAAAGTGTATTTGGATAATGAAGGATTTATAACTTCTGAAGTGAAAGATACAGGAATTGGCATTTTGGATGAAGATATACCAAGGTTGTTTACGCCTTTTGAACAATTTGATAAAAAGAAAAACAAAAACATTATTGGAACAGGTTTAGGTTTATCAATAACAAAATATTTATGTGAAAGCATGGGTGGGAATATTTTTGCTACAAGTGTCTATGGACAGGGCTCTATTTTCACAACAAAGACTCATGTTTTAATAGGTAAAGAAGAAGATGTCATTGAAATATATGATCCAATAACAAATTTTACGGCTCCAGAAGTTAAAGTTTTAATTGTTGATGATATTGATATCAATCTCACTATAGTTGATGCTTTACTAGCGGAATATCAAATATCATCAACATTAGCTCATAGTGGAAAAGAAGCTCTATCATTTATTGCTAATAATGATTATGATTTGATTTTTATGGATCATATGATGCCAGAAATGGATGGTATTGAAACAACCAAACTAATTCGCCAAAATGATTTAGCAATGAAAAATATTATTATTGCTTTAACGGCTAATGCAGTTAAAGGAGCAAGAGAAATGTTTATTCAAAACGGATTTGATGATTTTATTTCGAAACCGATTGAAACTGATGAATTAAACCGTTGTCTAATAAAATGGTTACCAAAAAGCATGATTAAAATTAATAAGTTATAAGAGAGGGAAAGAAAATGAATTTAAAAGCTTTTAGCATGGGATGTAATGCCGTGTGCTATATCAAAAATAATCAAAAATTTGGAATGATTTGTGCCTGGGCACAAATGATAGATCATGATAAAATAACTTTGTTGTTAGGTGAACAAAGCGATACAGGACAAAACATTTCCATAGGAGACCGAATCGGAGTCAGTGCTTTGTCAATTGGACAGAACCATATTGTTGATACACTAGGAGATAATCATAGTACTGAGATGGATAAATTTGTTGATATAAAATATAAACAAATAGATTCTATTATTTTAGTTGATGACGCCAAAATCCAAATGCAATGTGAAGTTATAGATATTTTAAAGTTGAGTTATATACCAAAAGATAAATTTATTGTTTTAAAAGTATTAGCATTTAATGATGATAAAACTAAAAAATATTACAATTATAACTAACATTATTATTAAACATAAAATATAAATAAGGAGATGTCCAAAATGTTTTTATTCAAGAAAAAAACGAATACTAATAAAGAAGATATTTATGATATTGAAAAAAGCAAACTATTACCAACGTATTATGAAAAATATTCTAAGAATGTTGAAATAAAGAAAAATTGCCATGAATTTCAATTAGTAAATAATAAAGAAGATGAATTTGAAATTTATTATTATGGTAATTTATTGAAAAAACATTTTATTATAGGAACAAATGATATAGGTTCGTTAGTCGTTGCAAAAGATAAACAAGGAAATGAAATAGTGATTTTTGATGGTTGCACTCATGGATATGACAATTTAGCTTGGCAAGAATATAACAATCAAGAAATTAATTTCAAACGAAATCTTCAAAAATTAGATATTGGTTTTGTAAAGGTATATATTAGTATAGAATTATTAAATGATTCAGAAGAAGACTGGGATTTAGATGCTGATAATAATGTCATAGGAGATCAAGGTAAAAAGACTCCGTGGGAAATATTTAAAAGAAATGCAATTACTTGGTTGACAATTAATGTGACAACTTCAAAAAATAAAAACATAAACATTGTTGATGAAGAACTAGCTTAGCTAATTATATAAATTTTTAATAAGTATAATAATTACAAATGATTAAGTGGTATTGATTAATTATTGATTCCGTAGACATTGTCTACGGAATTTTTACATAAGTTTTCTTTAATCAACAGTATCGTCGCAATTGCTATTGAGCATCTAATTAGAACTCATAAGCATGACAAATATTAAAAGAAGAAGTTCTTCTTAAAAAGAATTTATAAAAGAAAATTCAGCTATCATGTCAGGATAACTATTAGTAAAAAATCAAAAAGAATTAAAAAACTAAATAAAAAAATAATATTTTTTCAAAAAAAACAAATAATGGATTGTTATATATATAAATACTACTTTTATGTAATTTAAAGTAATAAAATCAGGAGGTTTATAATGTTGAAAAAAATAGTTGTTTTGTTTGCAATATTATTAATGACTTTTTCACTTAGTGCTTGTATCAATAATGGAATTCAGCAAGAAGAGACCAACGATATGATTGAATTACATACTTGGTTTTTTACCTCTGGTGTAATGAATAATGCAATACAATTGAACCACACGGATGAAAATGCGGTTTTTGAATGTTATGTTAGCAGTGGTAATCTGATATCAACGGATGATCAGTTTGCAAAATATATAATTGAAAAACCAAATAATACAATTTATTGGACATCTTTTGAAAATGATAATATGGAACTGCTTACTTCAAAATTATTTGTTGCTGAACTTACAACTCCTGCAATTCCACTTATATACGTTGATATAGTTTTGAAAATTGATGACAATATTATTGGATATGCTGTCATTGTAATTTCTCAAAATCATGGCACTGAAGATTATAATGCAATACTTTTAAAATCTGCCCTCTTTCCTAAAATAGGTGGAGTATATCAAAAAGTTACTGAAAAACATGTTGAATCAATTATTCAAAAAATAAAAAATGAATTTAAGAACGGTATTGGAGCATTTTATAGTTTGGAAAATGCGTATAATCAAGGGTTAATAACAATAGAAGATTTACAGACTATTGCATATTATCAAAACCATGGAATAATGCATTCTGGAACTTTAAATACAGAATTAGAGGAAGCTATTAAGGAAACAAGAGCCAAAAATTTACGCAACCGAAGTAAAAATCCAATTAGAGATGCAAAAGCAAAAGATGTTTCAATTTTAAAATATTATGGAAACTACAATAATTGTTTAGCTGTAATGATAAGTGATATTTACCATGATTATACAAATGCAATAGAAACCATCACAATTGCTGGAGTGGAATTCATTTATGGCAATGGCAATAAGATAATAATTTGGAGATACAACTAAATAAGTTAAAACCCTCCTTGTGGAAATAGAATCCATAAGGAGGGTTTATATACAGAAATAAAATTACTATTAAAATCGGATACATCTACCATTCCCTTTTTATTAAAATATGATATAATATAAGTGCTAGGGGCGGATACCCATGAAGAAAAACAAAAAGCAAAACTGAATTTTTCGCGTTTATACGCTCAGGGAAAGGTAGTATAGAATGAAAGAAAACAAGAAAAATATTCTTGTTATTTTTGATAATAATAAAAAAGAATATACTTATGAAAACAGAGCTAAAGAACTTGTTAAAAGCAACAGGGCAATAGTAATAGATACTAATACTATTAAAATGAAAGGGTTGGATGATCAAGAACATATAAAATATTGGGTTAGCCAATGGTGTATTTATCGAAGATATACAATGATTAAATATAATGATGCTTTTAAAGTTAACAAAGCATATTTAAATGATATGACAATGGAAGAATTCCATTATTATTTTAATGACCTATTCCAATTATTTTCGGATATTTATTTAGATATGGCACTTAATCCCATTAGATGGGGATTGCCTACATATGAAATCAATAATTATAGATTCTATTCTTCTCAAGAAAGATCAGGAAGAATAGATAGTTTTAGAGCTTTAAAATTATTATTTATCTTATGTAACTCTTCATCTATCACAAATAACACATTAGTAATTGATATAAAAGAATTTACAAAAATTAATGACATAAAAAATTATCACAAAATTCTTGAATCACTTACAGATTATGGGTTTGAGTTTACCAACTTAAAAAACTATAAAGTAAATAGTGATGATTTTACAATTGAACATCCAGAATTTAATATGATAAAAATATTAAAAATGATGGCAAATAAAGCATTAAATATCAATGATATAGATTCATTTTATAGATGCTCATATTACTTCTTTGAAGATGAATATAATAACAAAACAACAATACAAAAGATTATGGATTTAGTAAATGAAGAAGAAAAAGTATTTTTACAACAATTCAATGGAATAATGGAAGATTTAGGTTATTTGTCATATGAAATAGTTGGATATGAAGGACCAAGCATTGCTTATATAAAAAATAAAAGTGCGGTTTATAAAGTCAGAATAACAACAATTGGAGATAATATTTTTAAGACAGTTAGAGAAAAAGATAATATGCTTTTAATGCTGAGACTTAGAAATATAAATAATTGCTTAGAATATATTAGTAAAGCTCCAAAGTCAATTAAAGCCATTTTTTCAGAGGTATCTGATGTTGGTTGCGGAAGAAAACAAAAAAGTTGTAACAAAGGCATTGAATATGTCTATAATGATATAACATATTGGAAATGCGGTTGCTACAGACCCCCGTTTATTTTCAAACCAAAAATAGAAGATATAAAGCATTATTTGAAATTAATAGAATTAGGAACAAAATAAAAAGAAGGAAATCGAAACTATGTTGCAAATCACACCAAACTTTCATTTCAATGGAAACTGCAAACAAGCAATTGAATTATATAAAAAAGCTTTTAATTTAGAAGTTAAAATACTATTTTGCTATTCAGATGCTAATCCAGAAGATTACGTAGAAACAGATGATAAGAAAAAGGATTTAGTATACCATTCAGAAGTATATATTGGCAATCAACGTATTATGATGACCGATGTTATTGGAGATAATCTTCCAGCAGGAAATTCTATTTCATTATTAATTACATTTGATACAGCAAATGACATTAAAAAAAGTTATGATATATTATCAGAAGATGCTATCATTATTACTCCTATTAAAGCTACTACATATAGTTCATGTTTTGTTTCATTGATTGACAAATATGGAATGCGTTGGGAACTGATGACTGAACAAACATTGGTTTAGTTTATTATTATAATATTTTTTCAACAAAATAACAAAAGGTCAAGTATTATACATATTAATACTTGATCTTTTTTATATTATTTATGTGAATCCTATTTTATAAAAAAATTGAAATTATAATAAAAAAAGTCGAAATATTAATAAAAGTGTTGAAAAACCAAAACTAATATGTTATCATAGGGTTGTTATTAAAACCATGAAAGGAAATAATCAGAAATAAGAATTAAAACAAATTACTATAAAACAGTCAAAATAAAAACAAAAAATAATTAAATAAACATTACTTCATCTAATAACCAATTTTATAATACCATAGTCAATAAAAACACATACAACTATACACGCACCCTATTTTTTATTAACATATTAATTTTGCTGTAATTTATTAATGAAATTGTATTTATTTAATATTTGTTTTTTCTATGGTTTGATACTTCAATATATCAGTGATTGATATATTCAAATATTTCTTGAAATAATCTAATATCAGCACCATTTTGATAAAAGATAGATGACAAAGGTATGTCTTAAATAATGTGGAGTAGAATTAGGATTTATTCCTAAGTATCTCGATATTTTTTGCAAAATCAAGATTTTAACGCACAATAATCAAGAAAACTATTTCTTGATTATATTAATATATAGAAAAACTATAGTGTCAATTAAAAAATGTGTAATTTTTATTGATATAAATTATAAAAAAATCAAGAATAGGAAAATTTATATGAAAAAAATAGATATTGAAATTTTAGATATTGATAAAGTTATATGTAAAAATATTGAAACATTTGACGATTCAGAGCGAGGATTATTGTCTCAAAACATTTTGTCACAACTTAGGAATTTTATTGAGCACATATCACTAAAAATATATGCTGGCGGAAATGATATTGAAGATAGTTATGAAAATATAGGAAAGGCAAATGATTATGTAAAATCTAAAGGTAATTTAAAATTTTTAAGCCAATTTCATAGATTATTGAAACAGTCTGCTTCTCATTATACACTTAATGAAGAAAATTCAGAGAGATTAATGCTCAAATATTATGAATATTTACTTAGAATAAAGAGTTTATTAAAAAAAAATTATAATCTGGATGTTCTTGTTAATATTACTTTATTTCCTATTGTTATTGATACAAACCTCAAAGAATATTATGAGAAAATTGCTATAAGAGTAGATAAAATTCATTGGAGTAATACTATACATACATATAATGATAGGTATTATATACAAAAAATTAAGCCTTTTTTTGTAGAACATAAAATATATTATGAAGTAACATTCACAATCGCAAATGATAAGGCAAGTAAATTTGACAGGGTTATTGCATTTACAAGTTTAGATATACCATATAATTATGCTGTTAAGCTTTCAATTAAAAATGATAATATAAATATTTTTGGAAAGAATATGCCAATTTTAATTATTTATGATTATGAAGTAAGTATGCGACCATGTGAAATCAAAAATTTCTCAAAAATTTTCGGCTATGAAATAGATTTAACTAGTGGATCTGTTGAATATAGAGAATTGATGAAATTTTTAACAACATCTCGAATGAATTTAGTAGAAATAGCAGAATGTAATAATAATAATTATCTTGACATAAAAAACCAAATTATTGAAAAAGTCAAAATACCGCAATTTTTTAAAGTTCTAGATGAGGGTAGAAAATTAATAGAAAATAATGAGCCAGGAAGTAATGTGATCCGATATTTGCTCTACCGATTAAATAATAAAATTATAAAGAAACAATATAAGATACTTTATTGGGATAACCAACGAAATGAATATTTTAAAAAAAGTTGCGATAAGTTATCTAATTTATATATTGATTATGGGTGCATACCATTTGACCAAATGCCTTTTAATACTTCTTTAAAAAGCCATAATCCGAAAATTATAGATTTATTTGATTGTATTGATTCAAAAAATCGGGAGCATGAATTATTTGCGCGTTTTATAAAGAATAATACAGAGAATAATGGGCAAATATATTTACCCAAAAAAGAAATAGTGGGTTTTAATTATACTGATAAACTTATAGAGACATATAATAGCGCATTAATTTCTAAACATGAAAATAGAAGATTAGTAAGTTATAAGGAATATATTTATATAAAAGATTATGATGAGAGTACGTATGAAATTATAAAACAATTAATAAAACTTACGACGTCGGGAATCAAGAATTATTCAAATTCTGTACATTCTTGGCTACAATCATCTTCTTATAATATTGATTGCGATGAGAAAAAGAGCGCGCTGATTCAGTTATTTGAAAATTCTAGAGTTGCTTTTATATATGGAGCCGCAGGTACAGGAAAATCAACATTAATAAATCATATATCTAATTTCTTTCATGACAAGCAAAAATTTTATCTAGCCAACTCCAATCCTGCAGTTGACAATCTAAAGAGAAGAGTAAGTTCTTCCAATTGCTTTTTTAATACTGTAGCAAAGTTTTTGTCTATCAAAAATAAGAATAATGATTGTGATGTATTATTCATAGATGAATGTAGTACAATTAGTAATTTAGATATGTTATCTATATTAAAAAAGGCAACATTTAAACTGTTAGTGTTAGTTGGAGATATATTTCAAATTGAATCTATAATTTTTGGGAACTGGTTTGATGTATCCCGTAAATTAATTCCCCATTCATCCATATATGAATTAACAAAGCCTTATCGTAGTAATAAACCAAATTTATTAATATTATGGGAAAGAGTGAGGACTATGGATGAAGCAATTTTGGAATGTATTGCAAAAAACAATTATTCAAAGACTTTAGATGAAACAATTTTTAAAATGACTGAAGATGATGAAATAATTTTATGTTTAAATTATGATGGATTATATGGTATAAATAATATAAATAGATTTTTACAAAATAATAATAGCAATGTTCAAGTGGAATGGGGAATTCATATCTTCAAAGTAGGTGATCCTATTTTATTTAATGAGTCGGAAAGATTTGCACCATTAATATATAATAATCTAAAGGGTAAAATAATTGAGATAATTAGTCATGATAAAAAAATCCAATTTGATATTGAAATTTATATGACAATAAATCAATTAGATGCTTATAACTATGATTTTGAATTAGTAGGAAACTCACTTAATGGAAATTCAATTATTCGCTTCTATATAAATAATTATGAAACCATTGATAATGATGATGATAGTTTATCATCAGAATCCATTATTCCATTTCAAATTGCTTACGCTGTATCTATTCATAAGGCACAAGGTTTGGAATATAATTCTGTTAAAATAGTTATTACTAATGAAATCGAAGAAATGATTACACATAATATTTTTTATACTGCTATTACTAGGGCAAAAGAAAATTTAAGTATATATTGGACTCCTGAAACAGAGAAAAAAGTATTAGATAGTTTAAAGATTAAAAATAATAGCAGAGATATAGCAATTTTTAAAACAAAATTTAATTTATAAATTTTCTTCAATTATATATCTCAGTATATATAATTGATAAAGATTCGATATATTATATATCAATGCTATAAACTTTCTTAGGATGATATACAATCAAATAAACAATATTATTATATACCTCAATATGTCCACAACGATACAAAGTTTCCACAGTTAATTCAGGGTACTTCATAGTGAATAATAAATAATATTCTTGTCTTTCTTTTCTACTAATATTATTAGTCCACCATATTGTAGGTTTGATATTATTTCTTTCTAAATAGTCTTGTTTAATAAGGAACAATAAGAATTGTTCCTTATTTACTATTATACATAATGCTTCATAAAATAACTTTGCTAGCTTGTTTGGTTGTAAAGTGTTTAAAGGAGCATTTTTTTCAATAGTAATAGTTAATAACAAAAAAGTATTATAGGGATTTAGTTTTAATTCATTAAATATATAATCAAAAGTTTTTGGAAACAAATGTTTATTATAAAACTTATCTAAACTCTTTTCAACATTCTCAATTTCTTTTAGATCTTCATTACTAAGATATTTATTACTAATGATAGAATAAGGGGCAGTATCTTCAAAAATATAACCATGCTCCTTTTTATTATTACTGATTTCAGTTCCTCTTAGCTCTTTTAAAAACCCTAACTGTAATTCCTCAATTCCTAATAAAAAGGTTTCATTGAAACTATTAATAAAACTATTTTTATTTTCATATGGAAGTCCAGCAATTAGATCAGCATGAATGATAATGTTATTTTTAATAGACATAATATTATCTTTTAACTTTGAAAAATCTTGTTTTCTATTAATTGACTTATTGACTAAATCATTAGTTGATTGAATTCCAATTTCAAAACGAAAATAACCTTTACGTACTGTTTGCAGTAAAGATATTTCTTCTTTAGTTAATAAATCACCATTGATCTCAAATTGGAAAGTTGAAACATTATTATCATTATCAATAAGAAATTGCCATAATTCTATGGCATATTTTTTATTGATGTTAAAAGAACGATCTAAAAACTTAATTATTTTTGCTTGATTATCTAAAAGATATTTTAAATCCTTTTTAATATTTTCAATTGGAAAATAACGAACATTATTATCTAAAGAAGCTAGACAGTAACTACATTTAAAAGGGCAGCCACGGCTGGCCTCAATGTAAGCTATACGATTATTAAAATCTTTGATTAAAGAATAATCATGTTTAATACTATTAATATCTGGACATTTATCATATGTATATTGTAAAGTATCATTATAATAAAACAAATTAGAAACATTATGTAATTCACGTTTATTAGATAAATATTCTATAAGTTCATTAAAGCTTTCTTCACCTTCATTTTTAATAATGTAATTAATATGATAATTAGTAAACAAGTATAAAGCATTATGGCTGGCTTCAGGTCCACCAAGGACAATTATTTTATTGCTATCAATAAGTGGTAATATTTTTTCTATTAATGATATATTCCATATATAAACGGAAAATAACAAAACATCAAAAGATGAATCGTTTATTTTAGAAATAATATATTCGATTGAATCTTTAATAGTAAATTCAAAAAAAGAAACTTCTGATTTTGAATTGGCTACTATTTGAAATACTCCATTAGCTGGATGAATATATTTGGAATTAATACCGATTAATAAACTTTTCATAATTACCTTCTTTATTTTACTTATTATATTTTATCATAACTCTTTATCTAAGTAAATAATTTATAAATGATATAATCCCTTTAATATGCAATTTTTATATTACTTTAAATATTTATATGGTATACTATAAAACGTATATAAATTGTGATTATCTAAAATAATCAAATAATAAAGAAAGGATTTAGATGTATGTATTTTGAAGAATTTAAGAATATCAAAAATAGTGATACATGGATTGAAATTATCCCTTTAAATAAAGGATGGTCAAATGATAAAAAATATATTATCATAGATAAATATAATCAAAAACACTTACTTAGGTTATCTGATATTTCTTTATTGGATAAAAAACAAAAACAGTTTGAACTATTGAAGAAAGTAGAAGAATTAAATATTAATGCCTCTAAACCAATTGACTTTGGTATTTTAAATAATAAAACTATCTATATGTTATTGACATGGTTGGAAGGAGAAGATGCCACTAGTGTTATCTCCAGTCTTTCTAATGAAAAGGCATATGAACTGGGAATAGAAGCCGGAAAGATACTTCAAAAACTTCATGATATTCCTGTAACTAATATAGATGAATCATGGTGGAGTAAATATCAAAAAAAAGTAGAAAGAAAAATTATAGAACTAAATAATTGTAAACTAGATATTCCAAATAAAGAATTGTTTATTAATTATCTTAACAATAATATTTATCTAGTAAAAGATAGACCACGCAAATTTTCTCATGGTGATTATCATATGGGTAATATGATAGTTAATAATGGTATACTTGGAATAATTGATTTTGATAAAAACAATATTGAAGATCCCTATGATGAATTCAAACCATTCTGTTGGAACGTATTTTGTAGTGAATATTTTGAAACTGGTCTAATAAATGGTTATTTCAATGAACAAATTCCTGATGACTTTTTTCCTATTCTTGCTTTATATGCTGCTGAAAGTATTATTGGGCTTCTACCCTGGTCAATAGAATTTGGTACCGAAGAAATAGAAGTTGCATATAATGTAATGAACTCTATTATGAAATGGTATGATAACTTCAATATTGTTGTACCTAGTTGGTATAAAGGTATTTTATAAAATATTAATTAATAATTATCTAGATATTTGTCACCTTTTTGCCTAATTGATAATAAAATAAGGTAGGAGGGATATTAATGAATTCAAGAATGGATCAGTTCAGGGCGTTTGTTGAAAAGCACCCACAATTAAAAAATGAAGTAAGAAATAAAAAAACAACATGGCAAAACTTATACGAAGAATGGTATTTACTTGGCGAAAATAATGATAGTTGGAAACAGTATGAACAAGTCTCTCAAGCAACAACATCACAAGAAACTACTACTGAAAAGACAAATTCTTCAATAGTGAATATGGATAGTATCAAGAGTATAATGGGTTATGTTCAAAAATTAAACCCAGATAGTGTTAATAAGACTTTAAATACCGCTCAAAAAGTTATTCAAATAGTGCAATCACTTAATGGTGGAGGTAAAGCAACAACTTTACCTGGAGTGACAAATAGTATGTATAGTGATTGGTGGGATTAGATGAGGGATGATGTTTTAAAAAAATTATATGGAAACGAAAAATATTTAGAATTCCTTCGTTATCATCCTAAATGGTATTATTACTTAGACATGAATCCAGCATATTTTGATGAGTTTGAAAAGGTTGTAAAAAAGGAATTAAAAATTACAACTTATGATAAATTGGAGTCAGCTAAAAAACAAATAAACTTTGCTTCAGCAATGTTGAATTATTTTAATAAATAAAAATCAAATAACCATAGTCAGAGGAGCAGGGATGCTCCTTTTTGAAATATCATTTTAGTTATATATTAATGATAATTTAAAGTAAAGAAGCAGCTATCACTATATAATCTTTTTGGTTATAAAAAAACCTCCAATTATTTTAAATTGCATTCTCATTAATAGTCACCATATAGGGCTATCACATATGTTTTAACTACTATTTCGTGCTATATATAAAAAGTTTTTCATTTTGTATGAATTAGGAAGTTGTATACGGTAATAATAATATTGTTAGATAATAATATTTGTTAAAAGTTTACAATTATTCTTAATACTAATACTAAACTATTTATAAGGAGGATAAAATGAAAAAGACTTTCGGATATATCATGGGATATTTAAATCTTGGATATTTACTAGGCGCTATTGGATTGATTACTTGTGTTGATTTATTGTTTTTAAATTATGGAGTAAACAACATCGTTTTTAACTGGGCTGAAATTGGTTTAATCGGAATTGCAGCATTAGCATTTTTAATATCATTTATTACATATATTTTAGCAATGATTTTCAATAAACAAAAAGCGTTAAAAGTAATCATCAGTATTATATTTGTAGTGGCAATTGTTGGTGTAGCCTTCACATCAATTTGGTATTTCTACCCTGAAATAATCACAAGCATTATTTAAAAACTATAATTCAACTGTTAAGTAAAAAAGCTTGACAGTTGTTTTTTTTTTTTGGTATAATATATAGTATAAGTAGGAGGAATAATAAAATGGTTAAAATCAGATTACAAAGATACGGAAAAAACAAGGCCCCATACTATCGTATAGTAGCTACCGATTCTAAGAACCCTCGTGATGGACGTTTTATTGAAGTAATTGGAACTTACCACCCAATTGACAAAAATGAACAAGTTAAAATCGATGAAGAAAAAGCTTTGAAATGGTTATCCACAGGAGCGCAACCAACTGATACAGTTAAAGCTCTTTTCAAAAACTTGGGTATAAACGCTAAGCATATCGCTCAAAAGTAGGTGTAGCAGATGAACTATGAAACTTTTGTGCTTGAAATGGTTAAATCACTAGTAGTAAAACCACAAGATGTTGTTGTAAAAACATTGTCAAATAAAAATAATCAATTTCATTTGCAAGTTTTGGTTAACTCTGAGGATTTGGGGAGAATTATTGGCAGAAAAGGACGTATAGCTAATTCCATTAGAACTATCGTTCATGCCTGTGCTGCAAGAAATGGTCATGCAGTTGAAATAAATATTGAGGCTTTATCATAATAATAAATAACTTTGCTATAGTTGAACTGCACCTTAATTAATAGGCGCAGTTTTTTAGTTCATATCAAAGATAAATAGATTTTATAAAATAATTAAAACTTTTTATAAGATTTTATCACTTAATAGTTGAGTATCTTGTATGTGAGTTTTAATTATGATATAATGAATTATTGAATAAACGAGGAATATATGCAAAAAGATAAAAAACAAACAAAAGCCAATTTATTTTCTAATTTAGGCTTTGTATTAAAAAGAGTTTTAAAATACGAAACAATTACTCTGCCACTAGATTTAATAGCCATTATTATTGGTAGCTTTTTAAGCTTTTTTGGTTCCTATCTTTTAAAAATTATAATTGAAGAAATAGAGTTAAATAGTGATATAAAAACGATAATGTTGAAAGTCATTATTTTTTGTGCAATAGTTTTAGTTTTCAATATTATTAAAAATGCTTTTGAACAGATGAGCTGGTGGCGAACGGTTAGGCTTAGATGTAAAGTAATAATTGAAAAAAATGAAAAAATTATTAATATGGATTATCAAACTTTAGAAAACCCAGAAGTACAAGATATGGCTGACAAAGCCAGTAATGCAATTGGAAGCAACTGGAGCGGTTTTGAAGGAATGTATAATAATTCAAAAAGCATTTTAAGAAATTTATTTCCAGCAATTATTGCTATGAGTGTAATTTTTACGGTTAATATTTGGATTATTATTATTACACTTGCCTTAATTATCTGCAAGTTCTTTTTTAGAAACAAACTTGATAAAATAGACAAAGTAAGATTTTGGGACATTATGCCGCCATATAGACGTAAACTTCAATATGTTAATAATATATCTAGGAATAAAGATGTTGCTAAAGATTTAAGAATATATGATATGAAAGGTTTCATCGAAGCCGAACAAAAAGAAGTACAAACAACGGTCCATGGTTTTTTAAGAGCCTCACAAAATCGTAAACTATTTTTGGAATTATTTTTTCAAATTTTAATGATCATTCAAGAAGGATCATTATATGGTATTTTAATATATGAAGTTTTTGAAGGAAATATTACAATTGCTGATTTCACTTTTATGTTAGCATCTGTTCGTATTTTTAGTAGTAATATTAACGCCTTATTTAATAACTATAGTAGTCTACTTTATTGTGCAAGACAAATGACCGATTTACGCGACTTTATGAAATATGAATCGGATAAAGAACAAATAGATAAGGTCGTCCCTCAAAGTGATGAATATACTATTGAATTTAAAAATGTTTATTTTAGATACTTTTCTCAAGAAAATTATGCTTTAGAAAACATTAGTTTTACAATCAATCCCCATGAAAAAATCGCGTTGGTTGGGTATAATGGGGCCGGAAAAACGACATTAGTTAAACTTCTTTGTGGTTTATATCATCCTGAAAAAGGGGAGATTTTGGTCAATGGAATTAATGTTGAAGAGTTGAATAAAGAATCATATTATCATTTGTTTGCCCCAATATTTCAAGATGTCAATTGTTTTGCTTTTGATGTTGGCGAGAATATTGCGATGAAATATCAAACTGATGTTGACTATGAATTGGCAATGAATGCTTTAATTCTTGCAGGACTAGAGGAAAAAATCACTTCTCTACCAAATGGAATTAAAACAACTCTTCGTAAAGACCTTGATGAAAACGGAACAGAGTTATCTGGTGGCGAATTACAAAAGATGGCTTTAGCCAGAGCAATTTATAAAAAAGCTCCTTTTGTCATTCTTGATGAACCAACAAGTGCCCTTGATGCCATTGCTGAATATAAAATGTATTTAAGTTTTAATGAAATTATCGATAATAAAAGTGCCTTATATATTTCTCATCGCCTTTCATCAACAAGATTTTGCGATCGAATATTAATGCTTAAAGATGGGAAGATTGTTGAAGAAGGAACTCATAATGAATTAATGGATTTGAATGGAGAATATACGCATGTCTTTTCGGTACAGGCAAAATATTATCAAGATGAGGTGAAAAATGATGGCGAAAAATAAAATCAAGAAAACTAAACAACCATCATTAATTCTGAAAAACCTAAAATATTTCTTACCAACAGCGTTTAAAGCCTTTCCTAGTTATTTGCCGCTTAATATAATAAAAATCATCTTTAGTAGTATCGCCCCTTTAATTAATATTATTTTTCCTAAATATATAATTGAAGAGTTAATGGGTGATAAAGATATTAAATGGATAGTCATATATGTAGTCATCGTAGTAGTTGGAAATGTTGTTTGTAACTTTATTATTAATATACTGGAAAATCGTCTTTTATTAATAAATGATAAGTTGGCCAAACATTTTGATACTATTATCAATTATCAAGCTATGCGTATGGATTATGAAAATAGTGAAGATCCTATAGTATGTGATTTAATGGATAAGGCTAATAGATCTATGTATTACTATACTAATGGTATAGCTGAGATCATGAATCATTTCACCAATATTATTGCTAATATTATTACACTTTTTGGTGTACTAATTGTTATTATAACATCAAAGACACCAATATTAATTGTTATATCGATAATCACTGTCTTGCTATCATCTATTATTAATAAATTTCAAAACAAATTGAATGTAGATTTTGAGAGAAAGAACACAAGAAGAAATCGTCGTTTTAGTTATTTTTTCTTTCAATTAATCCATTTCAATAATGCTAAGGATATTAGATTATATCATGCCAATAAAATGATTAAAGATGTATGTATAGTTGACAACGAAGAAATGGCTAGTGTATATCGTGAATTATCAAATAGAGCTATTATTATTGATAGCTTTTGGTCATTATATCAAAACTTAATCGAAAGAGTTTTATTTTATGGAGTATTATTGTATGCTGCTTTAGTTCCAGCAAATTCATCTATTGGAATTCCGGAAATAACCATGTTAGTTGTTGCTTTTGAAACATTTACAAGAAGTATTTCTGATATTGTATGGAGTTTACAAAGATATCAAAGAGCTGCCCAATACCAAAAAGATTATATTGATTTTATGGAATATCCAATGAAGAAAAAAACAGGAGTAATTATTCCAGAAAAACAAATAAGTAAAATAGAATTTAGAAATGTATCATTTAAATATCCAAATACCGAAAATTATGTTTTAGAAAACATTAATTTCATTATTGAAAATCAAGAAAGATTATCAATAGTTGGTTTGAATGGGGCTGGTAAAACAACCTTAGTTAAATTATTGTGTCGCCTATATGATATAAATGAGGGAGAAATATTAATTAATGATATCAATATAAAAGAATATGATTATGAAGAGTATTTAAAACTATTTTCAGTCGTTTTTCAAGACTTTAAAATCATTTCCTTTACGGTTCAAGAAAATATTGAAATTAGAGAAAATAACCAAGATAAACTATATGATGTATTAAAGCGTTCAGGAGTTGATGAAAAAATACAAAGTCTACCAAAAAAAGAATATACATTTGTCAACAAATGGTTTGACAAAGAAGGTGTTGAATTTAGTGGTGGTGAAATGCAAAAACTGGCAATTTCCAGGGCATTATACAAAGATGGAGCCATGGTTATTTTAGATGAACCAACGGCAGCACTAGACCCGATTGCTGAGGCGGAAATATATTATCGCTTTAACGAAGTAATCGGTAAAAAACCAACTATCTTCATATCTCACAGATTATCCAGCTGTAAGTTTAGTGACCGTATAATGGTCATTGATGGTAAGAGGATTGTTGAAGTGGGATCACATTCTGAATTAATGCAAATTAAAGATGGCGTGTACCATACAATGTTTGATGCTCAGGCGCAATATTATAAAAAATAAAAATAACAGGGAGTACTTTAGTCACATATAAGTATTTCCTGTTTTCTAGTGAACATTGTTCACTAATCGAACTAATTTATTTAAACCCATTGCAATAAATGCAAAAAAGTAGTATAATAAAAACGCAATATATTAAAGAAGGAAAAAATATGAAATTGGAGACATTTTTCAAACCAACACCAACTTATAAAGAATATTTGCTTTTATCAATGATTGCTAATAATCCAAACATTACTCAAAGAGATATTGCTAAAGAAATTGAAATATCGGTTGCTATGGTTAATATGTATGTGAATAATTATGAAAAAGAAGGATTATTAAAAAGAACATATTCATCTACTAGAAATGTTGAATATTTGATTACTGATAAAGGTGAGAAAAGAAGAAAATTACTTAATATACAATATTTAGAATCTTCTTTAAATGTTTATAATGAAGCTAAAACCGATTGTAATAAATTCTTTGAAAAAATAATTGAAAAAGGATATAGAAACATATTATTTTATGGTGGAGGAGAAGCAGCAGAAATAATGTTGTTAGTATTAAATGCTGAAAATCCTAAACTTAATGTTGTAGCTATCATTGATGATGATATAGAAAAACAAGGAAAAACATTAATGGGCAGGCCAATTATATCAGATACTGATATTAATAAATATAAATATGATGGAATATTGATTTCTAGTTATAATAATAGTAAAGAAATCTATCGGAAATTATTGAATAAAAATTTAAATGAAAATAAAATATTACAGTTTTTCGAAATGTAATATTACAAAAATCAATGTCTTAGATAAGGATGATAATAAATGTATAAAATATTTAAATGGATAATGGATAGATTAATTTCTTTAATTGGAGCAATAATATTATTACCACTATTTATAATTATTGCAATAATTATTAAATGTACATCAAAAGGACCAATTTTATTTAAGCAAAGAAGAGTTGGTAAAAATAAAAAGTTGTTTAAAATATGGAAATTTAGAACTATGAAAATAAATACTCCTAAGGATTGCCCTACACATATGCTAGATAATCCAGACCAATATATAACTAAAATAGGTAAGTTTTTGAGAAAAACATCATTAGATGAAATGCCTCAAATATTTAATATTTTATTTGGAAAAATGAGCATTATTGGTCCTCGTCCCGCTTTATGGAATCAAGATGATTTAATAGCCGAAAGAGATAAATATAATGTAAATAGCATCCTTCCTGGTTTAACAGGCTGGGCCCAAATTAATGGTAGAGATGAATTAGAGATAGTGGATAAAGCAAAATTAGATGGTGAATATATTGAAAAATTCGGATTTAAAATTGATGTGAAATGTTTCTTTGGAACAATAAAATCAGTATTGAAACACGATGGAGTTGTTGAAGGAGGAACTGGTGAGATTCATAAATGTGAAGATGAAAAAGTGCAAGAAAGCGAGAGTATAAAATTATGAAAAAAATATTGATTACTGGAGCTAATAGTTATATAGGCACATCAGCTGAAAAATGGCTACAACAATATCCTAATGATTATCAAGTTGATACACTTGATATGATTGATGATAGTTGGAATGAATATAATTTTTCAAGTTATGATACTATTATTCATGTCTCTGCTATTGTACATTTAAAAGAAAAAAAGTCTATGGAAGAATTATACTATAAAGTGAATCGAGACCTTGCAGTGGATGTTGCAAAAAAAGCAATGAGCAATAAAGTAAAGCAATTTATTTTTATGAGTTCAATGTCGGTATATGGGCTTGAAAAAGGAGTAATTAATGAAAATACTCAGACTAATCCAAAAACATACTATGGAAAATCAAAATTGGCTGCCGAAGAAGAAATTAAAAAATTATCATCAAATAACTATAATATAGCTATAGTCAGGCCTCCTTTGATATTTGGAAATAATTGCAAAGGTAATTTTCAAAAACTTTCAAAATTGGCTCAAAAAAAGCCTATATTTCCTAGATTTAAAAACAGAAGAAGTATGATTTATATAGATAATCTATGCGAATTCATTAGATTGTTGATTGATTCACAGGAGGGTGGAATTTATTTCCCTCAAAATGAAGACTATTTTTCTTCTAGTGAAATAGTAAAGATATTATCAAAAGAGTATAATCATAAAATTTTGTTTACAAAACTTGGGAATTGTTTAGTATATTTAATTAGGCCAATAAGCAATTCTGTAAATAAATTGTTTGGTAATTTGGTTTATGATAAAAGTTTGTCTGCTTGCTTTGATAACAAATATAATATAATGGATAACGATAAATCAATAAAAGGATTTTTAGGAAAATGAATATATTGGTAATATCTCAATATTATTATCCTGAACAATTCAAAATTACTGATATTTGTGAACAATTACATAAAGATGGTAATAATGTCACGGTTATTACTGGATTGCCAAATTATCCTGAAGGAATTATATATAAAGGCTATGAAAATAAAAAAAATACAAAAGAAAATATTAATGGTGTTAATGTCTATCGATGTTCAATTATTCCAAGAGGAAAAGGGGTAGTAAAGAGATTTTTAAATTATTATAGTTATATGTTTAATTCAAAAAAAATATTAAAAAAATTAAATGAAAATTTCGATATAACATTTGTTTTTCAAATGTCACCTGTTATGCAAATATATCCAGCTTTATATTATAAAAAGTGCACAAAAACTCCAGTTATTATATATTGTCAAGATATGTGGCCTGAATCATTAATTGTTGGTGGGATAAAAAAAAATTCACTAATATACAATTATTTTTGGAATGTCAGCCGAAAATTATATTCAAAAAGTGATTTATTGCTTATAACAAGTCCGTCATTTAGAAATTATTTAATTTCATTTAAAAATATACTAGATGAAAATATTATCTACTTGCCACAACATTCAAATGCATTATGTGACTTGATACCATTAAAAAAGGAAGATGGGAATATTAATTTGCTTTATACAGGAAATATTGGAAAGGTTCAAAATGTAGATATAATTATTGAAGCAATGAATTATTTTAAAAATAGTAATATAAAGATGCATATAGTGGGAAATGGGTCCGAATATGATAACTGTAAAAAAATTGTTGATGAAAATAATCTCCACTCAAATGTTATAATGCATGGATGGAAAAAGCGCGAAGAATTAATACAATATTATGAATTAGCTGATGCTTGTATCCTATCTCTTTCAGGAAAAACATTTATAGGAAAAACAATCCCTACAAAGTTGCAAGATTATATGTCTGTTGGAAGACCCATTTTAGCGGCAATTTCAGGGGATGCATGTGATATAATTGATGAATCAAAATCTGGAATATATTGTGAACCGGACTCTGTTGAGGAATTCGCTAGATTAATTAGAAATTATTTAGATAATAAAGATGAATATGATAAGTGCGGAATATATGCAAGAAATTATTATGAAGAAAATTATAGATTAGAAGATTTTAGCCAAAAACTAATTAGAATTATGGAGAAACTAAAATGAGTATATTTCAAAATAAAACATTATTAATAACAGGTGGTACAGGTTCATTCGGAAATGCTGTACTAGATAGATTTTTAGATACAGACGTCAAAGAGATCAGGATCTTTTCTAGAGATGAAAAGAAACAAGATGATATGAGACATCTATATCAAGAAAAATATCCTAACATTAGTGATAAGATTAAATTTTATATTGGAGATGTTAGAGATCTGCAATCATTAAAAAATGCTATGTTTGGAGTTGATTATCTTTTCCATGCAGCAGCACTAAAACAAGTACCTTCTTGTGAATTTTTTCCATTAGAGGCTGTTAAAACAAATGTCATAGGTACAGATAATGTTTTAACGGCAGCAATTGAGGCTGGGGTAAAAAAGGTTATTTGCTTGTCTACTGACAAAGCGGCATATCCAGTTAATGCAATGGGAACTAGTAAAGCTATGATGGAGAAAGTTATTGTTGCAAAATCAAGAACTGTAAGTCCAAAAAACACAACTATATGTTGTACAAGATATGGTAATGTAATGTGTTCTCGCGGTTCAGTTATCCCTTTATGGATAGAGCAATTAAAAGAAAGTAAACCACTAATAGTAACTGAACCTAAGATGACAAGATTTATAATGAGTTTAGAAGAAGCAGTTGATTTAGTATTATATGCTTTTGAGCATGCCGAGTCAGGCGATATTATGGTTCAAAAGGCTCCTGCGTGTACTATAGAAGTTCTAGTACGAGCAATAACAGAGTTGTTTAAATCTGTTGCTGATATAAAATTTATAGGAATAAGACATGGAGAAAAAATGTATGAAACTCTTCTAACAAACGAGGAATGTGCTCATGCAATTGATATGGGAGACTTTTATAGGGTTCCATGCGATAAGAGAAGTTTAAATTATGATAAATACTACAAGCAAGGTAATAATTCAAGAAATCTATTAACAGAATTTAATTCTAATAATACAACTTTGCTGACGATTGAACAAGTGAAAGAAAAGCTATTAAAACTAGTATATATTCAAGAAGAATTAAAAACCTTTATAAATAGGAGATAAAAGTCTATGAGATTATTAATAACTGGGTCAAAAGGATTCGTTGGTAAAAATTTGATTGCTGAACTTAGCAATAAAAGATACGAAGGAATGTATGAAATCTTTGAATTTGATGTAGATACAGATATTAAACTCCTAGATGAGTATACAAAGTCTTGTGATTTTGTTATTCATCTAGCAGGCATAAATAGACCACAAAATATTGCTGAATATATGGAAGGAAACTTTGGGTTTACTTCGACTCTATTAGATAAATTAAAAGAAAATAATAATTCATCACCAATACTAGTCACATCCTCAATTCAAGCAGCTTTAAATAATCCGTATGGATTGAGTAAAAAGGCAGGGGAGGATTTAATCTTTAATTATGGAAAAGAAAAAAATATAAAAGTATTAGTATATAGAATGCCAAATGTTTTTGGTAAATGGTGTCGTCCTAACTATAATAGTGTTATTGCGACTTTTTGTAATAACGTAGCTAATGACTTACCCATTCAAGTAAATGATAGAAATATCAAAATGAACTTAATCTATATTGATGATGTAGTTAAAGAAGTAATGAATGCTATAAATGGCAAAGAAACTAAAATAAATGAAAATGAGTTTTGCTATGTTAGACCAGTCTATGAACTTACTTTAGGTGAAATAGTTGATTTAATAAATAGTTTTAAAGAATCAAGAACTAAACTTTCTATTCCTAATATGAACAATGAATTTTCAAAAAAATTATATGCGACTTATCTTTCATACTTACCTACTAATAAGTTCAACTATGAATTAAAAATGAATTGTGATAATAGAGGATCATTTACAGAAATGATTAGGACCCAAGGTCAAGGACAAGTATCTGTAAATATATCAAAACCAGGAATCACAAAAGGAAACCATTGGCACCATACCAAAAATGAAAAATTCTTAGTTGTAACTGGTCATGGTATAATCAGATTTAGAAAAGTTGGGGAAAAAGAAATATATGAATATTATGTTTCTTCAGAAAAATTAGAAGTAGTAGATATACCGTGTGGATATACACATAGTATCACTAATTTAGGAGATACTGATATGGTAACATTAATGTGGGCCAATGAAAGTTTTGACCCAGAAAACCCAGACACTATATTTTTAGAGGTATGATATGAGTAAATTAAAATTAATGACAATAGTTGGAACAAGACCAGAAATAATCAGATTATCAGAAGTAATCAAAAAAAATGATAAATACTTTAATCAAATATTAGTCCATACCGGACAAAATTATGATTATACTTTAAACCAAATTTTCTTTGAAGATTTAGGGTTAAGAGAACCTGACTATTATTTAAATGTGGTTGGAAAAGATTTAGGAGAAACAATGGGGAACGTCATTGCCAAATCATATGAACTAATGGCAAAATTAAACCCAGATGCTGTATTGCTATTAGGTGATACTAATTCTTGTTTATCAGCTATTAGTGCCAAAAGACTTCATATTCCTATTTTCCATATGGAAGCAGGAAATAGATGTTTTGATGAATGTTTACCAGAAGAGACCAATAGAAGAATTGTGGATCATATTTCCGATGTCAATTTGTGTTATTCAGAACACGCTAGAAGATATTTAAATAGTGAAGGGACTGCAAAAGAAAGAACATATGTAACAGGTTCACCAATGGCTGAGGTTTTGAGGGCAAATATAAAGCAAATAGAGAGTTCTACAATTCTAGAAAAGTTGAATTTAGAGAAAAATAAATATATACTACTTTCAGCACATAGAGAAGAAAATATTGATAACGAAAATAATTTCATGAACTTAATGAATGCTATAAATAAACTTTCTGAAAAATATGATATGCCAATATTATATTCATGTCATCCTAGAAGTAAAAAATATATAGAAAAACGAAATTTTAAATTTGACAAA
This sequence comes from Bacilli bacterium, assembly GCA_031553555.1. Classification (GTDB taxonomy): domain Bacteria; phylum Bacillota_I; class Bacilli_A; order ML615J-28; family CAG-698; genus CAKOMG01. Next base: position 80,338 of record JAVBLL010000001.1, read on the forward strand.
AGAATTATTCAACATGAACCATTAGGATTTCATGATTATAATAAATTGCAAATAAATGCTTTTTGCGTAGTTAGTGATTCAGGTACTCTTCCTGAGGAATCATCATTTTTTCACTGTTTCCCGGCTGTATGTATTAGGACTTCAACTGAGAGACCAGAAGCATTAGATAAAGGCAATTTTATCTTAGCAGGAATTACGGAAAACGAAGTGTTACAAGCTGTCGAAGTAGCAGTTGAAATGCAAAAGAATAATGATTTAGGAATAGATGTTCCTAATTATACTGATGATGTATCAAATAAAGTGATTAAGATTATTCAGTCATATACCAATATAATTAATAGAGTTGTTTGGAAAAAAGAGTAAATATAGAAATTCCATTTTAATATAACATATTAAATGAATATTTTGAAAAAAAATTTTAGTATTAAATTCAGATTACGGGAGAGGAAAACAATATGATATTTTTGATAGCTCCATCAAATAGAAAATATGCTCCATATATAGAGTATTATTATAATTACTTTAAGGATCAAAAAATAGAATTTAAACTGGTAATATGGAATAGAGAAGGCATATCTGAAGAGTGTGATTATGCTTTTAATTATAGTTGTAATAAAAATATATTATCGACATTTATTGGCTACTATAAGTATTCAAGATTTATTAAAAAAAAGATTAAAGGTTATAATAATTATAAACTGGTCTTTTTCACAACCGCTTTAGCTTTTTTTATTAGAAACATCTTATTAAAAGGAGAAAATAGAAAAAGATATATCATTGATATACGAGATGAATCAATATTTGAAAAAAAGTTTCCAAAATTAATTTCTAAGATATGCTATAATTCATATCTAGTTGTATCTTCTTCCAGAAGTTATGAAAAATGGATAAAAAGAAAAGTTGTTTTATGTCATAATATCGATGAAAAAACAGTCAATAATTATAAAGCCCCAGTGTTAAATAATTTTAATTATCCTATTACTATTGTGTGTGCTGGTTTATTTATAGAAAAAAACGCAAATATAAAATTAACTAATATATATCAAAATGATAATGATATTAATTTTATATATTTAGGTAAAGAAAATAAGAATATCGTAAGTTTTCAAAAAAAAATTAGAGCAAGCAATATTAATAATGTTATATTTGAAGGCGAATATGATAAGAAAGATATAATAGATATTTATAGAAATAAAGCAGATTTTGTAAATATCATTAGGCAAAATACTCAAGTGAATGAGAGAGCTATTCCTAATAAAATGTATGATGCTATTTTAGCGGGAAAGCCAATTATTGTTTTTGATCATAATATTGAGACTGCAAAAATAGTGGGTGAATATAGTTTGGGATGTGTGATAAAAGAATCCGAACTTCCATTACTGAAAGAAACTATAAAAAAATATATTAATTATGAATATTCAAATGATATTTATAATGTGAATCGAAGTAAATTTTTAAATGATATAAAAGAGGATATTCGTATTTTTAAAAATTCTTTAGAGGACTTTTCAAATTTGTAAGCGGAGAAAAATAATGAAAAAAATTATGTTAGTATTTGGTACACGACCAGAAGCAATAAAGATGTGCCCATTAGTAAATGAATTTAAAAAACACAAGGAAATAGAAACTGTAGTATGTGTAACGGGTCAACATAGAAAAATGCTTGACCAAGTATTAGAAATTTTTAATGTCGTACCTCAATATGATTTATCCATTATGAAGGATAAACAAACATTATTTGATGTAACTACAAATATTCTTAATAGAATAAAAGAAGTGTTAGAAAAAGAAAAACCAAATGTTTGTTTAGTTCATGGGGATACATCAACAACATTTGTTACAGCACTCGCTTGCTTTTATCTCCAAATACCAGTAGGACACGTTGAGGCTGGACTTAGAACATATAATATACATTCCCCCTATCCAGAAGAATTCAATAGACAAGCAGTATCCATTATATCTAAATATAATTTTGCCCCTACTGAACTTTCAAAGCAAAATTTAATTAAAGAGGGAAAAGATCCAAGCACTATATATGTTACTGGTAATACTGCTATTGATGCTTTGAAGACTACAGTAAAAAAAGATTATTATAATGAACATTTAGAATGGTCAAAAGATTCTAAATTAATTATGCTTACCGCTCATAGAAGAGAAAATCTTGGAGAACCAATGCATCAAATGTTTAGAGCAATTAAAAGAATTGTTGATGAACATAAAGATGTAAAAGTAATATATCCAATACATATGAATCCTCTTGTTAGAAAAGCAGCTGATGAAGAATTAGGTAATGATGAAAGAATAAGAATAATTGAACCATTAGATGTATTAGATTTTCATAACTTTCTAGCTAGATGTTATATGATACTAACCGATAGTGGAGGAATACAAGAAGAAGCGCCGTCACTTGGTAAGCCAGTTCTTGTAATGAGAGATACTACTGAAAGACCTGAAGGAATAAAAGCAGGAACATTAAAGCTTGTTGGAACAAAAGAAGAAATAATTTATAATGAATTTAAATTATTATTAGAGAATAATGATGAATATGCTAAGATGTCACAAGCATCCAATCCATATGGAGATGGGCATGCTTGTGAAAGAATAGTGGAAATAATGAAATATGAAAAAAAATAAAATCTTATTAATATATATGCGATGATTATGCTATTACATATCCAAAGGGAAAAATATACAAAAATCTTAAGATTTTCCCATAAAAAACATATTCGTTCTGTTTTTTCTTTGAAAATGGATAAAATTTTTGTTCGCTTTAGATTTTTGCAACGTCTATTTAAATTATTTCCTATGCACTATCTATTTAATGGAAAATTTATAATGTTATCAATTAAAAAAGACCATTTTAATTGATATAGATACTTGTGATTGTAGGAAGCTATATAATGCACTACCAAGAGCAATTAATAAGATGACAACAAATAAAGTATTATATCAAAAATTATCTGAAAATTGTAATAGGTATGCTAGAGAACTTAATTGTAATAGGGAAGAAAAAAAATAATTGAAATATTAAATTTAATAAATAGGTGATTAAATGTCTGAATTAAAAAGTGGATATTATTTTGATTTTTTATGTCCTAAAGGCCATAAAAACTATAGTATGCAAATGATTGAATTTTTCTCTTCGATTTCACGCCTTTCGGTGTATACACAAAAAACATATTATGATGATGTGTTTAAAGAGAGCATAGATGTGGAATTTATTGAATACAGTGACTATGATTATGAAAAAAAATCATTAAAAGTAAGGTATAATAATATAAAGTTAATTCATAAATGCGCAAAAATGATTAAAAAAAACAAAAAAAATTTTAACATTGTAGCATCTTTTGACACTATTTCATTATTTTTTGGCAGTTTATTTTTCTCAAAAAAACAAAACGTTTTTTTAATTCATCATAATAATGTTGATCATTTAAATAATTTTTTCAAGAGAATGATGTTTAAATTTTACAAGAGAAAATTCAAACATATTGTTATTGAAGAATTTATCAAAGAAAGATTATCAGAAGTAGCAAAAATTAATAAACAAAATATATATTGTATCAATCATCCAATGAAAATAAATGGTGAAAATGACTATTTAGTTAGTGAAAAAATAACATGTAGTGGTTTGTCCAATAGTAATGATGAGATTTTCATACAACATATATATGAACAAGAAAATAAAAAACAATTATTAAAATATTATAATATATATGTAATTTTTAAAAGTAGTAGCAAATTGACAGATATTGATAATATCAAGTTTATTAATGGTTTCATTTCAGAAAATGAATATAATGAATATAGAAAAAATAGTAAGTTTTGTATATTGTGCTATCCAAAAAATTTTTTATATAGAACAAGTGGTGTATTGATAAATACTTTTGCACAAAGAAAAATTGTTTTAGGAAGTAATAATCCGATATTTAATTATTATTCAAAAAAATATCCATCTATCTGTAAAATAATTAATAATTATGATGAATTAATAATTTCAATAAAAAAATCAAATGAATTGAATGACAATGAGATTAATAATGAGTTTAATGATTTCATAAATGAACATTCAAAAGAAAAAATCATGATGCAAATAAAAACAATGCTGTATGGAGGTGATGAAAATGAATTTAACCTTGAATAATATTGTCATTAAAGACAAGATTAGAACAAGTATGATTTACATTGCTTCATTTATCATAGGGATATTAAATGTTTTATTTATTACAAATAGAACATTTGCTTATATTTTGATTTTTTCTGAAGTGTTAATATTGTTGATAAATTTATTTAGAAAAAAAATTACGGCTTTTCTAGGTTGTTATTTGATTTTTCTTTCCATTAGCATAGAATTTGATGTTTTTGTTGGATCGGAAAGCTTTTATAGTTTTAAAAATTTTAGATTATTTGGTTTCAATTTAGGTATTCTTATGCTTATACCAATAGTCATTTTAGCACTTTTAAATTTCAATAAAATTATTACTAAAATTAAGGAAATGCGGATTTTTAAAAAATTCTTAATTGGATTTTTAATTCTTAATCTTATTGGTATATTACAAGGCTTATTGATGTTACTGGTAAATGATAATAATATAATATTGATGGATGCATTCATTTCTTCATTTATAAATGAATGCTATAGTATGGTACTTTTTCCTTGGATGGTAATATTATCATTTTTATATGCCTATATCAAAGAACCAAAAATGATAAATAACCTCAAAAAATATATATTAGGTGTTTTCATTGGAGTAATAACCTCAACTGCAACATCATATGTATTTAAAATATATGGTTATTATGGTGGTGTAGAGACATTACTTATTAGTAGTGTATATTTTATTTTTCCAATTTTCATTTTGTATTGTTTTTACAAAACGAATATTACAACAATATTACTCTTTCCAATTGTGTTAATATTCACATATTTGATTTTGAAATATAATTCCAATGGTAAATTTATCATTTTAATTGGTCTTGTAGTTATAGTTGCAATATTTTTAATTTATAAAAAAAGCAAAAAAAATTTAATTAGATTATTTTTAATAGTAGTGCCTTTATTTGTTGTGCTGGTTATAGTTCTTGTACAACTTAGATTATTTTTAAATCCTACAAGCCTTATTTTTAAAATAAAATTCGAACAAGTATTATCAATGATTGAATTTTGGAAACCGGATTGGTTTGCAAATATGGAAGAATCTCCGAAATATAGAATTGGCGAGTTTGCTAATATTTTTATTGAGTATGTTAATAAACCATATTATGCTTTATTTGGAAAAGGTTACATGGGAACGTTTAAAGACTATTTGGGTGCATTTGGTGCTGATTTCTCTGAGTCTGGTTTTTCTATTGCGGAATGGTTAAATAGTAGTTTTTATGGTGTTCATGAAACATTAAATTCATTATTTTTATGTAACGGATTAATTGGACTTACATATTTTTGTTATGTAATTAAATTATTAATCAAGAATTTCCATAAATCTTTTTACTTTCTTTTAGGTGCTATTTGGTTCTTAATATTTTATGGCTACTCAGTTACTTTGGCGGCATTAGGTTTAATATCCCTGTGCGTTGGGTTTTTAGATATTTACTTTAGTAAAGGAATAATAGATGAAGTAATATGAAGGTAACAAAAAAAGATTTAATTTGGAACTATTTGGGTACGTTTATGACGTTAGCTAGTAATTTCATATTACTACCATTCATTATGATAAAAATGAATGAAGATTTAGTCGGTTTATGGTATGTATTTTTAAGTGTTGGTGGAATAGTTACGCTGTTGGATTTTGGTTTTAATCCAACTTTAGCAAGGAATATAGCTTATGCTTGGTCAGGGGCTTCGGAGTTGAGTAAAGAGAGCCTTAATAAAAATGAAAATAATAATGTTCCTAATTATTATTTAATGAAGAAAGTTATTTCCACATGTAAATATATTTATTTAATAATTTCACTTTCAGCTCTTATTTTACTATTATCATTAGGTACAGTATATATATTTTTTATTTCTAGCGAAATTGATATTCAGTTATATTTAATTCCTTGGATTATATATTGTGCTGCTGTTTTTATTCATCTATATTTTGGATATTATACTACATTTTGTCGTGGCATTGGTGCTATAGCAAAATTAAATATTGCAAATGTCGTTTCAAGATTAGCACAAATAACAATTTCAATAGGTTTATTATTTTTAAATTTTCAATTATTTGCTGTTTCAATTGCTTATTTGATGAATGGCTTAATTTTTCAGGTTTTAGCAAAATATATGTTTTATCATCATGAAAATTTAAGAGAGAATCTAAAAACAGTTGACATAACAATTACAAAGACTGACATTATCTCAACCTTCAAATTAATATGGCATAATGCTTGGCGTGATGGACTAGTGTCTATTTCTACTTACTTATCAACGCAAGCAGCAACCATTATTTGTTCTTTATTTTTTACTTTAACAGAGACTGGTATTTATTCAATATCATTGCAACTAGTTACGGCTATTTCAACAGTTGCTATGGTTGTGTATTCAACATATCAGCCATCGTTGCAAGCGGCATTTGTAAATGACGATAAAGAAAAATCAAAAAAACTAATATCAATTTCATTACTATTCTATTGTATAGTATTTGTTGTTGGCATAATTGGCGTAATATTTGTTGGTATTCCTCTTTTGAAATTTATAAAGCCAACATATGTCTTTAGCATTTCCATTTTATTGTTAATGTGCTTATATGAATTTTTATTTAAATTTCATTCATGCAACGCTTCATTTATATCCAATATGAATATTGTTCCATATGTATGGGGATATATTATTTCCAGTTGCATTGGTATTGCTTTAGCTTTTGGAATTTTAAAATTCTACAATATTGGTATTTATGGTTTGGTTTTATCTCAATTAGCTGTTCAGTTAGTATATAACAATTGGCGTTGGCCTTTATATGTTTTTAGATATTTAAAAATGAATTTATTTGATGTTGTGAAAATTGGTACAAAAGAGATTATTGATAAATTAAAAGTAAGATTTAATAGGTAAATTATTGGAGGTAATATGATTAGCGAAGTAACAAAAATTTTAAAAAAAGTATATTTAAATAAAGGTAAAATTTTGGTTTGTGGCAATGGCGGCTCCGCTGCAGATTCACTACATATTGTAGGAGAATTAATGAAAGGTTTCAAATTGAAAAGAGAAATTCCAAGTATTGATAAAGAAGCAATTTTTCAAAATTCTGCTAATGCAGAATATATTAATGCCAATCTCCAATGTGCTATTTCAGCAATTTCGTTAGTAAACGAAGTTTCTCTGATGACGGCCTATGCGAATGATATGGCAGCAGATTTAGTGTTTGCTCAACAAGTATATGGTTATGGTAAAGAAGGGGATGTATTGATTGCCATTAGTACATCAGGAAACTCTAAGAACGTTATTTATGCAGCTGAAGTTGCTAAAGCTAAAGGGATGAAAATCATTTCGATGACTGGAAAAAAAGACAGTGAATTATCAAAAATTGCTGATATAACTTTAAGAGCAAATTCTGATGAAACATATATAGTCCAAGAAGAACATATAAAAATGTATCATGAATTTTGTTTAAAATTAGAAAAAGAATTATTTGGAGAAAATTAATATGAAAGCTGTAATTCTTGCGGGTGGATTGGGAACAAGATTAAGAAGTGTTATATCTGATATTCCTAAGCCTATGGCAGATATTAATGGGCTGCCATTTTTAGAATATTTATTTAGATATCTAACAAAATACAATATTGATGAAGTAGTTTTGGCAGTTGGATATAAGCATGATGTCATTGAGAATCATTTTCATGATAATTACAAAGATATAAAAATTGTTTACTCAATCGAAGACGAACCATTAGGAACTGGTGGTGCAATAAAAAAAGCATCAAAGTTATTACAAGATAATAATATATTAATTATTAATGGGGATACTTTTTTTGATATAGATTTGGATAAATTTTATGATAATCACATAAAATCGAAATCATTAATTTCGATTGCTTCAAAAGAAATGTTTGATTTTGATAGATATGGATCATTAGATATTAATAATAATAAAGTCATATCGTTTAATGAAAAAAAATATTTAAATAAAGGTATTATAAATGGTGGAATCTATATTATTAATAAACAAATATTTGATAATATAGATTTAATTAAATTCTCTTTTGAAAAAGAAATTTTAGAAAAAAATAAAAATATATATGCCTTTTTATTTGATGGTTTCTTTATTGATATTGGTATACCTGAAGATTATTTGAAAGCTCAATTATTATTATCACAGGTGGTAAAGTGAAAAAGAAAGTGTTATTTTTAGATCGAGATGGTACTATAAATAAGGAAATAGATCATTTGTATAAAATAGATGATTTAGAATTTATTGATGGAACATTGGAGGCTATGAAGTATTTTCAAACAAATGGATATTTATTAGTAATAATAACTAATCAAGCTGGAATAGCCAAAAACTTATATAATGAAGAAGATACAATAAAACTTCATAATTATATGATTTCTTTATTTAAAAAAGAAGATATAATAATTGATTATATAGTTTATTGCCCTCATCATATAAATGGCAGTGTTGAGAAATATGCTATAGACTGTAATTGTAGGAAACCTAAAATTGGAATGATTATAAAAACAATTGAATATTTTAAAAATAAAGAAATTATGATTGATTTAACAAAATCAATCATAATTGGAGATAAAGAAATAGATATAGAAACTGGAGTGAATGCTGAAATAGGTACAAAGGTGCTTGTGAGAAGTGGACACAGGATAGATGAAATAAATACTAGAGCAAATTATATATTTGATAATTTATATCAATTCTATAAATATACGGAGGGTAACAATGAAAGTTAGAGCAAAAGCACCATTGAGATTAGGACTAGCAGGTGGGGGAACGGATTTGTCTCCTTATTGTGATATTTATGGCGGAGTCGTTTTAAATGTTACAATAAATTTGTATGCTCATACTACAATTGAAACTTTAAGCGAGAACAAGGTGGTATTTGAAGCCGTTGATATTAATGAATCATACGAATGCGACTTAATTGATTGTATTGAAATAAGTGGTTCTTTATTATTGCATAAAGGCGTCTATAACAGAATAGTTAAAGAATTTAATAATGGGATGCCATTATGTATTAAAGTAATAACTTATTCAGATGCACCTCCAGGTTCTGGCTTGGGTTCATCATCTGCGATGGTAGTATCGACGCTAAAAGCCTATGTGGAATTATTAAAATTGCCATTAGGAGAATATGATATTGCTAAATTAGCTTATGAAATTGAAAGAATAGATTTAAAGTTATCTGGTGGAAAGCAAGACCAATATGCTGCTACTTTTGGTGGTTTTAATTTTATGGAATTCTATGAAAATAATCGTGTTATTGTTAATCCTTTGAGAATAAGAAGATGGTTTGTTGATGAACTTGAGGAATCACTTGTTCTATATTATACAGGTAAATCTAGAGACTCTGCCCAAATAATAGATAATCAAATCAAAGCAGTTTCTGGCAGTGTAAATAATTTAGAAGCAATGCATAAAGTAAAAGAATATACATATAAAATGAAAGAAGCCGTTTTATTGGGTAATATAAATATGTTAGCAGCCGTTTTAAATGAAGCATGGATTGCAAAAAAAATGACGAGTTCCAATATTTCGAATTCTAAAATTGACAAAATTTATGACGAGGCCATTAACGCTGGTGCTCTAGCGGGGAAAATTAGCGGAGCTGGTGGTGGTGGGTTTATGATTTTCATTGTTGATCCAGTAAAAAAATTAAATGTTATCAAAGTATTGGAGACATTGGAAGGAAAAGTTATTAACGTAACATTTACTGAAAATGGTACAAAGGGTTGGTATTTGTAAATGTGGCATATATTTGGTAGTAATGGATATATTGGAACAAAATTTTGTAAATATATCGTAGATAAATATGATAATATAAAATACACTATTGATGGTAGTGATAGCACAATAAAATTTAATCTAGAAGAAATAAATGATAGTATATTTGATAATATAAATAAAAATGATTTTGTTATTTTTTTAATGGCCATTTCATCCCCAGATATTTGTAATAATGATTATGAATATGCCTATAAGATAAATGTAGAGTATACATCTTTTTTTATCGATAAGTGTTTAAAAAAAGAAGCCAATGTGTTGTTCTTTTCATCAGATACTGTAAATGGGTCAACAGACGGCAAATCAAATAATGAAAATGCAATTTGCATTCCTTTTGGAAATTATGCGAAAATGAAATATGAAGTTGAACAAAAGTTCAAAAGAAAAAAAAGGTTTAAAGTTTTCCGCTTATCTTATGTTTATTCAAAAGATGATAAATTTGCACAATATTTAGATTCTTGTTGTGAAAGTAATAAAATAGCTGAAGTATATGATGGTTTGTTTAGAAATGTTATATATATAAGAGACGTTTTTGATGCTATGATAAATTTGTCTAATAATTTTCAAAAATATAGAAACCATATTTTTAATATTTCGGGAACCGAATTATTATCAAGAAGTGATTTAGCAAATATTTACAAAAATAATATTAATAATAAATTAAGATTTGAAATTATACCAACACCTAAAACCATATTGGAAGCTAGACCAAATGAGATATTCACAAAGTCTTTATATCTTGAAAAGTTATTAGGTCGAAAACCGATACAAATAAAAAATATTAATAAGGAGAAAATGTTATGAAAAAAAGAGCACTTATTACGGGAGTAACCGGAATGGTGGGTTCTCATTTAGTTGATTTTTTACTAGTGAATACTGATTGGGATATTTATGGAGTATGTCGATGGCGAAGTTCAATGGATAATGTTGAGCATTTAATTGAAAGAGTAAATAAAAAAGACAGAGTATTTTTTGAATATGCTGATTTAAATGATAGTATATCTTTATGTACAGTTATTAATAAGGTGAAGCCAGATTATGTTTTTCATTTAGCTGCCCAAAGTTATCCTAAAACTAGCTTTTCTGCTCCACTTGATACACTAAACACTAATGTTTTAGGAACTTGTCGTCTACTAGAAGCAATTAAACAATGCGATGACATACAACCTGTGATTCATGTATGCGCCTCGTCCGAGGTTTTTGGTAGGGTTAAAAAAGAGAAATTGGATGCAATGGGCGGAATAATAAATGAGGAATGTACATTTCATCCAGCATCTCCTTATGCTATTTCTAAAGTCGGAACGGATCTTTTAGGTAGATATTATGCCGAAGCATATGGTATGAGAATAATGTCTACACGAATGTTCACTCATACAGGACCAAGAAGGGGTGATGTCTTCGCCGAATCCACATTTGCAAAACAAATTGCCATGATAGAAGCAGGTTTAATTCCACCAGTTGTAAAGGTTGGGAATTTAAATTCATTAAGGACCTTTGCTGATGTAAGAGATGCAGTTCGTGCTTATTATATGCTAGTAACTATTAATCCAATACCAGGTGAGTATTATAATATTGGAGGCCAGTATACTTGTTCAGTGGGTGACCTGCTGAATATTTTAATAAGCATGTCAACAATGAAAGATAAAATAAAAATTGAAACTGATTCAGAGAGATTAAGACCAATTGATGCCGATTTGCAAGTCCCGGATACATCAAAATTTGCAAATCATACAGGTTGGAAACCGGAAATATCATTTGAACAAACAATGAAGGATTTGCTTGACTATTGGCGTGAAAACATTAAAAAAGGAAATAAATATTTAACAAGATAAAAAACAATAGGTTAGCATTATGTCACTATTTATTCATTTCTGTAAGTAGTACAAATGTTCAGATAAGAATACCAAAAAGTATTCATAGGATAATTCTTTGGATTGTGAAAGGTATAAGTTATAGATATGTTATATAAGCGTTTATAAATAAAATTTTATAAATCTTCTATTAAGCAATTAGATTACTTTCTAAATAGAATTTGATTTCATTGCTTTTTTTGTTTATATAGTGATATAATATATATAATTAAAATCATTTTAAAAAAGAGGCAAATAAAATGAGGTATGAAAATTTTTATTACACATATAAAATGAATAATGAATTTAAAGATACTTTGGCTATAAAATATTTGATAAAAGAGCAAGAATTAGATATAAATAACTATATAGTAATAATAGGTGTAGTTAATGATATTGAGGTTTTAGATATTCCAGAAGAAATAAATGGAATTAAAGTATGTGGAATTGATTGTGAAGCATTTTGTAATTTAAAAAACATTAAACTAATTAAACTACCAAGCACTATTGAAAGAATTATTGGCGTGCCTTTTGCAAATAATTCTATTATTGAATATAAAAACAAACAATATTCATTATCAAGATTTATGGAAATGTATCAAAAAGAAAAACAAGAAAAGATATATCATCAATTACAAGGTTTTATTAAGATAGATGGAAAATGGAATAAAGTAATAAATGTAATTAAAAAATCAAAAAATCGAATAGTTGCCATATGCAAAATAAAAGAAAAATTCTCCTTAACAGATGAACAAGCCATTGCTATATTAGATAGTAAAATAAATCATATTAGCATACTTGGAACAATAGATTTAAAGCAAAAACTTAAAGAATTGGAAAATTTATAAAATATTATCAAAGGTAAATAAAAAATGGGAGAATTAGGTTTTTCATATATTGGATTATTATACTTATTAATGTTATTTATACCTAATATTATATGGGCTAGAAACCAACCAATTGGCTATAAAGAACTTTCTCAAAATGAAAATAAAGTATTAGTAATTTTTGAAAGAATTGGACAAGTATTAGTTACTACTTGTGCTTTAATATTTTCAAATTTTAATATAAATACTATTTCTAGTGGAAGTATTTTTCTTTTAATATCTTTTATAGTTATGTTACTTTATGAAGTAGCTTGGATTCGTTATTTTAAAAAGCCAGGACTATTGATATTTTATAGAAGAATGTTGCTCATTCCTTGCCCATTAGCCACTTTGCCTATTTTAGGGTTTCTACTTCTTGGAATATATGGTAAAGTTATTTGGATGATTATTGCTGTTGTTATATTAGGAATAGGGCATATAGGTATTCATATTATGCATATTAAAAAATTGAATAGTAATGTAAATAAATCTTTGGAGAATTAATTATGGAATTATATATCAAAATACAAACCCTTAGAAAAAATAAAAACTTAACCCAATCGCAATTAGCGGAAAAACTTGATGTTACACGTCAAGCAGTACAAAAATGGGAAAGTGGTATTACTAGTCCGGATATTACAAAACTTCCAGAACTTGCTAGCATTTTAGGGGTATCAGTTGATACTTTACTAAATGCTGATATAACAGAAGAAGAACTCATTAAAGAATTATCGCACTTTCAAGACAAACAAAATGAAGAAAAGAATAGTACCCCTGAAAGTAAGAACAATAAATCAAGAAGGTCAATGTTAGATTATATGCTAATGATACCATTTGGTCTAGGAGTATGTATTGTCATTTTTATGTTTTATTTTGTTGGTGGAATGATGGTCGGCATGCTGTTTTTCACTTCACTTGCTTCTTTATTATCTATAATTTTTTCCTTTATTGCTATTTTTATAAACTTTAATAATGGAAGTGGGGCAATACTTGTATGTATTGCTGGCATATTTATAGGAGCTGGTATGGTTGTACCTTTGTATTATGCAGCAAAATGGTGGATGAGAAAATTTATAAAATTATCTGGAAGATTGTTTGTGAAAATAAAAAGTATAAATTTAAGGAGTTTTTTATAATATGAAAAATTTATCTTTGAAAAATAAAGTTTTAATATTATCTTCCATTTTTTTAATAATTGGTTTGATTTTGCTATTGATTGGCTATTATTATAATGGTCTTGAAAATATAAAGTATTGGTTTTAAAATAGCTATTATTAATCAAAAATTTTATATACCGGAGTTTATAGCAAAGGGTAACCTTTGCTTTTTTTCATAAGCAACCATATTGCAACAAAATGATTAACTTGGTTGCTTGAATAAATATAGTTAAAAAGGTATAATGTAGTTGTATTCAAGGAGGAAAGTTATGCAAATACAAACAAATACAAAAAGAAATATCATTAGAAAAATTAATATTATTGTTTCTATAACTCTTTCGATAATATGTTTTGGTTTATTCATTTATACATTAATAACTGGAGATGATCCCTATAACAGATTACTAGGATATTTAGGAGTCGGTATATTATTTGTATTACCTATATTATTTGAAGTAATCTTTAAAAGAAGACTAAGTAATACTATTTATACTTTCATAAATATATTTTTATTTTTCTTCACATTTGTTGGAGTGGTTTTGTTGTTTTACGGATATGTACCATTTTATGATAAAGCCATGCATTCTTTATTTGGCTATATCGGCTGTATTCTTGGTTTATTGATTGTATGTAAACTCGCAAAATATGAAGAATTGAATCCTATATTTATTGCCATTGTCTGTTTTTCTGTTTCGCTTATGTGTGGAGCAGTTTGGGAAATATTTGAATATATGTGTGATAGTTTTCTTGGCCAAAATATGCAAGGTGACTTACTGACAACAATTGATGGTGAACAAATCAGAACGATTACAGATACAATGCGAGATATCATTTGTAATTTTGTAGGTGCACTTGTTTTTATAATTCATTATATATTACATATTAAATCAAAAAAGAATTTATATCTAGGAAATATAATTAATGACTTTAGCAATATCCCATTAGCAAAGAAAAAATAAAATAATCCAAAGCAACCAAATGGTTACATAATAATCCATTTGGTTGGTCGTATGCAACTATCTAATATTATATAATGAAGTTGTAATTAAGGAGGAAAATTATGTATTGCAAAAAATGTGGTATGCAGCTAGTTGATGCTGCAACTAAATGTGCTAATTGTGGAATGGTATTGGAAAATAGTAAAGACTTTATGACTTATGATTATATAATGAAAGAGATAAGTAGTGATAAAGTATCAATTTGTGTTGATTGTTATGAAAGTTTAGGTTGGGAAGTTACAGCAAATAATAGTGTTTTTGGATATATGAATCAACTAGTTTTTAAGCGTGATCGTAAAATTAAAAATAAGCAAGCGTTATTAAAAATTCAAAAGAAATTTGATGAGAACTTCGATAATATTGAAAAGATGGAAAAAAGTAAAACAACTAAAGGTTTTGTATCCTCAATGATTATTGGTGTAATTGGTGCCTTAACATTAGGCGGTGGAATGTCATTGTGTCTTCTAAATAATCCCTTACCACTAATGATTATTGGTATTGCTATTGGTGTAGTAGGTCTTGGAATATGTGCTCTTAGTTATCCATTATATACAAAAATAACGAATAAACGAAATACAATAATTACACCAATTATTGAAGAGCATTATGATATAATAGCTAATTTATGCGAAGAAGGAAATAATTTATTGAAATAAATAAATGGTTAAATTATCATTTTGAAAAGAGGAATAAAGTGCAACTAAAAACTAAACTTACTATGCTTAGAAATATGAGGGGATATTCGCTAATTGATATTCAGCAATTAGCGAATATTGATGAAAAGATGTTGGAAAAATATGAACTAGGAATCAAAAAACCAAATATTGAGCAATTAATTGCTCTAGCAAATATTTTTGATATTTCGGTTAATATTCTTATTAATGAAAATATATATCTGAAAATCGATAATGAAAACATGAAAATAAAAACAATAAATCAAAAAGAAGATAAGTTGGGGATTAATATTGCATTGTATAGTACTCTAATATTTACCTTCCCTATATTAATATTAATTCCTATTTTTATTCTAATCTTTATAGTTATGGGAGGTTTTCTAGTAGGGTTTATTTATATATTAGATTTTGCTTCCTTTATTTTATCGATTTTATCCATAAGTTTATTGTTTATTAACTTATATAATATTCCAGCATTATTAATATGTATTGGCGGCTTTTTATTCTTTTCATCTTTATCATATATTTTATGGAATATTGCTGGTTGGTGGACAAAAAAATACCCTTTAATTATAAAGGATATTTTTAGAGAGATAATTCATTTCAATATAAAGGATTTAATAAAATGAAAAAAATTCAAATGTTCTTTGTATCAATGATAATTATAGGCCTTACTTTAATTGGCTTAGGAATTTTATTTGGAGGATTTAAAACATTCAATATATTTGCTAGTTAATATTAAAAGAAAGACAAGATATTATGAAGAAAATAAAAAATCTAGTGACAAATTATGCAAAAATGACTTTTAAAGATAGATCAACATTTAATAATAAAATATCAATGTTAGGAAATTTTGCTATGGCAATAGGAAAGGTTTTAGTATCCTTAATCACTTTTTCTTTCTTTTTTATTATTAGCGCGCTATATTCAGTGGGTGTAGGAGTAGCAAAAATCATCTATTTCAAAGGCCTTAAAAAGACCAATAATAATATAACTATTGAGAGACAATATTATTTAAGAATGGGATTTGTTTTAATGATAACAAGCATTATATATATAACTTATATGATCAGATTATATTTCTATCCATCTAATTTTAACTATGGAGAAATATTGGCGATTGCGATTGCGTTTATATCCTTTTTAGAACTGGGATTTTCCATTCGTGGTTTGTTGAAATCAAATAGAAATAATGATTTATTATTATCAGGCTTAAAAAGTGTTAATCTCGCATCATCATTAACTTCAATAGTTCTCACACAAGTTGCACTTCTTTCTTTCACTATGACTAATACGAATCCATCAAATTATAACGCTTTAGCAGGGATTGTCTTTGGTAGTGTCTGCATTCTAATCAGCATAGTAATGTTCTTTAATTATCTTCTAAAAAAACATATAACATAATAAATAACTTTTCATATGGAGAAACAAAAAAATGAATAATAATACAAAACAAAATACTGAAAAACTCATGCCTAAATACTATGCTTATAACCCTAAAACTAAAAAAATGGAACGAAGGGAACTGAAAATAAAAAGTACTAAAGAAGGAACTAGTTTGAAAAAAAGTATTATTTTTTTAATTTTCATTATTTTTGAATTGGCAATTATTTTATTTTTTTATACAAGGTTTATATTATATCTCAAAAGTTATTTTTTAATAACAATAGTCTTGAGTTTATTAGCCGTCATAAGAGTTGTTGTAAGTAATAAAAATCCTGATTCTAAAATAGCTTGGATAATTTTTTTATTGATCTTCTTTCCGATTGGATTCTTAGTTTATTTATTAGTTGGAGAACTGAGCTGTAGTCCTTTTAAGATTAGAAGAACTAAAAAAATAAATCTTAAATATCAAAGTTCCATGATAGAAGAAATTCAAAAAGATTTACCTATTAGAATTTTTAATGATATGAATTTTTTAAAAAACACAACCGGCTTTATACCATATTTCAATAGTGAAACTAAATATTTTTCAACCGGTGAAAAACTATTTTCTGATATAATTAAAGAATTAACTGATGCGACAGACTTTATTTTTATGGAATATTTTATAATTGAAGAAGGCAAATTAATGGAAAAAATCATAGATATTTTAAAAAGAAAAGCAAGTGAAGGAGTAGATGTAAGAATTATTCTTGATGGACTAGGTAGCCAAAATACAATATCCTATAAAACATATAAAAAAATAAAAAACTATGGTATTAAAATTGCTATATTTGGTCCAATGATGCCACTTCTAAATATCTTTATGAACTATCGTGACCATCGTAAAATAGTTATTATCGACAAAAACATAGCTTATCTTAGTGGTGCCAATATGGCTGATGAATATGTTAACGAAAAAGAGCGATTTGGATGGTGGAAAGATGAAGGTATTAAGATTGAAGGGGCGGCGGTCAATAGTATTACCATAATGTTTTTAAAAATGTGGGAATATATAAATGGAAAAGATATTTCATATCAAGAGTTTCTTAATAATGATAATAGAGAGAGCAATAAAGAAGAAATAATAATTCCTTTTAGCGATTCACCAAATGAAACAAATGCTGTTGCTAGATGGATATATCAAAGCATAATTACAAATGCGAAAAAGTATGTATATATAATGACTCCATATTTAATTTTAGACAACGGACTTTTAGAAACATTAAAAAATAAAGCACTAAGTGGAATTGACATAAGAATTATAATACCGGCTATTCCAGATAAAAAAATAGTATATTCATTAACATTGGCAAATGCTGAAAAATTACATCAATATGGAGTAAAAATATATATATATACTCCGGGATTCATTCATAGCAAAGTTATTATATCAGATGATGAATGCGCAGTAGTTGGATCGATAAATATGGATTTTAGAAGTTTTTATCAACAATATGAATCAGGAGTTTATTTAAGTGAAACAAAAACTTTATTATCTATAAAACAAGATTTCATAGAAACATTTATTGAAAGCAAAGAAATCGAAATGATTAAAAAGAAAAACATCGTCTATAGAATATGGATTTCTTTGTTATGTCTTTTTGCTCCATTAATGTAAGAGAAAAGTTAGCAAGAACAAATTAAATTATGCTCATATTTAAAATGACAAATAATATGATATGAATAATTATTGATATGTTTAAATGAATATAAATTTATTATGGATATAGGCCCTAGCGATATTATCATATCGCTTTTGTTTAATAAATATTTTTGGAAATCAATATACCTACTATGAGTTTAATTATTTTTCAATTAAAAAAGGTAATTTACTTAAAAATGTCAATAAGTTCTTTTAAAATATTGACATTTTTATTTATATTTGATATAATGAACTATACAAATAAAAACGAACTAATATATACACTTTTACAATATTGCATTATCACTATAAAATTATGCCACTATATCATAAAAACAACATGTTTTTGTTTTTAGCGTTCGAAACACATGGAGGAGTTGTCGCAAAACATTAACATTAAAATAAATCAAAAGCAATAATTTTATTTGTTGGAAAAAACAGGAGAAACTATAAAAAATGAAAAAAATAGTAACAACAATAATAATTATTGTATTTTTAATATTAGCTAATATAAAATTATTTGCTCATAGTAGTCAACTTGATGTAGAATATGATAATTGTTTACCTACTTCATATACAGAGGGCAATGATGGCTATGGTGAAAAGTGGTATGACATTACTACAACTCTAACACATATTCCAGAAGATGTAATGGATATAAAATATTACTTTAGCCCAGTTGGTCAGGATGGCTCTTTATATAATTGGAGTTCTAAAGGGGTAACTGTAGCGCAGATAAACAATATGAAAAATGTTTATAAGCAAAGTATGGAAAAATGGAATAATGTTTATTATTATAAATATGATGAAAATGGTAATATTATAAAGCATAAGTTAATTAACGTTGTTGAAGGTACAGCAACTGACAATAACTTGGTTATTTATCAATATTATGATTATCCTAATGAAGAAACGGATAATAATGATACAATAATGTCTCATGCTCGAACTCAAGCCGATAATGGTGAAACGATTATTTCGGCTTCTCACAAACATTATACTGGTTGGAAAATGTTTGTTAATGTTGCTGCATTCATTAAAACTAAAAATCAGGATTTAAAAGCCTCTATTGATAGCTATGTTGGGGCGCATGAAATAGGGCATATTCTAGGACTTAAAGATATAGATGATCTTGAAAATAACAGTTTTCTTACTAGAGTTTCGATGCATCATGAAGAACTATTAATGGGATATATGAGCATTGATGATGATTTTGAGATTAGTGATCGTCTGCATAAACAAACCGAAATAACATACAAAGACTTAATAGGAGCAGCAATAAACAGAGGCTTACATACAGATGAAGATCATATATGGATGTCAGGAAACAATTGTTATAATGATATTAAAGGACAGTATAAATTAATATGTTCCTTAT
>JAVBLL010000035.1:0-3176 GCA_031553555.1 Bacilli bacterium
AATCGCACTGTCGGAGTACAAGCTGTACATACAATCACCATTGATATTAAAATTATTTGTATCATTTTTTTCATATTACTAAAATATGAAAAAAAAATTATATAACATAAAAAAACGGTATATACATATAAAACATAATTAAAAATATTTATTAATATATACCGATATATCAATGTTATTCTATTGTGATTTTTAAATTTTCTATTCTACTACAAAACTATTTATATATTTTTTGCCATTTAGATTTAATACCAAATAATATGAACCAGTAGATAAGTCTTTGGTATTTATTGACATTATATTTTTACCTAATATTCCAATATTACCATATATTGTACCAAGATTATTTCCGATTAAATCAAATAGCTCTATTGCTTAATTCAGTCTAATAGTCAAAATTAATGGTCGATTACGTGTTACTTTCTAAAAAAATGATATAGTTACATCATTTCAAAATTATGAATAAAAAGTATGCTTTTATTGTGGCTCAAAACGCACACAAAAATATGGATTTGTTAATAAAATTCAGCGTTACAAATGCAACGATTGTAGTCGTCAATTTCTCTCAAATCATCGTCCAAAATCATCCGAACTTTGGGATGAATATACTCGTGGAAAACAGACTTATAACCAGCTTGCTGCCAAGTATAATTGTGCAAAACGTACCATTCAACGGAAGTTAGATAATTATCACCCTAAGTTCAATAATCCCAATGTGTTAGTAGCTAATGTTTTGATGGATACTACATATTTTGGTCGCAATTTTGGTGTTATGGTTTTCATGGACAGTTTTACTGGTCAAGTCCTTTATTATCAATATGTTACGTATGAAACTAATTCTCTTTATCATCAAGGAATAGAATTAATAAAAAATCATAATATCGACATTCAAAGCATAATTTGTGATGGTCGGAAAGGGCTTTTTCAGCTGTTTTCAGACGTTCCAGTTCGGATGTGCCAGTTTCATCAGAGGCAGATTATTACACGTTATTTGACGAAAAAACCGAAGTTGGAAGCAGCACAAGAATTGCGTGAATTATCGCTACAACTCCATAAAATAAATAGACTTAGCTTTGAGAATAAACTTGAAAATTGGCATCAAAAATGGGAAGTTTTTTTGACCGAGCGTTCATTTTCGTTAGCAACTGGCAAAACTTATTACACACATAAAAAGCTCAGAAGTGCCTATTTTAGCCTGAAAAACAATGCTCCATATTTGTTTAACTATTTGGAACATAAAGAGTTAAGTATGTCAAATACGACCAATAAATTGGACGGTTTTTTCTCTAATTTAAAGAACAAATTACGTAATCACAACAGCTTAAATTTGGTTCGTAAGAAGAAATTCATCGAAGATTTTTTCAGTCATAGGAACAAGGAAAATAAGAATTTAATATAGCCTTAACCATCAATAATTAAAAATACTTACTGATTAAAAAACATTAATTTTGACTATTAAGCCTCATTTGATGAAACGCACATCTGAACAGGAACATCCAAAAACAGCATAAAAAGTCCTTTTCGACCATCACAAATTATGCTTTGAACTGAGATATTGTTAAATTTTATTAATTCTATTCTTTGCTCATAAAATGCATTTGTTTCATACGTAACATATTGATAATAAAGGGCTTGACCGCTAAAGCTGTCCATGAAAATTATCACACCGGAATTACGATCAAAATATGTAGTACCCATCAACGCATTTGCAGATAATACATTGATTTTATTAAACTTAGGGTGATGTTTATCTAATTTACGTTGAATTGTGGATTTGGAACAATTATGTTTTGCTGCAAGCTGCTCATAAGTCTGTTTTCCACGAGTATATTCATCCCAAAGTTCGGCCGAATTTAGGACATTTTTCGACGAAAAAAGGAGACCACAATCGTTGCATTTATAGCGTTGAAAACTATTTTGAAAACCATTCTTTTTAGTGTGTTTTGAGCCACAATTTGGGCAGAATTTTTATGCATAATTTTGAAATGGCGTAAGTATACCAAAAATATATGAATTAAACTATGTTGCAGCCTCTATTTTGAATATTAGACCTTTAATGACCAGCCGATTACTTTTCTGTCAAACAAATCAAGAATTATTGTCAAATAAATAAAGCCTTCTTTAGTGCGAATGTATGTTATAACCGACACGCATTTCGTGATAGACTTTGATGAAAAAAAATCACGATTTAGAATGTTTTGAATCAGTTGTCTCTTTACTTCTTTAATCTTTGCCTTAATTCCATCAGAACATGTAAGTCGCTTGAATTTCTTATACTTACATCAATTATAACAACTATTGCGAGATACTTTTAGCAATCGACACATCATCTCTATTGTATAAAATTCCTTGTTTGCTAAAATAAATTCATATTTTAAAGCTCGCTCTGTGAGATGATGCTCAACGCTTTTTTTAGGATTTCGTTCTCCTTTTCCAAGCGAGCATTACTTCGCTTAAGTTGTTGTAATTCCTTGACTTCTTTGCCTTGAACTGTATTTCCTTTACCTGGAAAACTATCCAATCCTTTAGTTTTAAATTCTCGACGCCATTGATATAATAACTTGCTGCTTATCCCCAATTCACGGGCTAAATTTGAAATATCATAACGTTCCAAGCTCAAACGACACAATTTTCTTTAAACGTTTTGCTATAAATTTTACGTTGCATATAAGTCCTCTTGTTTTAAAAGTAAATTAGAAATTTTTTACCTTAACTTATATGTAATAGTTTAATGGGGAGGTGCAATATACAAATGATATGATTTGCAACTTATATTTGCCTTTTTTAAACCATAATTAGTATTATATTATGTTTTTTTACTATTTTAAAAGCATTATTCATTTATAAATATAAATTATTAATAAAAATTATTAAAAAATACATTATACATTTTTCAATATTTTGTTTATTTGCTCTGATTACGAACAATAGTAATGCCCAAAATCCGCTTAATGTTGGAAGAGTAAGCGGAAATTTTCAAATCGAAGCTCAAACATATAAAAGCGATTCGCTTATGGAAGCTCCCAAGGTTGATGAACAAATTCAATCAATGGGCTTTTTTAACTTGAATTATACGAATGGCGGTTTTGATGCTGGTGTTCGATATGAATTTTACCTTAATCCATTGCTTGGCATTGATCCGAAATATGCAGGACAAGGTTTTCCATTTTATTATT
>JAVBLL010000034.1:0-10210 GCA_031553555.1 Bacilli bacterium
TTTCCAATATCTGTTTTTATTTTTGTGTATATTATCTGTCTTCGATATTTTGGTACAAACACAATATGATACTTGCAATTCCATTTCGTATGTGCAAAGCATGATATGCATTACTACTATTGTCCATTTGGACACCTCCTTTTTTGTCTACCCCTCGGTAAACCTCTTTGGAACCACCCGCATAGCAAGTGGTTTATTTACAATTTAAAAAACTTGATTTTAAAAATCAAGTTTTTTTTATTACCATATTATTGTCTTTATTTTTCTTAGTTTCTTCTATCAAACCCCATAAAATAACTACCATTGCCCATGTATCTTGCTGACAATACTTTTTTAGGTGCTGACGTAAAACCAAAAGTTCGCTCTCATCTAATTGATTAAATTTAGCATAAGCCGCTATTGCTTCTGTGCCATTAGCTACTCCCATACCACTATATGTTAGATCCGAAAAAATAGGTAACACCTTTTTTATAGAAAACGAACCATGCAATCTATTATTATAATAATTAATTCCACCACATGACTTTTTATCAAAACCTAGCTTCTCATATAATACTGATGAGCCTTTTATTATATCTAACAAATCAAAAACATGATTATTTATATTATATAGTTTATTTGCATACTCAGGATAAATTTGTGCAAGTTCCTTTATTCTTGTTTTTTCAAAAGACATATTATAGACTAAAACCGTTCCACCATTTGTTAAATCAATATATTCAATCATTTTTTTGACTAACTCTAATCGACAATCAATATCATTAGATTCAGCCAAAAACTCTAAATGATCTTTTTCTTTATCACAGTTTTTATATGATTTTTCAACATGAATAGAAAACTGAAATAATGACTGAGCATAACATTTTTCACCATTAAATCTGGGAAGTGGCGATGGAAAAGATTCAAAATCCAAATGATATATAGGATACTTTACAGCCTCCACTCCAGCTATTATTTTGTCTATATTCATATAAATTTTATTTTCATCATAACATTTACGTTGAATGATATTACTATCCCGAGTGAGCCAATCAGATGGTATTGAATCTATTTTATACTTTCCAGAATTAATAAAATCATATACCGTATGCATATCGCCATTTTTATCTTTAAAGCCATAATGATTATCTCTATATTCTAGTAACGACCCATCAATTCTTGCTTTTTTCCAGCATACCGGAACAAACAAACACTTAGTTATTTTTTTATATTCACAAAACGTACTAATCTTTTCTTCGCATATTTCTTTTTGACTTAAATATTTCTTTAAATTATTCAATTGTTGCAAGATTATTTCTTGATAATCTTTAGTGATTTGATTCAAATCAATAAAAACTATTAATTCATTATTATTTTTATCTAAGTTATAAACCATCTGATTATTTTCATATAATCCGTCAAAAACATATTCATGATTTAACACAGTCAAATAGTAATTATAGTTTTTATTTTTATTATAATTTGAACTATGTTCAATGATAAATCTTTCGATTGCAATATCGAAAATATATTTTCCAATTTCATTATATCGATTAAATAATTTATTGTAGGTTTCATAAAATTTTGATTCATCCATATATATATTTTGTGGAGAGATAATTTTATAGATATTGCCCTTTTTTTCAAAAATACTAGTTTGAACTTTTTGAATCTTTGGGCCACACTCATAAAACTTCTTTGATGTTGTGGCCTTAACCTCAAAAATATTAATATCATTGGAAATCTCTTGATATCCATCCAAATAACAATATAACTCTAAATCATCTGTATAATAATTAAAATATTTTTGTTTTTTTGTATCTCTATTATGAATGATATTCATACCAAATAGTTTTTCTGCTATTTTCATTGAATATGATTCAACTGCATTATAATATGGTAACATTGCATCCATTTGCGCGTTTGCAACATTCAATAAATCATCACCGCTATCTTCGTCAAACATTGATACCAACATTTCTATGATCTTTTCATTTCTATCTGCTTCAAAAAAGGAAACATTAGCATTTAATTTTTTTCTATATACTTCGTCTAAAGAAAAAACATGAGGACAACGCGTATATTGTTTAAATTGAGTTTTCGATATTTTCATATTTTTTCCTTTATTTATATTTTAATTTTATCATATCATTTATGGAATGTCAAAAAATAATGAATAATAACTATTCATTATTTTGAAATTTCTTTTTAAAAATATTAACAAATACTTCAAGAAACGCAACAAGTATTAATATAATAATAACTAAAGCAAAAACATTTGATAAATCATTATTATTATAATACCTTCTAATTTCTGCTCCTATTGTATTATTTGTTGGGGACATATATTCCGCCATTACCATGACCTTTATTCCTAGTCCTAATGATTGAAGTAATGAGGTAATAATGTATGGCAAAGTAATTGGGACATATATTCTCAACATAATATTAAAATTGTTTTTACTAAGCATCCTGACCTCATCTTTTATTCCACTATGAATTTCCATAAAACTATTTAACGTTCCTTCATAAATAATCGGAATGATTATAAAGGCGGTAACAATATACGGTGTTTCTTTTGGACCAACCGTCATAAATAACAATATTATAATAGCAACTATTGGAATGGTTTTAATTATTATTATTCCTGGTTTTAATATTTCATTAAACCATCTAAATCGATAACTTAAAACCGCAAAAAAAATAGAAATAAAACTGGATATTAGAATCGTCAAGATAATTCTTCCAAAAGTTTTGAGAACTATTATATAAATATTTTTTGAAGATAAAATCTTTCCTAAACTTTCAAATACCGCATCGATTTTTGGAATAATTAACGAGTTATTATATATATATGACAAGCCTATCCATATTAATATTATAATTAAAATACTATAACAATAATATTGATATCTTAAAATTTTCTTCATATAACCTCCGTTATCTTACCTATTTCTGCCTATAAAAATCACTTACTGGTAAATTATAATTTATTAGTGTCAAATAATTTTCGATTTTTTCAGTATTTTCATATGCTTTCAAGAATCCAAGATTACTTTTCGGGATGCTAGATGCTATCACTTCTTCAGTTAAATCAGAAAAAAAGTTATTCAAACTAACAATTTTATTAGCATATTCTTGCGGGTCAGCATTCATTTTTTTAATATTTTCTTTTATTTTATTAATTACTTTTGAAATATCATCTTGTTTAATACTATTAGGGTTAACGAATATTGCCGCTTGCATAATCGTATTTTCCCCAATTATATCTTCTAAATCCAAAATATTTAAATTTATATTTCTTTGAATTATTAATTTGCTAATTATGGGTTCTGCAACTAATGCATAATCGTAGGTTCCCTGAACAAAAAAAGGAACAATATCGCTAACAGCATTTTGATATTCTATTTCAGCATCAACTTCAGAAACATTTAACGCATACTTTAAAATTGTATCAGGGGCTCCCCCTTCTCCATAAGCAATTAGTTTTTTGCCATTCAAATCATTAATAGAATTTAATTGAATATTTTGCTTACTAATTATATAAGTATTACCAAAAGCAATCACGGAATCTAAAATATATTTAGAATTTCCCAAAGTATATAGTTGTGTTCCTAAGTTCAAAGGAGCAATTACTATGTCATATGTTTCCCCCAATAAAGCAGTCTTCAAACCTACAGCACCATCTATATTTTCAATAGACATATTTTTTTCATTTAATAAGTCAGCAATAGCAATGAACGGCGTGCCATTAGGAACAATTAATTTAACTTCCGATTTCAAACCACTATCACATCCATATAATCCAATAAAACAAAAACATATAATTAATAAACAAATAACTTTTTTCATTTTCTATTCTCCTTATTTATTAATATTATAATTTATTATATAAGAAAAAACTGTAACATTTGTTACAAAGAATGCTTTTTAATAATAATTATGTTATAATTGTATTATAAAACAAAAAGAGGAAATATATGAACGATTTTATAAACAATAATAGTGATTTATTTGAAATACAAAAATACAAAAGAAATGATATGATTTTTTGCGAAGGCGATATTTGCAATAAACTTGGATATGTAGTAAATGGTAATATACATATTTCTACAGTGAACTATGACGAAACAGAATTTATAATTTCTAGATTAAATACGAACGATTTTTTTGGTGAAACACTAATTTTTTCTAACAGTCCTTATTATTTAGGGGATGTAGTTGCTTTTTCCGAAGTAACAATTTGTTTAATAAATAGAAAAAATTTACTTTATCTATTACAAAATAATGAATCCTTTTTAACCTTCTTTATTAGTTCAATGGCTAAAAAAAATTTCTATGCTCAGAATAGATTGAAAGTTCTTAGTCAAAATAGTATTAGAAATAAAATTATGTTTTTTTTGTATAATCAAGAAAAAATATACAAAAAAAGAATTATTGAGATATCTTCTAAAGAAAATTTGGCGAGATTGTTAAACATGCCGAGACCCTCTCTTTCAAGAGAATTAAGCAAATTACGAAAAGATGGAATAATAGAGTATACTAAAACCTATATAAAAATAATAAAAGACTAGTTGAAATAGAATTTCAACTAGTCTTTTCCACTATTCTTTACTATATTTTTGTTTTGGTTCATAATGAGTATGAAGTAGCTTGTGAGATAAATGCCCACATGGTTGACCTAAAAACTCTTTATAAACTTCTTGAACAGCAGGATTATCATGAGATTTTCTCAATACAGCGCTCTTATCTGAATTATATAATACCTTAGCTCTAATCGCCCTGATATCAATACCCTCAGCAATATGAGCAGGCACTATTGGTTGACCTCCGCCGTTAATACATCCGCCTGTGCATCCCATGAATTCAATGAAAGCATATTGTTTTTTGCCTTCCTTTATTCTTTTGAACATTTCTGGAAAATTAGCCCCGCCATGCACTACTGCAACAGTAACCTCTAACCCAGCAATCGTAAGGGTTGCTTCTTTAATACCTTTATTAACCCCTCTTACTGGAGTAATATCTACATTTTTGTAATTTTCTTTTTCCAATATATCTCGAACAGTACGCAATGCCGCTTCCATAACACCACCAGTAGCACCAAAAATAACTCCAGCTCCAGTATACTTAGCCATAGGCGATTGTGGTATGTACGATTTTAGTCCATTAAAATTAATATCAGCGCGTTTTATCCAACGAGCTAATTCTCTAGTAGTTAAGACAACATCAATATCACGTATGCCATCTGACTCCATTTCGGGACGTTTTGCTTCGTGTTTTTTCGCTATACATGGCATAATAGATACAACTTTAATCTTTTCTTTTGGTATACCTATTTTTCCAGAATAATAATGTTTAATTAATGCGCCTTGCATTTGTT
Source organism: Bacilli bacterium (assembly GCA_031553555.1). GTDB lineage: Bacteria > Bacillota_I > Bacilli_A > ML615J-28 > CAG-698 > CAKOMG01. The sequence goes on from JAVBLL010000034.1 coordinate 5,360, forward strand.
GTGGTGATTTACATGTAGAAAGATTAGAAAGATATTCAGGATAATACAATTCTATATATCTAATCCAACCAGGTGAACAAGAAGTAAACATTGGGAATACTGATTTATCTCCTTGTTGGAACTTTGTTAATCTTTCAATAAATTCAGTTCCTTCTTCCATTATTGTAACATCAGCAGCGAAGTTAACATCAGTAATATCATCAAACCCTAGCTTATCAAGTGCTGCATATAATTTACCTTCTGTATTAGTTCCTAGTTTATTACCAAACTCTTCCCCTAAAGAGGCTCTTACAGCAGGCGCCATACAAGCAACAGTATAGAAATCATTATTTTCAACAACTTCCATAGCTTTATCAATATCATCTTTTTCTCTTAGTGCACCAACTGGACAAGCTTGAATACATTTTCCACAATAAATACAACCAGAATCATCCATTGGATGATTTAAAGCTGGTCCAACATATGTTTTTGAGCCACGGAAATTGAAATCAAGAATGTTTGTTCCAGCTAATTTTTGACATGTTGAAATACATCTACCACATAGTATACACTTTGAAGAATCAATTACAATAGTATCTGTAATATTTGTTATTATATCTTTACGAGAGAATGTTTCTGGATCATCCGCTATATTGTTTGGAATTCCATATTTTCTAAGTAAACGCAAAAACTCACAATTATGCTCTCTACTACATTTCCAACATTCAAATTTATGATTACCCGCAAGTAACTCCAAATTTTTCTTTACAGCTACACGTACTCTTGGAGTATTTGTCTTTACTACCATATTATCAGCAACCGCTACTGTACAAGAATTCTTTAATGTTCTGATTCCTTCAACTTCAACTACACACAAACGGCAAGCTGAAGTTTCATTTATGTCTTTCAAAAAACAAAGACGAGGAATATCAATGCCAGCAACTTTTGCAGCATCTAAAATTGTATAATTACTTGGAACCTTAACTAAGATTCCATCTATTGTAACATTTATCTTATTCATATATATTTCCCCCTACTTTGTAATAATTGCATTAAACTTACAAGAAGCTTTACATGCACCACATTTTATACATTTTTTCAAATCAATAGTATGTAAAGATTTTAGTTCACCAGAAATTGCATCCACTGGACAATTCTTCTTACATAAACCACAACCAATACATTTATTAATAATATAATATTTAATCAACTCTTTACAAACACCAGCTGGACATCTTTTTTCAACAACATGCGCAACATATTCAGAATGAAAATTTTTCAAAGTTGATAATACAGGATTAGGGGCTGTTTGTCCAAGACCACACAAAGCTGAGTCTTTAATAGAATATGCCAACTCTTCCATCTCTTGTAAATCCTTCATCTCGGCCTTTCCCTTTGTAATCTTTTCCAATAGTTCCAACATACGCTTTGTACCTTCACGACATGGAGTACATTTTCCACAAGACTCATCAACAGTGAATTCTAAGAAAAATCTAGCAACATCCACCATACAATTATCTTCATCCATTACAATCATTCCACCAGAACCCATCATTGATCCAAGCGCTACTAGATTATCATAATCAATTGGAGTATCTAGGTGTTCTGCAGTTAAACATCCACCAGAAGGCCCACCAGTTTGAACAGCTTTAAAAGCTTTATTTTTAGGAATCCCGCCGCCAATACCATAAATTACATCTCTAAGAGACGTTCCCATAGGTATCTCTAATAATCCTGTATTGTTAATTTTTCCACCAAGAGCAAATACTTTTGTGCCTTTTGATTTTTCAGTACCAATACTAGAGAACCAATCAGCTCCCTTTAATATTATCTGAGAAACATTAGCAAATGTTTCAACATTATTAATAATCGTAGGTTTTTTCCACAATCCTGAATTAGCTGGAAATGGCGGTTTGTTTCTTGGCATTCCTCTTTCACCTTCAATTGAAGCTAACAACGCAGTTTCTTCGCCACAAACAAAAGCTCCAGCTCCAAGACGGCATTCCAAATTGAAACTAAATTTTGAACCCAAAATATTTTTACCAAGTAAACCATATTTATATGCATCACCTATGGCTTTATTTAAATGTTCTACAGCAAGAGGGTATTCTGCTCTAATATATATATATCCCTGGGATGCGCCAATAGCATAACCAGCAATAGTCATTGCTTCTACGATACTATGTGGGTCTCCTTCTAGCACGGCACGGTCCATAAAAGCACCTGGATCCCCTTCATCCGCATTGCAAATCATATATTTTTGATTAGATACATTTTTGGCAGCTAAACTCCATTTTAATCCCGTAGGGAACCCACCCCCACCTCTACCACGTAAGCCTGATTTTGTAATCTCAGCAATGACTTCTTGAGGTGTCATAGTAGTAAGGGCCTTTCCTAAGGCTAGATAGGCATCACATCCAATTGCTTCATCAATATTTAATGGATTAATCAATCCACAATTTCTCAATGCGATTCTTGTTTGTTTTACAAATTTCCCTTCGCTTGACTGCTTTTTATTATTAGCAATTAACATAGAATCAATTATATTATTTGAAACGACATGGTCATTTATGATTTTTCGTGCTTTTTCGGCTGTTACGCTACAATATGTATATCTATCCCCATTAGAATCGAAAATTTCAACAACTGGTTCTAAAGCACAATCACCAATACAACCAACTTTTACGATTTCAACATTACTTAATTTTAACTTTTCAACTTCTTCTATAATAGCATTATAAGCAAGCGTAGCACCCGCAGTAACACCGCAAGTAGCCATGCCCACCGCCACTCTAAAACTATTTATTTTATTTTTTAGTTTTAGTTTTTCATATGCATGATTATGGATTTCTTTTATTTCATTTAAAGTCTTCATAATTTCTCCTTCTAACCTATTAATTGTCTAGACATTCTTTCAATACTTTTTTCGCAGTGGTAGGTGTAGCAGAGCCATATACTTTGCCATCAAAAGTAAAAACAGGAGCCAAACCGCATGCGCCTATGCAACGTGTTGCTTCTAAAGTGAATTCGCCATCTTCAGACGTTTGCCCTGGCTTAATATTTAAAGCCGAACTAAATTCATCTATGATAAGTTGTGACCCACGAACATAGCAAGCAGTACCCAAACAAACACCAATAATGTGTTTCCCTTTGGGTTCAATCGAGAAATGTGAATAGAAGGTTACAACCCCATTTATTTTTGCAATACTTTCGTTTAATTCAGCTGAAATGATTTTTTGCACTTCAACAGGTATACATCCAAAAATTCTTTGTGCATCATGCAAAGTAGGCATCAAAGGTCCTGGTTTTTGCTTGTGCTCAGTTATTTTTTCCTTTAATTCTTTTACTTGTTCTTCAGTAATAACAATTTTAGTACCCATTTATTTTTCTCCTTCTCTAAATATATATATTATATCATTTTTCAATGTTTTTTTAAATAGTTTTCCGTCATTTTGTATTTTTTTCCATATGATAACGCAATCATTTTAAAGTAATTTTAAGGCATTCCTCTTTTTATCAACTAATTTACTAGTTAACTAAAAAATATTCTTAAATCAACAACAATTATGTAGCTACACAAAAATATAATAAGCTTCCTAAATCCTCTTTTAAAAAGATAATTTTGAAAACTATAAAAAAAGGTAGCAATTAGCCACCTATCAATTAGACTTTTTATTAAGTCAAATTCAAATACAAACATCCGCTTGAATTTTCATCTGCGGGGTTCGTATGCGTTATCTAATGGCGGAGGAAGAGGGATTCGAACCCCCGCGGCTATTACACCCTGTCGGTTTTCAAGACCGATCCCTTCAGCCGGACTTGGGTATTCCTCCAAAAAACATGGTGGCTCAGGGCGGAATCGAACCGCCGACACAAGGATTTTCAGTCCTTTGCTCTACCGACTGAGCTACCGAGCCTTATGTTTAAATAAATGGCGGTCTCGACGGGACTTGAACCCGCGATCTCCAGTGTGACAGACTGGCATGTTAACCACTACACCACGAGACCAATGGTTGCGGAGATAGGACTTGAACCTACGACCTTCGGGTTATGAGCCCGACGAGCTACCAACTGCTCCACTCCGCGATATGATTTTAAAAATACTGGTGGACCCGGCAGGACTCGAACCTGCGACCGACCGGTTATGAGCCGGTAGCTCTAACCAACTGAGCTACGGGTCCGAGAATGGTAGCGGCGGTAGGACTTGAACCTACGACCTTCCGGGTATGAACCGGACGCTATAGCCAACTAAGCTACACCGCCAGATTTAAAAATAAATGGTGGATCCTAACGGGATCGAACCGTCGACCTCCTGCGTGCAAAACAGGCGCTCTCCCAGCTGAGCTAAGGACCCATATTAATTTTTTTGGTGCCTAAGGCGGGAATTGAACCCGCACGGTATTGCTACCACAGGATTTTAAGTCCTGCGCGTCTACCTATTCCGCCACTCAGGCATATGCCAATTTATGAAATAAATGGTGTCTCCGGGGCGACTCGAACGCCCGACCCACTGATTAAAAGTCAGTTGCTCTACCGACTGAGCTACGGAAACAAATGGTGCCGGCCACAGGACTTGAACCCGCAACCTACTGATTACAAGTCAGTTGCTCTACCAGTTGAGCTAGGCCGGCATATAAATGGTGGAGGTTGACGGGCTCGAACCGCCGACCCTCTGCTTGTAAGGCAGATGCTCTCCCAACTGAGCTAAACCTCCGATTTATTATTCCTTTAAAATCAAAATAGAAAGAAAGCTTGGCAACTACCTACTTTTGCGGGGTAAAAACCCAACTATCATCAGCGTAAAAGTGCTTAACTACTGTGTTCGAGATGGGAACAGGTGTATCCACTTTGCTATTGTCACCAAACTTTTCT
>JAVBLL010000032.1:0-17166 GCA_031553555.1 Bacilli bacterium
TTTCATGGGATATCTTAAAGGAAAGAGTAGCCTGATGATATTTGACAGACATGCGAATTTGAAGTATAAGTTTGGAAATCGAACATTTTGGTGTCGAGGATATTATGTAGATACCGTAGGCAGAAACAATAAAGTAATAGAAGAATATATCAAAAACCAAATACAAGAGGATAAGGTATATGAGCAGATGAGTATGAAGGAATACATAGACCCGTTTACGGGTACGCTGATAGAAGGAAGCAAAAAATAAAAGTCCCCTTTAGGGACAGCTGAGAACGGGATGCAGTTGGCGGGCCACTCAGTGTTCGAAGAACAGCCGGTAACAGAGCCTTGCAGGCGCAGAGCAAACCACCCGTTTTACGGGTGGTTATGATTGGGTTTATAAAAAATACTAAAGAAATATATACCTTGAATAACAAAAAAGATATATCTAGTGTCTTTAAAAATCCACATAAACCACGAAAATTATTAGTTTTTGTTTTTACAAATCAAGAAATAAAGTTCATTCCATTAACTATGTTTACTAAAAAACAAATAAATAAAATACTAAAAATTATTCATGAGGTAAAAACAAAAAATTAATTCTAATATACTATATTATATGTAAAAATCATAAAGAAGTATCATGAGTAACTTTTGTTTTTCTAATTGATGAAATAAAAATTCTTTAATCTAATTTATAGTATTTTGGAGCATTTAGTTAATAAATTATTTGCTTTTTTTATATAAAAATTTAAAATATTTTTTCACTACGACACATTAAACAACTCCCAAAAAAGTAAACAGTTATATACCATCCATATTAATACTTTTTTATTTATTTGCAACTATTCATTATTTAATAACCTTTTGAAGTTTCTAAACATATACTATACCATATAGAGAGGATAAAAGTATATGTTTATTTTAGATGCAATGCATGTTATAGATTATTTTTTAGTTGTTATTGCTTTTGCGTTAGCAATTGCTTATGTTATTTTTAAATTCTTTGCTTCTTCCAAGTATTTTAAATATATAGAATTAGTCTTATTGATTCTATTAATCTTTTTCACATTTTATGTTTGGAGTTTATTATCAACCGCCATTTGTATTTATTTAATTTGTCAGTTAGTTATTCTGATAAAAAACTGGAAATGACATAAAAACATTTTAAAATTGCATATCTAACCTAAAATGGTACTGGATTAAACCTTGAGAATTGTTTGGAAAAAGCCAAACTAAAGAATGGTAATTATAAAAATAAAGTATGTAGTAAGGTAACCTCATTAATATAATGAGGTTGCTTTTTTTATCTCTTTGGTATAATGAATTTATATTTTGTTATCCATATTGGAAAAATAGTAATAATAATGATATAATAATGATGGGTAATAAAAAAGGATATTAGTATATGGTTAACTTAAGACGCTATACAAAAAATGATTGTGCTACACTAATGAATCTTTTCTATGAAACTATTCATAATATAAATATCAAGGATTATACAGAAGATGAGGTGTTTGCCTGGACTGACGGAGTATTTGATTATAAAATCTGGAATGAAAGGTTTTTGAAGTCATATACAATAATTGCAGAAATTGATGGTTTGATTACAGGTTTTGGGAATATTGATAATAATGGATATCTAGATTGCTTATATGTACATAAAGATTATCAAAGAAAAGGAATTGCCACAGTTATATGCGATGAATTAGAAAAAAGTGTTGTACAACAAATATATGCAAATGTTTCAATAACCGCAAAGCCCTTCTTTGAAAAAAGAGGTTATATAGTTATTGAAAAACAATTAGTGCAAAGAAAAGGTTTAAAAATTATTAACTATAAAATGAAAAAAGATTTAAATGAAATGAAAGATATATAGTATAGTTATCATAGGAAAGGTGAAATAATATAATGAATAAAGAATGGTCGGATATAAATAAGAAAATGCAAAAATATATAGAAAAAAAAGATACATTTAGTTTAGGAATTGAAACTTTATTGGACTTAAGAAGTAAATTATTAGACTCAATAACTGAACTATGTTCTCATTTATCCATAGATGATTATAATGCTATTCCTTTCATTAATGCAAAAGGATTTGAAAACAAGACTATAGCTTATTCATTATTTCATATATTCAGGATTGAAGATATTGTCTCCAATATTTTAATAAATAAAAGTCAGGATATCTTTTTCAAGAATAATTTTCAAAAAAAAATGAATGCCTCTATTATAACCACAGGAAACGAATTAAAAAAAGAAGAGATAAAAAAATTCTCAGAAAAATTAGAAATAGATATGTTATGGAAATATATAAACGAAGTATATGAAAACTCGAATAATATAATAAAATCATTATACATTAATGATTTAAAAATAAGAATGACAGAAAAGGATAAGGATGTTCTAAATAATTTACAAGTGGTAGCAGATTCAGAAAGCTGGCTGATAGATTACTGGTGCAGTAAAGATATAAGCGGATTATTAAGAATGCCTTTTTCCAGACATTGGATAATGCACATAGAAGCATGTTTTAGAATAAGTGAAAAACTATGTGGAAGGGTAAGGAAAAATAATAATTAAATAATAAAAAAGATTATATTATTTATGGGAGAATATATAATGAAAATTGAAATCAAAAATTATAATGGAATAGCTGATTGTAAATCACAACTTCTTACAAGTAGGGAAGCTTATAACTTTTCAACAATATTAAAATCTGGTACAATATATTTATTCATAGGAGAAATAAACAGCGGTAATTGGGGCCTCGTCTCTGCTATTGGGGGATTGGGTCGTAAACCTATTAGTAAAAAAAGAGACATTGATGGAAAAATATTTCTAGATGATATTGAGATTGAAGCAAAAGACTTAGAAAAAATAACTTGTTTTGCTGGTGAAAAAAGTACTAATAAAACTATAGAACAACAACTTAAATTACATTTATCAAAAAATAATGAATTTAAATATGATGACTTACAAAAAACCTTTGATTTGTCGCAATCAAGAATAGATAGAAAGTTTGATTATATTGGTTATGAAAAATGGTTTGCATCTTTAGCAATCGGTGTTGCCTCAAATAAAAAAATATTTTGTTATCCGTATATCACAGAAGATATTAAACCTCTAACAATCATAAAAAAACATTTAGATTTTCTTGTTAAAAGTGATAAACTGATACTTATACCAGCAAATGATAAAATGATTAAGTATTTTGATGAGAAGGAAATAGAATATGAAAAAATATTTTATACTGAAAAGTTAAAAGAACTTATGTTAGAAGAACAAAAGAAGTGGGGATTTATAGATTAGACATAAAATATATAAATCAGTATTAGTTGCTTTAAAGACATATCATAAAGAATTGAATGAAAACTTACTTAATAAATAATATATAAAAAGTTAAATGAAAATAAAAACATATATTAAAGGAGAATTGTAATATGAATATTTGGCATAACATTTCTGCATCAAGGATAACACCGGAAGAATTTATTGCATGTATTGAGATTTCAGCAGGGAGTAAAAATAAATATGAACTAGATAAAGAATCAGGTGTTTTAATATTAGACCGGATATTATATACTTCAACACATTATCCACAAAACTATGGATTTATTCCTCGCACATATGCCGATGATAATGACCCTTTGGATGTATTAATCATTTGCAGTCAGCCTATTATGCCAATGTCTTTAGTCAAGTGTTATCCAATAGGTCTAATAAATATGATTGATGAAGGACAAAATGATGAAAAAATCATTGCTATATCTATGAACGATCCTGTTTATAATAGTTATAAAGATATAAATGAACTACCAGAACACATTTTTGAAGAAATCAGACATTTCTTTAAAGTATATAAAAAACTTGAAGGTAAAACAACAAAAGTATATTCAGCTGAAGGGAAGGCAAGAGCTGTAGAAGTAATCAAAGAGTGTATAGATAGATACGAAAGAATATTTGGACATTTAACGAAATAATAAATTAGATAATTCAATCAAGTTAATAGCAAAATAGTAGTCAAAAAAGATTTAGATATTCATCATTATATTTAAATCTTTTTTACTTTACTATATCTATTCATAGTTTTAGGCTATGCTTATACAAATAATAAAATATAGTATTTAATCATAGAAAAAAGAGAAGAATTATGATAAAATATAACTTGAATAATAATAATTGAACAATTAAATATATAAAATTTGGGGGATCACTAATTGAAAGACATAATAATAATCGGAGCAGGACACGGTGGCATTGTAGCTGCTGCAAGACTTGCCGAACAAGGATATAATATTACTATATTTGAAAAATCAAATATTGAAGATATCGGTTATGATTTTACTGATGTTTTTGAAATAGAATGTTTTAAAAAATTAAATATTGACATTAACGAAGAATTATTTCCCAAAAAAGAGGATATGACCTTTATTAGTCCTAACCTAAAAAATTGCTTGACACCTAAAATACCGGAAGAATATCAAGAATATAGGATGGAACGTAAAAAAATTTATAAATACTTATTAACCCTAGTCAAGCATCAAAATATTAAGATAATTGATAATGAGAAGATAATTAATTTTATTATCAAAAATGATGTAGTAATTGGAGTTGAAGATGAAGAAGGCAAACAATATTTTGGTGATTTAGTTATTGACAGCGCAGGTTATGTTTTTGAACCCAGAAAAAATTTGCCACATAATAAAAACAATAATAATTTAAATAAGACAGGAGATTTTCTATTTGCCTATAGAGCAACTTATACTAAAAACGGTGATAATTTAGAAAAATATAAAGTATATCTATACCCAATTGGTATTAAGGGCATTGCTTGGGTTGTATGCTTGGATAATGAAATCGATGTTTTAATTGGCAGTGTTGAGAAATTAACTAAAGAGATAATAATTGAGGCGATGGAATTCTTACGAAAAGAAAATATTTGTCTTGAAAAAGATAAAATTAGAGGAGGACAAATTCACAAAATTCCAATAAGTAAGCCAAAAAGTTGTTTCTTCTGTCAAGGATATGTTGCAATTGGCGATAGTGCTAGTATGACTATCCCATTAATTGGGTCGGGAATTACAAACAGTATTATTGCTGGGGAAATACTTGCGGACTCTATAAAAAAATATGGTATAAATCTTGATGCATTTTGGAATTATCAATATAAGTATATGATAGAAAGAGGCTGGGAGGATGTCAGTTTAAATTGTATAAAAAGCTTATTATTAAATCTAGATGTAAAAAGTATAGATTTTCTTTTTGATAAAAAAGTGATTAAAGCTAATGATTTATTAACATGCTGTGCAGGAAGAGAACTTAAGCTAAAACCACTTGATTTCATTAGTAGAGGTTTTCGTGGCATTGGAAACATTTCATTAATTTTAAAGTTTGCTAAAGCGTATCAAATTAGTCGCAAAGCCATTAAAATAGTAAAAAGAATACCTAAGGTATATAATGAAATTCAAGTTAAAAAATTCATACAAAAATATGAAAAACTTTAAAATCATATTGCTATGACTATGTACTAGAAATTGGAGAAAGATATGCAAAATCACAATATAAAAATATTGCAATTAGATGAATTACCTAAAGCACTTAGTCTTGTGTGGGAGGTCTTTAATGAATTTGAAGCACCAAGTTACAGTATAGAAGGAATAAATGAATTTAAAAATTTTATTAATATAAATGAATTTAGAAAAAACCTTGAAAATAGCAATTATAAAATATGGGGCTACTTCATTAATACAAATATAGTTGGGGTTATTGCTACAAGGCAAAATTATCACATAAGTCTTTTGTTTGTAAATAAATCATATCACCATCAAGGAATAGCTAGGGCCTTATTTAATGAAATAATTGATTATTATAAAGAAGATAAGGAGTGTAAAAGTATCACGGTTAATTCTTCAATATATGCAATTGAAGTTTACCACCATCTTGGATTTATTGACATAGGTGATGAACAAACAGTTAATGGCATTAGATTTAAACCCATGAAGTTTATTATGAAAGCACCAAAATTTGATAACTATCTTATTGCCCCTTGTGGAGTGAACTGTGGCGCTTGTATGGCATATTTACGTTCAAAGAATAAATGCAATGGATGTAATGGGAATGATATGAATAAACCTTACCATTGTACTAAATGCCAAATTAAACTATGTGTTAAAAGATTAGAAAGCAATTATAATTTTTGCTTTCAATGTGATAAAAAATGTTTGCGATTAAAAAATTTGGATAAACGTTATATAAAAAATTATAACATTAGTTTACTCAAAAATTTAGAAAATATAAAAGAGTATGGAATAGATAAGCATATTGCCCAAGAAACAATTAAATGGACTTGTAAATGTGGAGGAATTATTTCACAGCATCATAAAAATTGTAGTGAATGCGGTAAAAAATATTAGATTAAAAAAGATATAAAGTAAATAAAAATTTAGAAAGTTAATTTGGTGTAATAAATGAAGAAAATTAGTAATGAATCTTTTTATGAAGAAAGACCATTATATGGAATAAAAGATGCAGAATTGGCAAATTGTTTTTTTTCAAGTGAACAAGAAGGTGAATCCGCCTTTAAAGAGGCCTCAAATATATCCATCATAAAAACAAAATTCTCAATGCGATATCCTTTTTGGCATACTAGAAAATTCATAATAAATGATAGTATATTAGATAATTTAACTAGAGCTTCTATATGGTATTCATGTAATGGACAAGTATATAATACAAAGATAGATGGTGTAAAATGTTTAAGGGAATCTGATAATATTCTCTTTGATAATTGTGAAATTGAATCTGCAGAATTTGGTTGGAAATGTAAAGATATAAAAATTAATAAATGTAGTATAATTTCTGAATATTTATTTTTTGATAGTAAAGATATCGAAATCAATTCATTAAATATGTCTGGTAAATATTCCTTTCAATATGTTGATGGTATGAAAATCAAAAATAGTGAATTAAATACTAAAGATGCTTTTTGGCATAGTAATAATGTTATTGTTGAAGATACAATTATAAGAGGTGAGTATCTTGGTTGGTATTCAAAAAATCTAACATTAATTAATTGTACTATAATAGGAACTCAACCATTATGCTATTCGGAAAACTTGAAAATGATTAATTGTAAAATGGTAAATGCGGATTTATCATTTGAATATTCAAGTGTCAATGTTGATGTAAATGGTGACATTGATTCAATAAAGAATGTTAGGAGTGGAAATATAACTGCAAATAGTATAGGGAAGATAATAAATGAAAACTCATTATATCCTGTTGAAGTTGACATAATGATTAAAACATTAAAAGATAATATTAAATAATAAGGGAAGGAAAATAATTCAAGGCATTATTTGTTTCCTAACAATTTAAAATCATTGATTATATTAAGAGCAAAAAATGCTCTTTTTTTATTTGCTATTTATAAATATAAATAAAAAATGACAAATGGGGCAAAATATGATAAAATATAAACAAATAATAAAAGTTAAACAATTAATGTTGTTTAAAAAAAGAGGCAAAAATATGGATTTTAAGAATTACGCAAATAATCATAAAGACCAGTTAATTAAAGATTTAAATGGTCTACTAAAAATTGAAACGGTTTTAATTGAACAACCAAATATAAAACAAGCACCATTTGGAGAAAAAATGGTTGAAGCACTTGAATATATGTTAGACTTAGGAAAGTCAATGGGATTTGTCACAAAAAATATTGATAATGTTGCTGGTCATATTGAGTATGGTGAAGGCGATGAAGTAATTGGGGTTTTAGTTCATTTGGATGTAGTCCCAGCTGGCGATGGTTGGACATACCCACCATTTGAGCCAACCTTAGTTGGTGATAAATTATTTGCACGTGGATCACTAGATGACAAGGGAGCGGTTATGGCAAGTCTATATGCTTTAAAAGCTTTGAAAGACTTAAATATTAAGTTAAACAAAAAAGTGCGTTTAATTTTGGGCACTGATGAGGAAACATCTTCGCGTTGTATAAAACGTTATTTAGAAGTTGAAAAAATGCCTGACCTCGGTTTCTCTCCTGATGCTGACTTTCCACTTATATATGCTGAAAAGGGAATAATGTCTTTTGACTTAGAATGTGATTATAATAGTAGTGATATAATTAAACTTACGTCAGGTGACCGTTATAATGTCGTTCCAGAAAAAGCTTTTGTAAGTTTATCAAATAATGTAGCTTCTTTTTATCACGCTTTCTTATTAAATAATAAGTACAAAGGTGAAGCGAAAAATAATGAATTAATTATGTATGGAAAAAGAGCGCATGGAATGCAGCCAGAAAAAGGTAAAAATGCCGCTTTACAACTAATTAGTTTTTTAAACCAGCATATTAAGCATCCTATGATAAAATTCGTTAATAAATATATGCAAGATAATAGATTAAAAGATATGAACGAACAGTTTTCAGATAAAGAAATGAAAGACTTAACCATGAATGTGGCAATGTTTGATATTAATAACAAATATGCCAAAGTTGGCGTTAACTTACGCTATCCAATAAATTGGCATAAAGAACAATTCTTAGATAATTTAGAAAAACTATTGGCTATTTATAATATTAATATAAAAGTAATAAGCGATAGCGAACCACATTATGTTAGTCCAGATGATGAATTAGTGAAAATATTGCATCAATCATACATTAAATATACTAAGGATAACAAAACACCAATTATGACTATTGGTGGTGGAACATATGCTAGAGCCCTAAAAAGAGCGGTAGCATTTGGCCCAATGATGCCCGGTAGAGAAGACGTTGTCCATCAAGTAGATGAATATGTGCATATTTCTGATTTACTCTCTTGCGTTATGATTTTTGCTGATGCACTTTATAACTTAGGTAAATAATATGAGGCTTAGGAAAGTAAAAAGAGCTCAAGAATTTTTAAATGAAAATGAAGACATTGTTATTCAAACCCCAGAGTGTTATCCGGGACAGTGGCATGTCTTATTCAAAAATGATAATCCAATCTATTTAGAAATTGGTATGGGTAAAGGACAATTTCTTATTGAAATGGCAACGAACAACCCCAATATTAATTTCATTGGTTTAGAAAAAGAAGAAAGTGTTTTAATTAGAGCAGTTGAAAAATTGAAATCAAAATCTTTGAATAATATTTTATTTATTCATGAAGATGCCTTCTTAATAAAAACAATTTTTAATGAAAATGAAATAAGTAAAATATATTTAAATTTTAGTGATCCATGGCCAAAATCTCGTCATGCAAAACGTCGATTAACTCACAACACTATTTTAGAAAACTATCGCTATATTTTAAAAAATAAGGGAACAATTGAATTAAAAACAGACAATCGTTTATTATTTGAATATAGCCTTCAAGAATTTGTTCGTAACAAGCTTAATATAAACAAATTGAGTTTGGATTTACATGCTGATAATGAAGAGATTGTGACAACGGAATATGAAGATAAGTTTGTCAGTAAAGGAAATATAATATATTTTATTGAGGTGGAAAGTTATGAAAACTAATTGGAAGTTATATAAGCAATTACTTGATATGCCAGGTATTGCAGGCCACGAAAAAATGGTCAGAAAATTTGTTAAAGAGGAATTATCCAAATATAGTGATGAAATAATTCAAGATAAGCTTGGTGGAGTTTTTGGAACAAGTAAAGGCGAAGGACCAACAATTATGATATGTGGGCATATGGATGAGGTTGGCTTTATGGTTTCAGGGATTACGCCACAAGGTATGATAAAACTATTAGCCATTGGGGGTATTAATCCGGAAGTTTATCTTTCTCAAAATATGAATATTATTATTAATAATAATAAACAAATTAAAGGTATAATTGGAGCTCTTCCTCCACATTTAAGTAAAAGTGGTTCAAAAGAAATAACTGCTGAAGATTTGCTTCTTGATGTTGGAGCTGATAGTGGGGAACATGCCATTAAAATGGGTATTAAGATTGGGCAGCAAATAGTTTCAGAAAATAATTATTACATAACTGAAGATGGTAAAAAAATAGTTTCAAAAGCTTGGGATAATCGTTTTGGTGTTGGTATGTGTTTAGAAGTAATGAAAGCAATTCATAATAAAAAACACCCTAATACAGTTATATGTGGAGCAACAGTTCAAGAAGAGGTCGGTCTAAGAGGGGCAATAGTTGCCAGTACAATGGTTAAACCAGATTTATTCATTGCCGTTGATGTTTCTCCTGCTAATGATTATTTAGAAAAAAATGATTTTGTTAATGGCCAATTAGGAAAAGGTTTCTTAATTAGATACTATGATCCACGTTGTATAATGAACCCCGCTTTACATAACTATTTTGATACACTAGCTACTAGTCAGAAAATTCCTCATCAAGAATTCAAATCAAGTGGCGGAACTGATGCCGCAAGTGCCCAGTATGCAGGAAACGGCACACTATCAACAACGATAGGTCTTCCTGGAAGGTATATTCATAGTACATCCTCAATGGTTCACGTTGATGATATTGAAGCAGTGAAAAAAATGATTATTGCCGTTATAAATAGCTTTGATGAAAAAGCTTTATTAAAAATAAAGAAAAATATGTAGGTAAAACATGAAAGCAGCAATTATACTCGCAAATGGATTTGAAGATGTTGAAGCATTAGCAACAATAGATATTTTAAAAAGAAGTGGAATATTAGTTGATACATATGGACTTGATCAAGGGGAAGTAATAACCCAATATGGACATATAATTAAAACTTATTATTTGTTAGCACAGTTAGATGTAAGAGATTATGATTTTTTGATTATTCCTGGTGGAGGGGCAGTTGTTAAAATATTAGACAAAGATCCTCGAATTACTACGCTTATTCAAGAATTTGTTAATGCAAAAAAAGTAATTTGTGCCATTTGTGCTGCCCCATTATTAATTGGAAAATTAGGATATTTTAAAAATTTAAACTACACTTGTTTTCCTGGATGTGAAGAAACAATAACAGATGGAAAAAGAATTAATAAGGGAATAGTAGTCACAAAAAAATTTATTACTGCAAAAGCAATGTATTATTCAATTGATTTTGCTTTGGCCATTATTGAGAAGTTTCAAGGAAAATCGCAAAGAGATTTTATTTTTAAAACAATAAAGGGTGAATGATTTCATTAATAAAATTTCTACTTTCAAAGAATTTAAAGTCATAAGGCTAATTAAACTAGCTTTATGACTTTTATTTAATGAAATACTATTTATTAAATTGATAAAATAATGTATAATATATAAAAAGATTCAAAAAAAAAGAACATTAGATTGTTATAATAGTGAGGCTTTTATGAATAGTAAACAAATAGATAGCTATGTAGCAAATTTCCTAAGCGGAGATAAAGATGCATTTGACATAATCTATTATGAAACAAAAAAACATGTTTATCTATCTATCTATGCAATTATTAAAGACCGTTTTTTAATAGAAGACTTAATGCAAGATACATATATGAAAATAATTAATGAACTATCATCTTACCGGCTTGGTACCAATTTTTATGCTTGGGTTAGTCGTATTGCTCGTAATACCGCGATAAATGAATATAATCGTCGTAAAAAAATAGTATTAGTAGAAGAATACTTTGATGGAGTAGAAGAAAATGAAAATACTTTATTACATATGACTATGAAAGTTCTTGATGGATTAGAAAGAGATGTTTTAATATATCATACTATATTAAACATGCGGTTTAAGGATATTGCTACTATGTTAGAAAAGCCTTTACCCACAATTTATTCTATTTATAAAAAAGCAATTAAAACAATGAAACATCATTTGGGAGAGGAGGTAAAAGATGAAAATTAAACAATATAAAAAGCAAATAAAACAAGAAAATTTTACCATTCCTGAAATGAGTGAACAAGTTCGTTTAACTGCTTATGAAAAAAAATACAATGTTTACAAATCATCAAAACGTATTTGGCCAAAAATTGCATATACTTTGTCTCCACTAATGTTTTTATTTTTATGTTTGATAGTTGTAATAGTAAGCAAGCAATTTGGAGGATTTGCAACTGATGGGAAACATAATGATCATATAGAAGGCGAGCCAAGTACTGGGCAAGATGCTCCTGCACCATCTTTAAGCGATAATTCTATTTCTTTAGATAATTTAAATGAAAGCATTAATAATGCTTATGACCAAATGCAAAAAGCTCTTTCAACAAATTCCAAACCTAGCTTTATATCTTTTAATGATCATAATCAAAAAATCATAAAAAATAATAACTTTTGTTTTCAAGATAATAATGTAATTTATTTTTCTAACCATCAACTAGTATACAGCGATATGGCAAGAAGTTCTATATATGTGTTAGTGGATAACACTAATATAGATAATATATATTTATTTGCTTACTCAAATAAATTTGTGGCTGTATATAATATTGGAAGTCAAATTTTCCTTGACGTTTTTGTTGGATATGATTATATAAATCGTTGTACTATTCAACTTAATGGAAATATAAGGGAGGCTATTCGTATTGATTGTTATATGAATATTATTACAACGGAAAATATTTATACAATCGATTTAGATAATTATGCAATAGAAAATACTTCAATCATAAATAATTGGGCTTTTTCTTATTACATAGATGGGCTAATATATTTAGTTTCTTATCCAGTTAATAACTTGTCAATTACTAAAGCTAGTATGCAATATGAAAACATTGTGAACTCAATATATACATATGTTTATTGTTATAGTTTAGGACAAAAAGCCGATTACTTATATACAATACTTGAGAAAGCTAGAATTAATTCTAGCCAAAGTCTACATTATGAAAATGGGTATTTATATATATTATGTAATTCTGGCATCAAAGACAGTAATGTATATATTAAAACATATAAAGATGGAATCATTATTAGTAATTATAATATGAGTGAAAAATCCACTATTACAAAAGTTTCTTTTAGGCAGGGCCGTTTGTTCTTGACATTATCACAACCAAATAATAGTGTAATAATGTTTAATATAGAAAAACCATTAAATATTTTTCAAATATTTAATTATATAATAGAAGATAACAATGATATGTATGCTCTTAATGATGAAATATTTATTGAGGTGTCAGATGATAGTAAATCTTTAATATTACATAAACTTAAAAATAATATGCTTACTCAAATTGATAGCATAAATTTAGATGAAACTATTACTGTTGATGAATATAGTTTATTTGAGCAATCTGATGAAAATACTTTTAATATTCTTATGTATAATGATGTTAATGTTAAAGTTATGAAGATTTTAATTACACCATTTACAGTAAAAATAGAAGATATTAATAGCAGTACTATTGTTTGGGAGGATAGTTCAACAAATAAATATCATATGTTTGAAGATAGTTTAATTATTATGAAGTAATTATATAATAAAAAACAACATAAAGAATCAGTTTTTTAAACAAACTGATTTTTTATGTTGTAGTAACAAATATAAAATAAATATTTACTTTGTACAAAGACAATAACAATGTTAATTTTAAAAAATATCATTAATAATATAAGTACTAAATTAATTTTAAACCTTATATAATTAATTGGTGATAAAATGAAACAAAAGATTAATTTAGTTTTTCAAGGTGGTGGCATTAAAGGATTGGCGTATGTTGGTGTTTTACGCTATTTAGAAGAAAATGATTTTGAAGTGGATTATGTTTCAGGAACAAGTGTTGGAGCCATAATTTCAAGTTTAATCGCTGTCGGATATGATTCTTTTGAACTTGAAAAAATCCTTAATGAACTACCAATAGAGGTGTTGTTACCTTCAAATGAGGAGTCTTCAGTTTTCCATAAATTAAAAAACAAAGGACTATATTCTCAAAAATCTTTGGAAGAATATTTAGAGAAACTGTATTTGCAAAAGAATAAACGAGTTATGGGAGATTTAAAAGTAGGAAATTATTATAAAGCAATATTTATAACTACATCAATTAAAATGCGTAGAATATTTGTTCTCCCCTATGATTTAAGAATGATTGGAATAAATCCAGATGCGTTTCCAATTGCCAAGGCTGTGTGTATGAGTGCTTGTCTACCAATTGTATATGAACCATATGTAATAAATGGATACAAATTTATTGATGGTGGTGCTAGTGATAATTGTCCCCATTGGTGTTTTGATAAAGCTTTTGTACTTAGATTTGGACAAGAAGGAGCCGCAATGAATTTTTTTAAAAAACAAATTTTTGGGAAAATTAGTAATGATAATGAACAAACTATTATTAATATAGACGTCAAAGAATATAAAACAACAGACTTCAAAAAAGGAATGAAAGAGCGATATATTTTGTATAATCGTGGATACGATGCAATAAAAAAACATTTTGAACCAACACAACAAAATAATACTTGATAAATAAACAAAAAAATGTTAAAATGGTTGTAAGGTATTTTTATATTTAATGGTGACAAAATGAAGAAAAATAAGGATAAAAAAATTGAAAGTGTTTCAGATGATTCAATAACACTAAATTCAATAGAACATAAAAAAAACGATAATACTAATACTTCTTTTGAAAGAAAAGAAAATATTAATGTTAAAAAAGGTTTAACATCTTTAGAAGTAAATGATCGTCTTAGCCGTAAACTAAATAATATTAATAACATAAAAATGACTAAGAGCACTTGGAAAATTATTAGTACTAATTTATTTACCTTTTTTAATGTTCTTTATGCCGTAATAACGGTATTATTATGTTTAGCTAATAGTTGGACAAATCTAACGTTTCTAGTCATTGTTATTCCTAATACGATATTAGCAATATGGCAAGAAATAAAAGCAAAACATATGGTTGAAAAATTAAATTTGGTTTCTGCTACGAAAGCGAATGTTGTTCGTGATGGAGATAAGCAACAAGTTGATACTGCTAATGTGGTTCTAGATGATATCATTATATTTTCGACTGGTAACCAAATATCAGCAGATAGCATTATTAAAGAAGGCATAGTTGAAGTAAACGAATCGATGATTACTGGTGAACCTGATGCTATTGTGAAAAAACCAGGAGATATGATTTTTTCTGGAAGTTATCTTGTCAGTGGAACCTGTTATGCACAAGTTGAACACGTTGGTAAAGATAATTATATTGAACAATTAGCAATGGATGCTAAAAAATTAAAAGATAATAAATCAGAATTACTTAAAACATTGAATTGGATTATTAAAATAATAAGTTTTATAATAATTCCCATTTTCTTGTTTAGTATGTTTCAAGCTTATCAAGCAACGCCACAAACTGCATCTACATTTGATCGTTTTCAACAATCAATTGTTAATGTTGCTGGATCTATAATTGGTATGATTCCTTCGGGATTGTATTTACTTACTACTCTAGCTTTAAGTGCTGGAGTAACCAGACTTGGTAAAAAACATCGAACAACTGTTCAACAATTATATTGCATTGAAATGCTAGCCCGCATTGATATTTTATGTTTAGATAAAACTGGAACCATTACTGATGGTTCAATGCGAGTAATTGATTGTATTGAAATGAAAAATCCAACAGATTATAATTTAAAACAAATTGTTGGTTCAATGATGAGTGCTTTTGAAGAAAAGAATGCTACTAGTGAAGCTTTAATAAGATTCTTTGATACTAACCGTGTTTTAACACCAGAAAATATTATTCCATTTTCTTCACAAAGAAAATTCAGTGCTGTATCTTTTAAAGATGTTGGAACATTTTATTTAGGCGCACCAGAATATTTATTCAAAGATCCTAGTGAAAAAATCAAATCACAGGTGAATTATTATGCCACTCAAGGATGCCGAGTTATTGCTTTGGTTTATTCATCAAGTGGGATAAAAAATGATACAATTCCCAACAATGCCAAAGCAATTGCATTAATAGTTATTCAAGATCATATTCGTGAAGATGCTTATGAAACAATTGAATATTTTAAAAATAATGGTGTTGCAATTAGAGTTATATCAGGAGATAATCCGGTTACCGTTTCAGAAATCGCAAGTCGTGTTGGTATTGAAAATGCTCATAAATATATTAGCTTAGAAAATTTAACTGATGAAGAAGTTAAAGAAATTGCTTTTGAGTATACTATTTTTGGTCGTGTTAGTCCTTCACAAAAGAAAGCCTTAGTTGAAGCCTATAAGGCGGAAAAAAAGACAGTAGCTATGACAGGGGACGGAGTTAATGATATACTTGCTTTAAAGGAAGCCGATTGTTCAATTGCAATGGCCTCTGGAAGTGAAGCAACTAAAAATATTGCTAATATTGTTTTAGTAGATTCAAATTTCTCAGCTATGCCACACGTAGTGGCTGAAGGAAGAAGAGTTATAAACAATATTCAACGTACTTCAACATTGTTTTTAGTAAAGACGATTTTCACTATTTTAGTAACTTTATTTTATATGGCTTTAGGTTCAACATATCCATTTACCCCATCACAATTAATTTGGACTGAATTCTTTATTATTGGTATGCCAGCTATTATAATTTCTTTGCAACCAAATAAAGAAAAAGTTACAGGGAAATTTCTTAGTAATGTTCTTAAATCAGCTTTGCCAGGGGCTTTAACAGTATTATTGTTTCATATGGGATTATATTTACTAGGATATAAAATACCAGAATTTGGATGGTTTGAACAACAAACAATTAACGGTATTGAGACATTAGTTAGAACAAACACATTTATTACCATTTGTTTGTTAATTACTATGGCTACTTGTATTACTGTTTTATATCGAATGTGTAAACCGTTTAACCTATTAAAAACGATTGTTTTTGTTGGAGTACTTGGTTTAACGATTGGCATGGTATTTTTATGCGGAACAAATAATTGGTTGAGTGATACTATTAATAACTTTTTAAAGATTGAATGGCCACTTGGCAAAGGTGATGATTCAGTAAGTACATTATCAAATATACTTCTAATTATTTTGATGATTTTGTTGATTAACCCAGTTATGGCCTTAATTGAAAAGATTATTGGTCGGGTAAAAGAAGTAAAAATATAGTAAATTATCGATTTTAAAAAACATTTAAATTTTAGGTTTCTTGATATTAATGGCTCTGTCAAAAATTATACTGATGAATAAATTCATTAAATGAATTTATAGGCTATAAATAGCCCCTGTCAAAAATTATACTGATGGATTCTGTCAAAAAGTTTAATGAAATATAGCCCTATCTCGTATAAGCGAGATA
>JAVBLL010000008.1:0-380575 GCA_031553555.1 Bacilli bacterium
TTATCTGTTATTAATCTGGCGATTATATTATAGCATAAGGACATTTATTATTTATATATAAAGGGGCTGTCAAAAACTATGCTGATGTCAGTATAATTTTTGACAGCCCTATTTTTCAGTATAAATTTATACAGCCCCAAAAGAAAAAGCGCATATAATATGAGCTTTTTCTTTTGGCAATTACAGTCTGGATAGTAAAACCACTTTATATTAACATTTGATCATTAAATAAATAATGGTAATTCTTATAATTTTAGTGTATAATAGAAACAAGAATAATTAGTTGTTGGTTTCATGAAAAGAGGCTAAAAATGAAAGAAAAAATTAAGGTATTAGATACAGAAATTAATGTTGTTAAAATAAATTATGAAGACTATATTTGTTTGACTGATATGCTTAAAGCTAAAGATGGAGAATTCTTTATAACTGATTGGCTTAGAAATAGAAACACTTTAGAATATGTTGGTATTTGGGAGAAAATATATAATCCTAATTTTAATTATGGCGAATTCGCCACAATTTAGAAATAAGTCAGGATTAAATAACTTTAAAATAAGTGTTAAAGAATTTACTGAAAAAACAAATGCAATATCAATTCAAGCCAAAACAGGACGATATGGTGGAACATATGCCCATAAAGATATAGCCTTTGAATTTGGAATGTGGATTAGTGCTGAGTTTAAAATATATTTAGTAAAGGAAAGCTAATAAAATAAAAGTTGGCATATATAACAGGGCAATTCATTTGTATTAAATTAATAGTTTTAGTTATTCAAAAGTTAGATCAAGATAAAGTAAATAACATAACATATAATTAAATTAAAACGAAGTCATGAAACTGAACAGATTTAGTTCATTGGCTTCGTTTTTAATTTAGATACATAATTGATTTATAAAAAACATCTATATTGATTAATATTTTTATCATTAGGATTTTGCTTAAACTTTTATTGCTTTTTTTGGAAAACTGGTGTATAATAAAAGATAATACAGGTTTAATATTATTATTATGAAAGGATAACAATGAACTTAACTGAGAAATTAAAACAAATAAAAGAAATTATGGAGCCATATCCCCAAGCAAAAATAATTGCTGCTACTAAATATATGAACGTTGAACAAACAAAAGAATTAGTGGAAGCTGGAATAAATGCTCTAGGTGAAAATCGTACGGATATGTTTTTAGAAAAATATGAGGCTCTTAAGAATTATAATATAGAGTGGCATTTTTTTGGTGTGTTACAGTCACGTAAAGTTAAAGATGTGGCTAATAAAATAACTTGTTTACATTCTTTAGAAAAATTATCTATTGCTATGGAACTAGATAAGAAATTGACAGAACCTTTAAATTGTTTTGTACAAGTCAATATTTCAGAAGAACCAAATAAACAAGGAATACCAGCATTGAAGGTAAAACCATTTATAAAAAGTTTAGCAAAATGTAAAAACATTAGAATTATTGGTTTGATGTGCATAGCTAAACTAACATATGATACAGAAATTATCGAAAAATCATTTGCTAAAATGCAAAAAATTAAAGAAGAGATTGAGGCCATGAATTTAGATTATGCTCCATGCCATGAATTATCAATGGGAATGAGTAATGATTATAAAATTGCTTTAAAGTATGGTGCTACTTATATTAGACTAGGACGAATTTTTATTTCTTAGGAGGAACAATTAAATGTTTAAGAAAAAATCAAAAAAAATATCAACACCTGAATTTACTCGCAACAAAACATTGCTTACATCATTTGATCGTATGGAATATTTTATTATTCAAGAGCGTTCTAATGGTGAGATGTTTCGTTTATGTGATACTTTACTTGCTGGTAAACCAGTACTTGCTAATTTTGATAAATTAGAAGCTAGTGATTGTAATTACATGTTAGCTTTTATATCTGGAGTATTATATGCAAGTGATGGGGAGACTATGAAACTAGGTAATAAATTATTTTTGTTTGCTCGTAAAGAAGAATATGAAGATGGATCACTTCGTCAATATGTTGAGGATATCCAATAATGTTAATTTGCTTTTTAATATTTTATTATATTTTATTAGCATATGACGCTATTTTGCTTATGGGGATTATTTTATCATGGATTCCAGGTTTGTTGAAATTTAAGATATTTAGAATAATTGATAAAATTGCTGATTGGTATTTAGAACCATTTTCGGGAATATTAGTATTTGGACCTATTGATTTCACTACTTTAATTGGCTTTGCTGTCTATAGTTTTATGACACAAACAGTATTAACCCTATTTATTTCTATAATTAGTGGGGGTCAATTGTAATATATGCTAACTATAGGTCAGCAAAATGATTGATGAATTATTAAAAAATGCTAGTAACAGAGAAACCTTAACACGTTTTTTATCAATTGAAGAACAAGCAGAGTTAAAAAGAAAAAGTAATTCAGTCTTTTTTTCTTATGAAAATCATGAACGAAAAAGAGCTTTCATTTTTAAAGGTGATATTCAAAAGGATTTCAATTTTGAGATTCGAGTTTTGAAAATTGAATATAATAAAAAATTTGCTGAAATAAAACATCGAGATATTCTTGGGGCTCTTATGGGACTAGGCATAAAAAGAGAATGTGTTGGTGATATTATTATTGCTGATAATATTTATGTTTTTGTGATTGATGAGATGACTGAATATATAAAAAATAATCTATCAACTATTGGTAAAACAGCAGTTGATATAAAGATTATTGATATAAAAGAAATTGAAGATTTAATAGGAAATAATTATATTGAAACAGAATTAAACGTTAGTAGTTTTCGTTTGGATGTTATTATTTCTGAATATTTAGGATTTTCAAGAGAAAGGTCCAAAGAATATATAAATTTAAAAAATGTAAAAGTTAATGGAATAATTAAATTATCTATTGATTATATAGTGAAATATGATGATTTGCTTTCTCTTCATAAATATGGTAGGTTAATCATTAAAGATATAGTCAGGCAAACAAAAAAGAATAAGTATATAGTGCGTGTATTAAAAACAGTTTAGGAGTGATAACAATGGGAAAAGACTATAAAGATACTTTATTAATGATGAATACCCCTTTTAGTATGAAGGCTAATTTGCCATTAAGAGAACCGGAAATTTTACAAAAATGGGAAGAAATAAAATTATATGAAGAACGTTTAAATTTAAATAAAAATAATGAATCGTTTATTTTACATGATGGACCTCCATATGCTAATGGAAGTATTCATGTTGGACATGCTTTGAATAAGATTCTTAAAGATATTATTGTTCGCTATAAATCAATGCAAGGTTTTTATGCTCCGTATATACCTGGTTGGGATACACATGGGTTACCAATCGAAACTGCTTTAACAAAAACTCAAAAAATAAATCGCAAAGAAATGAGTATATCTGATTTTAGAGATTTATGTCATCAATATGCTTTAAAACAAGTTGATATTCAAAAAACACAATTTAAACGTATTGGGGTATTAGGTGATTGGCAAAACAGTTATTTAACTCTTGACAAAGAGTTTGAAGCGGAACAAATAAAAGTATTTTCAAAAATGGCGGAAAAAGGCTTGATTTTCAAAGGACAGAAACCTGTTTTTTGGTCTCCGTCTAGTGAATCGGCATTGGCTGAAGCAGAAATTGAATATCATGATGTTAAAGCAACAACAATCTATTTAGCTTTTAGGGTAATTGACGGTAAAAATATATTAAATAATGGTGATGAAATTGTTATTTGGACAACTACTCCATGGACAATTCCGGCTAACTTAGCCGTTTGTGTTAACCCATTATTTGAATATGTGATTTGTGCTTGTGCAAATCGCCGTTTAGTGGTAGCCAAGGAATTATTAACTAATTTCTTAAAAACTATTGATTGCAAGGATTATGAAATTATAAAAACTGTCAAAGGTAGTGATATGGAATACGTTCAATATGCACACCCATTATTTGATAAAATTTGTCCAGTTATTTTGGGATCACATGTAACAATGGATGCAGGAACAGGTTTAGTTCATACTGCACCTGGGCATGGCGAAGACGATTTCAATGCTGGTCGTACTTATAACTTAGAATGTTTATGTCCAGTGGATAATAAAGGATATATGACTGAAGAAGCTGGTGAATTTCAAGGATTATTTTATGAAGTTGCTAATGAGGCGATTATCAAAAAACTTGAAGAAAATAATAGTTTATTATTTAAAAATGATATTGTTCATAGTTATCCACATGATTGGAGAACTAAAAAACCAGTAATTTTTCGAACAACTCCACAATGGTTTGCTTCTATTGAAATTTTGAAAGAGGATATTTTAAAATCAATTAAAGATGTTAAATGGTTGCCACTTTGGGGAGAAATTAGATTAACAAATATGGTTAAAGACCGCAAGGAATGGTGTATAAGTCGCCAGCGTGCTTGGGGAGTACCTATTCCAGTATTTTATGCCGAAGATGAAACACCAATTTTAGATTCTAAAGTCATGGAACATGTTAGTGAATTATTTAGAAAACATGGGTCGTCTATTTGGTTTAAAAAAGAAGCAAAGGATTTACTTCCTGCTGGCTATAGTAATTCACATAGTCCAAATGGTATATTCACAAAAGAAAAAGACATAATGGATGTTTGGTTTGATAGTGGTTCTAGTCACCATGGTGTTTTAAAAGCACGTGGTCTAAAATATCCGGCTGATTTATATTTAGAAGGATCTGACCAATATCGCGGCTGGTTTAACTCAAGTTTATCAACTGGAGTAGCTATGACAGGAATTGCCCCGTATCGTATGGTTATTTCTCATGGATTTACCCTTGATGGCGAAGGCGAAAAGCAAAGTAAATCACTGGGCAATGCTACTGATCCACAAGAAGTTTGTAAAAAATATGGTGCTGACATTTTACGTTTATGGGTTGCTAGTATTGAATATACTGCCGATATGCGTATAAATGATGGTATTTTAAATCAAATTGCAGAAGCATATCGTAAGATAAGAAATACATTTAGATTTTTGCTTGGTAATTTATCGGATTTTGATGCTTCAAAAGATCATGTTTCATATGAAAAAATGCCAGAAGTTGATCAATATATGGTGTGTGCTCTTAATCAATATATTGAAAAAGCTACTAATGCATATGATGAATATCGTTTTGATGATATGTACCGTACTACCTTAAATTATATGAGTAACACTTTAAGTGCTTTCTATTTGGATTTCACAAAAGATATTTTATATATTGATTCTAAGAATTCACTAGTTAGACGCAGTATCCAAACAGTATTTTATGATAATTTATGTGCATTAGTGAGAATGCTTACACCAATTATTCCATATACTACTGAGGAAGTTTATTCACATATGAATGAAGAAAACAAAAGTGTATATTTATTATCAATGCCAAAACCAATAAAGTATGATAATGAAGAAAATTTATTAACTAAATACAATGATTTTATGGTATTTCGTAACGATATATTAAAAGCCATTGAAGAAGCACGAAATGAAAAAGTCATTGGAAAATCATTGAATGCTAAAGTTGTATTGTATCCTAGTGAGCAAACAAAAAAGTTGCTTGAGAGTATAAATGCTGATTTAAAACAATTATTTATTGTTTCGGAATTTATTATTTCAAATGAAAAAATTGATGGATTAGTATTTGAGTCAGGTATTATTAAAGTATGTGCTCGTGAAGGAGTTATTTGTGCCCGTTGTTGGCAAGTTGTCGATTTTGTAAGTCACAATGAAATTTGTGATAGATGCGAAGAAGTAGTAAGGAAATTGGAGGAGTAAATATGGCTGCAGTAATGAACATTCATTTTTTTAGAAAAAGTACGCTTGAAAAAATAGACTATTCAAAAGTATTGGATTATTTTGAAGGCCTTGCTAATTTTGAGGTTTTTTATACAGATGATTATGTTGAAATAATGTATAAAGATACTAAATTCGCACTTGCATATCGTTATTTGATAACTAAGAAATCCCGTGTTACAAATATCTATAAGTTAAATCCTATGTATTCTAATGTTAATTTCTTGTTGGAAATGCCGGTTATGATTCCTTCATTTCTTGCAAAAGAGATTATTACCATTGCTCAAAAATTATGTCATATTTTCGAATTAGGTATTTACCATGATTCTTTCGAAGATGTGCGTGCATTTAATGTAGTTGAAGTATTGGACTTTTTTGAAAAACAAAGAGCTTTTTATATTCAAGAAAACGGATATGGTGATAAAATCACTTATGACAATGAAAAACTAAATGTCATATGTAAGTTTCAAAAATCAGTTGAAAGTTTAATTAGTTATTATCATGACGAAGTAATGGTTAACTTATGTTATCCGATTCGTGATAAAAACACTAATGAGACTGGAATATGTTATGATTGGAGATTTGGAAAACCAGTAATTTTTCCACCATATGTTGATTACATTAATATAATTGAAGATGAATCTGGGGATATGCTTGTTCGTCGTGATGAGTTATTCCAATTATTATCAAAACATTTAGCGGAAATTCAAAATTATTTGCCGGATATGTATATTTTAAAAGGTAAACAAGCAAAAAATTGTCGCCGTGAATTGAAAAAAATTAAAAGAATTGTTATGGAAAAAAACTATAAAATTTTGGGTATGTGCGACGTTATTGAGGAATAATAGTATGATTAAAGATATTAATAAATATATTGATCACACTTTATTAAAAGCAACGGCTACTGAAAAGGATATTGAAAAGCTTTGTATGGAAGCAAAACTTTATAATTTTAAAAGTGTTTGTGTAAATCCATCACATGTCAGATATGCAAAATCATTATTGGAAGGTACTGATGTATTAGTGTGTACTGTTATTGGTTTTCCATTAGGTGCTAATACTAAAGCCACAAAATGTTATGAGACCGAGGAAGCAATCTCTGCTGGTGCTGATGAAATTGATATGGTAATAAATATCGGTAAAGTTAAAGAACAAAATTATGATTATATACAAGATGAAATTTATGGTGTTGTCTTACATAGTAGTGGACATACTGTTAAAGTAATTATTGAAACATGCTATTTAACTGATGAAGAAAAGATTTGTGTTTGTGAAGCAGCCACTAAAGCTAAGGCGAATTTTGTTAAGACATCAACAGGATTTGGGCCAGGTGGGGCTTTAAGTGAAGACGTATCCTTGATGAAAAAACATATTAGTGAAAATATGGAAGTAAAGGCAAGTGGCGGCGTTCGTAGCTACAAAGATTTTGAAATTATGGTCAAAGCTGGTGCCAATCGTATTGGCACATCAAATGGCATTAGTATTATCACCGATAAAGATGCACTGGAGGATTATTAATGATACCAACACCACATATTGAAGCTAAAAATAAAGATA
Source organism: Bacilli bacterium (assembly GCA_031553555.1). Lineage (GTDB taxonomy): Bacteria > Bacillota_I > Bacilli_A > ML615J-28 > CAG-698 > CAKOMG01. The sequence goes on from JAVBLL010000008.1 coordinate 7,348, forward strand.
TTATTGCCAAAACAGTTTTAATGCCTGGAGACCCTTTAAGAGCTAAGCATATTGCAGATACGTATTTAACTGATGTTATACAGTTTAATAATGTCCGTAATATGTATGGATATACTGGCTTTTATAATGGAAAAAAAGTAACAGTTATGGGGTCTGGCATGGGAATGCCTAGTATTGGAATATACTCATATGAATTATATGACTTTTATGATGTAGAAACAATTATTCGTATAGGCTCATGTGGTGCTTATAAACCTGAGGCAAAAGTATATGACGTTATAATAGTTGATGAAGCTTTTAGCGAATCCAACTTTGCAAAGGTGGCTTTTGGTATGAAAAATAAAGTTTTAAAGGCAAGTACAAATGTAATTAAAAATTTACAAAAATCCGCCAAAAAACTTGATATTGATGTTATAACTGGACGTATTCACTCATCAGATGTTTTTTATCGTGCATATGGTAATGTTTTAGAAGATGTTGGCGATAAATACAATTGTTTAGGAGTAGAGATGGAATCTTTTGCATTGTTTGCCAATGCCAAGAAATTATCTAAAAAGGCTGGATGTATTTTAACGGTATCTGACTCTTTTATTACTAAAGAGGTAACTACTTCCTTAGAGCGTCAACAATCATTCAATAAAATGATATTAATTGCGTTAGAAGCAATAAAATAGCGAGTTTTCTCGCTATTTTTAATAAGAAGATATTGCATAAAATTTAGTAATTTGCTAACAATAAGAAAAGGTGATAATATGCAAAAAGAAATAGTTTTTCAAGTTAATAATAAGGATATTCATTTAATACAAACAAAAAAATTCAAAACAATTACGGCAATTATATCATATATTGGAGAAGTTACCCGCGATAATATATTATTAAGGGTAATGCTTGGAAGAGTAATGGGCAATACTTGTAAAAAGTATCCAACAAAAGCTGCTTTAGCCAATTGCATTTATGGATTATATGACGCTGGCATAAACGTTAGAATAAATACGTCCTATAAAACTTCTTTTATGAATTTTATTATAGGAACAATCAATAATAAGTATACAAATGATAATGAAATTACCAAAAAAACTTTTGAATTGTTGTATGAAATTATGTATGAACCAAATATTATTGATAAAGGTTTTGATCCCAAAATATTTAATGAAGAAAAGCGTTTATTAAAAGATGAGATTAATAATGTTTATAATAATAAAGCACGTTATGCGTACATTAAATTGCTTCAACATATGTCAAAAGAAGAACTAATTAGTTTATATGATATGGGAATAATCGAAGAACTAGAAAAAATTACTCCTCAACAATTATATAAATTCTACCAAAAAGTCATTAAAGAAAATCAAGTGGAAATATATATTATGGGAGATATAACAGTTGAAAATGTAAAGGAATATTTAAAGCCTTTTGCTTTTAATGATAAAACTGTAGAAATGAATCTTTATTCAAATAAACAAGTTGATGTTACCGAAGTTAAGGAAAAATTTGAATACCAAGACGTCAGACAAGCAAAATTAGTAATGGGATTTAGAGTGAATCTTGAAATCGGGGATAACAATTATGTTCCGTTAATGGTTTTTAACGCGATGTTTGGTGGGATGTTTGGCTCGACTTTGTTTAGGACAGTAAGGGAAGAAAATAGTTTAGCTTATGATATATATTCTCAAATTCTTTGGGATAGCAAAATTTTAATTGTTGCTGCTGGCGTTGATAATAATAAAGATAGTATGGCAAGTGATATTGTCATTAAAGAGTTTGAAAAATATAAGCAAGGCGAAATCGAAGAAAATCTGATGAAGGAAGCAAAAGATTTCTTAGTTAGCGATTTAAGTGAAATATGTGATAGTCAGTATAGTATGCTTTATTTTAATTTTAAAGAATCGCTTCAACAAAAACGTACGGTGGAACAATTAATTAATGAAATTAAAAAAGTAGAAGTGGAAGATATTATTAGAGCATGTAATACTGTCTTTTTAGATACGATATATGTATTGAAAGCTGGTAAAGAAGATGAGTAAAATGATGAGTAAAAATTATCCAGATATTGAAGAAACCGTTTTTTCAAAAGTATTAGACAATGGACTAGTAGTATATATTATTAAAAAAGAAGGCTTCAAAAAAATGTTTGCCACTTTTGCTACTCGTTTTGGCTCTACTGTTAATAAATTTGTTCCCATTGATGATGATCAATATATTGAGGTTCCTTTAGGTGTTGCCCATTTTTTAGAACATAAAGTTTTTGAAATGCCTGATGGTGAAGATGCATCAATGCTTTTTGCTAAGTATGGTGCTGAGGCCAATGCATTTACTGATTATAACCAAACTGCATACATAGTTTCTAGTACTTCATATTACCATGAGGTTATTGAAACTTTACTAGACTATGTTCAAGTTCCTTATTTCACAGATGAAAATGTTGAAAAGGAACAAGGAATAATTTTGCAAGAACTTAAAATGTATCAAGATAATGCCAATGATCGCTTATACAACCATTTAATGAAAAATCTATTTCGCAAAAATCTTCATCGTGAAGAAATATTAGGAAATGAGCAATCAATTAGCACGATTACTAAGGAAGTATTATATAAGTGTTATGAAACATTTTATCATCCTAGTAATATGTGTTTGTGTATTGTTGGCGATTTTGATGTGGATGAAACTTTTAAAGTAGTTGAGAATAATCAAAATAAAAAAGAATTTCCTCCTTTTAAAGAGATAAAAAAAGAATATGTCATTGAAGATAATACAGTTTATCGCAGGAGTGGAAGCTGCACAATGGACATTGTTATGCCTAAAGTAACGGTTGCTGTAAAACTTCCAAGTTTTGAATATGAAGAAGATGAACTCCTTAGTATTGAACTACAAATTAAGATATTATTAGAAATGCTTTTTGGTTTTAGTTCAAAAAATTATCAAGAAATGCTTGATAATGGTATTATTAACGGCTTATCATATGATTGTTCACTTGATGATATTACTGGCTTTATTCGTATTTCAGCCAGCAGTTTTAAGAATAAAGAATTTATTGCTTATGTTAAAAAGAAACTGCTAGAAATAAAGCATTTAGAAATTGATATAGAGTTATTAGAAAATATTAAAAAAGGTTTAATAGGCAATTATATTAGAGCATTAAATGATGTTGAATTTATTTCGACAAGCTATATAGATTATAAATTTAAAAATTGTGATTTATTTCATATTATTAAAATAATAAAAGATATTAACAAAGAATCATTAAAACATTTATTTGTCTATTTTGTCAATTCAGCAATTACATCATATTCAATCTTGCCAAAAGAAGTAAGCTCATCAAAACAGCCATAGTTATCTATGGCTGTTTTATTACTTATATAAAAACAGTTATTATGAATTATAATTTCTTTTTTGCTAACAATAAGTATGGTGATTAAAAATGGCAAAAATAAAAAAAATTATTAAAAATGTAAAAGCAATTATTAGTATTGATGAAAAATACAATTTATCATTAGTTAGTGCCTCAACTTCCTTTTACATTTTAGTAGCATTATTCAGTTTATTATCTCTAGCAATTCAATTTTACAATACTTTGTTTGCGGGCACAAATAATTTCCTAGTGAATTCTATAAACGATATTATAAACCCATATTACCATGAATATATTGAACAAATATTACCAGTAATAAGTTTGAATAGTTTTTCGCCAATTTTATTTATTAGTTTATTTTGGTCCTCATCAAGACTGATAAATGGCTACAATCGAGTTGCTGATATAATTTATGTTGAAGTGAAAAAACGAAATGGATTTCTAATAAGGGTTAGTTCCTTTTTTATGTTTTTAATGATTTTTTGTGTTTTACTATTTGAAATAGCAACAGCCTTATTTGCCACTGCATGGATAGCCAAATTTGTCAGTAATGTCATATTGTTTAGGATAGTGCAATTCATTATTGAATTACTAGTAATTTTTTTAATAATATTAATTTTAAATATGTATGCTCCACCTGTTCCAATGACCTTTAAAAAAACATATTTTGGTTCATTTGTATCTACGACATTATTATATTTATCATCGGTGGTCATAATTATCATATTAAAATTATATCAAAGATTTAATCCAAATTATGGTATTATTTCTATTATTTCTATGCTATTCATCTGGATATTTACCATTAATTATATTATTATAATCGGTTTTTTTCTTAACTATTTAATTAACAAAATAAGGATATCAAAAGATAATAAAAATGGGGAATAATATAATTGGAGGAAAAGAAATGAAAAAAATATTCGCAATTATAGCATTAATTGTTATGATTACCATACCAAGCGTTAATGCCGCAAGTTATGGTTGGGGTTTTAGTAGAAATGACAATCATGAAACTCCAGAAATTGGTAGTTATAATAATGAAATAAAAGACACAAATAGTTATTATGTCGGTGATACTGAACAAAAAACTATTTACTTAACATTTGATGCTGGATATGATAATGGCTATTTAATAAAAATACTAGATGTATTAGATGAAAAAGGAGTTAAAGCAGCTTTTTTTGTTACAGGAGACTTTTTAAATAGACAATCTGAATTGACTAAAGAAATTCACAATCGTGGACATTTAGTATGTAATCATAGCTGGAGTCACAAAAATATAACTACATTATCAAAATCACAACTAGATACAGAATTATCAAAAGTAGAAGATAAATTTGAAGAATTAACAGGTTCAAAAATGAGTAAATATTTTAGGCCGCCAGCTGGAGAGTTTAATAAAACATCTTTAAGTGTTTTAAAAGAAAATGGTTATAGCACAATATTCTGGTCTTTAGCATATAAGGATTGGGACGTTAACAAACAAAATGGTGCTGATTATGCATACAATAGTGTTATGAACAATATTCATAATGGTGCAATTATATTAATGCATACGGTTTCTAGCGATAATGCTAATGCACTGGGAAAAATAATTGATTCTTTGCATAACGAAGGGTATGAATTTGCCAGTTTAGATTTATTAGTACAAAATCAATCTTCATAATTATTATGAAAAAAATACTGTAAATAAAATTCTTTTTTACAGTATTTTTTTGTAGTAAATTTTGTTAAAATTTTTATAATTATTTACTTATTTCATAAAAAATGTTATAATATATATAGTAGATGGAGGATAAATAATGAAAAATTTTAGACGCTTTGGTTTATTTATTTTTATGTTAGTTTTGGCGGTTTCTTTTAATATTAAAGTAAATGCTGCCACATATACTACGGATGATGGATCATATAATTACACTACTAATGTTGTTGAAACAAAAACCTTAGGGAAAGAAACAACATATATTCATGATAGTGGATATACAACTCGTACTGGAACAAAAATTGAACAAGATGTTTTTATGCTTTCTCAAAAAACTGATAAAAATCAAGGAACTAAGGTTGTTACTTGGGCTGTTTCTTCAGGTACAGGTGCTGATTCAACAAATGCTTATACACGTACAACTCTTGCAAAAATTGCCGCTGATTATGAAAAAAATCATCCAGGATGGAAGGTTTTAGGAGGCATTAATGCTGACCAATATTATCAATATTTTGGAACTAAATTAACTGAGGATGGTTCAGATTTATTTTTGAATCAACCATATTATCCAATGATGAGTGATAATGAAAATTGGTTTACAATAGATCCGTTAGGGCGAACAGTTAATATTGTAGGCTTTAAAAATGATGGTTCAACAAAACCATTAGTTTATGATAAATTTGGAGTTACGGGATTACAAATAAACATTTATAATGAAAATAATGAATTTGTTGGTAAATTCAAAGCGGATGCTTTAAATCCAACTACATTTACTAGTGGAACAGCTGTTTATTGCGCATATAATACTGACCAATCCGGTCTTAGAGCAAATGCTGTTAACACTATGAATGTATCATCAACAAATGGTTTATATATTGCTAGTAAAGCTGATAAAGCATATGTTAGTAATTCTACTACATGGTCTTGGTATAAAACAACACATGCTAAAAATGCTTTTTTTGGTAAAGGTGAAATCGACAAAATCGAAACATCATATCAACTTGCTACAAATCAATTTGCTATTGAAACTACAAATCAATCTTTGAAGAATGCTTTAAAAGTAGGTTGTTATGTAGTTGCCCAATATGAATTCGAAGATGAATTGCAAAATTGTGGTGAAGGAATTGGTTATCATACAGTTCAAAGAAGAAATAATCAGGATCAAGCTGTGGCTAATTCATACAATACACGTGGATATCCTCGTTCAGTATTTGGATGTACAAGTGACGGAACAATGGTTTTAATTGCAACTGATGGTAAAACAGTACCTAATTATGGTATGTATGCTCAAGAAATCAATGCATTATGTAAAGCATATGATATAACTGATGCTTACCAAATGGATGGTGGCGGATCAGTTACTATGGTTGTTCGCAATGAAGAAGGTGGGTTTACTACGGTTACAACCCCAGCTGATGGATCTGACCGTTCGATTTTTAGCGGAATGTTTATTGTTATGCGTGATATAGATGTCAATGTATCAGCTAAGGAAATTACTGAATCTTCTATAGCTTTGGACGTTAATGTAATTGATGTTGATGGCATTGAAAAGGTTGAAGAATGTTATGTTAATCTTATTGGTAAAAATAGTAGTGGAAAAGCATATAATGAAACAAAAAAAGTAGTAAATAAAACTGTTTTATTTGATAATTTATTGCCAAATTATGAGTTTTCATATAAAATTCTTTATACTACCGCCACCATGCAAAGTCCTGCTGAATCTTTTTCAAATGGAAAATATTCAACACTGAAGCGAGTGCCGATAATATCCTCCGCGAAAATTAATTTTATTGATGGCAGATTATCTATTTCAGTCCAAGTAATAGATAAGGACGTGGCAATTAGTAGTAATTTAGGAGTTAGTTTTGATGGTGGTAAGACATACGAAAGGTTACAAGCCAATCATACGATTGCAATCAGTGATTTTTCTGGAGATCCTTTAGCGGATATTATTATTCGTGTTTACTATGACACTAATGATGGTGAGGGAAGAAGATATGTTTATATATCCGATATGGAAATAAATTTCACATATGCCGCATTTTTGGAGTCCTTATCATATAATTTTGATGGTATTTCATCTGATATGTTTAAATAGTTTTTATAATTGCTGTGACAATGTAATATTTAGCAGTTAGTTAGTATTAATAAAGCAACAAGTTTAATAATAAAACCGAATGCCATCTACAAAGCAGGGATGTCATTCGGTTTTTTGCACTATCAAGGTTTTATTAAAATTCTTTTTTGAAAAACTAATGAAAGCATTTACTTATTTTCTATAAAATGATATAATTAATATAATAATGGAGGATTCAAAATGTTTAAAAAGAGTTATGTTTTTTTATTAGCTAGTTTTCTGTTGATATTTTCTTTTTTAGTGAATACTAATGCAATTGGAATTGAAGAAGAACTTACGGCATTTGGCTCTAGTTACTATGTATATTCGCAACCAGACTCTAAGGATTTAGGGTATGGCGTACAATATTATCGAGATTTAGGATATACAAAGATAAATCAATCTGGTTTGTGTACTAGTCAAATTGCAGGATCTGACGGTGGAGGAAACTTGGTTTTAGGACAATACTATCACCAACAAGTAAATGTTTTGGAATTAAAAACAACTGAAACGTTAAAAGTTGTTCCATATGCGAATTTAAACACATACAACTGGGTTTTAACATCGGTTAGGAAAAGTGCTGCTTTATATGAAAATGAAAACCCTGGATGGAGAGTAATTGCGGCAATTAATGGGGATTTCTTCAACACTAGTTCGCCATATGGATCTACAGGCGTTACTGTAAGTAATGGTGAATATTATAAATCATATACTAATGAAAAAACTTTAGTATTTAAAAACGATGGTGTTGGAACACAAGTAGTTGCGACAAATGCGACTGCAAGTTCTCCATTTTTGAGCATCTATGATGCCAATGGAAATATTGTTAAAAAGGTTGCTATTGACGCATTGAACAAGCAACCAGGTGCAAACGAAACAAATGCTTATTTTCTTCAAAGAACAGGAAACAACTCAGCAACTTTTACTACTCAAAAAGCAGAAAAATTATGGATGGTAAGAAATGCAGATAAAGCAGTTACAACTATCGTTAATTATTTCTATGGTATTGGAAATATTACTGAATATGTTAGCAATAGTTTTGATATGGTAAGAGGCGAGTTTGGAATAGCTTCTAATAATCAAGAAGTTAATGATTTACTTAAAGTTGCTACAAAAATAAGACTACAATGGGAATTCACTAATAGTGCTTTAAAAGATGCCCAAAATTGTGTTAGTGTTCCCCATACGATTTTAGACAATAATGCATATTCACAAGTTGATACTACACGTCATCCTCGTACTATGATTGGTTTACGTGCGGATGGCACAATTATTATGATTGTTGTAGATGGTCGTCAAGTGGTTGTTACTTTTCCAGATGAACCATCTAGACCAAATGAATATAATGAATTTGGTTATCATGGTGTATGTGGCTCGGAAATGGGCGTTATTATGAAATATTATGGTTGTGTTGATGCATGGAACTTAGATGGTGGTGGTTCATCAACTATGTTAGTGCGCAAACAAGACAATTGGACAATAAGCTCTGCATACAAGGATACGCCAGATAGTGGGTGGTATGTTACAAATTCACCAAGTGATAAAAGTGAACGAAGTGATGGAAATTGCTTATTAATAGTTGCTAAAATCCCTACTTATAATACGGTTGCAGTAGTAACATCTAGTACAATTACTTTAAACATTGCTACACTTGAAGCTCTTGAGGAATATAAAAATCTTTATATTGAATTAAATGGCATTAAGAAAAAAGTTCAAGATGGCGCAGTGTCTTTTGATGGACTTACTAGTAATACTACATATGTTTATAAATACTATGCTCAAGTTGATGGTGAATATGTCAATTTATACACGCAAGGTTCGGCAATTACCTATAAGGTCATTCCTAGTATAACTAAAATTCAAGCCAGCGTAATTTATGTTAATGAGGAAGCAAAATTATTAATTAGGGTGACTTTAGCAAATACTGAAGCGTATAATTCCATAGTCTTAGTAGTTAACGGTGAAGAATATAAGGCGAAAAGTATGACTTTTACGATTGATTTAACTAATAACATATTAGTCAACGATGATTATAAATTAATCTTAACATATGATATCAATGATAAAGAAGGGGCAAAAACAATTGAATTTCCAGATTTCGATTATAATATTGCCTCATCACTTTTAGTGATCGATGCAATTACTATTGAATATCAAAATTTAGTAAATAATATTTGGAAATAATTACTAGGCGAAGTGATAAATCACTTCGTTTTTTGCTTGCATAATCATCTAAAATATAGTATAATAAATAAGTAGAGGTGATTAAAATGAAGGAAAATTTTAAGAAAATATTTATTTATATTTTTACAATTTTACTTTTAGGAGTGGGTGTTGTTATGACTGGTCCAATTAATGTTAATGCAGAAGTTGAAAAAACATCATTGAATGGTTCTACTTATTATGTTGATGAAACTCCAGATGAAAGAAATTTAGGTTATGGTGTCAATTATCGACGCGAAATTGCCCATACTACACTTGATGTTGAAGGAAAAGGTACTGGAAATGCTGCTGGCTTAGGTGGTGGCGGTCCAATTGAAATAAATGTGGATTATCCACAACAAGTTAATGTTTTAGAATTTAATGTCAATGATGATATTCAACTAGTACCATGGGCGGTATTGACTAGTACATCATGGAATGTAATTACGGTCCGTAATGCGGCTACTAATTATGAAAGTTATCACCCAGGGTGGAAAGTAGTTGCCGCCGTAAATGGGGATTTCTTTCAAATAAATACAACCCACGAGTCAAATGGGGTTACTGTTTCACAAGGTGATTATTTTAAAGGAACTTCATCTAATGCAACAATTGGTGTAAAAAACAATGGTGTTGGAAAGCAATTAGTTCAAACTAGTAAAATTCAATCAGCTCCGTTTTTAACTATATATAACGCTGCTGGCGAAGAGATAAAACACGTTGCTATCAATAAACTTAATACAGCGCCTGGTGCTAATGAAATTTCTTTATACTGTGCTAATGAATTTACAAATTTAAGTAATGTTTGGACGGTTACAAAGCCAACTCAAGCAGTTAATTTGGGAAGCTTTTATGGCAAAGGAAAAATCACAAGTTATGAAAAATCACTTTCAACATTAGAAAGTTATCAATTTGCAATTGCATCAAATAATGAAGAAATTAATGCTTTACTTGGAACTGATGTTCTAATTAGAGCGCAATATGAGTTTACTGATCCTTCAGTTGCTGATATTGATAGTTTTTTTGGAGTTGGTCAAACACCAATCCTGGTTAATAATGTACCAAATGATTCTGATAAAAATCGTCATCCACGTACTGTAATTGGTCAAAAAGAAGATGGAACAATAGTCTGTGCAGTTATTGATGGACGTCAACCAGATTTAAATATGTATGGCGCGACATTCTCTGAATTATCAGCAATGATGTCTCATTTTGGGTGTGTAGATGCTTGGAATTTGGATGGTGGGGGCTCATCAACTTTACTTGTTCGTAAACAAGAAGGTTGGGATTATGCTAATGGGTTTAATAATACTGCAACAGCTATGAGCAACTGGTATGTTACCAATTCACCAAGTGATGGAAATGAAAGATCAGATGGTAACTGTTTATTAATAGTTGCAAAAGTCCCAGAAATTGTTTATGATTTTGAAAATATTACAAAATCATCAATTACTGTATGCCTTGCACAATTAACGGTTATTGAAAAATATTCTGAGTTATATATTACTCTTAACGGAGAAAGAAAGAAAGTTGTCAATGGTAAAGCCACTTTTAATGGATTAGCTACTGATACATCTTATAAAGCTAGAGTATATGCTTTAGTAGGTGATGAATATCGTGACTTGATGACATATGCTACTATATCCACGGCTTTAGAAATGACCTCGGTTGATTTTATTAAATACAATTTTACCACAAGAGCAGAGAAAGATTATATTTCTTTAACATTTAACTATCTTGACCGTAAACCAATTTCAGGAGTGTCAATTACTCTAAATGGTGTTGAATATATTACAAGTGGTCAAACTCTAAATATTCCAAAAACAGCCGCTAATATAAAGGCATTATATAATTGTACTTACGTGATTATTTATGATTTAAATGATTTAAAAGGAAGACAATATTTGGAATTACAAAACTGTAAAATTGACTTTAATTATAATTATTTACAAGAAGAACAACTAACAGCTATTAGTGGAAGCATTGAATCAATGTTTAAATAAAAAGATAATAGAGAAAATAAGATGAATGATAATTTAAAAATTAATGAGTCAATATTATTGACAATAAAAAAAATCGGAATAAATGGTGAAGGTGTTGCCTTCTACAAACGCAAAGCAGTGTTTGTAGAAGGCGCTTTGCCTGATGAAGTAGTCGAAGTAAAAATCAAAGAAAATTTTGATAAATATGCAACTGGTACAATCATAAAAACTAAAACAACATCAACATATCGTGTTAAGCCGGAATGCCAATATTATGGGAAATGTGGTGGTTGTCAACTCCAACATTTATCATATGAAGGACAATTAATGGAGAAAAGAAATCTCGTAATTGAAGCTTTTGAAAGATATTATGATGGTAGTATGTCGGAAAAAGTCGTTAAAAATACATTAGGTATGGAGACCCCTTGGCATTACCGAAATAAGTCAAGTTTACCATGTCGACATGATGGCGATAAAGTAGTTGCCGGGATGTATGCTCTTAATTCCAACCACTTAGTTTTTATAGATAATTGCCCAATTGAAGAAGAATTGATTACCGAAGTGCGCCAAAATATTTTGAATATTTTAACTAAAGAAAAAGTTGATATATATAATCCAAAATCACATACTGGGTCACTTAGATATATTGTTATTAGAGCCTTTTCAAAAGAAAATGTTCAAGTTACTTTTGTAATGACAAAAAAAGATATAAAACTAATTAATGTTTTAAAGCAATTAAAAGTAAAATCAACTAGTTATTCAATTAATGAAGATCCAAAATCCATTGAAATCTTTGGTGAAGAAATTGTTTATGTAACTGGTAAAGGGATAATTGAAGGGAAACTAAATGATATTAAATTTGAAGTTTCACCTAATGCTTTTTTCCAATTAAATCAAAAGCAAACCCTAAAACTATATGAAGAAATTAAAAAGGCCTGTAAGCTTACCGGAAATGAGAAGGTAATAGACTGTTATTGTGGAATAGGAAGTATCGCTCTTTATCTTGCTGATGCAGTTAAAGAAGTTAGGGGCATTGATATAAACCCAATAGGAATTGAAAACGCCAAGAAAAACGCAAAAATTAATGATATTGACAATGCAAAGTTTTATAGTGGCAACATTCTTCCCCATTTCCATCAATTCAAAGACGAAGGATTCATCTCTGATATTTTAGTCGTTGATCCACCACGTAAGGGACTCGAACTTAATATTATTAATTATATACAACGAAGTAATATTAGAAGAATTATTTATGTTTCGTGTAATCCTGCAACCCTTGCAAAAAACATTAATCATTTACAAAGAGAATATATTGTTAGATATATTCAACCTGTGGATATGTTTCCTCAAACGGCAAATGTAGAGTGTGTAGTTTGTTTGGAAAGAAGATAGGTATTTTGAATGATGTACAATTCAAAAATGAATAAAATCAGCCATTTAACATTTCATCTAATGATGAAACGCTTAAAATGGCTTTTTTCTTTTGCCAATAATTAGCCTTCCCTCATTTCACAACTTTTTTGTTTAATACTTCTATATTTTTGCAAAATATGATACAATATTGTTATAACATGAAAAAATGGTTAATTTATTATGGATTATTTAAAAAAGAAATTATTATGATAAACGGAATTTATTGAAAAGCTTTATCTTAAATATATACATATAATAATCATTATTTAAATTTAATTGATTAAGAGCATGAATAACTAAAAAATTGAGTTTACTATGCTTCAAAAATTCGAAATAATTATTTACAAAGAGGTTATGAGAAAATGAACAGTTTATGGAATGAGAGTAGCTTTCATGATAATATCAAGAATGAAGTAGCTCAGATATGTCGCGGTTTAGGTTATGAAGTAAGAGAAGAATATAGGGGAAGAGATTGGCGCTCTGATGTCTTAGTTGTGGCAAATGGCAAAAGATATGCTTTTGAAATTCAAACTAGTATTCAATCATTAAACAAAACGTTAGAGCGACAAGCAAAATATATAAGGGATGGAGTTATAGGCTGCTGGCTATTTGAAAAAGAGCCGACACAGAAAAGTGAATTAGAGAACCTTCCCCTTTTTAAATTAAATAATAATGTCCAAATAACAGTATCACTTAAAGATAGAAAAGAACTTTCTCTAGATTCATTCATAAAAGATTATTTGCAAGGAAAAATAAAGTTTTGTAATAGATTGAATTCACTAGAATTAGAAATTAGATTTATTCAAATGGACTGTTGGAAATGTGGACATGAAAATCATATATATTACATTAGTGACCTTATTTCACCATGCAATGCAAAAATATTCAGTGGTGATATTGAGATGTGGGTTTCAGACAAATTAATATTTCGCCCTGAAATTAGAATAAAGGTGATGGAATATGCTAAAACAACAAAAAACCTAAAAATGGCAACAATTAAAGAGAGATATAGCAAAACAATTGAAAAATCGTATTTGTCTTTTGGATGTTCGAAATGTGATAGTATTTTTGGAGATTGGTTTGTTCTTGACAATATAATTGATACATGGTATGGTGATGGGGTAATAGATAAAATGACTATTTTAAAGCGCGAGATACCAGAAGATTTACATAGTGATATTCCACATTGGTGTCATCCAGGTAAAAATGATTTTTGTGAATAAAGACTTATATTTTTTTGAAAGGTATCCTGTTTAAAATTGTCTTATAGATATATCACTATAGTTTAAAATAGTAATGTGCAAACAAGGAGTATTTATGTGTAAAAATGAAATGATTTATGGATTGACATTATTATATTCAGAGATAAAATATAATTATGGTATGTTTAATCGTAATCATATTAATCTTGATGATGAATATAAAAAAATATTAAATGAACTAGATAAAATAGATACTATATTTGACTATTATATGCTTTTAAAGAGATTTGCGACATTACTTAATGATACTCACACGTTCGTCAGTTTTCCTAATGATGTTTACGAAAAAGAAAATATTGGAATCTTACCATTTGATATTATATTAATTGATGATAAATGGTATATTAATATGTGGGAAGAAAAGTTTAATGATTTATTTACTCCTTACTGCGAACTTGTTGAAGTGAACGGTTTAATAACAGAAGATTATTTTGAAAAATATGTTTATCCATATTCATCACATGCATCTTATAAAGATACTTTGGCTATTCGAAATGTTTTTATTCTTGGTAAAATTGGAAATTCCCTAAATATTCAAATATATAAAGAAAATAAATCAGTTCAAATTGCTATTCCATATATTAATATAATTGGAGAGTATAACTGGGTAACATATGAGAAACATAATAATTATTCAAACAAAGCCAAATCATTATATATTTCAGAAGAAAATTGCTTTGAACTATTTGAATATAATAATATTGGAATTATTGATTGTTGGAGTTTTAGTAATAATGGACTTATGAAAGAGATGATTAATGAAATTGGTATTCTTAAAGATAAAAAAGGAATAATAATTGATTTGAGAGATAATCATGGTGGCAATGGCCCAAATGCTGATGATTTAATAGCTTTATTTGTAAATCAGGATTACTACATTGAAAGGACAAATTATCGTGTTCATAAAGCATATGGAAAAGCAAGAGCATATTTTAAAGTATCAAATGGATTAAAAACATATGAAGATTATTTGAAAAAGTATGACATTAATGCTAACCCCGAATATCAAGAGTATTATCAGGACTATTATAATCAGCATTTTGAATATAAGGAAGATAAATGTCTGTTAAATAAAAATTATTTAAATATATTAAATTCTCCAGTTGTATTACTTGTCGGTCAAAATACCGCCTCAGCGGCAGAGTCATTTGTGATGGCCTATAAATATTTTAATAGAGGAATAATTATAGGCCAAAGAACAATAGGTGCTGGCGGTCAACCTTTATATTTTTCTCTTCCATTTGGTGGAAATGCTGCAATTAATACAGAGGATAGTTTAATGTTTGACGGAAAACCATTTAATAATATTGGATATACTCCTGATGTTATTGTAAAGTATTCTATCGATGATTATTGTGACGATAAAAAAAGAAATGTAGATAAAGAATTTGAACTTGCTATGGAGTATTTTGAAGAATATAAAAAATGATTTATTTTTATTGATTATGAATGACAAACAATATAAATATTAATTTTATGATTAATAAAAACATTAATGTATAATACCAATTGACAAAATCCAATAATTAAAGTATAATGATATTATAAAAGTACCAAAAACTAAAAGAAAGGCGGTGTTTATTATGAATAATAAAAAATTAAATATAAATTTCGAAGTGAAAACACCAAACTATGTAGCCTGAAATAGTTTATTTTTTGATATGCTAGGTAAGCACTTCTAATTTTAGAGGTGCTTTTTTTATGGCTACAGAAAGAGGGAAAATATACATAGATTTAGAAAAATTTTATTGCCAATGCAAGGTAAAAATAAGACTTTGTTACATAAATTGTATAATAGAAATTTTGCTATTAAGGAAAATAATTTTATTATTGAAAATGAAAAAGTATTCAAATTTGATTTCCTTAGTTTTTACTTTGAAGGAACTAATGTTTTAAATACAGAAATGTTATTGATGACTGTTGAGATACCAAAAGAGCATTTTAATATTCATGAAGAGGATTATGAATATTTGATTTCTATTGAGACATTTTTATTAATGTGTTTATCTAATCCCATTAATGAATTAAGTAAAAATTATATCAATGATGCAAAAAGTCTTAGAGAAAAAGCCCAGTTTAATTCCCAAGAAGTCAATGAAAATATTATTAGAAGAAATGGCTTATATTATGATAACCTCACTAACTCATTTATCCTAATGATTAAGTTCAATGTTCCTTTAGTTAATGCAGTTAGTGTGAATTCTAAAAGTGCTATAAAAGCGGTCAAGGAATTACTTGCATTAATTAAAGATAAAGTTGAAAATATTGATTATAGTAAATTAAATGAATATATTTCAACATATAAAAAAGAATTAATAATAAGAAACTATTTACAAGAAAATGATTATATTGTTTTTATTGCTAATGGTAGCATTTTACCCAGAGTTAATGGCACAAATAAGCCGCTAGAAGCAGCTATTCCTTTTGTCTCGCCAATTGATATGGAAATAACGATTGATGTGGGAGATGCAAAGATGATGGGTATGGGAATTAAAAGGGGTATAACAGTTATAACTGGTGGTGGTTATTCTGGTAAAAGTACATTACTAAATGCGATAGAAGAAGGAATATATAACCATATTCCTGGGGATGGAAGAGAATTTGCAATCACTAATGTTAATGCATTAGCGATATATGCGGAGGACGGAAGACCTGTATTAAATGAAGATTTAAGACCATTCTTTAACTATTTGCCATTAACCAATGATTTGTCTAACTTTTCAACAATGCATGCTAGTGGAAGTGTTTCACAAGCAACAAACATCATTGAAGCCATTAATGGTGATATTGAAGTATTGTTGATTGATGAAGATAAAAGTGCTACTAACTTTATGATTAGAGATAGAATAATGCGCAGTGTTGTTAAAAGGGAACCAATTATTCCTTTCACTGATAGAGTTAGAGAATTAAAAGAACGACTTAATGTGTCTACCATTTTAGTTATTGGAGGAAGTGGTGAGTATTTTTATTATGCTGATACAATCTTAATTATGGAAGATTATATATGCAAGAACATAACTAAAGATATTAAGGAATCAAGGATGTTTATTGAATATTTTAATTATCCAAAAACTGATATTGATATTACAAACTGGAAACACCAAAGGTATTTACTTCAAAAAGAAACCACTCAACCCTTTTTATTCTTTAAAACAATTAAGACAGAAAATAATAAACTAATATCATTAGATGAATATGTTAGTGACATCACTAGTCTAACACAGATAAAGAATAGTTATCAAATAAATATGTTAGCTAGTATCGTTGAAATGATTCTCGTTGATAAGGAAGCAGGTAAAAAGGAAATGAAAGAGATAATAATGGAAAAGTTGACTTCTGCATATTCAAATAATAAATTTAATCAAGGAACATACATGACAAGTGGAGAACACAGGTGGTATGAAGAGGTGAGAATCGTTGATATTTTGTGCACAATAAACCGAATGAGAGGCATATCATTTTCATCTAATATGAATATGATGAAAAGCAAAAATGAAAAATAGTGAAAGCAAATTCAAGAAAAAGAAAAAATATTTTGTTAAAGGCTTAAAATTATCAATTAAAACAATTTATAATTCAAGTAAATATCTAATAATTGGGTATGTAGTTTGTTATGCTGTTCTTAGGTTATTACCTTTAGCTAATATATATTTATTGAATATTTTATTAGATAAGTTATTTATTTTAAATAGTGAAGATAAAGTATTAAATGAAGTGATAAGCATTGCTATAATATATGTATTATCATTAATGGCTTTAAAGATAATTAATTCATTAACTGAAATAATAAGGAATATCATTTCTCAAAAGGCAGCTCATGAATATGATCAAAATATCTTATTAAAACTTAATGACATGCCAATATCATACATTGACACCTCAACTGGAAAAGACAACATTGAAGAAGCTAGATATGCTGGAGATATGGTGATTAGATATTTCTTCAGAATAATTATTTCAATTGTTAGTTTATATGCGCTTATAATAGCCTTAATTCCATTAATACAATTCAATATTTATTTCACTATAATCTTTTTTGTGTTAACAGTGCCTGCTGTTTATTTCTCGCTTAAAATTGAAAAAAACATGTGGGACTTCCGAAAGGGAAAAAGGGCTGACATAAGAAAAATGAGTTATTATCGATGGATGCTAACCGATCCATGGCCGGCTAAAGATATCAGAATGTATGATTTGACTGAAAATATTAAGAAAAGATATAATGAAGAAAAAGATAAATATATTAAACATAACACCAAACATTTGCTTAGTAATTTAAAAATCGGATTAATTGGAGGGATCTTTAGAAGAATTGGCGAATTAATTTTTTTGGCATTTGTCATTATACAGACATTTAAAGGAAACATTTCCATTGGTAAAATGACTCTTTTAATAGGTTATTCAGAAATAATTATCAATCAAATTTATGCTATTTTTACTACAGGCATAATTTATTATAAATTAGAGCTTGATGAACTTGAAAAAGTTTTTGATTTTCTAGATTATGAAACAAAAGAATATAAAGGCGAATCATTAAAAAATATTGAAACCATTGTCTTTAATAATGTGTCCTTCACGTATCCATATACTAATAATCCTATTCTTGATAATGTTTCTTTTACAATTAATAAAGGAGATAAGTTATCGATAGTTGGAATAAATGGTGCCGGTAAAACCACCATAATTAAATTGATATTAGGTTTATATCAGGTGAATAGTGGCGAAATATTAATTAATGGTAAAAACATTAATGATTATGACTTGCGCAGTTTGTGGCGAATATGTAGTGCTGTATTTCAAAAATTTGTTCAATATCCATTAACAGTTAGAGAAAATATAGCAATGTCAGATTTAGAAAGATTAGATAATAATGAAGAAATCATTGCTTCCTTAATAGAAAGTGATATATATAACAAACTTCAGACTAAAGAAGACTTTTTAGATACTCATATGACAAGAAGATTTTCTGATGAAGGCATTGAATTATCCAAAGGAGAATGGCAAAAAATTGCTCTTTCACGAGCATATTTCAAAAAGCATGAATTAATAATTTTGGATGAACCATCGGCTTCCCTTGATGCCGTAAGTGAAGATAAAATATTTCAAAATTTTCATAATATTTCAGCATATAAAACCGCTATTTTTATATCACATCGTGTCTCAACAAGTAAGCTAGCAACAAACATTATTGTCCTAGACAACGGAAAAATTGCTGAGAGTGGAAGCCATGAAGAACTGATGAATTTAAATGGAAAGTATGCAGATCTTTATTCATTGCAAGCAAAGAAATATCAAGGAGAAAATATCCAAAATGAATAAAATAAATAAATTAAAACAGTTCATTAGTAATTTCTTTTTTGGTATTAGAATTGCATATATATCAAGTAAAAAGTATTTTGCTTTTAAAGTAATCTTAATTATTCTAACCGTCTTTATTGATTTGTTTAAAATTTGGATATGGCAAGAAGTATTAAATGGTATAATAAATAACAGTTTATCATATAAAGGACTCATAATATGGATTGTAATCTATATATTTTTAAAAATATGTAGTTATGGTAGTGAATATTTTACATATTATATTGATGATCAATATTCTACTTTAAGCAATGTTTATATAGAAAATATTATGATAACAAAAACTGCTAGAATGGATTTGTCTTTTTTTGATTCATCAAAAATGGGCGATAAATTGAGACAAATAAGAGCCGATTTTGGGGAAATAAACAACTTAGTTAATAATATCTTTAACTGTCTTTCCTCACTTATATATATGATAAGTGCACTTATGATGCTTTTAGTATTTAATGTCTATTTTGCAATAGTTGCCGTTATATTATTCATTCCTTACTATATAATTGAACAACAACACAGAAAAAAGAATTATGAACTTACAAAAAATATTGTAACGCAAAATCGCGAAATGGAGTATTATGAAGATGTCTTTTTTGATGAAAATAATCAATTTGAAATAAAGGTTAATGATTGTGGAAGATACTTTCTAAATAAAAGGAAGAACATATGGCATAATATTTACAAATTAAAATTAAAACAAGATACCAATTTTAATATTAAAAAAATATTAATGGATATAATACTTCTCACACCAGAAATAATCATATTAATTGTTGGGATATTCAAAAGGGTAATAATTGGTACACTTCAATATCAATTAAATTTAATTAATACTTTTAAAAATTATAGTGAATACTTCTTAAAAATGGTAAGCACAATAATGGTTGGGGAAGAAAAATTAAATAACCTTCGCGACTTTATGAATTTAGATGCTAATATTGAAAAAAGTGGTGATTTGATATTAGACGAACTTCCTAAAATAGAATTCTCTAATGTGTCTTTTAAATACCCAAAAGGCGATAATGATATATTGAATAATTGTTCATTCACCATTCAAAAAGGAGAAAAACTAGGACTAATAGGTTTAAATGGAAGTGGTAAATCGACAATCATTAAATTGTTACTCAGATTTTATGATCCACAAGAGGGCACAATTAAAATTAATGATTTAGATATTAAAGAATACGACATATACTCAGTGAGAAAAGTATTCGGAGTATTATTTCAAGAATATGTGACATACTGCCTTCCGTTAAGAGAAATAATAGCTTTATCATCATTTGATGATAGAAATAATGACGAATTATTAGATAAGGCCTGCATTCAAAGTGGGGCAATAAAAATAATTGACCAATGGGAAAATAAATATGAAACTATTCTTGGAAGATATTATGCAGACGATGGAAAGAATTTAAGTGGTGGGCAGTGGCAAATCATTTCACTAGCTCGTACATATTTTCAAAGAAGTGATTTTGTCGTTTTAGATGAACCATCAGCAGCACTTGATCCAATAGAAGAAAATAAAATATTTAAAAGACTATATGATTTAAGTGAAAACAAAGGATCTATTATTATTTCCCATCGCTTATCAAATACAGTTTTAGCCGATAAAATAATTGTCCTAGAAGATGGCAAGATAATAGAAACAGGTAGCCATAAAGAATTAATTATGTTAAATGGCAAATATGCTCAATATTTTAATTTACAGGCTAGTAAGTATATTTAATTGTAAATATATAAATTCTTAAATATTTGAATAGTCAAAAGACTTGTTATAATTGATACCATATCAATTGTAACAAGTCTTTTGTGTGTTTTATAATTATTAGCGCAAATAAATAGTTTTTATTCTAATCTATTAAAATATATTTTACTATAAATAATCTAAATATTTATCAAAAACCACATCTTTTTACAATTTATTCATTAAATTCTTTTGCTTTTGATAAAAATATGTTATAATAATAGATAAAAGCAGTATATTTATGAAATACATTATTTGTGGGAGTGAAGCGATTAACAATAAATGCAATATATGTGGATATAAATTATATATTGCGAAGAAATCAATATTCAATAAACTATTTAAATCAAATGAAAGTGACCTTTTTTATTAAATGAAATTACCAAGGTGCAAGATTTTTTTAGATTTTACTATAGATTTTATTAAAAAAAGCACATATAGTCGAGGAAAAATCATTAGAAACTGTCTAATTTGATCTTTAATATTAAATAATTATTATATGTTTTTTAGCAAGTAATATAATAGTCTCAATGCACGTCGAGACTATCGTATTGCTTTATAGGAGATAAAGTGTCGTCAACATACCATCAATATGCTGTTTTTGGTAATAAAAACATAACTCAGCACTTAGATAGTCTCGAGGTAATGTTGAAGCTCACTAATTGAAACAAGTTAAAAATAAGAAAAAAGTAATAGTTGTTGAGTTAGGCAACATATAAAACGAAAAATTTCAATGTAGTGTTGAGACAGGAAACATATTTAAAAAGTTAAAGGAAGTAGGAGTAATATGAATGAAGATAAAATTAGAGTAGTTGAGTTATTTGCTGGTGTTGGAGGTTTTAGGCTTGGTTTAGAAAGAGCATCAACTATATTTGACACAGTCTTTGCAAGCCAATGGGAACCAGGAAAAAAAGTTCAACATGCCTATAATTGCTACATATCACATTTTGGGGATAGTTCAAAGCACTCTAATAAAGATATAAACCTTGCCAAAAAAGACATTCCCGAACATGATTTATTAGTCGGAGGATTTCCTTGCCAAGATTATAGTGTGGCACACGGGAATAGTGCAGAAGGAATAAAGGGAAAAAAAGGGGTGTTATGGTGGGATATATTAGATATCATAAACGCTAAACAACCATCTATGATTCTATTGGAAAATGTTGACAGATTATTGAAGTCACCTTCTCAACAGAGAGGAAGAGATTTCGGCATTATGTTAAGAACTTTAGATGGGGAAGGTTATAATTGCGAATGGCGTGTTATAAATGCTGCAAATTATGGTTTAGCTCAAAAAAGACGAAGAATATTTATTTTTGCGTATCCTAGAAAAAATAAAAAAATATTTTTTGGTGAAAATGATGCAGCCAGTTTAGTTGAAAACAATGGCTTTTTTGCAACAATTTTTCCTATTGCAGCGACAGATATTAAGAAAAAAGCAGTTAATATGGATATAAGAGATGACAAATATAAAGATTTAGTTGATTTTAGTGATAGATTCGTAACGGTTTTTTTGAATTCAGGTGTCATGATAGATGGGCATGTATATAGTTGTGAAACAATACCAGAATGCGTAGAGAGTCAGACAATCGGAGATATTATTCAAAGTGATTTAACAGATTCTAAATATGAAATAAACGATTCCAAAGAAAAATTTGAAAAGTTGAAAGGATCGAAACAATTAGCAAGGCTTACCCCAGATGGCGAGATTTATTTATATTCTGAAGGACAAATGTCTTTTCCGGATTCAATGGATGAGCCCGCGAGAACTTTATTAACAAGCGAATCATCTGTTTCGAGAACAACACATGTTATTTTAGATCCTAATACAAATAAATTAAGAGTGCTAACTCCACTTGAGTGCGAAAGATTAAATGGATTTAATGACAATTGGACAAATACAGGCATGCCAGAAAAATTCAGATATTTCTGTATGGGAAATGCATTAGTAGTTCCTTTAGTTGAAAAAATGGGGAAAAGAATTAAAGAGTTAATGGAGGTAACAAGATATGCAAAACAATCTAGTAGATGAAGTATCGGTTGAAAAATATATTCAGGATAGAATTTCAGAATTTAAAGGTTTAACAATTACACAGCTAAAAGAAAAGTTTAAGATTAATAGCACTTCGAAAAGTCTTAATTCAATGTTAATCTCTAGAATTGTAAGTTTGGAAAACATTGATATTGAATCTTTACTATTCCTGAAAAAGCATTATGTATTTAAAACCGTAAAGGTAACTGCTAAAAATAAAGTTACTGAAAGCATGTCCTTTCCTGCAATTGATTACTATGATATGTTAAAACATGATTGGAATAATTCCAATACTTACAAATATTTTTCCGAGAAAACATTTTTGTTATTTATTTTTAAAGAATCAGAAAACGATTCGATTCTTATAGATTTTATTACTCTAAAATTTTCCAAACTAGATTTATCAGAAATTTTCCTGGTTTGGGAAAAAGTTAAGAATATGTTAATTAATAATACACTAATTATTGGAGGAAAATTTGGTTATTCTGTTGAAAATTTTCCTAAGAAAAACGAGAATGGTTTAATTCATGTCAGGCCGCATGATAACGACTCAAAAGTCGGCAAAATATTATTACCAGATGGAAGAAAAATAATTAATTATTGCTTTTGGTTAAATAACACTTTTATTGAAAATAAAATAAATAATGGAGGAATTCTATATGAGAAAGTTAGATAATATTAAGCAATTTGCTGAAGAAGTTGGAATAGAAACTCCAGACTGGGAGTCAACGGGCCAAAAAATGACCGTTTATTTAGTTCCTCTTGATAAATTGTTTTATAATGATGAAAATGGAAGAATATCTACATCAATAAGTGGTGATAAAGAAATTAATCCTGATTTGAATTATGAAGATATGGATTTAAAGGACTACAATAATAAAATCCACAATTTTGTTAAAGAATCTAATAATAGAGAAGATTTTCAAAAAACATATAACGATATTAAGCTTAAAGGCCAAATTAGACCTGGAGTTGTTTTATTTGACGGAAGAGTAGTTAGTGGAAATAGAAGATTTACAGTTCTAAGAGAGTTATATAGTGATACTGCTAATGACAAATTTGCTTATTTTAAGTGCTTTATAATCGAAAAAAACCTAGAAAATGAACAAGATAGGAAATATATAAAGACTATTGAAAGATTAACACAATTTGGTGTTGATGAAAAAGTGGATTATGATCCGATTTCAAGATTAGTAGATATCTATTACGATTTAATAGCTCCAAATCATATATGGACAATTGATGAATATTCGAAAAAATTAAGTTTAAAAAAATCAGACGTCGAACTAATGTATCATAAAGCAAAAATTATCGCTGATTTTCTTGATTATGACGAAAAGCCTAATAAATTTCATATTGCAAGACAATTAAAAATGGACGGGCCAGTACAAGAGTTGGCAAGGTTATATAAGAATGTTAGTGTTGCTGAATGGAATAGAATCAGGGTGGTTTTTTATTCTAGTATGAAGCAAAAAGGTGATAGAACTCGTGATATTAGAGGGCTAATAAAAGTTTACAATGAAAACCCAGAAAGTTTTAATGCACTAATAAAAAAATGCATTGGCGATGTAGAAGAAAACGAATTTAAGCAACCGATTTTCGCTGAAAACAAAGAAAATAGAGATAAGGACAATGACAATCATCCAGTTATTTCAGTTCTTTCAAACGATACTAATAATAGCATTTTTGAAGCAATATATGCGACAAAAGCAGAATCAAATAGAGCGGAAAAGGTAAAAAAGGTCATAAGTTATATTGAAAACTTTAACAATAATATAGATGATGCTTTTTCACTTATGAATCAAGGGGAAATTAATAATTTTAAAATCAAAATTGAAATGTTAAAAAAGAAAATAAATGATATAGAAAGTAAGTGGTAATTATGTCATTAAATGAAATAAAAATAAAACCTTTTTTTAACTCTCAAAATGATGATGTAATTGAAGAATTCTACATTCCTGCTCTTTCAAATGCTAAGTGCTATAAAAGAGTTAGTGCATATTTTGATTCTAACATTCTTTCTCTTTACTCAAAAGGTATAGAAAACATTATAAAAGAAAAAGGGCATATATATTTTGTTTTTTCATGTGAAATTAATGAAAATGACTTCGAACTGATTAAAAAAGCTTATTCAGATAAAATGCAAATTTTCAATAGATTAAATGATAGAATCAGTGATGAGTATCCGAGTGACGAGCTTAAAAATTTAGCTTACTTAATTAAGTATGGATTTGTTGATATAAAAATTGCATTCACAAAAACTGGTGGAATATTTCACGATAAATTCGGCTTAATAGAAGATGAAAGCAATTCAATATATTTTCGCGGTTCTAATAATGAAACAATAGCTTCTGTTTCTTGCAATTATGAATCTTTTGAAACGACCTGTTCTTGGAATGCATCGAATAGTGAGAATAAAAAAATTCAGAATGCACAAGAAAATTTTAATAAGCTTTGGAATAATAATGCATCAGATGATTTGTATGTTATCGATATCCCAGAAATAGTTAAAGAGAAAATTGTTTCATATTCAAAAGATAGGTTGATTCTTAATTACGAGAATAAAGAAAATACTTTTATTCTTGATTTTATTGATAAAAAAATAATAGGAATCAATAATTTAAAAGGGATTAATTATTTGTCTCCAGAATATAGTTTTTTTAAAAGAGAATTACAACATTTGGTTCAGTCTATATCAGGTTCAAAATATTATTTTTCTAAATTAAACTATTTACACATTAAAAAACTGATAGCGATAATTAAGGAATATGCTGATAAATATTCTTTTAATGTATATATTACACAGTCATTAAATAAGTTTATCTATCAATGGGATATTATTTTAGATAAAAGACGATTATTAGGAATTTCTATAAAAAATAAAGATTCTATTTTACAAAAAGATTTTGAAAATTTTCGCAATATTGTTAATTCAGAAATGGTGCGCAGTTTAAGAGAACCACAGCTTTGGGATGCTTTTCATATGAGTTATATGATGAGAAGTGCAAATTTTTCAGTGCCTGGTGCAGGAAAAACATCTATAGTTTATGGTGCATATGCCTACTTATCTTCAAAAAAAATAAATCAAGTAAAAAAAATAGTCATGATTGGCCCAATTAACTCATTTGGTTCTTGGAAGAGAGAATTTGATAAGTGTTTTGGACACAAGAAAAAATTAAAAGTTTTTGATTATCAGAAAGAAAGAGAAGTCACTAGTCAAAATAGATTCTTTCAAATTGCTTTTCATGAAAAAGAAATTAATTTGTTTTTATTTAATTATGAATCGTTACAAAATAACATTGATGCATTAAAACATATTGTAGATTCTGAAACACTTTTGGTTTTTGATGAAGTTCATAGAATAAAATCAATTGATGGAAAAAGGGCAACTTCAGCTTTAAAAATATGTGATAACGCTCGATTTAGAGTTGTTTTAACAGGAACACCAATTCCAAATGGGTATGTCGACTTATATAATATGTTAAACCTATTGTTCACGGATGAATATGAATCTTTTTTCGGATTTGATAAGTCTTTTTTGAAATTAGCAAACAATTATGAGATAAATCAGAATGCTATCAATCAGTCTATTTATCCGTTCTTCTGCAGAACTAATAAAGCAGATTTAAATGTTCCACCTGCTGATTTGGATAATCTAGACGCAGGTTATTGCATTACAAATACTCGAGAAAGTGAGCTATTTGAAATAATATATAGGGCATTTCATAAAAACACGCTCCTTTTATATATCAGACTAATACAGGCTTCTAACAATCCATCATTATTACTGAATTCAATAAAAAAAGAGGATGAAATATTATTTAATACTTTTGATTATTCACCGGATTTTATTGAAGATAGTTTTGAAGAAATTAGCGAATTAACATCTGAAGATATAGAATATATTAAGTCATTTGATATGACGACAAAATTCTATAAAGGAATAGATTTAGTTAGTCAGTTGGTTAAGCAAGGATTGGTTATTGTATGGGGGATTTTTGTTGACACTTTATATAAAATAAGAGCTGAACTATTAAATAGAGGGATAAAAGCAAGGGTTATTAATGGCTCAGTACCAATTAGTGAAAGAGAAAATATTATTAATGATTTTTTAGATAATAAATTTGATGTGCTAATAACTAATCCACATACTTTAGCCGAATCAGTTTCTTTACATACTTCTTGTCATCAAGCTGTATATTTTGAATATAGTTTCAATTTAGTTCACATGTTGCAATCAAGAGATAGAATACATAGATTAGGTTTAGCTGAGGATGCACGAACATCATATTATTACTTAATATTGGATAACCCTTATAGTTTATATACACCAATTGATAAGAAAATTTATCAAAGATTGCTTGAGAAAGAAGATATTCAAAATAAGGCGTTAAACGCTGAAAGAGTGACGTTTGTATTTGATGATGTTAAAGCAGATGTGATTAGTTTGCTTGGAGATTTCTATGGCAAATAGCTTCAAAATACATTTTGATAGTAATGAATTAAATCTTCTAAAAAATATAATATTTATATATCAAGTAATGAAAGAAGTTATTGTTATTCATCTGCTAATAAAAAAATCATATATGATTTTGGAGTTCCAAACTATTTTGAGTTTCTCGATTTCGTTTGGCATGGTGGCAGTTGGAAAAGTTTAATGATAAATTTTATAGACTGGTTTTTAATAGAATATGCTTGCGAAAACGAAAAATTATTAGAAATAAAACTTTCTTTTTCAAATGAGATGAAAACGAATTATATAGGTCCTTTTAAAAATAATCTTTATGTTAATGGGAATCATTCTGGAACCCACATGTGGTGGCAAATTATTGAATTAATTGGTTTACTTAATCGCGAAATTGATTCGGACGCTAATTTGTTCATTCATTATCCATCTTTTGTAGAACCACCAGACATTGTTACTTTAATTTGGAAAAAAGAAATTAACCTCTTCAAAAAATATTTATCCGATATTGGTTACAAAAGCGATGTAATAGAGAAGTTTGTTAATTGTGCAAAAAAAATTAACACTTTGTACAAATCAATTACTCCTAATTATCTTTTCTTTACACAAGATAGATTAAGTGATGTTTATAACTCGATTTCTAGACTAAAACAACGATATAATTATTTATTTAAAGATAATTTTCTAGATTTTAAAAAAGAAATTTTTTATGAAGATATTTCTTTTAAGGAGGTAAGGTATAATGGGTGAATTTAGGGGAACACTCGGTGATTTGCAAAAATATATAAATCCATATATTCTAACTTTGATAAAAAAAGAAATTTAAATGTAGACCCGCATAATCTTAATTCAATTGTTTATGACTATTTAACGAAAGAATATAAACCATTACCCGGAGATGTGTATTTTTTAAATTTAAATGTTTTTTGTGATTATCTTGTTGAAAAAATTGCTGATAATAATGCTAATTGTTATGAGAAGATTTGCAATGACAGTGTAGATAATAAGAATTCAACTATGCAATATCAATCAAAAAATAATGCTATATTGCCGTTTGAGTTATTGTTCAAGAAGGAAGAAGAATCTATACAAAAATATGTTAAAAGATTATTTACTCTGTTATATGATAATAACTACCTCGATGATAAAACATTAATAATGCTCCAGGATAAAATTTATTGTCGGCTTGCTTTCGGTATTGATTACCCATTGCTCATTACAGACGCAAGGGAAATTAAAGACAAAAAGGGCCATAATAGATATTGGACGAAATTTAAATTAAATGACACGTATTATGTTTGCAGTGAGTGGTGGAAAGACAAATTTCATATTTATGAGCAGCTTTTACATGATTGGATTAATATGAAATTTGGTGGTTAGCATTGATACATAAAAGTTATTAAATAAATTGTTCGCTATGATGACAACCAACTTGCTTATTAACTAGTTTAAATTGCATTACTAGTGAAAACGGAAGAAAAATGTCGAAAAGACATCAAAAAACACCGAAAAAAATATGTTACTTTGCTAGTCTCAGTAAGCGATTTTTCAGCACTTTGGTGGTCATGGTGCACATTGCGACTATCGTATTGCTTTATAGAATATAAAACACCGAAAATGACCTAAAATAGGCTGGAAATAGTATAAATCAGCAATAAAAAATTATTGGTTATCAGTTACTAATTAGTATTGAAACTACATAATTACTATATAAAACTGGAAACATAAAATGAGGAAAAGAGTATTTAATGAATATAAAAAATAATGAGTTAGAAATATGTAGAGCTTATAGTGAGTTTTATAAAAAAATTAAAGATACTATTCTAGTAAAAGAAAATATTGATTTGTCAAAGACAGATGTCACGGAAGCAGTATTGATAAGAATGTTTACTTATTATGTTAATCAAGAGATTAATAAAATTATTCTTGGTAAGGGCAGAATGCAAAGTGCATCAGATTTTTTTGTAGAAACAATCTTATATTATTTACATAAGGTTTTGGATGATAAACTTACTATTTATTCAGAAAGAACAATATCTAAGGGATTTATGCCAGATATATCTATATGGAAAGATAGTGAATGTATTGCAATAATTGAATGTAAAACACAGCTGGGATATAACAGAAGCGGATATCTTGAACAACATTTACAAAGGAAAAGGTTACTTCAGCAAATATTTCCAAATGCTAATTCTTATTTGTTAGTAATGACAAATAAGAATTGGGGAAAAAATAATGGATTTACTCAACAAGATAGAATAGAATGCCCGAATGAATTGTTTAGTTTATGTAGAAGTTGGCCATCTCAAGTTGATACGACTAATATTGTCAATTACATTCAAGATAGATTTGAAGATTTATTAATGAAGTTTTCATTTGAAAATATAAAACAAAATGATTAAAAGTATTTTGCAAGGAGGAAAAGCAAATGAGCAAAATGTCAAGAAGTGATTTTAAAATGTTAAAAGGTCAGAAAGTAACATTGCAAGTAGTAGAATACGGAGAAGATTCTAAAGTTAAGATCGTTTCATATGGGGAGGATGTTTCATATAAGAAAGCAAGTTATGGCTCATCTAGTAAAACTATTAAAATAAAAATTGTTACTTACGGAGAAGATGTAAAATTAAAAGAAGTAACTTATGGTGGAGATTTTGAAGCCATTATAAAATAGTGAAAATTTCATTGGCGGCTTTTAAAACAAAAGGATAATCTTGCTGCATGTTGATATGATAGTATTGTATTTAGCCAAAAATAATAAAACAATATTAAAGTACAATAAGAATAAAATCTCAAACGACATTTATGATTAAATAAAAATGAAAGAAGTATAAATAGAAAGTTAATTAACGAGGTGAATTAATTGGAGTTAGTATTAAAAGAATTTTGTAATAGTAGTTTGAATAACAGAAAACTTTTGCTTTTAACTGCTCCAACAGGCTCACGAAAAACAACTGCTGTTAGAAAATACATTGTTGAAAATTATCAAAAATACTGCGCAGAAGGCAAAAAAATATTTTTCATTACGCAACTAAAAAAGAATTTGCCATATGAAGAGTTAGAAGAAGATTTTAAAAAGGCTGGAATGCATGAAAACTTTCTGAAAGATGTAATGTTTGTTGACAATAATGCTGATACAGTAATAAATAGTTTTTTAAAACAAAATATTGAGGTTCCACAAAAAGAGTTTACTACTCTGAAAATATTTAAGCATTTAAATAACTATAAATATAAATTAAATGAATTAGATAAAAATTATAGCGAAGACAAAGCAGATAATTTGAATAATTTAAAAGAGAGAATAGTAGAAGAATTTGAACCTGAATTGAGACGAAAAATATTAGCTCATTTATCAATTAAATGTAAAACTGAAAGTGAAAGAAGAAATTTAATAATTAATGGTGAATTAAGTTGGGTATCAAAGTTATATCCAACTGTATTTACTAGCATGAAAAAAGTTTTAATGATGTCAATAGATAAATTCCTATCTAAACATACTACGTTTATAGAGAATGCTTATTTTTTTAATGAACATAAATCAACAGAAGGCGCAATCATTTTCATTGATGAATTTGATGCTGCAAAGAATGTTATTCAAAAAAATCAAATAAATTTGGGAATGCAAGGAAAAGTAAATTTGATTCAGTTATTTACAAAAATATATAAAAGTCTAACTACAATGAATTTTACACAAGAGATATTACAAGACGGAAAAGAATTTCAATATAGTGATGAACAATTTACACCGTTAGAAATAAGGGACGGCATGAAGAAATTTGCAGATGAAATATTTAATGAATTTCATTTACATAATTTTTATAAATTACAAAATGACAGAGATGACAAAAGAATTGAAAGTGAAAATTCAGAAAATAATTTTTTGTTTTATGATGTAAATTTTCATTCTATTTTATCGAAAGCAGATTCAAACATTCACATAGATTTTAAAGAGAATATTAATAATTTTGTTTTAGAAAAAAAGTTGGATGATAAATATTTGCTTTTTAATTTAATAGATAGGTTGAATACTTTTATTGATTATTTTGTTAGGGGAATTCATTGGTGGACAATTAGATATCAGTCTATAAAAAATAAGCATAGGAAAGAAAATGATTTTTCTATGGACTATGCTAGGAGAAGCATTTTATCAGAATTTGGACTTGATTCAAACGAAAAAGAATGGATTACTAGAAAAATACATTCAATATTTAAGTCAGCTAACAATAATTTTTCTGAATCAAGTTGTTATTATGATGATGGCATTTCTTTCTATCATTTTATTGATAGCGACAATCATGCCTCCATTACTAATATAAATTATTATAATTTTGAGATTACTCCAGAAAAGTATCTTTTAAATCTTTTGGATAATGCAAGAATAATTGGTATATCTGCAACAGCAGATGTCAAAACTGTTCTAGGCAATTTTAATATTGATTATTTAAAGTCATCATTGGATGCACGATATTATAAGTTGTCTAGTGAAGATATGAATAGAATGACTGATAAATTTGTTGCTCAAAAAAATGAAAGTAACAAATATGAGATATTAGTAAAACATATTGAATCAGTGAACGAAGAAATCGATTTAAGCCAATATATAAAACAAAAGCTAAATAATGAGTTTAATTCTGGAGACTATATTATCGATAGATATATTAGAACTTACAATGTGATTGAGTTGTTCGTTAAAAATGATTGTAAAGCTTTTATTTGTTTTATGAATCTTCATATGAATAATGAAGAAAAATTTAACGAAAAATTAATTAGAACATTTTGGAATGATATATTAATTAAATATAATAAAAACATTGATGAATATGGATTATATAACCTAAAAACATATAATTATAATGTTGAAAAGAAAAAAGTTCATGATGATCTAGCTAACAATAAAAAAGTATTGTTATTTTCAACATACCAAACAATTGGTGCTGGACAAAATATACAATATACAATTGATAATAACATTGAAAATGATGCATATATATCTGAAGAAGATATAATTGAAGAATTTACAAATAAAAAAGATTTTGATGGCATATATATTGATTGTCCTACTAATGTAATTGTAAATATGAATGATTATGTTACTGAAGAAAACTTTATTAAATATTTACTTCAAATGGAAGATTTAAAAGAGAATATTGAAATATCGGATGATATGGCATTGCATAATATAAAATCAGCATTTAAAAAACATTACGATAATAAGCATATAAAGTTTGGTTCTCTGGAAAACACTTCAAGTTATGGAAGATTTATATACAAAACTTTTGTACAAGCGACAGGTAGAATTTGTCGAACAAATAACAAAAATAATAAAGTTTACATATTATTGCATGATAAAGTTTGTAGGGAATTGGCAAAATTTGAAGATGAAATAAAAGATTTTCAAAATAATGAAATTAATTCAGCAATAAGATATTGTCTAGATAATTTTGCGAATAAAAAAGAAAATGTAGAAATAAATGAAGATATTATCAAAAATGAAGAAAACAACAAATATTTGAAGTACTTAATGGAAAATTTTCGCAAGGATGAGAACATTCGAAAAGAGTGGATTGAATTACGTGATTTTGTTTTGAAATATCCTTTAGTACACTCTGAGGAAGCACTTTGTAAAACAAAATATAAAATACAATTACACAAATTTTTTGATAAACCAACCAACTATTATTATTTCGATTATTTAAATAAAAGCCAACATAATTTAAGAAAAATAAGTAAGCACAAAGACAAATTAAATAGAGAATTTTCTTATACTAAAGCTAGAATAGATAAAATATTGAAAATTCCAGGAATTATAGAGTTCTTTAAAGATAATGGATATAAATTTTATTTTGACCAATCTAGTTTTTTACTAATGCCAGAAATATTTGATAGAATTTATTTAGGCGCATTAGGTGAGCTTGTAGGAAAGTATATCTTGAAAGAAAACAAAATATTTACATATGAAATTCCAGAATTAGAATTATTTGAAATATTTGATGGTAAACTAAGCGATGACATTTTTGTTGATTTTAAATTTCATAACGAAACAAGTGGAATTAACAGAAGAAAATTAAATGAAATACGCAAGAAAAAAAAGAAATGCAATGCAAAAATTGTTATCATCATCAATATTCTTGGTACTGGAAAATATGAGATGAATAGTATCGAAAAAGAAGGAATATTTTTTATTCCGGCATTATTCAATACAGAAGATAATAGATATGCAAAAGAAAATATTGAAAAAATAAAGTCTTTAATAATTGAATTTGAAAAGAAATATAAATTTGTTTAATAGACCACTATTTCAATATTGATAATTAAACATTGCAATATAATCTATGATTTTGATATCAATTATTAATGAATAAAAATTAAACGATAAAAAGAGGATTTTATGAATGAAAAAGTAAGTTTTGCAAAGAAACATCCAAAATGGAATTTATTTATTGGAGTGTGCTTGCTATTATTTTTAATAGGCCTGACCGGAGGAGCAATATACCTTGTAATCATGATATTAGGAAATTGGATATCGAAAATTGTAGAATGGTTTACTACAATTTCGTCTACAATTGACGCAGTTGTGTTGGTTGCATTAATCACTGGAGCTATGTCAATTACTGGAATAATAATATCCTCTATTATTGCTAAGATTGTAGATTATAAACATAAAAGAAGAGAATACCTTACTCAAAAAAGAGAAAAGTCATATGGAGAATTTGTTGATATGGTATATAAAATTCAATTAAATGGAAAAAACGGATATGAATATTCACAAAAAGAAATGCAAACCGATTTATCAAAATTTTCAAAAGATATAACTCTTTGGGGCTCGTCAAAAGTAATTAAAAAATGGGTAGAATTTAGAGGGAACGGACTAAATCCCAATGATGCAGGAAAAATTCTTTTTGTATTAGAAGAAATAATGAATGAAATGCGAAAAGATTTAGGCTTAAAAAAAGTAAAAAAAGGTGATTTATTATCCTTTTTCATAAATGATATAAAGAAAACTATGAAACGTGGAAACACAAAGTAATAATTGTCAATATTTTTAAAACTATTTTATTAGCGTTTTATCAAAAAGTCTAGATGAATTAATTGTTTATATATAATAAAAACAATTTGAACAAATAAAAATTAATGTTAAAATAAATAATATTATAAAGAAAGTAAAACTATGAAATATCAAATATTAAAAAATGTATTCGGCTACAATTTATTTAGAGATGGACAAGAAGAAGTAATAGATTCACTTATTAACAAAAGGGATTGCTTATCTATTATGCCAACTGGTGCTGGAAAATCTATTTGTTATCAAATACCAGCTATATTAAATGAAGGAGTGACAATTGTTGTTTCACCTTTAATATCTTTAATGGATGATCAAGTGAGGCAGTTAAAGGATTCTGGAATAAGTTGTGCTTTTTTAAATTCTTCTCTTAATAGTTTTGAATTTAAAAATACATTATTAAATGCATATAATGGTAATTATAAATTGATATATGTAGCTCCAGAAAGATTATTATTAGAAACGTTTATAAAATTTTCTAATGCGATTAATATAAATATGCTCATTATAGATGAAGCACATTGTATTTCTATGTGGGGACCTGACTTCAGACCATCATATTTAAAAATAAATGAATATCTAAAAAAATTAAATATTAGACCAGTGATAGGTGCTTTTACTGCTACTGCCACAAAAAATGTTAAAGAAGATATTATTAATATTCTTGGTTTAATCAATCCTAAAATTATTAATACTGGTTATAATCGCAAAAACTTATTTTTTTCTGTGGAAGTAGGAAAAGATAAAGATAATAAGCTAATAAACTATTTAAAAAATAATGAAAATAAAACAGGAATAATATATGTTTCAACAAGAGACTTAGTTGAGAGTGTTTGTGAATTATTGAGTGTTAAGGGATTTAAGGCAACAAGATATCATGCTGGATTAAGTGATGAAGAGAAGAAACAAAATCATCATGATTTTATTTATGATGTAAAAAACATTATGGTTGCGACTAATGCTTTCGGAATGGGTATTAATAAATCAAATGTCAATTATGTAATACATTATAATATGCCTAAAGACATTGAAGCATATTATCAAGAGGCTGGAAGAGCAGGACGTGATGGAACAGATGCGGAATGTATTTTATATTATAATGGAAAAGACTATAATACTCAAATGTATTTCATTAATACAATGGAAAACAAAAATGAATATGACGAAGAAAATATTGAAGCAATCAAAGAAATGCGCATTACTAAATTGAATGCTATAGTTAGTTATTGTAAAACAACAAGTTGTTTAAGAAAATATATTTTAAATTATTTTGGGGAACAAACAACTAATTTTTGTGATAATTGCTCCAATTGTAAATCTGACTATGAGACTTTAGATATTACAGAGCAGTCAAAGATTATTATTCAATGTGTTTTAGAAGTTTGTAAAAGGATGCCACTTGGAGAGACAATGATTGTTGATGCATTAAGAGGAAGTAAAAATCAAAAAATTGTTAAATTCAATTTAGAAAACAATTCAAAGTACGCCGCTCTTACCAGTTATAGTACAGAGCAAGTAAAAACAATTATAAATTTTTTATATGAACAAGAATATCTTTTAAAGCGTAATAGTGAATATCCAACAATAGTAGTCACAAAACTTGGTGAAGAATTATTAGAATCCAATGAATTATGTTTAATGAAGACTATTAAAAATACTGATAAATTAACCAAAATTATTGAAACTAGCCAAATATATAATAATGATTTGTTTTATAAATTAAAAGAGTTAAGGTCAAAATTAGCAAATATTGAAAAAGTACCTGCCTATATTGTTTTTCATGATTCCACATTAAAAGAAATGGCGGAAAAAAGTCCAAAAACAGAAAATGAAATGTTAGATATATCTGGAGTTGGACAAGTGAAATATAATAAATATGGGCAATCATTTATTAATATGATAAATGCATATTATAGAAATAATTAAACAAAATATTTTATTGCAATATTAAATCAAACGTGAGTTTGAATTGACATTTATCATCACAAATGATATTATTGATGTGAGTGAGGATAAGAACATGGAAATATCATTATATAAAATTTTAAACTTAAATGAAAAAGCGACATTAGAAGAAATAAAAAGTGCTTATCGCAAGTTAGCTAAAACATATCATCCAGATATAAATGATGAGTATCTTTCAAATAAAAGATTTACTAAAATAAATGAAGCATATGAAATTTTAAAAAATATTGAAAAAAAGGCTGAATATGATAGTTCTTTGAAAAGTTATAGAGAAAGACTTTTGAATGGTACTTTTACCGCTTTAGAAGATCTTGTTACCATTGGGGACTATTATTTTTATGGATCCATTTTACCTCAAGATTTCATAAAGGCAGGAGAATTTTATAAAAGGGCATATAATGAAGGAGCTTGGATTCAAAAGTCCATGTCATCTGGTTATAATGAAAAAGCTTATATTTATTATAGTGCGATTCATAAATTAGGATTAATATATAATTTTGGACTTGGCGTATCTGTGGATTATAAGATTGCTGCTAATTACTACAAAATATCTGCACAAAATAATTATGTGGAAAGTTATTATTATATTAATAAAATGATAGAGGCAAATCAAATCCATGCTTTTTTAATGAATAATGAGAATTTTCGTTTTGATGATTTTAATTTTAATTATGCCAGTTGGCAAGCGCGTTTTGGTTTACGAAATAAGCAATCAAAAGAAGCTTTTGAAAACTTTGAGAAACTTTGTGATATTACTTTACCTGATCAAAGACTTTATGAACAATGGTTTTTATATAATAACATTGATTTAGATAATAAAATAATGAGCGAAAATCTAAACTTTTTAAAGGATTTAGGGAAACTTCAGTTTAAATTGGGATTATGTTATTATGAAGATCCCTATGGCTATGCTGACGAATCTACAAGAAATTATGATAAAGCAATAAAATATTTTAGTAAAGCTATTGAAAATGGTTGCTATGATACGCTATATTATGCTGGATTAATGTATATCAAAAACAAATCATATAATAATGCTATGATTTGTTTTGAAAAAGCAAAAGAATATTTTGATGAGAAAAAACTTGAAGGTAAATCCTTTTCTCATATACAAGATCCAACATACGAACTAGGATATATGTATAGCTCTGGATTTGACGTTGAAAAAGATCTTGCCAAAGCAAGAGAATATTACAATAGTATTATAAATACGGATACTAGAGCTATATGCAGTCTTGAAGAGTTGAAAAACGAATTATTAGTAAGCTTTTCGTATATTACTGCTGAAAGTATTAAATCATCAAGAAAAAGGTTAATAGAAGACTCTGACAAAAAATATCGATTAAAAGCAGAATATAAAAAGTTCTTAACAAATTCTACATTGTCAGATAAATACTTTATTTTAACAGCATCTAAAAAGAAAATAAATTATCAATTTATTGATTTTGGTAATATATATTGTTTTCTTTCTTTGGGAAAGAATTTGCATAATGTAAGTGAAACATCGCTATTATTAAAAGACAATTGTCGATGGAGTTTTGTTGAACAGACATTTATATCTGGTTATGATTTTAAAATATTGAAATCTAATATTATTAAAATTAATATTAAAAAAAGAAAAATGATAATTTATTTAAAAAAAGGGAAAATGAAATTCGATTTAAAATATTTTAATGATATGAATTTGGATACTATATTTTCTGATGTTAAACATAAAATCTCTTTGCAAGAATAAATATCTAAAATAAATTTATATTAGTAAATAAAACAAGAATATTATTCTTGTTTTATTTTTTATTATCCTGTGTATATATTTAATGCATAATGATAAAAAATATAATTATTCATTCCTTTATTATTCTAGTAATTTAATAAGTTATCGAAAAACATTTACATTATACGGATAAAATGTTAAAATAAACATAATGATATAGTATTAGGTGAATATATGAAGAAATATGTCTTGGTAATTATTATGCTCTTTCTTTTATTAACTGGATGCGGTGATGCGGATAAGAATACAAAGGGCATTGATGTGCAACCGGTATTTTATAGTAATGATGATTTGGGAATTGAATTTACAATTAAATATGATTTTGAAACTATGGATATTCAAAAGAAAAATACATCTGAATATGGATTATTAATATCTTATAAGGAACTTGAAAAAGATAAGTTTATTAAATGGTATGACGGAGTTATCACTAATACTTGTGAAAGTATTGAAGAGGATTCCTTTTTTGTAATATTAAATGTGTACGAACCAAATGATTATCAAAAACAAATATATGCAAGAGGTTATGTAATAAATAATAATATAATCTTATATTCTGATACTATTATTACTACTAGCTTGTATGATGTTGCTTTAAAAAGTGATAATACTAAAGCAGCTGAAGTAGTTGATTATTGTAATACTCGTGGTAAGATAATTACAACTGTTAAAATAGATTTAGATACTAGTAAAAAGAATTACACTGCTCAAGCATTAGAAAATTTATATGAAGCAAATTTAATTGACGATCCGACAAAAAATAATGTTGTCGTTAAGATTACCCCAATTAATGGTTATAAGTTTGGAGATTCAGTAACAATTTATGTGAATGGTGTAGAAGCCCAATCTAAGGATTTTAATATTATTGATGGAGTAATGACCTATAAAATTAAAGATCCTAATTGGACTGATATATACTAGGTGTGTTATGAATATTTATAAAATAGCTGGCATTTTAATAGAAATGGGTCCTAAACATGAACCTTTATTATCACAAAGCAAAGAATATATATATACTGGTATTATTCATGATGAAGAAGTTAATAAAATTCCTGAAGCTGAACAAAAAATTATCAATATGAGAGAACAATATCCTCATTTGAGCGTTGGTAATTGTGAGTATATGGTCTATGGAACATATTTTTATTCAATCTTAATTAATAACAATGGAATTATGCTACATTCATCTGCAGTTTGTTATGATAATTTTGCTTATTTGTTTTCAGCTCCAAGTGGCACGGGTAAATCAACCCATACTAGTTTATGGCTTAAGGCATTTCCTGGGGCTAGAATATTAAATGATGATAAACCAGCAATTGTTATTAATTCAGCTGGAGATATTAGAGCTTATGGGACACCTTTTTCTGGAAAAACTGATTTAAATTTCAATGAAGATTTTGCCATCAAAAGTATTTGTTTTCTTAAAAGGAGTCCAGATAACTGGATCAAAAATATAAATTCTCAAAAAGCTATTAGTGAAATTTTATCGCAAACTCTTAGACCAACAAATATTGAAATGATGGATAAAGTATTAAACATTGTTGAAAGAATGGTAAAAGAGATAAAAATATGTGAGATGGGATGTAATATTTCGCTTGAGGCTGCTAAATTAGCATATGATTTTATGAATGAGGATAATTAAAATGATGAATGAAAAGCAGTTCTTAATTTTCAATGAAAAACAGTTTTTGATTTTCATTATTAAAAGAGTATTACAAAAAGAAATCATACAAGAAATACCAGAGAACATTGATATTAAGAAATTATTAACCTTCGCTAAGGCACATGCTTTAGAAAATTATTTATATTATGGCTTAAAAGATATATGTGAAGAGGCGGAACGTAACCTCTTGAAAAAAATAAACCAACAGACAATATATAAAATTGCTATTCAAGATGCTGAATGTGATAATATCCAAATGGAATTTGAAAAGAACCAAATAAACCATATTTTATTAAAAGGAAGTGTCATCAAAAAAATATATCCTTTTGCTGATTTGAGGACTATGGGTGACATTGATATTTTGATTGATGAAACAAAGGCCAAAGAATGCCGCCAAATAATGCAAAAAATGGGGTATGTTTGTAATGCTTTTAATCATTCAAATCATGATGAGTATACACGCAAACCATATATGGTAATAGAACTACATCGTCAACTTATGAGTGATAGCATTGGATATAGCAAATATTATCAAGATATTTGGCAGTTTGTTCATCAAATAGATGGATATGTTTATCAATATAAAATGACGGATGAAGATTATTATATCTATATGATTGCCCATATTGCAAAACATTTCTTTTTAGGTGGTGCAGGTATCAGAAATATCATAGATATATATGTATATATGAATGCATATGAAAACTCATTAAACTGGATATATATTAGTAGTGAATTAGAAAAAATGGAACTCAATAAATTTGAGCGTTCTTTATTCTCATTAATGAATTATTGGTTTAGAGTTGGTAATAATAATGAAGAAATCGAATTGTTAGAAGAATACATAATGGATTCAACTACTTATGGAACTCGCAAAAACATGGCTATTATTAATATGTTTAATGGATATGAGTTAAATAGAAAACTACAAGCATCAAAATGGAAATATATCATACTTAGTTTATTCCCACCTTATAAACATATGACACAGCGTAATAGGATTTTGAAAAAGATACCTATCTTATTACCATGGTTTTGGTTTACTAGATTATTGAAAGCCGTTTTCAAAGTTAAAAATAAAAAAATGAGAATGAAAGCAGTTGATAGCATTACTAAAGAAGATATTGAAAAATATGAAAAAATGAAAGGAAATGTTAGTAATTATGAAGATTAAAACAGGATTTGTGCTAAGAGAAGTGGCTGGTAATTTTGTGGTTGTTGCTGTAGGAGAAGCAACAAAGAAATTCAATGGTATCATTAACCTTAATAGTACTGGAGCTTTCTTATGGAAGAAATTACTGGAAAACACTACAGCTGAAAATTTAAGTGAAGCATTAATGAATGAGTATGGTATTGATATAAAAACAGCAAAAAATGATGTTGATGGTTTCATAAGTAAGCTTAAAGGAGCTGACTTACTTGAATAGCCAATCGTCATATCAAAGTGTATTAAATGAAAAAGGCTTTATTGTAGTCAATATTACGGGCACTAGTATGCTGCCGCTTCTCAAAGAAAACAGAAATACTGTATTATTAATTAAACCAAATAGGCCTATTCGCAAAAAAGATGTTTTATTATATAAACGTCTTGATGGCACTTTTGTTTTGCATCGCCTTTTGAAAATCAAAAACAACTCATATGTTATGTGTGGAGATCATCAATGGCAATTAGAATATAATGTTCAAAAAAATCAAATTATTGGAGTCATGGAAGGATACTATCGTAAAGAAAAGTATATTTCAATTGCTAGCAAAATGTATAGAATCTATTGCTTTTTTCATACAAAAACAAGATGGTGCCGTTATCTCAGAGATAAAATAATAAGAGTATTGGTAAAATTTAAGAAACTGTTTAATAAAAAATCAAAGGAATAATTTTGCTATAAATATAAAAATATGATATAATTAATAAGTGAGGTAAAAAATGGAAGTAAAAAAACATATTATTGAAATAAATAGTCTTTCTAAAAGTTATGGAGATTTTTTGGCGATTGATAATTTATCTGTTGATTTCCCATTTGGTAAAATAATCGGTCTACTTGGCCCCAATGGCAGTGGAAAAACAACGCTGATAAAATTATTTACGGGTATGTTACATCAATATGAAGGTAATATATTGATTGATGGTTTAAAACCAGGAATTGATACCAAAAAGGTAGTGTCTTATCTTCCAGATAGAAATTTCCTGCCTAGAAAATGGACTGCTAAAGATATAATTGAATATTATAAAGATTTCTTCCCTGATTTTATGGAAGAACGTGCATGGGAACTAATCAAGCAACTTGAAATTGATCCCAATAAAAGATTCAAAGAAATGTCTAAAGGAACAAAAGAAAAAATTCAATTGATAATGATATTATCACGAAAAGCCAAACTTTATATATTTGATGAGCCAATTGCAGGAGTTGATCCTGCTGCTCGTGAATTAATATTTAGATTAATATTAAGTAATTTTGATAGAGAATGTTCTATTATAATATGTACTCATTTGATATCAGAAGTTGAGGATATATTAGATTATGCTATATTTATATCAAAAGGTAAAATCGCTTTAAAGAATGATGTTGATGCGATAAGAGAAGCAACAGGCAAATCTTTAAATGAAGTGTTTAAGGAGATGTATAGATATGCGTAAATTAATTAAACATGAATTAAAGAATTATTGGTTTATGATGATGATTATCAATGTTGCTATACTTGCTGTTTGGATATTTGCATCTATTTTTGTTTTGATTTTTAATAACAGCATGTATACAGCAACTGCCTTTGGA
The DNA here is from genome assembly GCA_031553555.1 of Bacilli bacterium. Taxonomy (GTDB): domain Bacteria; phylum Bacillota_I; class Bacilli_A; order ML615J-28; family CAG-698; genus CAKOMG01. Next base: position 50,194 of record JAVBLL010000008.1, read on the forward strand.
ATATTTTCTATAATTATGATTGCTTATGTAATTTTTGGTATATATGTTGCAGCAATTGTCTTTCTAATAATAAATATTGTTAATAGTTTATCAACGAAACTATTTTCTAATGAGGGATACTTGACATTCTCAATTCCTGTTGATACTGATTCGATTATAATTAGTAAACTAATTACTAATTTTATATGGATTGTAGGAACAATGATTGTCTCATTAATCGGAATATTCATTTTTATATTATGTATAGAAGTTATATTAAATCAAAGCATATATATATTTAAAGAATTAACAAATATATTTATTGATAATGCTTTTGAAACATATATAACGATTCTTAAAGTACTTTTTGGAATACTATTTATTATTATCGTTTTACTTTTTATGAATTCCTTACTTAATATTGGAAAGTTTAATAGAGGTAAAGGCGGAATGTTAGTTTTATTCATCGTATCATTTTTAGTGCTTTATTTCTTTTTAAAGAATATAACGAGTTATATTTCCTTTGGGGTTGGTTTCTCATCTGATGGATATGGTTTTTATTTTGGAAAAGCTCAAAGTATTTGGGAATATAATAGTAGTAAGCTTGTTGAGTATTATGTCATTGATATTACATCAATAATATTACATATAGGGTATACGGTTGGATTATATTTCTTATCACGCCATTTTATAAAGAACAAATTAGAATTAGAATAAAACAAGAACTGTATGTATAATCAATAATATCTAGTAATCAAGCTAGATATTATTTTTTATTTTGAGTATCTTTTTTATGTGTTTTATGTTATTATATATTATATATTGATCGGAGGTTTTTATGGATGGTATTCTTTTATGCAATAAACCAACAGGGATGACTTCCCATGATGTTATAGCAATTATTAAAAGAACTTTGCATATAGATAAGATTGGTCATGCAGGGACACTAGACCCTTTAGCAACTGGCTTATTAGTTGTATTACTCGGACAGGCAACTAAACTATCAGATTATTTAATGAACGATAATAAACGATATTTAGCCGAAATAACTTTAGGAATAGCAACCGATACTGAGGATATAACCGGCAATATTATTGAATCTAAAGATGTTGAGGAAGACATTGATGTTGATAATGTCCTAGATAAGATATCTGGAAAAATAATGCAAACTCCACCAATGTACTCTAGTATTCATCATAATGGACAAAAACTTTATGAGATTGCCAGGAAAGGGATAACTGTTGATAGAGTTGCCAGAGAAGTAAATATAAAGGAAATGAAAAAAGAAAGTGAAGTTATTAAAGAGGGCAAAACAGTAAAATTCTCTTTTTCTTGTTTAGTTTCAAAAGGAACATATATTCGCACATTATGTACTGAAATTGGTACTAGGCTTGGATATCCTGCGACCATGAGTAAGCTATGCCGAACTTCATCTGGGGATTTTTCTCTTGATAATGCATATTCACTAGAAGATATAAAAAAAGGTAATTATAAACTATTAAATATGATAGACTGTCTATCTAATAAATTCACAGTTGAAGTTAATGATGAACTCGCAAAAAAAATATTAAATGGCATGAAATTATATGAAAAGTTTGAAAATGAATTAATATTTTTCACATATAAAAATGAATTATTAGCAGTATATGAAAGAGACAATAACTGCTATCGGGCAAGAAGAGTATGGAATTAATTTATATAAATGACGATAACAAAAAAACACCAAGTGATATAGTCGTGGCACTTGGGGAGTTTGATGGTTTACACAAAGCCCATATGCTACTTATAGAACGTGCAAAACAAATCGCCAAAGACAATGGTTTGCGTACAGCCGTTATGACTTTTGATCCACATCCTGATTTTGTCTTAAATAAACGTAAAGATATATCATATATTACTCCACTACCAGAAAAAATAAAACTATTAGCTGCAATTAATATTGATGTTTTAATAATTGTTCATTTTTCGATTGAGGTTATGAAAATAGATTATTATAATTTTTATAATGAATTTCTAAAGTCTATACCTTGGATAGTCGTGGGCTATGATTATCATTTTGGTCATATGGGACAAGGAACTGCTCATAAGCTACAAGACCTGCATAAAAACGTCATAATAATCGAAGAAATCATGTTTGACAAGCAAAAAATAGGCTCAAACAATATTCGCTTATTTTTAGAAAATGGCAATATTGAAAAAGCTAATGAACTACTTGGCAGAAATTATCATATATTTGGTACGGTGGTTCATGGATCGGGGATTGGTCGTAAACTAGGTTTTAAAACGGCTAATGTCCGTTTTAGTGATGAATACCAATTAATTCAAACCGGGGTTTATGGAGTCTATATTGATGTTAAAAATCAAAGGTATTTAGGTATGGCTAATTTTGGTCTTAACCCAACCATTAACACCCAAACAAAACCAAGGTTAGAAGTTAATATTTTCGATTTTGATGAAGATATATATGGTGAAGAAGTGAGTGTTTTCTTTTTGTTTTATTTAAGAGAAGAAAAAACATTCATTAATAAACAACAATTAATTCAACAATTATATGAAGACAGTTTAAAAATAAAAGAAAGATATGGAGCATAATATGAAATTATTGATAGTCGGCGCAATGGAATCGGAAATAACTAATTTTCGTAATAAACTATTAAATTATGAAATAATAACAAAAAGTGAGTTCACATTTTATATTGGTAAAGTTGTAAATAATGATATTATATTAGTCCGTTCAGGAATAGGAAGAACGATGGCTGGGGTTTTAATTGGTGTAGCTATGAGCACATTTGAAGGTATAGATAAAATTATTAATGTCGGTATAGCCGGAGGAGTATTTCCTACTAAACATGGAGATGTCATCGTTGGTTCCAGATATTGTTACGGAGACGTTGATCTTTCTCAAGGAATGAAAGAACGATATGGTCAAATGGCCAATTGTCCTCGTCTTTTTCATGCTGATTTGGATCTCATAAAACTTGTCGATGAAAATAAATGTTTTATTGGAGATATATGTACATGTGATTCTTTCACGACCTCACTTGAAAAGGTTAATTATTTAAGTAATACTTATTTTAATGATTTGAATATACTATGTTTTGATATGGAATCTACCGCCTTTGCACATGCGGCGTATTTCTATAGTATTCCTTTTCTAGCAATTAGGGTCATAAGTGATGTGATTGGTAATGACAATCAATCTGCTGAATATAAGGAAAATGAATTATCATCTAGTAAGAGAAGTAATGATTTTTTATTTGATATAATAAAAAAAATATCTTGACATTTTATGGGTTTTGATATATAATATGTATGTTGCAATTGTCAACCGCATGAAAAAGGTTTAAGTGATTTTATCCACCTTATTAGCGTGTCTTAATATTATTCAAAGGAGGAAAGCATATGTTTGCAATTTTTGAAACTGGAGGAAAACAGTATCGTGTTCAGGAAAATGATTCATTAATTATTGAAAAATTAGATATTCCTGAAGGAGAAGTAATAGTTTTCGACAAAGTATTAATGGTTAATGGTAAAATAGGTTCCCCATATGTAAAAGGTGGAAAAATATCAGCAACTATTGAAAAACATGGGCGTGGTCCAAAGATTATTGTTTATAAGTATAAATCAAAAAAGAATTATCATAAAAAACAAGGTCACAGACAACCATTCACAAAAGTTAATATTACCAAAATAGAAGGTTAATAATGATTAAAATTCTTATAACAAGAAAAAGCAATAATACAGAACTTATTATTCAAGGACATTCTGGTTATGATGTTATAGGAAAAGATATTGTTTGTAGTGCTGTATCAACATCTGTTTTAACAACTATCAATTTACTTGATAAAATGAGTATCATTCATTCATTTTCTAGCGATGATTCATTACCGAAAATGCATATTGTTGTTAATGATGATAATTATGGTTTAATAATTATTAACAATTTAATTGATACACTAAAAAGTATTGCTGATCAATATCCAAAATACGTAAATGTAACTAAAAAAATATAAATATATCAAATAGGAGGGAATTCTCATGCAATTTATGAATATACAATTTTTTGCCAGTAAAAAAGCTGCTGGTTCAACAAGAAATGGTCGTGATTCGCGTGCCAAAAGATTAGGTGCAAAAAAGAGCGATGGCGAATATGCGACAGCTGGCTCAATTATTTATCGTCAACGTGGTACAGTAATTTTTCCTGGTACTAATGTGCAACGTGGAAGCGATGATACTTTGTTTGCAACTATCACTGGTTATGTGAAGTTTGAGCGCAAAGGAAAAGACAAAAAACAGGTTTCTGTTTACGAGCAAAGATAATTAAAATGCACTTTAAGAGTGCATTTTTTGATAGAAAGGGATAATTGTTGAAAGAAGGTGAGGCATATATGTTTGTTGATGATGTCAAATTTACAGTTATAGCTGGCAATGGTGGCAATGGTGCTGTCAGTTTTCGTCATGAAAAATACGTTCCGATGGGTGGACCATTTGGCGGTAATGGCGGAAAAGGAGGTAGCATTATTTTTGTTGGTGATGAAGGCCTAACTACCCTTTTGGATTTTAGATATCAAAAAAGAATAACTGCCAAAAATGGTGAAAATGGCATGACAAAAAACATGTATGGAAAAGATGCCGGTGATGTTTATGTTAGGGTGCCGGTTGGTAGTGTTGTTTATGATTTAGCCAATAATACCATTATTGCAGATATTACCAAACATAAACAAGAAGTTGTTGTTGCCAAGGGTGGAAGAGGTGGAAGAGGAAATACGGCTTTTGCGACTCCTAAAATACCTGCACCAGAATATGCTGAAAATGGAGTGCCTGGTGAAAAAAAAGAAATTCATATCGAGTTAAAAGTTCTTGCAGATGTTGGTCTAGTAGGCTTTCCGAGTGTTGGTAAATCAACGCTAATTTCTGTTTGCTCAGCTGCAAAACCTAAAATTGCTGATTACCATTTCACAACTTTAGCTCCTAATTTAGGAGTGGTTGGGGTTGGAGATGGGCGAAGTTTCGTTATGGCTGACTTGCCAGGATTAATAGAAGGGGCTTCAATGGGGGCAGGACTTGGTTTTCAGTTTTTGCGCCATATTGAAAGAACGAGAGTAATTGTCCATATAATTGATATATCTGGTTCGGAAGATCGTAACCCATGTGATGATTATGTTTTAATAAATAAAGAACTAGAAACTTATAATAGCCGCTTATTAAAAAGACCCCAAATCGTAGTTGCTAATAAAATGGATTTGGAAGGCGCCAAAGAAAATCTGGAAATTTTTAAAAAAACTTTTCCTAATATTGAAATTATTCCAATAAGTGCTTATACCAAAGATAATCTTAGCGATTTATTATATGCAATTGCTGATACCTTATCAAAAGTCACACTTGATGAATTTGCAGATGACGTCAGTGAAGAAGTTGTTGAATATAAATTTATACCTGAAGAGGCGCCATTCACAATTGAACTTACTGAAGAAGGCGTTTATAATGTAATTGGCGGTAAAATCAAAAAACTATTTGATGCAACCGACTTTAATCGTGATGAAAGTGTCAAAATGTTTGCTCGCAAAATTCGTAATTTAGGAGTTGAAGAAAAACTTCGTGAGTTAGGGGTAAAACATGGTGATACCGTCTATATTATGGGATATGAATTTGAGCTCTTATATTAGGTGAATAGATGAAAAATGAAAATATAAGAAAGATGGTCTTTTGTGCCATACTAGTAGCACTAATAGTTGTGCTAATTCTTACTCGTATTGGTTTTATAAGTTTTGGAGGAGTATCGATAACAATTGTTCATATAGTTGTCATAATCGGGGCACTTGTTCTTGGGTATAAGTATGGAGCAATTTTAGGTTTTGTTTTTGGATTAGTTTCTTTAATATTATCCTTTTTAAATTTGACAACAGATGCTCCATTCACAAACCCGATTCTTTCAGTATTACCACGAGTGCTATTTGGTTTATTAATATTTCCGCTTTATAATATACTGTCCAAAATAATAAAAAATAAAACCATAAGTAGTATTTTAACGGCAATACTATCAACCTTATTACATACTATTATGGTTTTGACGTTGTTTTATATAATAGCAAAAACAGGATTTCATTTTGGAGCAGAAGACTATAGATTTGTAGTTGAAGGCAATGTATTCACCTTGATATTCGCTGTTTTGATTTCTAATGGCTTTATTGAAATGGGACTTGCTGCCTTTATATGTCCTCCTATATTTCTAGTGTTAGACACGGTAATCCACAAAAATACCGAAAATAATGAAATAGACAATTAATATATTTCAAATAAAAAAGTCCTTGTGACTTTTTTTATTTTTTTCTAGATTGAAAAAAGAAACGAAATTTGATATAATATGTAGTATAGAAAGAAATGATGAGATATGTACAATAATATTGATAAAACTAAATATTCCCCAATGATGCGACAATTTTTAGAGATTAAAGAACAATACCCCGATACCTTGATCTTTTACCGTGTTGGCGACTTTTATGAATTGTTTTTTAATGACGCTATTATTGGTTCAAAAGAATTAGAAATAGTATTAACGAGTAAAGATGGAGGAGCTGATGACAAAGTCCCTATGGCCGGAGTTCCCCATCATGCAGTTAATAGTTATTTGGAAGTACTAATTAACAAAGGTTATAAAGTTGCCATTGCTGAACAAATGGAAAGCCCAAAAGATGTCAAAGGAATTGTCAGGCGCGATGTCACTAGAGTAGTAACACCCGGAACAATAATTGATGAATTTGGATTGGATGCCAAGGAAAACAATTTTTTAATATCTTTATCGTTTAATAAAACTTATTTTATATTAAGTTATGTTGATTTATCAACTGGTGAAGGCTATCTTACCAATATCCCTAATAATGAAAGTTTATTATTTGCTGAAATAGTTAAGTTGAATGCTCGTGAAATAATTGTTTCAAGTGAGTTTAATCAAGAAATATTAAAAGTATTGCAATCGACTTATATTTTCGCAATCTCCATTGAAAATAATATTACAATCCCAAGTTATTTTAAAGGACTATTAATAAATCTCGATAAGGAAGAAGAAAAAAATTATTGTCGTCTTTTAAACTACATTATTCGAACGCAAATGCGAACTTTAGTCCATATGCAAAAAGTCATAAAATATGATATTGATAGTTATTTGAAAATAGATTTATCTTCTCGTCGAAATTTAGAACTATTAGAAACACTTCGTTTTCAAAACAAGAAAAACAGTTTGATTAGTGTTTTAGATAAATGTTCGACGGCGATGGGGAGTCGCTACTTGAAAAAGAATATTTTATTGCCACTTATAAATAAAGATCAATTAGAGCAACGATATAATGTTCTTGATGCCATGAAGAAAAGTTTTCTTGATAGTAACGACCTCAGAAAAGAATTGTCTGACGTCTATGATTTAGAGAGGCTAATTGGACGTATTTCTTATGAAAATGCAACCCCACGTGATTTACTACAACTTCGTCGTTCTTTAATGAATATACCAAAAATATGTAGATTACTAGAAAAAATTAAAATCAATAAAATTTATGATTTAACAATTGATTATGCCAAATATCTTGAAGTATATAATTTAATAGAATCTTCAATAAGTCTTGACGCTCCTTATACTATTAAAGAGGGTGGAATTATTAAGACTGGTTATTCAAAAGAACTAGATGAATATAAAGCTATAAATAAAGATAGTAAAGCCTATATCTTGTCCCTTGAAGTCAATGAAAAAGAAAAAACCGGTATTAAAACTTTAAAAGTAGGATTTAATAAAATATCTGGATATTATATTGAGGTGAGTAAACTTCAAAGCGGTTCGATTAAAGAAGAATATGGTTATATCCGTACTCAAACATTGAGTAATGCTGAAAGATATACAACTAAAGAACTTAAAGAACGAGAAACCTTCATATTAAGGGCTGAAGAACAAACAATTGAAAAAGAGATGAATTTATTCATTGAAATTAGAAATACTATTAAAAATTATACTGCCATATTACAAAGACTCGCTAAAATAGTTGCTGAGGTGGATATGATGCTTTCGTTCACCAAAGTCTCTAATGAAAATAAATATGTCAGACCAACCCTTAATGAAAGTAACACTTTACATGTTATTCAAGGCCGTCACCCTGTTTTAGAAACATATAAAAGTAATAGTTATATTCCTAATGACATTGATATGTCACCGGACGACTACATTCTTTTGATAACGGGACCAAATATGAGTGGTAAATCGACCTACATGCGCCAAATTGCTTTAATAAGTATTATGGCACAAATCGGTTGTTTTGTCCCAGCAAAGGAAGCAAATCTTCCAATATTCGATCAAATATTTACTCGTATTGGGGCTAGTGATGACATAGTTAGTGGGCAATCAACTTTTATGGTTGAAATGACTGAGGTTAATAATGCATTACAATCAGCAACTAATAATAGCTTAATTTTATTTGATGAAATAGGCCGTGGCACTGCAACATTTGATGGTATGGCCCTGGCTCAAGCTATCATTGAGTATGTTCATGAACAAATAAAATGTAAAACTTTATTTTCGACTCACTATCATGAATTGACAACTTTAGAAGGAACACTATCCCATTTACAAAATGTTTATGTTAGTGCTGAAGATGTTAAAGGAGAACTTGTCTTTTTACATAAAATCAAAAAAGGTGCGATTGATAAGAGTTATGGAATTAATGTGGCAAAACTTGCTAAAGTCCCACTAGATATCATATTAAGAGCATCGGATATCCTTCAAAAGCTTGAGGGCAATAAAAACTATGATTTTGAAAAATTGTCTTTGAATAATTATAGTGTACCATTAATTTATGATTCGAAAACAGAAAACGAACAAGAAGTAATTGAAAGACTTAAGAACGTCAACATTTATGAGATGAATCCTATGGAAGCGATGAATTTTTTAAATGAAATAAAAAATAAAATTAAATAGGAGAAATTATGAGTAAAATCAAACAATTAGACATTCATACTACCAATTTGATAGCAGCCGGTGAAGTCATTGAACGTTCTGCCTCAGTTGTCAAGGAACTGGTAGAAAATTCAATTGATGCAAATGCTAAAACAATTAATGTTTTTTTGGTTGATGCCGGCGTTAATGAAGTTAGAGTAGTTGATGATGGTGATGGAATGGATGCAAGCGATGCAAAAATGTGCGTTGTCCCCCATGCAACTAGTAAAATTTATGATAGTCAAGATTTATTCCGTATTCAAACTCTAGGATTTAGAGGTGAAGCATTAGCATCCATTGTGGCAGTTTCCAACTTTCGCCTTATCTCTAGTATAGATGGACAAAAAGCCATAATGTACTCTTTAAGAGGTGGTGTGCCGATGAGCGAGGCTGTTGTTGCTCATGCCAAAGGCACAGAAGTTATTGTTAAAGGTTTATTTTTTAATACGCCGGCAAGACTGCAAAATCTTCAATCTCAGTCGGTTGAACTAGGATATATTACTGATTATATTACCAAAACGGCTCTGGCTATGCCGCATATTTCATTTACTTTGAGTAATAATGATAAAGTTCTAATTCAAACATATGGTAATAATAACATTCTTGAAGTTGTTTCATCAACACTTGGTAATGAAGTAGCCAAAAATATGATCAAAATATTTGACAATGATGGAACATATAAAATATTTGGTTATATATCAAATTTGTCTGTCATGAGATCAAGACGTGATAATATCCATATTATTGTCAATGGTCGCCCTATAAAAAATACTGCTATTATTAATGCGGTTGTTAAGGGATATGAAACAAAGTTAATGATTGGTAAATATCCGATAGGTATCATTAATGTTTCGGTTGATCCTAGTCTAGTGGATGTTAATGTTCATCCAACAAAAGCAGAAGTACGTTTTTCTGATGAAAATAAACTTATATCTTTAATAACTAGAGTTGTTGATCATACGCTATCATCTTCAAATTTAATTGTTGATATAAAACATAATGAAGAAAATTATATAGATGATGATGATTATATTGATGAAGAAGAAACGATGGAAGATGATACAACATCAGATGAAATAATTGAAAACGAAGCAGAACAAACGACACCTATATACTACCATCAATATTCTTTTAATGACAATGAGGAAAACTTAAAGGAAGATGTTAAATCTTCCTCGGACAATTCCCAATCTTCTTCGGACATTGAATCAAATCTAATTGAAGAATTCATTCAGCAACAATATTCCTTAACAAGCGAAGAAAAGATTGTTGATACTAATTCGCCACTTAAAAAAGAAAGAATGTTTTATATTGGACAATTATTTGGCACATACATTTTAGCACAAAATGAAGATAACTTTTATTTAATTGATCAACATGCCGCCGCTGAAAGAATAAATTATGAAAAGATAATCGCTGAATTACAAAAAGATGATAATATTGGATATGACCTTTTAATCCCTTTTAATTTAGAATTCACACATAGTGAATGTTTATTAATTGAAGAAAATATTGATAAGATAAAAAAACTTGGTATTATCGTTGAACCATTTGGAAATACCGAATATATTGTTAGACGTATACCTATTTGGATATTTAGAGGCCGTGAAAAAGAATATATTGAAGAGATTATCACTCATATAATTCAACATAAAAAGACTGAAAAAGTAGAATTTTTAAATAATTTAGCTAAAAGCCTTGCTTGTAAAAAATCTATTAAAGGAAATGAATTTCATAATTCCTTAGAAATTGAATATTTACTAGATGATTTAGTAAAGACAAAAAATCCATATACTTGTCCACATGGACGCCCGGTTATTGTTAAATTCAGTAGAAATGAAGTTGAAAAATGGTTCAAAAGAATAGTTTAAAAAAAGTTATTGTAATTACGGGACCAACAGGGGTTGGCAAAACCAATCTTGCAATTAAAATAAGTAAACATTTTAATGCTGAGATAATTAATGCTGATGCTTCCCAAATGCGTAAAAGATTGAATATTGGCACTGCCAAAATCTCAATTGACGAAATGCAAAACGTCCCACACCATTTAATTGACTTTTTGGAACCAACTGAATCATTTTCAATTAAGGATTATGTTGATAGAGCAAGAATAATAATTGATGGTATGGAGAACATACCAGTTATAGTTGGGGGCAGCGGGTTATACATTCAAGCATTAATATCAACTTATAACTTAAATTTCCAACCACGAAAAAATGATTCGGAGTTTGATGAGTTATCTAATGAGGAAGTTTATGCTATTTTGCAGTCAATTGACAATGAGGCGGCCCTTAAGGTTCACTATAATAATAGGAAAAGAGTTATTCGTTATATTGAACTGGCTCGTGAAAAAAACGAAGTAGAACCGATAGAGCCCATGCCATACTATGATGCCTTGGTAATTGGCCTAACAAAAGATAGATTTCAATTATATGAAGCCATTAATAATAGATGTGATAAAATGATTAAAAATGGTTGGCTTGAAGAAGTGAAATCACTAGCAAATGACGGTATAAATATGGAGTTAATTAAAGAAATTGGATATGATGATTTATATAAAGTCACTAAAAATGAATTGACATTGGACAAAGCTGTAAATGATATAAAACAAAAAACCAGAAATTATGCCAAAAGACAATTGACATGGTTTCGAAATAAAATGAATTGTGAATTTTTTGAAATTAACAACTCAACTCCAGAAATGGCAATTGAACGAATAAAAAAATTTCTTTATAATAAATGATTAAAAGCAGAATTAATTTCTGCTTTTTTTAATATAATTTTTAAAGAGGTAAAACGAAAATGACAATTTTAAATATATTTATGTTTTTTATACTTGCTCTTGGAATAACTAATGTTCAAACTAACAACAATGAAATGGAAGTTATGGCAAATTCGGCATCATCAGCAATTTTGATGGAAATAAATACAGGTAGAGTATTATTTGAAAAAAATAAAAATAATGTTTACTTAACAGCAAGTATTGCTAAAATAATGACTTGTATAGTTGCCATTGAAAATGGTGATTTAGAAAAGTATTGTGTAGTAGATGCAGAAACGACCAGACAAGTTGGTTCCAGCATTTATTTGCAACTTGATGATGAAATAAAATTAATTGATTTATTATACGGAATGATGCTCAGAAGCGGCAATGATGCCGCATATTTGATTGCTGTTAGTGTTTCTAATACACTTGATGAATTTATTGCTCAAATGAATAACATGGCTAAAAAGCTAAATATGGGCTCATCCACCTTTAATAATCCAAGTGGACTTGATGAAACAACCAAAAATTATTCAACCGCTTATGATATGGCTTTACTCATGAGTTATGCTATGAAAAATGAAGTATTTAAAAAAATCACCGGAACTGCTACTTATAAATGCACAACAAAAAATGAACATACATATGTTTTTTCAAATAAACACAAATTAATTAGAAGCTCAAAATATGCAACTGGCGGTAAAACCGGATATACAAAAGATGCAAAAAGAACATTAGTTACATCATACGAAAAAGATAATTTAGAAGTAGTTGCAGTCACTTTTAATTGCGGTGATGATTGGAATGTTCATGAGAGGTTAGCTGAATATGCTTTTAACAACTATAAAACCATAACCGTTTTAAAAGCAGGAATCATTGATATCGGATATTTACATTATCCTTTAACCCCAATTGTATATGAAGATGTTAAATATGTAGTTAATAATAATGAAAAATTGGACTGTGTTCTTAAACTACTAAAAAATCCAACAAATGAGAAGGTAATTGGTGAAGCTTGGCTTTATGTCAATAAGGAAGTTGTTAAAAAGATCAACATATATAGATATTATTAACATGTAATAATAATCTATATTATATAGTAAGATATAGAGGTGAGATAATGAATAAAATCTGGAGTTCAATTATTATATTTAGTTTTATTTATGCTATAGCAACTAATAATTTAACAACTTTAATTGATAATATTTTAAATGTTCCACAAGACACTTTAAAATTATTATTATCTGTTGGTGGATTAATAATTTTATATAATGGTATATTTCAAATGGCAAATGACGCCAAAGTAATTGAAAAACTAGGTTTTATTTTTAGACCTTTTGTCAGATGGATTATGAAAGATATAAAAGACGAAAGTATTATTAATGTTGTTTGTGCAAATATGATTGCTAATTTATTAGGACTAGGATTAGCGACAACACCAATGGCCTTAGATGCCCTAAAAAGAATAAAAAATTATCATAATACTAATGAAATAACTAAAGAAATGGTGCTGCTAGTAGTTATTAATGTCAGTTGTTTTACAGCTTTTCCACTCACAGTAATTACACTGCGTGAAAAATATAATAGTAATATCGGGATGATTGTTTGGTTATTAATTATTTTTATCACTTTAATTACAACCATTCTATCAATTATTATTACAAGATGGAGAACAAATGGTATACGTCATTAGTGGATATTTCATTGTAACTATTGTTTTATGTATTGTCAACAAAGTGAACGGTTATGAATCATTTTTAAAAGGTGTCAAAGACGGATCAAAAATTGTCCTCAATATGTTTAGCTGTATGCTTAGTTTTATTCTAGCAATAAAATGCTTAGAGGGTTGTGGAATAATTGATGATTTATGTAATATATCAACCCTTGGTTGGCTTCCGGAAATAATTGTTCAAATGCTTGTCAGACCATTATCGTCAGGATCATCAATGTCAATAATGTTATCAATATTTGAAAAATACGGAGTTGACAGTATTCCAGCTATCTTTTCAACATTTATTCATTCAGCCTGTGATACGGTTTTCTATATTGTAGTATTTTATTTTTCAAGTATTGGAGTAGTAAAATATAAAAAAGCTTTAACTTATGGAATCATGACGGTTGTAATATCTTACGCATTAATAATATTATCTGTAATTATCTTTTTTTGAAAACTAGTAATAGTTTTCTTTTTTTATAAAAACGTTGTATTTAAATAAAGATTGACATTTTTTTGTGGATATTGTAAAATATAATAACGAGAAAAGGAAAATAACATGAAAACAATAATAGATATTTTAACAGCTAAACTTAACGATGCTTTTAAAACAAATAATTACGAAGGACCATTTGGGACTGTAAATATTTCAAGTCGCCCAGATCTTTGCCAATTCCAATGTAATGGTAGTTTTGCGGCTGCTAAGATCTATAAGAAAGCTCCATTTGTCATAGCTGAAGAAGTCGTATCAACACTAGTAAATGATGCAATATTTAAAAATATTCAAGTTGAAAAACCAGGATTTATCAATATCAATATATCAGATGACTATTTAATAGCGATACTCAAAGAAGTAACGAGTGATCCACATATGGGGATTACCCAGATTACTGATGAAACAATCGTAATTGATTATGGGGGGGCAAATGTTGCCAAACCATTACATATCGGGCACTTGCGTACGGCTATTATTGGTGAATCATTAAAAAGAATTGCTAGAAGTACGGGAAGAACAGCCGTAGGCGACGTCCATTTAGGTGACTGGGGTTTACCAATGGGGTTAGTAATTGCGGAGATGACTGAAAGATATCCTGACTGGAAGTGCTTTTCCGAATCATTTGATCCAAATGTCGATAAAATTGCAACTCTTGATGTTAATACCTTAAATGAAATATACCCGTTTGCTAGTAAAAAAAGTTCTCAAAATGAAGACTTTAAACTTAAAGCTCAAAATATAACTGCAAAACTACAAAATCATCATCCTGGTTATTATGCTTTATGGCAAGAGATAATAAAAATTTCTAAAATAGATATGAAAAAAAGTTATGATAGACTGAATGTTGAATTTGATTACTGGTATGGTGAATATGATTCTGAAGATTATATTCCAGAGTTAATTGAAGTTTTAAATGATAACAATTTATTATATGAAAGTAATGGGGCTATGGTTGTTGATGTAAAAGAAGACAACGACAAAGTAGACATTCCGCCAATTATTATCAAAAAGTCTAATAACGCTAATGTTTATGCAACTACTGATTTAGCAACTATCATTCAACGTGAGAAATATTTTCATCCTAATGGTATTTGGTATGTAGTTGATAGTCGTCAAAGTTTACATTTCAATCAAGTCTTTCGTTGTGCCAAAAAAGCTGGTCTTGTCCCACAAACTACTAAGCTAATCCATGCTGCAAATGGAACGATAAATGGTAGCGATGGAAAACCATATAAAACCCGTGAAGGCGGGATTATGCAATTATCAACATTTATTGACATAATTATTGAAACAATTTCAAAAAATCCTAATAATGAAATTAATTGTGATAATGATATAAATAAAAAACTAGCAATTGCCGCTATCAAATTTGGTGATTTAATAAATCATCGAAGTAAAGATTATATTTTCGACATTGATAAATTCACATCCCCCGAGGGAAAAACGGGCGTTTATATTTTATATATGCTTGCAAGAATGAATTCAATCATAAAAAAGCTTGATGAAGAAAAAGTGAATAATGCTATGCTTTATAATATTTATAGTGATACAGAACGAGATATCATATTAAATGTTATTCAATTAAATGATGTTTTTACTAAATCATTTAATGAGCAGGCGCCAAACTATATTTGTGAGAACTTATATCAACTGTCCGTTCTGTTTTCAAAATTTTACCATGATAATCATATAATAAAAGAAGCGGATATTCAAAAACAATTATCTTGGATAAAATTAATACTTATTATAAGAGAAGCAATTCTAAAGCAGTTATATGCTTTAGGAATTGAAGCAGTTGAGGCAATGTAGTATGGATAGACTACAAAAATATATGGCTCAAAGTGGTGTGGCATCACGAAGACATTCAGAAGAACTGATTAAAGAGGGCAAGGTTTCAGTGAATGGAGAAGTTATCACTGAAATGGGATACAAAGTAAAAAATTCAGATATAATTACAGTAAATGGCATACCCATTGCTAAAGAAGAATATAAATATTATGTCATTAATAAACCACGTTACATATTAAGTACTGTAAGTGATGATAAAGGGCGCAAAACGGTAATATCAATATTACCAAGCGAATTGCTTAGGTATCGTTTATTCCCAGTAGGCAGATTAGATTATGACACTAAAGGTATATTGCTTTTAACTAATGACGGCAATTTTATGAATGCATTAGTTGGTCCACAAACACATACAGAAAAAGAATACTTAGTAAGAGTTGAAGGAATTGTCACAAAAGAAGAAGTTAAAAAATTGTCTGAAGGCGTAAAAATTGATAATTATACGACTAGGAAATGTCAAGCTTTTATAGATTCAGTAGATGGTAAAAATAAATCTAGTTTGCTTAGATTGGTCCTTCAAGAAGGTAAATATCATCAAGTGAAAAGAATGGTTGAAGCTATCGGTCATCCAGCCAAAAACCTCACGAGAGTGCGTTTTGGGTGTGTAAAACTGGAGGATTTATCTGAGGGAACGGTTAGAGAATTATCGATTTCTGAAATTCGTAGTCTTTTAAATGATTCAAAAAAAGAAAAAACATATGTTCAAAAGAAAGTTAGAAAAATTTAAAGTAGAAAATGTTTGAAGTATTAATTATTTTATGATATAATAATATACGTAGGTTTTGAGGTGTTTCTATGAATTGGCAAATTGCAATTGATGGGCCAGCGGCTGCTGGAAAAAGTACTATCGCGAAAATACTTGCTCAAAAATTTGGATTTGAATATCTAGATACTGGCGCAATGTATCGTGCAGCGACTATCAAAGCACTATCTTTAGGTATAGATTTGGATGATGAATCGAAATATGATTTTATAACTAATACTGCCATTGATTTTATTGATAATAAAATTCATCTTGATGGCAAAGATGTTAGTTCTGAAATCAGATCTCTAGAAGTCTCTAATAATGTTTCTGTTGTTTGCAAATATAAAATTGTTCGTGATCGTATGGTCGAATTACAACAAAAAATTGCTGCTTCAAAAAACATTGTAATGGATGGAAGAGATATCGGAACAGTTGTCCTCCCTAAGGCTACGATAAAAATCTTTTTAGTAGCAACTCCGGAAGAAAGAGCACGTAGACGTATGCAAGAACGCATTGTTAATGGTACTAATACACAGACATTGGAAGAAACAATTAAAGAAATCTGCGAGCGTGATTATAAAGATTCACATCGCGATATTGCTCCGCTTAAACGAGCAGATGACGCGATTGAAATCGATTCATCACAGTTAAGCATAAATGAGGTAGTGGACACCATTACCCGCATAGTTACAGAGAGAGGTTGGAACATGGAAGACGTTAAAGTAGTTAACGAAGTAGCTGAAGAGGCTACAAAAGAAGAATCACAAGAAGCTGCAGCAGCTGAAGCAGCTCAAAACAATGCAGCTGAAAATGCACAAAATCCTTCAGAAATTAAAGAACTACAAGTAGTTGAAGGAACAGTTGTCAAAGTTTTGGAAGCTGAACCAGAATTAAAAAATAAAAAAGGCGAAGTTGTTAAAAAAGCAAAAGACGCTCGCGTTGTTGTTCAACTGGATAATGGTCCAGAAGGATATTTATTTATTAAGGATGTTGCAGGAGTTCAAGATGAGGAAGATTTATTCATGGAATTCATTGAAGGAGATCGTGTCAGATTAGTTGTTAAAAAGGTGTACCCTGATGGTGGTAAAGTTTTACTATCAGCAACACTAATTGAAAAACGTGAAAATTTAAAATCCTATCAAACAATCATTGATAATCATGGAATTATTACAGCAAAAGTTATAAGAAGCATTTCTGTAGGTTTAGTGTTAGATCATGAAGGGTATTCATGCTTATTACCAACTAGCCAATTAAACATTCCTCAAGAAAAGTTAACTGAAATCGTCGGACAAGAAATTGTAGTTGCTCCTATTAGAGTTGACTATAATAGAATACGTTTAATCGTTTCTCAAAAAGTTGCTGATGCAATCATTGAAAAGAAAGAAAAAACAGGTTTTCTTGATACTATTAAAATTGGAGATATTTTTGATGGTATTGTAAAAAATATTGAAGATTATGGAGCTTTTATCGAAATCGGTAAAGGAATAGAAGGCCTACTACATATTTCCGAACTTGAACATAATAAACTTGTTAAAGTAGAAAAAATCATGAAACCTGGTGATACTGTAAAAGTTCAAGTCATCAAAATTCATAAAGATCATATTGGCTTATCTAGAAAAGCATTATTACCAAATCATTGGCAAACATTCATTGATAAGACAAAAGTTGGTGATTTAGTAACTGGTAACATTGAAGAAATTAATGACTCTGGAATAGTTGTTCTTGTTGATGGAAAAGTTCAAGCTTTCCTACCAAAAAGTGAAATTTCTTGGGATAGAGAAATGAGTAATGCCATTAATTTCACTATTGGTCAAGAAGTGACTTTAACTATTATCGAAATTAATACAATTAAAAAACGTGTTATCTTATCTAAAAAGCAATTGACTCCTAATCCATGGGAAGTTATGAGTTTGAAAGTTGGCGATGAAGTATCTTGCCAAGTTATTCAAGAAATTAATGAAGGAGTAAAATTATTAGTCGAAGGTGCTAGTGCTTTTATGCCTAAGAGTTTCTTTGGTACAAAGACTACATTTACACCAGGTGAAGAATTCACGGCAAAAGTCAAAGTTTTTGATAATAGCAAGCACAAATTGATTATTTCTTTGAAAGAAGAACAACCAAATCAAGCAAGACCTGCTAAACCAAATTATGAAAGAAATAATTATAATAATAACAATTATAATAATTATAATAATAGATCAAATAACAACAACAATAGTAATAATAAACAAGAAAAAATATCTGGAACATTCGCTGATTTCATCAATCTTGATGATTTTAAATAATAAGGTTTATATATGCGTGGAGTAGTTGCCATAGTTGGTAGACCCAATGTTGGAAAATCTAGTTTGTTCAATCGAATAATAGGTGAGCGATTATCAATTACCGATGATGCCAGCGGCGTCACTAGAGATCGAATTTATGGTAAGGCTTCATGGTTAAATCAAGAATTTTCGGTTATTGACACAGGGGGGATCATCTTAAAAGATGAGCCCTTTTCTAAAGAAATCAGAGCCCAGGCTGAACTTGCCATTGATGAAGCCAGTGTTATTGTGATGGTTGTTGATGCAAGAACCGGAATCACCTCGGAAGATGAAGATGTTATTAGACTTTTAAATAAAAGTGATAAACCACTTATAGTTGCCGCTAATAAAGTTGATGATATTACCTTAAAAGATACGATATATGACTTTTATGCAATGGGATGCGAATGTGTCATTGCTATAAGTGCCTTACATGGAATCGGGGTTGGCGATTTACTTGATGAAATTATTAAAGTCATGCCTCAAAAGAAGTACCGTGATTATGAAGAAGGCACAATAAAATTTTGTTTAATTGGACAACCAAATGTCGGTAAATCAACTTTAGTAAATGCCATTGTTGGAGAACAACGAGTAATTGTCAGTGATATTCCGGGTACTACTAGAGATGCTATTGATATTGTTTTCACGAGAGATAGTAAAAAGTATGTTGTCATTGACACCGCAGGAATTCGTAAACAAGGAAAAATTTATGAGAATGCTGAAAAATATAGTGTTCTTCGTGCTATGGGAGCAATTGAAAGATGTGATATAGCCATAATTGTTCTTGATGGAACTAAAGATATAGAAGAACAGGACAAACGTATAGCTGGTTATGCACGTGATAATAATCGTGCTTTAATAATGGTTGTTAATAAATGGGATATAGTTGTTAAAGATGATAAAACCATGAAGCAATATGAAGAGAAAATTAGAAAGCAATTCCAATTCATGGATTTTGCCGCTATCTTATTTACATCAGCATTGAATAATGAAAGAATCCATTTACTATTAAATAAAATTGATCTTGTATATGAAAACTTTAATCGTCATGTAAACACTAGTGTTTTAAATGATGTTTTGCTAGATGCAGTATTATTGAATCAGCCGCCGATATTTAATGGAAATCGCTTAAAACTTAGTTATGCTACTCAAAGTGATGTCATGCCACCAAGTTTCGTTTTATTTGTTAATGCTGAAAAACATATGCATTTTTCATATTTACGTTATCTTGAAAATAGGCTTAGAGAAACTTTTGAATTTGAAGGTTCACCAATCAAATTTGTTTTACGTAAAAAAGAATAAAAAAACTATAAATATGAAAGTATCTGTTTTACAGTGACTCATATTTATAGTTTTTCTTTTTTATTAATCGCATATAATATTCAAATTATCTTTTAAAGCTAGACCAACTTGCCCATCATGTTTGATAATAACATATTCAGTTTTATCAGTCATATAAGCAATTTTAACTGTATCGCCTATTTTTAATTCTAATAAACAATTATCAAACTCCTTGGTATAATACTTACCATCATATTGAAAAGTAAACGCCTCAGGTATGCTAACTAAAATCGGAGTATAATCATTCTCAACAATTCCCCTATTACCATAACATTTCAAGTATCCTGTTGCAAAACCATTGTCAATTGATTTAATGTCAATTTTATTAAATGGCCAGTGAATTTTCACTCCATTTGTTGGATCTTGATTTTTTATAACATTTACCTCTGGTAAATCATCATACGATTTAAAAGCAAATTTGAGGTCTTTGTTGTTTTTTTCTAATATTAAAACATTTAATTGACCAGCAGTCTTAATAGAATTAGAACCGTCGAGAGAAATGATATTTTTATTTAAATCAATATATGGATTATAGCAGAATGTTTGATGATAAAAGACCGTTGTCCAGTGCCCTACAATTAGTGGGATAGGATATTTATATTTTGCAAATCCTTGCATATCATGGTGCATTGCATAATTATCGTCAGTATTTTCATAATTATCATTATCATATAATCCCGCATGAGCAACCATAAAATCGTTTGTTATTATTATTTTATCCAAATTTTTTATATATTCTATTTCCTTATTTAAATATGTATTTACACTATTACATATTTCAACCATATTTGTACTTTTATCGACATTTAATTTTAATAAATTAACAATTTCCGTAAAAATTGATTTATAATTGTTTAAAACATAATTCTTTAACGCTTCAAAATTATTTTCATTAAATTTTAGCAGCACATCATCACAATTACCACAAATAACAAAACATTTATCATTTTTGCTTAATTCCATTATATAATGAAGAGATTGTAAATTCTCTTTTCCTTTTTCAATAATATCACCAAGTATAAATAGAAAGTCATCGTCAGGATTATAATTGACATTTTCAAGTAATTGTTTTAGTACAGTTAAATTACCATGAATGTCACTAATAAATAGTGCTCGGTAATTATTTGGCATAATAATTTTCTTCATTTATAAAACCTCAATGAATTATTATAACATAAATAGCAAATAAAATAAATAATTTTTCTTTTTAAACAAATTTTTGCATATAATTTCTTTTTTTCTATATATTTTATTGGAAGGTGATTAATATTAATATTGGACATATCCTTAATTTGATAGCGGAAAATAATATTGAACCAGAAAAAGTATTTCAATTAGTTGAGAAAATCAAAAGTACTGATTTACAAAACGAAAAAAATCTACGTTCAATAATTCAAGAAGCTGCAGCTATTGCAGGTAAAAAAATTGATAAATTCAAAGAAGATCAAATTGTTAAGAAGATTATGAAAGATGGCATTAGTGAAGATTTATTTAGTATGTTATAAAAAGTATATTAAATAAATTTATGAATATTTTATATAAGATATTAATATAATTGTAATGTGGAGGAATATGAAGATGAGTAGTATAATAAAAGATGTTGTGAGTCGTACCAACGGTGAATTATACGTTGGTGTAGTTGGCAGCGTACGTAGCGGAAAATCGATGTTTATTCGTAAGTTTATGCAATTAAAAGTCGTACCGTATGTGCCAGAAGAAGAGAAGAATAAAGTAATTGATGAATTACCTCAAAGTGCTGAGGGTAAATCAATTATGACTGTTGAACCGAAGTTTGTACCATCAAGTGCAGCTAATATTGTTGTAGATGATAATTTGAATTTAAGCGTTAGAATGGTTGATTGTGTTGGTTATGTTATGAAAAACGCTAAAGGCTATACTAATGAGGATGGTACGCCTAGGTTGGTGAAAACTCCTTGGTTTACTGACAACATCGCTTTTGTTGACGCTGCAACACTAGGAACTAAAAAGGTTATGGAAAACCATTCACATATCGGTATCCTATTAACTAGTGATGGCAGTTTCGGTGAATTTACTCGTCATGATTATGAAGAAGTTGAACAACAATTAGTTAATGAAATGACCGAACTGAAAAAACCATACGTTATTGTTTTAAATACAACTGAACCAAATAGTAATAAAACTTTGAAACTAGTATCAACGATGGCAGAACAATATAAAGTTGCCGTAGTACCAACAGATATTGCAAATTTAAATAATAACGATATAGACCGTATTTTAAAAGAAGCTTTAAATGAATTTGATATATCTAAACTGGAAATTAATGCTCCAACATGGCTTTCTAATTTAGATGATAACAATCCATATAAAGATCAATTTAATTTAGCTATTTCTGATGTAACTAAAGAATATCATAAATTTAAAGATGTTAAAAACATCCAAACCAAATTATCAGAATGTACACTATTTGAGAGTGTTGAAATTACCAACATAGATAGTGGAACTGGTGAGGTGGAAATGTATTTGAATTGTAGTGAATCATTATATGAAAGCATTTTGGCAGAAATAGTAGGAGATGCTATTTTAGATAAAGGTGAATTCATAAAGTTATTACAAGATGCCATCAAGGCCAAAGATGAATACCAAAAATATCAAAACGCTCTAGCTTCAGTAAAAGCAACTGGATATGGTATTGCCACTCCAGATGTTGAAGATATGGTGTTAGACAAACCTGAAGTCATCAAACAAGGGTCTCGTCATGGCGTTAAACTACGTGCTATTGCTCCATCAATTCATATGATTAAAATTGATGTAGAAAGTACATTCGAGCCAATTATAGGTAGTGAAGAACAATCAAATATGCTAATTCAAAAGATTATGCAAGATTATGAAACTGATCCTAACAAAATGTGGGAGTCAGAGATATTCGGACGTAAACTAAGTGAAGTAGTAAATGATGGCATTAAAGCTAAACTTTACATGATACCAGAAAACATTCAATATAAGTTAAAAGAATGCATTGAAAAAATCGTCAATAAAGGTAAGGGCGGATTATTAGCCATTATTCTTTAAAAAGAACCTTAAAGATACTCATTTCGACAAAATGAGTATCTTTTATTATATAAAAGCAAAATTTTTATATTTTAAAAATATCCATATTATCGTAGATTAGTTGTGATGTTTTTCTTGTTTTTCTTAGTTTTTTATGTTATAATAAAAAGAATGAATATTTAGTAGATAAAGGTAAAAAATATGAATAAAAAAGATTATATAGAAAAAATAGCACAAAAATTGCAAATGACAAAAAAAGATGTAACCTTAATAATTGATGAATTGTTTGCTATGATGTGTGATGATTTAACTAATAATGAAAAAATAATGATAACAAATTTTGGAACATTTGAAACAAGTAAAACTAAACCATTCGATATTTATAGTCCTTATGATGGGAAATTAATAGAAGGAGCAATTCAGACTAGAGTTCATTTTAAAAGTAGTCAGACTTTAAAGAATAAATTAAACTAACATAATATGTTTTAATAAATCATATATTGTATGGGTGATTTATAATATGAAACAAGCAAAGAAAATTTTTAGTAAATATTTTTATTTAATTGTGTTAGCAATATTTGTAATGACAACAACTATTACAATTGCTTATATTATTCAAAAAGATAATTGTCTTTATACAGTAGAATTTGTTGATGAATTGGATACAAAAGCTTTAGAAAAACAAACAATTAAATTTTGTGGGTTCAATACAGATAATGAATTTACCTTATTTAGTATTGAAATAGATAAAACTGATGATATATATAGACATGTATTTGATTTATATAATTTCAAACAAAATAGCCTTCCTGTGAATTGTATTATTCCATCTGCTTCATTGATGTTAGTGGATAATATGAAGGTTTCTGGGGATATGATAGTTGTTACTATCACCATGGATGATGTTGCCAGCAATGAATATGAGCGCATCTTTAATGCTATGAAAGTCACCTATTCATGTTTGGGGATAAAAACCTTAAAAATCATTCACGGAGAAAAGGTATATATATACTAAATTTAATATTAATTTGAGGTAAAACATGGATATCATACTTGCAACACATAACAAAGACAAAGTTTATGAAATAAAAGAATTAGTAAAAGAAACTAATATCAAAATAATATCCTTGAGTGATTTAAATGATACCGACGATGTTATTGAAAATGGTCTTACTTTTCAAGCTAATGCATTGATAAAAGCAAAGTATTTTTATGACAAATATCAAAAACCGGTTTTAGCTGATGACTCTGGATTAGTAGTGCCATCACTTAATGGTGAACCAGGAATATATTCTGCTCGATATTCAGGTGGTAATGACAAAGATAATAATACACTATTACTAAAAAACTTAATTAATAAGAAAGACCGCAGTGCCTATTACATATGCTCGATTTGTTTTTATGATCATGAACCATATTTTTTTGAAGGAAAATGTCATGGTACAATAGGCATTAATGAACAAGGAAGTAATGGTTTTGGTTATGATCCGATCTTTATTTTTAATGGACAAACCTTCGCAGATGTCTCATTAGAAGAAAAAAACAAACATAGCCATCGCGCAATTGCCTTAAAAAAATGGTTGAATTTTATATTAAAATAAGCTTTTATTAATAAAAACCAATTATATTAATAAAACCTCTTTACAAATGGTCTAAAATATTGTATAATATTATAGGTTATTAAGAAGGGAGGGGACCAGAATGCCAAAAACCGTAGTTAGAGATAATGAAACTATTGAAGATGCTTTAAAGCGATTCAAACGTGATGTATCTAGATCAGGTACCCTTGCCGAAGTACGCAAGCGCGAACACTTTTTAAAACCAAGTGATGTTCGTAAAATGAAAAAAAGAGCTTTGAAGAAGAGCGGCAATAAACGCACTTATTAATAAAAAACCAAGCAAAACATTGTTTTGCTTTTTAATTTGGAGAAAAAAATGGAATTTAAAAAAATAACTAAAGATTCATATAAAGAACTAAAACCATACTTAGAACGGCAAGAATATAAAATGTGTGACTATAGTTTTGGCATTTTATATATATGGAAAGATTATTTTAATTATAAATATGCTATAGATGACGATGTATTATATTTAAAAGGTAAAGCAGATATTGATGGGTTTCCTTCTTTCTTTTTACCGATTGGCCAAAAAACTCTTAAAGAAAAAGTTGAGTGTATTTCCAAACATTGTGAATTTCGTGGATATGAAATGTCATTTGGATTAATACCCGAAGATGCTGTCGCAGAACTTGAAAACATAATGAATATTAAAGCAACTCCAGAAGATATATGGAATGATTATTTGTATGATGCGAGTTTAATGGCGACGTATACTGGGAAAGCTTATGGAAAAAAACGTAACCATTATAATGGATTTATAAAGTCATATTCGAACTATAAACTGGAAATAATTGACAAGAATAACATCAATGAAGTCAAACAATTTTATGAGATATATAAAGAAAATTGCCATAAAGATGCTGATTTATTTCATGATGAAGAAATTGAATTAACAAAATTACTTAATGATTATTTTACGCTGCCATTTATTGGAGCTTGTCTTAAAGTAGATAATCAAATTATGGCATTTACAATCGGTGAAATCATTAGTGATGTTTTATATGTTCATGTTGAAAAAGCGGATATTGAATACAATGGTGCCTATGCGACTATTCAAAAATTATTTGCTAAAAACTGTCTAGATAACTACAATATTAAATATATAAATAGGGAAGATGACGCTGGCGACGCTGGTCTTAAACAATCAAAACTATCATATAATCCTATTCAGATTATTAAAAAATATAAAATCGGTGAACGTGTCAGTAATTCAATAAATAAATATTAATATAAAAAAACATATCAATTTGATATGTTTTTTTATATTCGTGTCTTTTTTAACGCTTTTATTCATATAATTAATAGGTGAGAAAATGAAAACTATGAATAAATTAAAACTTTCGATATATGAAAATAACAGAGTTGTTGTTGAGAATTATGATGAACTTAGAGAAATTACTGATAATGAAATTATTGTGGATGAATATAAAATTTTAGGTGACTTTTTGAAAATAAGAAGAATGGATGATTATATTGTTGAAATAGTAGGTTTATTTACAACAATAATAGTGATGAATAGATGAAATATAAAGTAAGTATATCAAATGATGATAAACAATTATTATCTAGAAAAGAAATTAAAAACATTAAAAAACAAGAGGATAATATCAACTTTGAAACAAATGAGAAAAGTGCAAAATTATTATCACAACAATTAGAAAATATTAGAATAGTTAATCAAAGAAAAGAAAAAACTTTTGGTTTTATAAAAAAATATTTAATAAGCATAATTGGATTAATTTTAATTGCCATTTTCATAATTAATCAATCTCGCACTATTAAAAGTATAACATTTGTTAATACGGATACATATAGCAAAGAGGTCAACGAATATGTTGATGGGTTTTTAGTAAAACGCGGTCCTTTTAAATATTTAAATGATTCCTTGGTAAATATCAATACTGATTTAAGACAACATTTTTATTATTATGAATGGATTAGTGTTAGTAAAAAAGGAAATAAATTATATGTAAATATAGAAAAACAAGATCAAAGAAGCTATATAAATGAAAACTCTAATATCAAAGGAGATATAATTGCTAAAAAAGATGGTATCATTGATTCAATGTATATCAAAAAAGGTGTTGCCATTGCTAAGGATGGTCAAACGGTACTCGCAGGGCAGATGTTAATATCAGGCAATCTTAAAATCAATAATGACGGTGTAGACTATATTCACCCACTGGCAATTGTAATAGCATCTGTAATTGATTATGAGAACATCACCGTACCAAAATCAGATATAAAAAATTTGAAAACAGGCAAAATAGAAACCAAAACTGGTTATACATTATTTGGGAAATTGCATGTGGCTCCATCTAATTTTGATAATTATATTGTTGAAACGAAAATACTTCGCGACTGGAAATTCTATCAAAAAATAAAAAATATTTATTATGAAACAAATGACATTGAGATATCATATACAAAGGATGAAGCTCTTGAATATGCTAAGAGTATAATTCGCTTGAATTTTATGAATAATAAAATAGATGAACATGAAAAAATCATTTTTATTGAACCAATTAGTGAAACGGAAGATTCAGAGAATTATTATTTCAAGTTTATTGTTAAAAAACTTGAAAACATTGCTAGCTTTCAAGCGGTATCTCTTGAAAATAATCCATAATAATGATATAATTAAATATATTCTACAAATAATAATAGTAGAAAGATGGTGTTTAAGTGGAAAATATAATAATATATGAATTGAAAAACGAATTAAATGAAAGTAAGTTACTTGGCCCAAATAATGCAAGTTTAAGTTTTATCGAAAGTTTATTTAATATTAAAATAATTATTAGTCAAGCAAAAATCAATATTCAATCTAATCATTTAGATTTAAAAGATAAAATTATTTCTTTTTTCTCTTTCCTTGAGGAAATGTTAAAAGAAAACATTCCATTAACCGATAGAGAAATAAACATAATATATCAATGTCTTGAAAATGGAACCTTGGATAATCTACATAAAATATATTTTGAGAAAGAACCAATATTAACTTTAAATTCTGGTAAGACTATTTATCCGAAAACAATTAATCAAGCATATTATATTAAAGAATTATCTCGCAATGATATAGTTTTTGCGGTTGGACCAGCCGGAACTGGTAAAACATATTTAGCTGTTTTATATGCAGTTTCCCAATTAAAAAAACAAATAATTAAAAAAATAGTTTTAGTTCGCCCAGTTGTAGAAGCAGGAGAAAAACTTGGTTTTTTACCTGGGGATTTAAAAGAAAAAATCGATCCATATTTGATTCCATTGTATGATGCTTTGGAGGATTGTTTTGGTAAAGAAGGATTAGACCGATATTTGTCTAAAGGAATCATTGAAGTGGCTCCACTTGCTTATATGCGAGGGAGAACTTTAGATAATGCTTTAATTATTTTAGACGAGGCACAAAATGCAACGGCTATGCAAATGAAGATGTTTTTAACAAGACTTGGATTTAATAGTCAAATGATAGTAACAGGTGATTTAACGCAAATTGATTTACCTCAAAAAAATAGTTCAGGATTATTAGAAGCAGTTCATATTTTAAAAAACATTAATAAAATTAATATTATTGAATTCACTAAAATGGATGTTATGCGTCATCCACTAGTTTTTAAAATAATTGAACGTTATGAAAATAAAAGTCTGGATGGTAATTATGAAAATTAATTGTTATTCTGATAACGTTTCATTAAATATAGATTTTCAAAATATTATTGATGATATTGAGGAAATATTCACTAAAAAATTTCTTAATAATGATGAAACTAGTCTGATTCTAGTTGACATAAATCAAATCCAAGAAATTAATAAACAATATAGGAGTATCGATAAACCTACGGATGTGATATCATTTGAAGATGATGAAGAAGGATATTTAGGAGATATTTTTATTTGTGTCGATAAGGTCATTGAACAAGCACAATTATATAGTCATACTATGGAAAGAGAATTTGCTTTTTTATTATGCCATGGTCTTTTACATTTATTGGGATATGACCATATTACTACCGAAGATGAAAAAACAATGTTCGCACTACAAGATGAATTATTAAATAATACATTATATACGAGGGAAAAATGAAAATTGAAAAATATAGTAATCTATTTACTGCAGCGATATCGGCTATGGATAACTCATATAGCCCATATTCGCATTTTAGCGTAGGAGCTGCGGTATTGTTAGATGATGATAAAATAATAACCGGAACAAATATTGAAAATGCCTCTTATGGACTTGCATGTTGTGCTGAAAGGAATGCTTTGTTCGCTGTTTATGGAGCAGGATATCATAGAGAAAATATAATTTCATTATTAGTTGTAGGAAAGACAAAAACGCCTATTTCTCCATGTGGGGCATGTAGACAAGTAATTTGTGAGTTAATGCCAGAAGATGCAGAAATTATTATGTCAAATATAGATAAAAAAATCAAAATCGTAACAATTAAAGAGTTATTACCATATTCTTTTAATAGTGGTGATTTAGATGTTTAAATCTGGATTTGTTGCTATTATTGGAAGACCAAATGTTGGCAAATCGACATTATTTAATAATTTATTAGGTAGAAAATTATCAATCATTACGCCAAAACCTCAAACAACTCGTAATCAAATCAGGGGAATTTATACAACTGATGAATGTCAAATTATTTTCATTGATACTCCAGGTATCCATAAACCACAATCTGAATTAGGAGTACTAATGAATAGTTATTCAATGAGTACTTTCAAAGATGTCGATTTGATTTTATGGATCATTGACGGTACTGAAAAATTTGGTGCTGGGGATGCCTACATGAAGCAACTTTTATCAAATGTATCAACACCAATTTTTTTTGTTGTCAATAAAATGGATTTAATTAAAGATGAGGAATTATTAAAGAAAAATGTTGAAAACTTTTTTCTAGACCAAAAATTTAAATCTTCAATTTATATTAGTGCTTTAAAAGATAATAATTTTGATAATTTATTTGCTGATATAACTAATTTACTTGAAGAAGGCCCAAAATATTATCCAGAAGATCAAGTATCTGATCATCCTGAAGAATTCGTTATTCAAGAACTAATTAGAGAAAAAATACTTCTTTCAACAAAAGATGAAGTTCCACATTCTATTGCAGTAGTAGTTGATGAGATGAAAAATGATGAGAATAACTTGATGAACATTAGGGCAACGATTTATGTTGAGAGAAAATCACAAAAGATGATAATTATTGGTAGTAATGGTGATATGATTAAAAAAATTGGCACTTTGGCTCGTAAAGATATTGTAATGCTGTTAGGGACGAAAATATATTTAGATTTATGGGTGAAAGTTGAAGAAGATTGGCGTGAAAAAAAGAACACTTTAAAACGTCTTGGGTATTTTTTGGAAAAATAGTTTTAACTGCATAAAATTATATAATATTACAAATTATATCATTGAGGTGTAATTTTATGAAAAAAAATCAAGAATTTGAAAAGTTTTTAAGAACCGGAAACATTAAGGATTATTTAGAATACAAAGCAAAAGTCAAAGAAAAAAACGGAGAAAATTATGGAATTACGGGAGGGAATAGTCCTAAAATCGATTGATTACCAGGAATACTCAAAGATAATTTACATTCTAACAAAGACTGGTATTATAAGTGTAATTGCTAAAAATGCCAACAATTATAAAAGTCATAACTATGCCTATTCGCAAGTTATGACTCATATTGCTTTTGGTTCAAGTAAAGATAAATACTTATCATCGGGCAAAGTCTTGAATGCCTATACTAATTTACATTCTAATTATAACCAAATGATATGTGCTTTGAAAATATTAGAAATGAGTTATGTGCTAGGTAGTCATATAAATGATTATGAGGTTTTTTATGATTTTCTTGTTGATACTTTATCTTTATTAGATACAAAGACGAATCCACAGTTTTGGGAATTGATTTTCAAAATAAAAACGTTATACTTATTGGGAATAGCTCCCATATTCACGTATTGTGTTTCATGTAAAAAAACAACTAACATTAAAGGATTTGCCTTTAATAATGGTGGAATGAAATGTGTAGATTGTGCAGAAAATGATGATTTCTTTTATCCTACAGATATTATCGCATATGTTAAAAGGATTTATATTACTAAATTAAATAATCTATTAGAACTAAATGATGCAGAAATAGCAACTATCACACATAACTATAATCGAATAGACCGTTTTTTAGAACTTTATTATGAACAATATATGGGGTTTAAAAGTAAAGTAACCGCCATGGAAATTAAGTGAAGCGGCATTTAAGTGAGGTGCTGCTTTTTTATTTGCAATTTCATTGATAAATTTTGTTATAAATGATATAATAAATAATATATAGGAGAAAATTATGTTTCGTAAAATTAAGGGGCTCCATTTAACCGAATATAAAAATAATAAGCTTTTAACTAGTGATAAAACATCATTGATTTTTCTGGAACCAACTAGAATTTATATTCCTTTAATGGAACAGGGCACTGAATGTGAACCAGTAGTAACTACGGGAAAACTTGTGAAAATGGGTGAAGTTGTCGCTAAAAAAATGGGTCGGTTTTCTTTACCTATGCATAGCTCAGTTTCTGGCAAGGTTATCTCGATTAGCAAAAAAATGTGGCATTCAACTGGAAAGATGATACCATGCATAGAAATTGAAAACGACTTTCAAAATACTTTGTTTGAAGGCATCGTTAAAAGAAATAATATGAATTTGAGCGCTAACGAATTAGTTAGCGTCTTTACTGATTGTGGAATTGTTGGTTTGGGTGGCAGTGGTTTTCCAACTTATGTAAAATATGCAACAGATAGTAAAATTGAGACATTGATAATAAATGCCGCTGAATGCGAACCGTTCATTACTACCGATTATCATCTTCTATTAGAAGATCCGGTAAAAATTATCAATGGCATAAAATATGCTATGAAAACTTTTAATATTGATAAAGCAGTTATCGCTATTAAAAAAAATAAAATCAAAGTTATTGAAATACTAAAGAAATATATTGATGATGATAGAATAACGATATTCTTATTAAAAGATGAATACCCGGCAGGTTGGGAAAGATATATCATTGAAAAAGTTACCAAAAAACAATATGTGAATCTCCCAAGTGAAATTGGTATTATCATGAATAATGTTGGAACTATGGCTAGTATTGCAGAAGCAATTGAATATAATATGCCATTAATTGAAAAGTACGTAACTTTTTCAGGCTATGGGTTAAAAAACCCTGCCAATGTAAAAGTGAAAATTGGAACATCAGCAAAAGAAGTAATCGATTTTTTAGGTGGATATATTGATAATATGACTGAATGTCAATTAATTGCTGGCGGTTTAATGTCTGGGGCGTCTGTTGCAAGTGATGATGTAATAATCAACAGGTCATTAGGAAGTATTATATGCAATCCAATTTTACCAACTACAGCTATAGAAGAAGCTTGCTTAGGATGTGGTAAATGCGCTTTATATTGTCCAGTGTTTCTAACGCCGACGGAAATTAAAAACGCTTTATCAGCTAATAATTTTGAAATGATTGAAAAATTAAAAGTTAACAAATGTATGCAATGTGGTCTTTGTTCGTACGTATGTCCATCCAGGATTGAATTGACTAACGCAATGATTAGGGCAAAGGCCTTAATTAATAAGAGGTAATGAGATATGAATGAACAAAGAAAATTAAAAATGTATAAAGGACCATATTTAAGAAAAGCTGATTTTCCCGGATATGGTACAAAAAATATGATGATTGATTTAATGATTGCCCTTTGCCCATTAATAATCTTTGCATGGGTCAAAAATGGATTACTACCTTTCATTGAGTCAAGTAGTGTTAATGTCTATCAAATGCTATATCCACTGATTTTAGTGCTCTTTGGAACTCTGTGTTCTTATGGTATTGAAGTATTATACTTTTGGCTTGTAAAAAAAGACAAGAATCCATTTAAGGCATCTTTGAATTCCTACTCTTTGATTCCGGGAATGTTACTGGCGATGATTATACCATTACACACACCTTTATGGATTTTGTTCTTAGGTTGCCTTTTTGGCACTTTAATTGCTAAATTATTATTTGGTGGTTTCGGATATAATATCTTTAATCCGGCTTTAACAGGATATTTGTTTATTATGTTTGCTTTTTATAGTGTTATACTTTCCAAAGGTGGCTATTTAAACGCTACTGAAGCAGTTGATATTATAACTGGCTCTACACCTTTACATGACTTTCAAAAAGTAATTGGGGGTTCATTAACATTAGATGATTTATTTAATGTTCATGGCAATTTATGGCAGTTTTTATGGGGATTCACATCTGGATCAATGGCGGAGACAAGCTCCATCCTTTGCTTAGTAAGTTTAATTTATTTATTAGTTAGAAAAGTAATTAATTGGCGTATACCAGTTGTAATGCTTTCAACCGTTTTTGTTATCACATTAATTATTGGATTATTTTTAGGATATGGTTTTGATTTAAGATTTGCCTTATTCAATATTTTAAGTGGAGGGGTAATGTTTGCTGCCGTATTTATGGCCACTGAGCCTGTGACTTGCCCTAAAGCTCCAAATGGGAAAATTATATATGCCCTATTAATTGGTATTTTAACAGTAATGCTCAGATATTTAAGCGGTTATCCTGAAGGAGTATCAACATCTATATTGTTTTTGAATATGTTTGTACCAATTATTGATAACTTTGCCGCTAAATTAAGAGTCAATAATAATCCTACAATGGTTTCATTAAAATATGGTATTGTTGGATTATTATTCATTTTAATTTCAATTTTTACCGTTTCAGTTATGATGTCTAGATACATTCCTAATGCTAAAATAACAAGTTTAAAACAAGACTATAACGTTATTGGGACTGGTAATATTGAATTTGAATATGAGATTTTTATTGTTAAAAAGAAAATAGTAATCACTGGAAATATTAAAGGTGAAATAACTAGTGACACGAGCAAATTAAGCGACAAAGAAGTAGAGGCCATAAAAAAAGCCTTGGCATCAACTAATGCATCTATTCGCAGTCAATATATGGGCGATGTTATTGGTTATATCTCAAATTTTGATAGTGATTCGGGAATTATTACGGCAAGTGCTCGTGGCTTTGCTGGTGATGTTTTTGTCACTGCTACAATTGAAAATAATCAAATCATCCATATTTCATATGATGTCAGTCATGAACCAACACTAGACCGTGCAGCCAGCATGGCGGGAATTACTATTACTGATTCAACTTTTTTTGCTATTGCTGACGGGAAATCTGCCGATGTGATTACGGGCGTTTCGTATACTTCAGTGGCAGTGAAAGCGGCTAGAGATGCGATTGATGATTATTTAATTTATTTAAGTGGAGGTATGGCAAATGAATAAATCAGTAAAATACGCTTTATTCTTAATCATACTTGGAATAATTTGCGCTGGTATATTAGCAATAGTTAACGCCTGGACTTCACCAATTATTAATAAGAAGAAACTAGAAAAGGTTATTGAAACTCTTGAAAAAGTCGATAATGTTAATGAATGGGAAGATATAACGGACATTAACAAACAAACACTTAGCGAGGGAATAACAGCATTGTATATTGCCAAAGACAAAGATAATAAAGAAGAGAAAACAATTGCTTATAATATCATTACTAACGGCTATAACAATGGTGAAATAAATACTCTTGTTTTTATTGATATTAGTTCTAATAAAATAATTAAAGTTGATATCACATATGCCTATAATCAAACAAAAGATATTGGTTCAAAAATTATGGAAGATAGTTATTTATCAATCTTTAACAATGTTAAGATATCAACATATGTTAATGATTCCATATATAATCATAACTCTAATAGTAGTGATATTATTAGTGGTGCCACTACTAGTTCAAGAGCAGTTATTGAGGCGGTTATTATTACTGCAAATCATTATAGTTCTGGAAAGGTGGTAAAGTGATGAAACAAAAAGATAACTTTTTAAAAGGCATAACAACAGAAAACCCTATTTTAATTTCTATGTTAGGGTTGTGTCCAACTCTAGCCATTACCACATCGTTGGAAAATGCTTTGGGAATGGGAATGGCTATCATATTTGTTTTGGTTTTATCTAATTTAGCTATTTCACTATTAAGGAAGATAATTCCTGATGAAATCAGAATTCCTATATATATAGTTATAATTGCTTCATTTGTAACAGTGATTGAAATGACTTTAGCGGCCTTTTTTCCAACTTTAAGCGAAAACTTAAGCATTTTCATTCCTTTAATAGTTGTTAATTGTATCATCTTAGGTAGAGCAGAAGCCTTTGCTTCTAAAAACGGTCCAGTTTCTAGTATGATTGATGGCTTAGGAATGGCCATTGGCTATACATTAATACTATCATTAATTGCTAGCATTCGCGAAATATTAGGAGAAGGAACGTTGACGGTTTGGGGTAATATTAGTCTTGATATTAGTAAATTGTTTGGCAGTGAACAAAAATGGCCGATTTTTACTACGTTCTTTACTAGTCCTGCAGGCGCCTACATTGTTTTAGGATTGTTATTTGGTATTGTTGGTACAATCCGATATTCAAAAAGCAAGAAAAAGGAGGGTGAAGAATAATGACAGTTATATCATGGGCAGTATCTGCTATATTAATTCAGAATGTTATTTTGTCAAGGTTTTTAGGAACCTGCCCCTTTTTAGGTGTATCAAAAAAACGAAATAGTGCTCTTGGGATGGGAATTGCTGTTACTTTTGTCATTGGATTATCGTCAGTTGTTTGCTGGATATTGTATAAATTTGTATTAGTGCAATTAAATATGGTATATATGAGAACAATTGTTTTTATATTAGTAATTGCTTCATTAGTACAAATCATTGAAATTTTTATTAAGAAAGTTTTTCCTAGTTTATATCGTAGTTTAGGAATATATTTACCGCTAATTACTACTAATTGTGCAGTATTGGGAATGGCGACTATTGTTTCAGGTTATGAGTCATTTTGGCAAGTATTAATTGTTTCTATTGGCTCAGGAATTGGATTTTTAGCGGCTATATATATTTTTTCAAGTATTCGCGAGAAACTTGATTTAGCACCGGTTCCGGTTGGATTTAAGGGAATTGGTGTTGCCTTATTAACTGCTGGTATAATGGCAATGATAGTTGCTCGTTTTTCAGGAGTGATATAAATGATTATCGCAATTCGTTTTACAGATATTTTATGGCCAATCCTTTTATTGGCAACGATAGGTGGCGTATTTGGCTTTCTTATTGCAATCTTTTCGAAGTTTTTTTATGTAAAAACAGACACGAGAATTGAAGAAGTTTGCGATATGCTTCCTGGATATAATTGTGGAGGTTGTGGCAAAGCTGGTTGTAAGGCATTGGCCGAGGATATAGTGAATAGTAAAATTGATCCTAAAATTTGTACACCATTGAAGGAAGAACAAGCGCAAATTATTAGAGAATATTTAAAAAAAATTATTGAAAAAGAAAATATTAATTAACAATTTATTAAAAATTGTTGTTTTCAAATAAAATATTTGTTATACTTTTTAAGTATATATTAATTATACATTTATATATTTCATATTTAGGGAGGAATTATGGGAGAAAAAAACGAATCAATGGCCAAAAATGGTCAAAATAACAATGCTAACGTAATCGGTAAATTGGATCAATTTTTTGGAATAACAAAATCTGGCTCATCAATGAAAATAGAAATATTTGCAGGTATTGCAACATTTCTGGCGATGGCTTATATTTTAATTGTTAACCCTAATCAAATGCTGTGGGGAGGAACAGCCGACCCTCGTTGGTCATCAGTTTTCATCGCTACAGCGATTGGAGCAATTATAGGCACATTATTGATGGCCTTTTTAGCAAAAATGCCTTTTGCACAAGCTTCAGGAATGGGGCTTAATTCACTAGTTGGCACCATACTTGGCGGAGTTTTAGGATTCGCATATAATTTTGGAAATGTAATGTTATTGGTTTTAATAAGCGGAATCGTATTTCTATTTGTATCAATTGTTCCAGTTGGTCGCAATAAAGAAACACAAAAACTTATTACACTAAGAGAAAAGATATTTGATGGAATGCCTAAAGCAGTTAAAGGAGCAATACCTGTTGGAATTGGTTTATTTATAGCGTTCATAGGTTTACAAAATGCTGGTATCATAGTTGCTAATCAATATACTTTAGTTCAATTTATTGATATTAAAGCTGCAATATCAGGTGATTTAGATCCTCTTTTTGTTAGTAAAGCGATGATTGCCTTGTTTGGTTTAGCAGTAATCGCGGTACTATCACATTTTAAAGTTAAAGGAGCAGTAATTGTTGGTATTCTATCAGCTACTATTTTATCAATACCTTTAAAAGTTACCGATTTTAGTGTTTTATCTGGTAATGCAGATGGAGTTTCATGGAAGTTTTGGGAAAATTTTCAATCGTTTTTTAGTTTTAATCCTGATGAGGGAGGAGTATTCTTTGCAGCTTTCACAGAAGGATTACACTTTCCTGAAGGCTCTATAATGACTTCTATTATGCTTATAATCACATTCGCTATGATTGACATGTTTGATACTATGGGGACAGTTGTTGGTTGTGCAACAAATGCAGGATTAGTTGATGAAGATGGTAAACCATTAAATTATAATAAAATCATGTATTCTGATTCAATCGCTACATGTTCAGGAGCTTTGTTCGGAACTTCAACAGTTACTACGTTTGTTGAATCAGGAGCAGGGGTAGCAGTCGGCGGCAAAACAGGTATGACAGCATTGACGACTGCAATAATGTTCTTTTTAGCAATTTTCTTATTGCCTATATTTGCATTCATTCCGGGTTGCGCAGCAGCATCTGCCTTAATATGGGTTGGTGTATTAATGATGAGTAATGTCAAAAATATTGATTTTGTAAATGTTAAAAACGCTTTACCGGCCTTTTTGACAATTATTATGATGGTTCTTTGCTATTCTATAACTGATGGTATTGGAATTGGGATTATTTCATATGTTGTTATAGCATCAGTAATTTACCTAATTGACATTATAAAATATGCCATAAATAAAAACAAAAAAACAATTGAAAAACCTAAATGGGATATTTCCATTGTATCAATAGTTATAAGTCTACTGTTTATAGTGTATTTCGTTGTACCAACGGTTTTTTAATAAGCGTATAATATTAAAAAATTGACAAATAATAAGCATTGGTGATATTATGAAATTGAAAACATTATTTTGGGTAATGTATCATTTCATTATATATCCAATGCTTTTTTTATGCATTGGATATTTAGTGATGAATGCTTATGGATTTATTAGCGGTAAAATTGCTTACATAATTTTTCCTAATAGTGATACTTTATTTGAAATTAGTAAAACTTATGTGACTACATCAATGATAATGGTTCTCTTAGAATATTTTGCATTCTCAAAAAAAATTAATAATTATATGACTTCAAGGATGTTTGGAATTATTTTGATGTTGGCTTTGTATTTTATCTTTGCAAATATTTTATCTATAAATATTTATTTAAATATTATAATTGTATATTGTAATACTTTGCTGACTGTATACATTCAAAAATGTTTTAAAATGAAATTTAATCATTTTTTCGGAAGTATTAGTTGTGTTTTTTTATTGGCATATTTAATATTTATAACATATATTTTGTAATTAAAAATTAAAAATCAAATTATTATAACAAATATTATCCAACAAATTAAATTTACTCAACTAAATATTTTTGTATATTTTTTTTGTTTTATATTTCTTTACCTACAATATTTATTTATATTTATCATAATATAAATTGAAGGGGGAGGAAAAAT
Source organism: Bacilli bacterium (assembly GCA_031553555.1). GTDB lineage: Bacteria > Bacillota_I > Bacilli_A > ML615J-28 > CAG-698 > CAKOMG01. Next base: position 88,811 of record JAVBLL010000008.1, read on the forward strand.
GAAAATTATAAACAATTTTGCGACTTTAAACTATCAAATTGATAAGTTAGGTCAGTTAATCGACAAAGAAAAAGTAAGTAATATTGTAACGACTGTAATTCCAATGGAAGCAATAGCGGTAGTAAAAACATCCGATAAAAATTACATTAAAGTAGGAGATATTATTACCTATACAGTAACAATAACTAATATTGGCGAAGATGAAATCTATAATGTGATTATGAATGATATCATAGATATAAATACTGAATTTATAGAAGGAAGTGTGGTGGTAAACGGAGTTTTACGACCATTAGAAAACATTATAAACCTTAATGTTGGAAATTTATCACCTGGTGGAGTAACAATTGTTATTTTTAAAGTAGTAGTAGTGACTTATGCTGATAGAATTATAAATAATGTGGCCGTAGATTATTCAGATACTCCTGCATCATTCATTATTAAATCTACAAATGATAAACAAAGCCACCGAATAATAAGTAACACTGTGCAAATACCATTCATAAAGCAAGAATCCTCACTATTCATGGATTCTTTAGAAAATAAATATGCTGAGCCAGTTATACTTGAATCAGAATATTTTAATAATATTATCAGTTTCATCCAAACTGCTGATAAAAATACTCTTTTAAAAGGCGAACATACAATATTAACTTTCAAAATATCAAATTTATCCCATGAAATTTTGACTAACATTATGGTTAATGTTTTGTTAGATATTGGTTTAAAATTTGATAATTCTTTAGGTGTATATATTAATAATAAATTTTATAATAACTTGAATCCAATTAAAGGAATAAAATTATCGAAATTATGTCCATATGAAATTATCGAAATATCATTTTATATATTTGTAGAAGATGATTATGAAGAAATTCTATGTTCCAGAGGATTTATTGAATATTGTTATTGCTCAATAATAAATAAAAGAAAAAGTAATAAGATATGTTTAAAAATAGAAAGAGAAGAGGAAGAAAAGGTAGATGCAATAAAATCAAAAGATTTAAGATATGAGCCACCAGGGTGGGTTATATTCTATAGTATTGAAATTAAAAATAATAATGCGCATCCAATAAAAAATTGTGTTTTGCATGATGTTTTAGAAGCGGGTCAAATATTCAAAAATGGAAGTATCTATATTGATGATGTAAATTATCCTGAAATTAATTCTCCTGATAATATACCGCTTGGAACGTTAGAGTCAGGCCAAGTTAAAAAAATAACTTTTTTAGTAGATGCATAAGAATAAAAAAGGCGTTAGTATCATTAATAATGGATGTTAATGCCTTTTTTTACTTTTTTATTTACAAAACTAGAAATTTATGTTAATATTATAGATAGTTATTATTGGCTCAATTAAAATATTTAAAAACATAACATTTATAGGGAGATAAAATGAAACGAAATATTACAATGGAGGAATTTGTTGCTTTTCTAAAGCATCAAGGATTTGTATATCAAGGAAGTGAAATATATGGTGGACTAGCTAATTCTTGGGATTATGGGCCACTTGGAGTTGAATTAAAAAACAATATAAAGAAATTATGGTGGCAAAAGTTTGTTCAAGAATGTCCAATGAATGTCGGTCTTGATTCATCAATTATAATGAATTCAAATGTATGGGTAGCTAGTGGTCATATTAGCGGGTTTTCCGATCCTTTGATTGATTGCAAAAAGTGCGGCGCTCGTTATCGTGCCGATAAACTAATTGAAGATGCTAGTCACGGAGAAATTACTGGTGATGGCTGGTCAAATGATCAAATAATGGAATACATTGAAAAACACAATTTAGCTTGCCCGGAATGTGGAGCACATAATTTCACAGATATTCGCAAATTTAATTTGATGTTTAAAACAAATCAAAGTGTAATAGAAGATGTGAAAAACGTTGTTTATTTGCGCCCTGAAACTGCTCAAGGTATTTTTGTCAATTTTAAAAACGTTCAAAGAACAACTAGAAAAAAAGTTCCTTTTGGTATTGGACAAATTGGTAAAAGTTTTAGAAACGAAATAACTCCAGGGAATTTCATCTTTAGAACCCGTGAATTTGAACAAATGGAATTGGAATTTTTTTGTAAGCCTAATACTGATATAGAATGGTTTGACTATTGGAAACAATTTTGTCTTGATTTTCTAGATACATGCGGTCTTTCAAAAGAAAGATTACGATATCGTGATCATGCTCCTGAAGAATTGAGTTTTTATTCTAAAGCCACTACAGATATTGAATTTGAATTTTTCTTTGGTTGGGGTGAACTATGGGGTATAGCCGATCGCACTGATTATGATTTGTCTGTTCATCAAAAACATTCAAATCAATCTTTGGAATATTTTGATCCTGAAACAAATGAAAAATATATACCATATGTAGTAGAACCTTCAGTTGGTGTTGAAAGATTATTATTATCCATATTAACATCTGCCTACGACGAAGAAGAATTGCCTGATGGAGAAATTAGAACAGTTTTACGACTTATTCCTAATCTAGCACCTTTTAAGGCAGCAGTATTACCATTAACGAATAAGTTGATTGAACCGGCTATGGAAATTCATAAAAATCTATGCAAATTTGTTAATTGTGAATTTGATAATTCGGGTAATATCGGTAAAAGATATCGTCGTCAAGACGCAATTGGGACACCTTTTTGTATCACATTTGATTTTGATTCTCTAACTGACAATTGTGTTACTGTACGTGAGCGTGATTCAATGGAACAAGAAAGAATAAAAATCAGTGAATTAGAGTCATATATAATAAAAAAATTGTAATTTGGAAAGGAAAAATGACATTTATGAATGATAATTATCAATATAATAATAGTTTGCGAAAACAAATTGTTGAAAAAGCTGATATTGTTAATATTATCAATCAATATGTCGTATTAAAGAAAAACGGCAATAGTTTTGTCGGTATTTGTCCATTTCATGAAGATAAAAAACCTTCAATGTCGGTATCTCCATCAAAAAAAGTATTTAAATGTTTTAGTTGTGGAGCCTCAGGGGATGTAGTCACTTTTATTAGTAAGTTTAAAAATATTAGTATTAATAGTGCAATGAGAGAAATCGGAGCGACTTTAGGAATTGCAGTGGCAAATACTAGCAGAGATATTGAAAATCAAAAAAACCAAAAATATTATGATATTATTAAAGCAGCAAACGAATTTTATCGTTTTTACTTATATAATACAGACGATGGTAAATTAGCTCTTGACTATTTATATAATCGTAAGCTTAACAATGAAATCATTTCAAGATTTGGTATTGGATTATCATGCCATGATGACTTACTTGCAAAAACCTTAATCGCAAAAAATCATTTGCCTCTTAATATCGCTGAAGCAGGATTAATTAGAGGCACAAATCCGTACTATGATGTTTTTAAAGATCGTATAATGTTTCCAATTAAAGACCTAGAAGGAAATTTTGTAGGTTTTAGTGGGCGTGTCTTTTTGCCAAACAGCCCCGAAAGTAAATATATGAATTCAAGTGAAACAGTGGTATTTAAAAAAAGTTTCATTTTATATAACTATTCAGATGCACTGCCTATTTGTAAGACCAAAAATAAAGTTTACCTATTTGAAGGTTTTATGGATGTCATTGCCGCATATCGTGCAGGAATTGATAATGCCGTTGCTAGTATGGGGACTTCACTAACTATCCAACAAATTCAAGCAATAAAAAAAATAACTGACAATGTTATTATATGTTATGACTCTGATGGACCAGGTATTAATGCAACTATTAAAGCAATTCATATGTTTGTTCAAAATAAAATGAATGTCCAAATAGTTAGCATTCCAAATGGTAAAGATGCCGATGAATATATTAATAATTTTGGACAAGCTGCTTTATTTGATTGTCTTAATAATAAAATCATTAGTGCTATGGACTTTTTATATACTCAAGAAAAAAGCAATTTAATACTAGCTGATACTACTAGTATCGAAATATTTAAAACTAATATTTTCAAGCATTTATCACTATTTAAATCAAGTACATTGACTGAAAAATACATAAAAACAATGGCTGATGAATTGAGTGTTTCAGTTATCAGTTTAAATTCAGATTTAAATACTTCCAGTGTAACAAGAGTTAGTGAATTGTATAATGTATTAGAAAAAAAATCGATTGCTAAAGATTCATCTAAAACAATTGCTACTAATAAAGAATTATCAAAAAAATACTTTCGAACTGAACGTTATTTGATTAGAGCTGCTTTTGATAATAAAAAAAGTTGTTTAGAAATTGAAAGTAAATTATCAAACAATTATGTGGACAATGTCCATCGAGATATCCTATATAAATTGATGGCGTTTTATCGTAATAATCAAACAATGAATATGGATATTCTAGAAAACCAATTGACACAAGTGGAAAATGATGAGTTGAAAGATATTATCAGCAAAGAAAGAATACCTAATGAAACTGTTGTAGAAAAACTTATTAACAATATAGTAAAAGAATGGCCATGTGTGAAAGCCAATGAAGAAGCCAAAAAAAATGACAATAGAACACTGGAAGATTTAGAAAGAACGTCAATCAATAAAAGATCTTATACTAAAATCACAAAAAGAGAGGGGAAATAAATTAGTGTTAACAGAAATACAAAATGAAAAACTTTTGGAATTATTAGATGAAGGAAAAATAAAAGGTTATATTTCAATAACCAAAATTTTGGAATTCGTTGATGAAGATAGTGAGGAATTTGATGAAATAATGCATAAACTTGATGACGAAGGTATTACAGTCACTGACCGCACTTTAAGTGATGCCGTTATAGAAGATGAAATTATTGATCTTGAAGATGAGGAGTTTGAAGAATTTCTTGAACAAGAAATAGAAAATGGTAATGAAGCAGATGAATTTGGTAATGATTATGAAAATGATTTAAAATCAAAAGACATTGACGATATTGTCTCGTTTATTTCACCATCACACGCAGACGACCCTATAAAAATGTATTTACGTGAAATAGGGCAAATTGAATTACTAACTTCCATTCAAGAATTAGATTTATCCCGCAAAGTACAAGAAGGATTACTAGCAGAGGAAAAATTAAAAGTTATTAAAAAAGGCAAAAAAAGCATCGAAGTGACACCAGAAGAAATTGAACAATTAGAATTGAATATGGAAATTGGAATGCAAGCTCGTGATGTTTTAATTGAATCTAATTTACGATTAGTCGTTTCTATAGCTAAACGTTACCTTGGTAGGGGTATGCAGTTCCAAGATTTAATTCAAGAAGGCAATATGGGCTTAATGAAGGCCGTAAATAAGTTTGATCATACAAAAGGATTCAAGTTCTCAACATATGCCACGTGGTGGATAAAACAAGCAATCACGCGTGCTATTGCTGACCAAGCAAGAACTATTAGAATCCCAGTACATATGGTAGAAACTATTAATAAACTCGTACGCACGCAAAGAAAATTAACTCAAGATTTACGTCGTGAACCTACTCCTGAGGAGTTAGCTGATGCTTTGAAAATGAGTGTTGAAAAAGTACAACAAATTCAAAAAATTGCACAGGAACCTGTATCTTTAGAAACGCCTGTTGGTGAGGAAGATGATTCTACATTAGGGGATTTTGTTCATGATGTTGAACTACCAAATCCTTTGGATTATACAATTAATGAAAAATACAAAGAAGAAATCGACAACGTCTTAAGAACTCTTGCGCCTAGAGAAGAAAAAGTTTTGCGTTTACGATTTGGATTAACTGATGGAAAGCCACATACATTAGAAGAAGTAGGCAAAGAATTTGGTGTAACTCGCGAACGAATACGTCAAATTGAAGCCAAAGCAATTCGCCGTCTTCGTCATCCAACAAGACAAAAAAGATTATCACAGTATAAATAGGGACATAGATGACTACTAGAATATCAAGGCTGGTTAGTTACATAGGTCCATTCCAATATATTGCTGATATAGGTTGTGATCATGGGCATTTAATTAATATTGCTTTCAAAGAAAAAGAAATACTTTTCGCTCAAGCAATAGATAATAAATTAGGCCCTTTAACGGCTGCTAGAAAAAATCTTCACCATCTAGACAATGTCTATTATTCATTAAGTGATGGTCTTGAAGAATTAGATGATTCAGTAGAAGTAGTGGTTATTGCTGGTATGGGTGGAATTGCTATTTCTAACATATTGAATAACAACCAAAAAAAATTGCATAATTTAAAAAGATTAATAATTCAGCCGAACCGTGACCAATATTTAGTTCGTGCTGTTTTAATGGGACTTGGTTGGAAAATAATCGCTGAAGAAATACTAATTGATTATGGAAAAATTTATGAGATTATTATCGCTGAAATTGGAGAGATGAAATTATCTGAAAGCGAATTAACTTTTGGGCCATATTTAATGAAAGAAAAAAACGATATTTTCATTAAAAAATGGAATATCATTTTAGAAAAGCTTTATTCTCATCCACTTGCAGAAAACAAAAATATGATAAATCTAATTAAAAGTATATTGAGGTAATTTATGAAAATCAATGATATTGTTGTATATTTGGAACAAAAATTCCCTTATGAGATAGCTGAGGACTTTGATCAACCAAGAATAGGTTTTATACTAGGCAATACTAATACAAAACTATCAGGTGTACTTTTGACTTTGGATCTAACCATCGCTGTTGCAAACGAGGCATTAAGTAAACAATGTAATTTAATAATAGCACATCATCCATTTATATTTGAACCATTATATAAAATTACTAATGATACTGAAAAAGGTAATATCATTAATTTTATGATAAAAAACAATTTATCATTATATGTTATGCATACTAATTTTGATGTGGGCATAAATGGTATCAATGACACTTTAGGAAAAATGCTCTCAATTAATTGTCCACACTATGAATGCGGATTAAAAGGGAAATTTTTGCGCGCTGGTAATATATCTCCGAAAAGTTTAAAAGATGTTGCTGAACTTGTAAAAGCAACTTTCGGTTATAAAGCTGTAAAGGTTTTTGGTGATGAAAATAAAACGGTTAATACTTTAGGTATTGTTGGTGGAAGCGGTGCGCATGTAGAAGATATATTGGTAGCTATAAATGAAAAATGCGATTGTTATATCACTGGTGAAATCAAACACTCTAATGCACTTTTATCGCTTTATCATAATTTATCGCTTATTGAAGTGCCACATGGAATTGAAAAATTTGGATTAATATCTTTGAAAAAAATATTAACTGATGAATTTAATATTAATATAGAAATATGTGATTTTAATACTGACTCCTCTTATATTATATAATTCATAATGATTAAAAGAGGCCGAAAGGCCTCTTTTAATCATTATGCGTCTACAATTGAATCAGTAGGACATGATGGCACACATGCTTCACAATCAATGCATTTATCTGGATCAATTACATAAATTTCTCCTTCGGAAATCGCATCAACAGGGCACTCACCAGCGCAACTTCCACAAGCAATACATGTGTCAATAATTTTCTTAGGCATATTTAATTTCCTCCTTAAATACTCTAGGATAATTTTACCATAAAATTGTTGAAACGTAAAGAATTATCTGAAAAAAATAAAAAATATTGTCTGTACGTTAAAAACAACTTAAATAATAAAAATGAAATCTTGCTTTATATTACGTTTTTATGTATAATATATATGATTAATTATTGATAAGGAGAATAGATTATGTTTATTATATTGAGCGTATGGGGTTGGCTAACACCTTTATTAGTTGGTATTGGATGTTTAATAGTTGGTGCAGTTGCTGGTTTTTTTATTTCACGTCATTTCTTCACTAGATATTTGGAAAAGAACCCGCCAGTTAATGAAAAAATGATTCGTACTATGATGACACAAATGGGTAGAACACCATCTGAGAAACAAGTTAGACAAGTTATGGCTTCAATGAATCAAGCTAAAGATCAAAAATAAATAAAATATTGTAGTTCAAACAAAAGGCAGCGAATTTTAAAAATTCGCTGCCTTTTGTTACTATATATTTACTTTTCTTTCCTGGTTATGTGAAAGTCTGTAAATATTTGCTTTATGCCGGATAAATACAAGAATAACAATTAGAGCGGTGAAAGTCACATACCATAAGTTAATTGGCCATTTACCAACTGGAGGAGATGTAAAAAGATTGGTTGTAAAATCCCCACTGAATGCACTAAAGAAAATCGTTGACACAAACAAAGTAGCAGAGGCAATTAATGAGCCTAACGATACATATTTTGTTATAAGTAAAACAATAACAAAAACAGAAATCCCAATTATTAAAGCTGGCAAATAATAAGCTCCTGCTGCGCCGCTTCCACAAGAAACGGCTTTTCCTCCTTGGAATTTCAAAAAGATAGAAAATGAATGACCAAGGGAAGCCACGAATCCATATAGCATAGGCGATAACAAACACCATTCATGTGGAAGAATATCATATCTAAACAAAAAAACAAATAGCGCACCTTTTGAAGCATCTAATATATATATTAAAAAAAAATATTGACGTCCCAATACTCTTGCAGCATTAGTCGCCCCTATGTTGTGGCTGCCATGTTGACGAATATCTATACCTTTGATTTTTCCAACTATAAAGGCGAACGGAATTGAACCAATGACATAAGCGATAAACAGAAATAAAACTTTCATAAATGTATCTAGCATTTCATACCTCATTATAAACATTATACTTCAATTATATCATAATATCAAGAAAAAAGAAACTTCATTTTGCTTTGCTTTTTAAAATTTTTGTGTTATAATTCATATATCGAAAAATAGACAAATCAATATTATTATCAAATTGATTTCTATTATTTGAAATAACTAATAAAATATATTAATAATTAAAGAAAGTAGATACTGTAGACATATGAAGATAATTAAAACGGCTAACATTTTATTACCAAAAAAAGAAATTAATATGAATAAGTGGGCCATCGTTGCCTGTGACCAATACACTAGTCAAATTGACTATTGGAATGACTTAGAAAAACTTGTTGGAAAGAATCCTTCAACCTTGCAAATGATTTTACCAGAAGTATATTTAAAAAATGATTATACTAATAAAATCAAGGAAATTAATAAAAATATGATAAAGCATTTAGAAAGTAATGTATTTATTGAATATGATAATGCTATTATTTTATGTGAAAGAAAAACATTACATTCAACAAGACTGGGATTAGTTTTGTGTATTGATTTAGAGGCTTATGAATATGTACCTTTCTCAAAAGCATTAATTCGTTCTACTGAAGCAACCGTTATTGATAGAATTCCACCTAGATTAATGATACGAGAAGAAGCGCCAATCGAGTTTCCCCACACAATAGTCTTGTTTGATGATTCATCGACTAAAATAATTAACAATCTATATAAGCACATAGATGAATATGATAAATTATACGATTGTGAATTAAATATGCAAGGAGGAAGCATAAAAGGCTACTTAGTGTCCAATCCGAAAGAAGTAGCAGACCAATTAAATGCACTAACTGAAAAAATTAATGAAGGAGAATTTACCTTTGCGATTGGTGATGGTAATCATAGTTTGGCGACTGCAAAAGAACATTGGCTAAATTTAAAGAAAAATGGTGCGGATGATAATCACCCGGCTAGATATGCGCTTGTCGAATTAGAAGATATATATGATGATGGCATTATTTTTGAACCCATTCATAGAGTTCTTTTTGGAGTTGAGGAAACGGTTATCCAATTACTTGAAAAACATTTTACTGGTTCTGGTAAAATTAATTTATATTTTAAAAAACACAAATATACCATTAATGTTTCTGAAAATAATTTACAAGCTATCAAAGACATTCAATTATATTTAGATGAACTAATTAAAAATAATCCCTCCATATCAATTGATTACATTCATGGGTTAGAAGATTTGCATTCGATTTGCGATTTGGAAAATGGATTAGGAATAGAAATGCCTTGTATGCGCAAAGAAGAACTATTCCCATACGTGTCTAACTATGGCTCATTACCCCGTAAAACTTTTTCAATGGGTGAAGCATTTGAGAAAAGATATTATATTGAAGGACGAAAAATAGTCAATAAGTAAGTATTTTATAAAAAATGAATTAAACATATTCTTTATGTAAAAAAGAATATGTTTTTTTGTCGAAAATGATGCTTGCAATAAAATTAAATATATGCTATAATATATTATATTGCAAGAAAAAAGAAAGAAAGGTAGGCCAATTTATGCCAAAAACAATTTATGATGAGAGTAAAATACATGTACTTCAAGGTTTAGAAGCCGTTAGAAAACGCCCAGGTATGTACATCGGTTCAACTGATTCCAAGGGATTACACCACTTAGTTTGGGAAGTAGTTGACAACTCAATTGATGAGGTTTTAGCAGGTGAGGCAGACCAAATTAAAGTTATAATTCATAAAGGAAATAGCGTTGAAATTCAAGATAATGGTAGAGGTATTCCAATCGGAATGCACAAAACTGGAAAGCCTACTCCTCAAGTTGTTTATTGTACTTTACATGCCGGAGGAAAATTTGGTGGTGAAGGTGCTTATAAAGTTTCTGGCGGTTTACATGGTGTTGGATCCAGTGTCGTTAATGCTTTGAGCTCATGGGTGGAACTTGATATAACACGTGATAAAAAAAATTATAAGCAAAGATTTGAACTAGGTGGGTCGAAAATCCAAAAACCAGTAATTGTTGCGAGTAACGCCCGCAAAACAGGTACTTCAGTTCATTTTAAACCTGATCCTGAAATTTTCAGTACTACCATTTTTGATTACAAAACATGTAGTGTTCGATTGAAAGAATCTGCTTATTTAATCAAAGGATTGCGAATTGATTTAATTGACGAGAGAAGTTCACAATCGGATTCGTTTCGTTATGAAAACGGCATTGTTGAATATGTAGCCGATCTCAATTTAGGCAAAACTCCTTCACACGAAACTGTGTATATTGAAGGAACAAGTAATGAAATACAAGTAGAAATTGCTTTGCAATATACGGAAAAAAATTATAGTGAAAATATAATTTCTTTTGTAAATAATATCCGCACTCGTGATGGCGGAACCCATGAAACGGGTTTTAGAACTGGTTTAACAAGAGCTTTCAATGAATATGCCCGTAAAAAAGGACTTTTAAAAGAAAAAGAAGCTAATCTGGAAGGAATTGATATTAGAGAAGGTTTGACGGCAATACTATCAATTAGAGTTCCTGAAAATTTATTACAATTTGAAGGACAAACAAAAAATAAACTTGGAACAGCGGATGCAAAACTTGTTGTTGAAAATGTTGTTGTTGAAAAATTAGGTTTTTATATGGCGGAAAAGGGAGAAGTGGCTAATTTACTTGTAAATAACGCTATCAAGGCTGCTAGAGCTCGTGAAGCCGCTCGCGAGGCTAGAGATAATGCTAGAATGATTAAGCAAAAGTCCACTAAGCCTGCTAGCCTTGCAGGAAAACTAACTCCCGTTCAAGAAAAAAATCCTTTAACTAATGAACTATTTATAGTCGAAGGCGATTCAGCCGGCGGTTCAGCGAAACAAGGTCGAGATAGAAAATTCCAAGCGATTTTACCATTACGTGGAAAAGTACTAAATGCTGAAAAAACAAAAGTTGATGAACTTTTAAAAAACGAAGAAATTCTTTCAATAATCCACGCTATTGGTGCTGGATTTGGAAATGAAGATTTTAATGCCAATAAATCCAACTATAATAAAGTGGTTTTAATGACCGATGCCGATGATGATGGCGCACATATTCAAGTATTGTTACTAACCTTCTTTTTCAGATATATGAGGCCTTTAATTGAGGCTGGGAAAGTTTATATAGCTTTACCGCCACTATATAAAGTGACTACAAAAAATGAAATACAATATGCCTGGACTAATGAGGATTTACAAACTATTACAGCAAAAACTAAAAATTATAACATTCAAAGATTTAAGGGACTTGGAGAAATGAACTCAGGACAACTTTGGGAAACAACAATGGATCCAAAATCCAGGACCTTAATCCAAGTAAAAATTGAAGATTTCAGTGACGCTGACAAACGCATAAGCGTTTTGATGGGGGACGAAGTTGAACCAAGAAGGTTATGGATAGAGGGTAATGTTTCATTTGATTTTGAAGATAATTATACTTTAGAGGAGGCAACACCAGATGAATAGTCGCAAGAAAAAAATAACTGATGCCATTGAACAGTTTGCCAATGAAAAAGTATTAGCTCAAAATTTAGAACAAATAGTTGGCGAAAGATTTGGACGCTATTCAAAATATATCATACAAGATCGTGCTCTTCCGGACGCACGAGATGGTTTAAAACCGGTTCAAAGACGTATTTTATATGCCATGTATAAACTTGGAATGTTTCATAATCGTCCATATAAGAAGAGTGCTCGTATTGTTGGTGAGGTTATCGGTAAATATCACCCTCATGGAGATACATCTGTATATGATGCCATGGTTCGTATGAGTCAAAGTTTTAAAATGTTATTACCATTAATTGATATGCACGGTAATAACGGTAGCATGGATGGTGATCCTGCAGCAGCAATGCGTTATACAGAGGCAAGATTAAGCATTTACGCTGAATGTTTATTACAAGATATTAATAAAAAAACGGTTGGTTTTGTTCCGAATTTTGATGATGAAGAATATGAACCAACGGTTTTACCAGCTAAATTTCCGGCCCTATTAGCCAATGGTTCGACTGGAATCAGTGCGGGATATGCAACAGACATTCCCCCACACAATATAGACGAAGTCATTACAGCGGCGATTTATCGTATTAACCACCCTCTTTGTTCATTAGAAGATATTATGAAAATCATTCAAGGTCCTGATTTTCCAACTGGAGGTATCGTTCAAGGTTTGGAAGGGATAAAGGACGCTTACCGAACTGGTAGGGGTAAAATAATTGTAAAATCAAAAACTGAAATAGTTGAAGCGAAAAATTGTAAACAGATTATTATCACTGAAATACCTTACGAAGTCATTAAAGCCACTTTGGTTAAACGCATGAATGAAGTGTATATTGCGAAAAACATTGATGGTATTATTGACATTCGAGACGAAAGCGATCGTCATGGATTAAGAATCGTTATTGATGTTAAGAGCGAAGCCAATGCTGAGGAAATTCGTGATTTCTTCTTCAAATCTACTGATTTACAAATAAATTATAGTTTTAATATGATTGCTATAAACAATAAAAGACCACAATTATTAGGATTAATTGATTTACTTGATTGTTATATTGTTCATCAAAAAGAAGTTATAACCAACCGAAGCAATTTTGAACTTACTGCTGCGTTAAAAAGATTACACATAGTAGAAGGTCTTATTGCGATGGTCTCAATTCTTGATGCTGTTATTAAAACTATTAGAGAATCTTCAAATAAAAAAACGGCCAAAGAAAATATAATGATTAATTATAATTTCAGCGAAGAACAAGCTGAAGCGATTGTAATGCTCCAATTATATCGACTAACTAATACTGATATTTTCGCTTTACAACAAGAAGAAAAAGATCTCCGCGAGCTTATCAAAAAATTAGAAGAAATACTAAAAAACGAATCTACTTTATTGAAATTAATAATCAAAGAATTAGAAGAAACTTTAAAAAACGTTTCTACAAATAGAAAAACTGTAATCGTTCATGAAGTTGAAGAATTGACAGTAGAGGTGACTAATCTTATACCAAAAGAAGATACTAATATTATGATCACAAAAGATGGTTATATAAAAAAGATATCGCCAAAATTTTATAAAATTGAAGAAGTCACTAAACTAAAAGAAGGCGACATTATCGTTGCTGAGTACAATGCTTCAACTATAGATACTTTATTGTTATTTACAAACGAAGGAAATTATGTGTATTTACCAGTATCGAAAATCCCTGAAGTGAAGCATAAGGACTTAGGTAATAACGTTAGTACTCTAGCTAATATTACAGCAGCAGAAAAAATTATTTTTAGTGTTCCTATTCAAGATTTTGACGAGGATAGATATTTGCTTTTCACGACTAAAAACGGGTTGACCAAAAGAACACTTATTAGTGACTTCAAAGCCACTAGATACTCTAATGCGCTGCAAGCTACAAAAATACGACCAGGAGACGAACTTGTTTCGGTAGATATCTGCACTGGATCTGATTGTGAAGTTATTGTTGCTACAAAAGAAGGTTTTATTAGCAGGTATGATTCAGCGGAAATAAGCGTTTATGCTCCAGCGTCATACGGGGTAAAAGCTATTGATTTTGGCAGTCGAAAGAACGATGAAGTTGTTGGAGCTTATTATGCCTTGCCGAATGACTCGTTATTGCTATTGCAAAAGAATGGACTCAAAAAATTCAAGGTAGATGATATCTTGAAATGTAAAAGAAGTAATGTTGGAAAACAATATTTACCAATGACAAAAACAAGCCCTAATAACGTCATAAATGTAAACGTCCTTCATAGGGCAAATACTACCTTAGCATTAAGTAGTTATATTTATGGTGAAAAAGGAATCGTTGATATTGACTTTGAAATATTGAAAGCTAATAATCCTTCAATAACAAAGAAAATACAAAGTTCCAATATAGGTAAAGCCGAGAAAATCGTAATTGTTAAAAATAACAACGATTTAAACGAAAAAGTAATAAAATAGCCTAAAACCAAGGCTCTAGGAAGAGATTAATTTTTAATTGTGGACAAATACTCGTTAAGCTGTTCTAAGAGCCCTGTTTTTTAACATATAAAGGAGAAAATATATGACATTGTTAATTGTTAGTATAGTCTTAAGTGTAATAGCAGTTTTTTCTGTTTTACTAATCGCAGCATATAAAATTTCAAATAAAGGATGGTCAAAAGCAAGTTTATTATTATCGCCTCTTGGAATAATTTTCATGATATTGTTATTATTTGGTTCATTCACAAAAATTGCAGCAAACGAAGTAGGTATTATATATCATGATAAAAACGGTGTTCAAGATGAAGTGAAGTATGAAGGTTTTCAGTCTAAATCGATTTTTGAGCATATTACTAAAATAAATACAACAAATAAAACTATGTCTATTGGAACAACTGGCCAAACAATTGATGCGGTTTATGCAACGGTTGAGATTACTGTCATTTATAAAATTGAAGCAGTTAATGCTGGGAAATTTTTCAAAATAACTTCTAGCATTGATATTTCAAAAGAACAAATGAATTCGATTGTGAAGGAATGTCTACAATCATCAACTATTAAATATGATATATATCAATTGTTAGGTGAAGAACTTGAAACTGCCAGATTAGATTTTGTTGATGACTTGACCGACAAATTATTAGAAAGATATCATATCACTCTAGTGAGTGCATCATTTGATGATGTTGATGCCGGCGAAAGAGTCGAAGAAATCATTAAAACCAAAGCTGAGGCTCAACAAAAAATAGAAATTGCTGAACAAGAAAAAAAACAAGCTCAAGTAGAAGCACAAACATTGGCTATTAGAGCTGAAGCTGATGCCGAAGTAGCAAAGATTAAAGCGCAGGCTGATGCTGAGGTTGTAAAACTAGGGGCTGATGCTGAAGCATATAAAGTTGAAATCGAAAAAACAGCAATCACTAGTTTAGTGGACGTGTTATATGAAAAATATAATAGTACTCTAACATACAAAGAATGTGCTGATATTGTTTTACAAACAGTCTTTTTTGAAAAATGGGATGGTAAACTACCTGAAGTTTTGACATCTGATTCTTTATCGTCGCTAATAGGCAGTTTAATAAAATAAATTATTATAACTAAAAAGAAGGGAGCACTCCAATGAGTTGCATGGGTAATTTAGGCCGTTTTATTACGCCAAATGAAGTGATTATCGTTTTAACAAAAATATATAAATATATTGGAATGAATGAATCATTTTCTAAAATGACTAGTTCATATATGAATAAAATCGTTGAGCAAACAATTGAAAGAGATGCTTTCTTTTTGGCGAAATTATTAAAACTAGAGATTAGTGATACTAGACTAAGGTTGATAATAACAAAAAATTCTGCACCCAGAAATAGAGAAGAAACTATTTTGTTTAATATTGCTGAAGTGTTATCGGACATTCAAATGAATTATGATAAATATGCTATTCAATCAAATGATCAATTGAATATGATTAATTATATTTATAGCAATCAGAATATTAAGTTTGATATAACAAAAGATGATAAACGCTCAATTTCACAAAAAAGCAAGCGCGTTCTTTTAGATGAATTAAACGAGAAATTTGACCAATCAAAGAATCAAGTTGAAATCATAACATTAACTTTAAACTATTACATAGACATATCTAATCTTAACGCTTTTACAACAAATAACAAAACGCTTAATTATATTTTGTTGTATTTGTTGTTATTAAAAGCAGAAGTCAGTTCCTTTAAGTATATTAGTTTTTTTGAAATGATATATACTGACGAACAAGCATTTAATGAATGCTTGTTAGATGCATCGTATAACTGGAGTGAAGGATTAAGTCAAACATTAAATTTCCTTCGCTATGTAGTAAAGTTAATTTTAATGTCATGGGAAAAAACCGAAGCAATTGTTAATGAGTACAGTTTTGATCAAAATATTAATAAAGGTGACAATATTGAAAATACAATCAATAATTTAAGCAATATCTTTACAAAAGATCAAATTAGAATTATTCACCCATATGTGAGCGAATCAACCATCAATAGGGCGTTACAAAAATTGAGAGATGAAAAAAAGATTAAGCCTCTGGGAAAAGGTCGGAGTGCAAAATGGATAAAAATCTCGATTATTTAATTTGTACCTTGATATACCATTGTTATTTCGATAATGATGGTTTTTTTATTGTTTAATCATATTATAATTATAACATTAAAAAACACCCCAAAATTTCACGCATAATCGTTTTTCTATTGAGGTAATTACAAATATTAATTATATTGCCCGTCGTCAATAGAAGGCAATATTAGGGTTCGAAAATTATTAATAAGCATAAAATAACTTAAAGTTATCATTCGCCATGAGGCATGAGAGCAGACTCTAATAATTCATTTGACTTCCTATAATATATATTATGTTAAGTACAAAATATAAAGGTAAACTCACTGTAAAGGCCTTTTAGTTAATAAGTGTTTTTGAACACTTGCTGTGTCGGCTTGTTGCCTTGATGTTCGTTAATGATGTTTTTAATTCATATGCCAGGGTTATAATAAATGCACTCTCCATAGTATCCCAAAAACCAAAATCAAACGGATTAATTTGGTTACCATGTGGATGGATATGCGGTTTGTTTCCGTAGTGTTGCGATATTGAATTTGAATTGTTACATATTGAAATTGAAGGCTTGTGAATGACGATTATTCGCTTAATTTTAAATTGAAAGCAACTTTTCAAGCATAAAAACGCTTTAAAAAGGTATTGTAATTGATTTTGACAACGCGTTTAACGCAGCAAAATAGCGAAAAATGAAAAATTATCATACTCATTGTCGAAAAATGAGTATGATAAAACATCAAAAAAAGACAAAAACATCGCAAAAAGTGTTTTTGTCTTTTTTTGATGTTTTTGTCTTTAATGCCTTTTGTTACTGCTTATTATCCAACTGATTCCCCTTTGGGATAAGCGAATTTTATTTTATTATTAATTAATTTTAAATTAACTAACGACTAATAACTCTATTATTAATCCATTTTACAATGTCTTCATATACTTCGTTTTTATTTATTTCATTTAGAAGCTCGTGTCTTGCTTCTTTATAAATTTTTAAAGTTATGTCTTTAACTCCTGTTTTTTTGTATTGTTCATAAAGCAATAAAGCGCCTTTTCCATAATCACCTACAGGATCAGCATCACCAGACAAAATATATGTTGGCAGTTCATTTAATGTTAAATCAAAATTCTTTCTTATTTTTTTGAAGTTAGCAGTTAAATCTTTAAAATACGATGCCGAGAATATTATCCCACAATATTCATCTTCCATATATTTCTTATTATTTTCTTCATCTCTACTCAACCAATCAAATTTTGTTTTGGGATTATTTATTTTTTTATTATAATTGCCAAAACATGCATTATCTATTAAAGTGCTTTTATATTGTCGTCCTTTGAAAGATGTTATGATTGATGATATAAAATTACCAAAGGTTATTTTGAGACCTTTGTTGAAATTACTGCCAATTAATATTGCGCCATTGATGCTTGATCCATAAAGTTGCATATAGCGTTGCAAAACAAACGACCCCATAGAATGACCAATAATAAAAATAGGCATGTTAGGAAATGATTGTTTTGTGTGAGCAATAACTAATTCTAGATCTTCTACTAAAACTTCAAAATTGTCTCTATCATCCATGTAACCACACTTGTCCGCAGATTCTACCATATCTTTGTGTCCACGTTGATTGTATCCAATGGCTAAAAAATTCTGTACACTCAAATATTCCATGAATTCATTATAACGCTCTATGTGTTCGGCCATGCCATGACAAATTATAATGACGCCTTTTAGGTGATTTTCAACTTTGCCATATTGCTTTAGTTTTAGTGTTAAATCATTATTCACTTGAATATTATATGTAGTTTTCATATTATCCTCATAATATACTTGTACCATTTTTTGGTAGCGTTACTTTAAAGTTTTTAGCAATCGTAGCTCCAACATCGGCAAAAGAGTTTCTTATTCCGATATCAAAAGATTTAAGAGATGGGCTATACATAAAAATTGGCACATATTCTCTCGTATGATCAGTTCCTGAATGCGTTGGATCATTTCCATGATCGGCGGTTATTATTAACAAATCCTCGTCGTTTATTAATGGCAATAATTTTGTAAGTTCATTATCAAATTCTTCTAAACACTTTGCATAACCTGAAGCATCCCTTCTATGTCCATACAAAGCATCAAAATCAACTAAATTGGTGAAACAAAGCCCTTTAAAATCTTTTTTGGTTAATTCTATCGTTTTTTCCATTCCGTCAATGTTGTTTTTAGTTTTATAAGTTTCTGTAATGCCATAACCATTAAATATATCGTTTATTTTACCGATTGCAATGACATCATAGTTTTTATCTTTCAAATGGTCTAGAACTGTATCTTCAAACGGTGAAACTGCATAGTCGTGCCTATTTGGAGTGCGAACAAAATTATTTTTGCCATCGCCAATAAATGGCCTTGCAATAATTCGACCAACCATCCACTCGGGGTTAGACAATGTTATTTTTCTAGCAATTTCACAAACATGATAAAGTTCCTCTAATGGAATGATTCGTTCATTAGCAGCAATTTGTAATACAGAATCAGCGGATGTATAGACAATTAGCGATGATGTTCGCATATGTAGCTCGCCTAATTCCTTTATGATTTCTGTTCCCGATGCTGCACAGTTACCAATAATTTTATATCCTGTATTTTCTTCTAATGCTTCTATGAGTTCGTTTGGAAACCCATTTTCCGCAAATGAAGGAAATGGAGTAGTGACCTTTAGTCCCATTAATTCCCAATGTCCAGTAAGTGTATCTTTACCGTTACTTGTTTCCCCTAATTTCCCATATGCCGCTAATGGTTTTCTTATCTTTGCTACATTATTCATATTTACAATATTCCCTATCCCCATTTTTTCTAGATTGGGTATGTGAAAATCTTTTTTGGCAAAACTACTATGCTTTAAAGTATTTGCACCAATATCCCCATATTTATTAGCATCCGACATTTCACCAGCGCCAACTGAATCAGCAATGATCAAAAATATTCTATTAAAGTTTTGTTTTTTCATTATTTTTCACCTTTCTAGCACGCGGATGTGCATATTCATAAGTTGCAACCATCTCATCATTTTTTATATGTGTGTATTTTTCGGTTGTTGAAATGTCTTCATGGCCCAACAACTCTTGAATTAATCGCAAATCAACACCATTTTTTAATAAATGCGATGCGAACGAGTGTCTCAATTTATGTGGTGAAATCTCTTTTTTTATTCCCGCAGCCTTTGTTTTTTCTTTTAACATTAAGAAAAAGCCTTGCCTTGACATTTTAAGACCGTCGCGTCCATTAAGAAACAAATCATCTGTATGTTTTTTTATGAGTTGTTGTCTTGCGGTTTTTATATAATTATTAACACTATCAATTGCAATTTCACCTACTGGTATTATTCTTTCCTTATTTCCTTTACCATATACTTTAACAAATCCAACATCCAAATGTAAATCTCCAAGTTTCAAATTAACTAGTTCGCTCACACGTAATCCTGATGCATAAGCCAGTTCTATCATTGCTTTATTTCTAATTTCAAGGGGCGTAGCAGAGTTTAAACTATTCAAAAGCATATCAACCTCTTCAATTGATAATACTGTTGGAACTTTTTTAATTTGCTTTGGAAGATCGATTGCTTTGGCGATATTTTCAGTTATATATTTTTCAGCTAATAAGAATTTATGAAAACATTTAATTGCTGAAATTTTACGAGCTTGAGAACTTGGCAAAATTTTATTTCTTGATAAGCTTTGTACATATTTACGTAAATCATCTAAAGTGATATCTTTAGGTTTTTCTATATTTCTATATTTCACTAAAAAGGCAACATATTGTTCAACATCTTGCTCATATGAAGCGCAAGTGTTTTTACTAAGACGAAATACCGTTGTAACATAGTAATGAAACTCTTTTACATAATTATCCAAATTTGCCTCCTACCAATTCCAATAAAGTACTATAAATTAAAACACTAATAATACTAATCATCATAATTTTAATATTTTCAGTATTATTGAAAGAAGATTTTTTTCTGAAGCTAAGAAAAAATAAAATCGTTAAAAAAAATATAGCATCTATTAAAGTTATACTAATTAAATATAGAACATTAATCTTCATTAAACTAAGTAATAAAACCCCATATGTGAAACCTCTAAAATAAATAATTATTAGTTTTATGATATAAGAAACCCATATTTCGCTCGTAATGATAATCAAAAAGATTATCCAGTAATTTAAGCAGAATGTCTTCAAAACGCCAAGGGAACTAAAATTTCGGGGTTGAAATGCGAATTTAACGTCTTTAACAAAGATTAATGCCGTTATAACGCCCAAACAATAGCAGCAAATCCAGAAAATCATCGTTTTTTTAAAACGAGTAATAATAAATCACCTTATTTCATTATTTTTACTAGAATTGCATTAGAAATATAAAGCTTATCTTTAGGGATAAACAATTTGTCATTAGTCAAAACAAGCATCCTCTCTTGTAAAAGCGACGGAATAGCCGGAAAAACCTCAAATATGTCATGCTTAAATTTGATCATAAAATCACAAACACTTACACCTTCCGTTTTTCTTAATCCCAACATTATTTCTTCAAACATCTGGTCGTTAATTGATAAAATTTCAACCTCGTCATGCTCAATAATATTGTCTTTTATAGTTTGAAGATATTTTCTTATATTTTTTGTCATGCAATACCTTATATTATCAATATAGTAGCTTGCACCCGCACCTATTCCAATATAATGGTCATTATTCCAATAAATTTGATTATGGAGTGATTTAAACTCTGTTAATGCAAAATTACTGATTTCATATTGAATAAAGCTATTATTAATCAAATATTCTTGTATAAACTCATAAATTTCCGCTTCATCATCATTTGGCATTGAAAAAAATTGTTTTTTGTTATGCAAATGATATAATAAAGTTTTTTCTTCAAGAATCAAAGAATAAGTTGAAATATGTTTAATATCATTTTTAATCAATATATCTAAATCTTTTGATATTAATTCTTTACTGTCTCCAGGAAAACCGTAAATGATATCCGCATTTATATTAGCAAACTTCTTTTTCAATAAATTAATAGCCTTGAGATTATCTTCACAATTATGATTTCGATTCATAAATTTTAATTTTTCATCATTAAAAGACTGAATACCTAAACTTATCCGGTTGACGTTATATAGTAATAAAACATCTATGAAGCTATCAGTGATATCACTAGGGTTAACTTCTATAGTAAATTCCTTTATTTTGTTCATATCTACTTGAGAATTAATTTGTTTAAGTAATTTTATAAGATTTTCATTAGATAGACTAGAAGGCGTACCACCGCCGATATATATAGTTTCAAGATTTAAAAAATACTTTTTTTTCAGTGTGATTTCATTTAAAATACTTTCTATATATTCTGTTTGTAATTTATCGCTTGCAACCATCTTATAAAAATCACAATAAGAGCAAATTTGATGACAAAAAGGAATATGAACATACATTCCCCTAATATTAGTCATCTAAACTTAAAACCGCTAGGAAGGCACTTTGAGGTATTTCCACTGAACCAACAGATTTCATTCTTTTTTTACCTTCTTTTTGCTTGTTCAACAGTTTTTTCTTTCGAGTAATATCTCCGCCATAGCATTTTGCCAATACATCTTTACGCATGGCTTTAATATCACTACGGGCAACTATTTTTCCACCAATTGCCGCTTGCACAGGAACTTCAAACATTTGGCGAGGAATTAATTCTTTTAATTTTTCTGTTATAATCTTACCACGATTATGTGCAGAATCTTTATGAACAATTACACTTAAAGCATCTACTTTTTCACCATTCAATAAAATATCTAACCGAACCAAAGTGCTGCGTTTATAATCAGATAACTGATAATCAAAAGATGCATATCCTTTTGTCGAAGATTTTAATTTATCAAAAAAATCAAAAACAATTTCTGATAAAGGAATATCATATGTTAAAGTGACGCGTTTCATATCCAAATATTCCATATTGATAAAGTTGCCGCGTTTATGTTGACATAATTCCATAACTGTTCCTACATAATCATTTGGAAGCATAATAGTTGCTTTAACGTAAGGTTCTTCAATATAATTAATATATACAGGTTCCGGCATAAATGAAGGATTTTCAACCTCTTTCATAGTACCATCAGTTAAATGTACATAATAATTCACTGATGGCGCGGTTGCTATCAAATCAATTCCAAACTCCCTCTCAATACGTTCTTGGATAATATCCATATGTAAAAGTCCTAAAAATCCTACACGAAAACCAAAACCTAAAGCTTGAGAGGTTTCAGTTTCATATTTTAAAGACGCATCATTAAGTTTAAGCTTTTCTAATGCCTCTTTCAACTCTCCATATTTGGCATTATCAATAGGGAACATACCACAAAATACCATGGGATTGAGCGTTCTGTATCCAGCCAATGGTTCTAAGGCGGGATTTATTGCACTAGTTAAGGTATCACCAACCCGAACGTTGCTAATATCTTTAATGGCAGCAGTGAAATACCCAACGTCACCAACACTTAAAAAGTCTCTTTTTACTTCTTTTGGACTATGCACACCACATTCAACCACTTCATATTCAGAATTCGTAGCCATAAAATGAATTTTATCGCCAGTCTTTAGGGTACCATTTTTCACACAAATCAATGGCACTATTCCACGATATTGGTCATAATATGAATCAAATATTAATGCTTGCAAAGGGGCTTCAGGGTCTCCAGTTGGAGCAGGTACCATTTCAACGATTTGCTCTAAAATATCTTGAATTCCAATACCCTCTTTGGCACTTGCTAATACAGCATTTGATGCATCAAGACCAATTATTCTTTCGATTTCTTCTTTAACTTTTGGAATATCAGCACTAGGTAAATCTATTTTATTAATTAATGGAAGTATTTCTAAGTCATTATCTACCGCAAGATAAACATTGGCAAGAGTTTGAGCCTCAATTCCTTGGGCAGCATCCACTACTAAAATGGCCCCTTCACATGCAGCAAGCGATCTTGAAACTTCATAAGTAAAATCAACGTGCCCAGGAGTATCAATTAAGTGTAATGTATACTCTATACCATTATTGGCAGTATAAAATAATTCTACCGTATTTAATTTGATTGTAATTCCTCGTTCACGCTCTAATTCCATTGAATCTAGAAGTTGTTCTTTCATATTACGAATTTCTACTGTTTTGGTGAATTCTAAAATACGATCAGCTAAAGTGGATTTGCCATGATCAATATGAGCAATTATCGAGAAATTGCGAATCTTGCTTTGTCTTAAAATTAATTGTTCTTTTGTTGGTATCATAATTAGCCTCTCATATAAATATGATTTATTTTACCACAAAATCGTTAAAATATCAAGGCATATTATTTATATAAAAAAATAGAAAATAAAGTTTTTTTGATGAATAATGACAAATTAATATAGTCATAATATAAAAAAGACCATGTTTATAATGTAACATCGTCGAAAAAGGCAAAAAGGAGTAGTTTCAAAAAAGCAATTACTCCTTTATTTTTGCCTAGGCAACTCTATATAACAATTAAGTTAATATGATAAAATCTGCACACTTCTTCTAGCTTTTCGCTGTATTTTGAAGTTATTATTGAATTTATAGATAGACTAATTAATATTTCATCAATATAAATATTTTTCTCCACTATTAATCCATCATCATTTATAGTCATATTATCTAATAAGAGAATTACTTCAGGCGCTTTGATTTGTTTAATAGTGCATGCACTTTCTAAATATATTATTTCATTTTCTAGTAATACTATGTCACCATCACAATTATTTTTGATTGCAATTAACATAAAAAGTCACCTCACTATTAAATTATGTAAAATAAATGATTTGTTATGTATAAATGTCCCGTTTACAAATAATAAATATTTTGTTATAATATTATATAAGAGGAAAACTATAATGAAATTAAATTACCCTAATCCTTCAATTAAAACAAAAAAAAGCAGTCATCTTCAAAGTCATGGAATGTTATTTGAAAATGAATTAAATCTTTCTAATGAATATTACCTTCTGCATAAGAAAGCTATGATTTATAAAAAACCCACTCCAATACATGTTGTGAGAGTAGATTATCCCCAAAGAAGTAAAGCAAAGATTGTTGAAGCATACTATCAAACCCCTTCTACTACTGATTATAATGGAATATACAAAGGAAAATATATTGATTACGAAGCAAAAGAAACAAATAATTTATCTTTTTCTTTTAAACATATCTTTGATCATCAAATAGAGCATTTACATAATATTGACAAACTGGGTGGTGTTGCCTTTGTAATAATTTATTTCAAAAAAATTAATGCAATTTATCTAATTGATATTAAATTATTTTATGAATTATATTTAGAAAACTTGAAGACTGGAGCAAAAAGCATAAAGGCTTGCGACATAATTGGTTTAGGCGGCAAATTAGTTCCAAGAGGATATGCTCCACTCATCGATTATTTAAAGGTTATTGACGAATTATATTTTAGTTAATAAAAGACATCTATCATTCGAAAGATGTCTTTTATTATTATAGATTTAAAAAAATATTATAATAATTAAAACCCTAATTCTTCATTTACAAGAATAATTGTTGTTTTAAGCCCATATGGTCTTTTCCTATGGACGGTAATAATACTGCATATGCATTCAGGAGATAAACAATCTTCGCATTTTCCAGTAATAACGCAAGGAGTTTTACGATTATATCTTTTCGCATTTTGAACAGCAGCTATATTTCTAGCTCTTTTAATTGCCTCATCAAGAGTTTGTGTAATTTTATTTTTTCCTATGACATAAATCACTTCTTTTGGACCATAACATGTTGCCGCCACACGATTTCCTGTGCCGTCTATATTAACTATTTGGCCATCGGAAGAAATTGCATTTGCAGATGTAAGGTATAAATCAGCTAAAAGCGCCTTTTCTGTTTCATGTTTTGTTGAGGAAGGAGAATGTTGATATACAGCATAACCTCTTTCACTGAAAATATGTTTAATTCCCATGGCGTCTAACGTTAGAGAGTTACCCATTCCTATAATTATATTATCTGTGAATGAAAAGTTTTCTAAAATATAATTGTTTGCCTCTTTAATATCATTACATACTTTCGAATCAAAACCTCTTTTAATAAAATTTTTATTTATAATGTTTAAATCAAAACTCATATACTCACCTTTAATTAATATATATATTTCCTATTTATATTATTATATCATAACTTCTAGCTTATTTTGGATAGTTTTATGAAAAATTCTCTTCTTTTTCTTCTTTTGGATAAATAAAATGAATTAAATGCAATTGTATTCCAACTATTAAACATAAAATTGTTGAAAAAAACATATATGGCAAATTATATATTATAAATGAATAAACCCAATAAATTGCAGAAACACTCAAATTCCAGGAAAAATATTCGGGAATGTAAGCATATTCCTTAAAGAATAATACGCCGCTAAACCCATGACATAAATATCTTATAAAACATAACAAGCAAATGATCGCACAAAATTTCCATATATTTTTGCCTTGTTTTTGAAAAAAACCCGAGCATCCCAATATACTGAATGGAATTAGATAATCGAAAAATATTGATCCCCAATGATAAATTGCTCCATCAAAAATGAAATTAATAATCGCATAAATCAAACCTCCTGTAACTCCAAATTTCCATCCATGTCTAAATCCAACAATAATAATTGGCAGCATCGCCAATGATACTGTGCCTCCATATGTCATCTTACAAAAAGGAATTAAACTAAACGTCAAGTCTAAAACAACAGCCATTGCTATTAATATTGCCGTTTCAACAATAGAACTAATTTTTTCACCACGCATTTTTTACCTCCAAATAAAAAAATCTTTGCACTACGTCAAAGAAAATGAGGATTTTTTATATATAAAATAATAAAAAATTCATTTCCTACGCTAGCATTACCTAGATCAGGTTTAGGGTCGTTAATTTAATAACCTCTCAGCCAAAGCTCCCCTTGAACGATATTATTATACTATATTTAAAATTGTTTTTCAAGCAAAATTGAAAAATACAGCAAATATAATCGAATTTGCTGTATCTATACTTTTAATATTGACCTTGATAATCAAAATCAATGCTGGTTTTATGACTTATCTGTTTCTTTACATCAGCACGATTTAGCATATATTGAGTAATTTCCGTCATGCAGAAATTGCATTCCAAACATTTATAATAAGTTATATCCATGATTTTACGTTCATTATGCGAATTATACATTAGCAATTCATCTTCAGTAGTTAATGAACCACCTAAATAATATCTCATTTCTTTTTCAACAACTATTGATTTATTACATAAAGGACAAAACTCAGTAGCCATAAAATGAAATTTCTTCACCTGATTTTTGCAATATAAAATTAAACCCCCAAAACATATGCCAGTAATTAACAAAATAGCGCCTAAAACATATTGAGCAGCAATTATTCCACATATGCCAATTGCAAAAAAAGTACAAGATAAACTCATATTAACGCCTATGTTTTTTTTAGATCGCAAGTATTTTTCTTTCATGTGATACACCATTAATTTTCATTTTTTAATTCCAATTCATCAACTTGCAATATTAATGACTGAATGCGACGCTTGTTTACTTTATCTATCGTAAATGATAATCTATATTTTTTATATATAGGTTTTTCTAAATTATCTTCTTCATAAAAACAATCATATGTGACAACTTTACCTTTATAAGGTATTTCTTCACATAATCCATAAACAAACCCTCCAATATTACGGTAGTTTGAACCAGGTGCCTTCCCTAGTTTTAATTCTTCAAATAAAACTTCAACATCAGCTTCCGGGTTAACTTTATATATATTATCGGAAATCAAATGATATTGATAATCATCCTCAGCATCGTCATACTCATCATATATTTCTCCAACTAACTCCTCTAAAGCATCTTCCATAGTGACAATTCCGCTAGTTCCTCCATGTTCATCAACAACAATAGCGAAATGTTGTTTCATTTTTTGCATGTCCCGAATTAAATCATCTACTTTAGTAGCTTTAGAAACAAAAAATGGAGGGGAAGTGATTTTTTTAATATTCACATTACCACTATTTTTAATGTATGATGTGAAGAAATCTCTTTCTCTGAGAACCCCAATCATATTGTCTTTGTCTTTGTCATAAACAGGAATTCTAGAATATTGATGTTCAAAAAATATGCTTTTAATTTTTTCAACAGAATCATCGATACTTATAGCAACAGTATCCACTCTTGGTGTCATTATTTCATAAACACTTGTTTCGTTAATATCCAATGCATTTTGCATTAATTCAGCGTCTTCGTTTTCAATTACACCTTCGTCCTCCATTGTTTCAATGATTGATTCAAGTTCTTCTTCTGTAACCTGAGGTGTATTATCCGTTTTTGAGCGTCGCATAAAAGCCAAGCGAATTTTATAGAAAATCCATGTAAATGGCCACAAAGCTTTTATAACAATGAACAAGATCCCTGAATAACGAAGAGCCGCTTTCTCTGCATTTTCTTTAGCATATGATTTTGGAGTTATTTCCCCAAATATTAAAATAATGATTGTCATTATTAATGTAGTTAGAATATTTGACCAAGTAGGATTAGTAATCCATTTCCCAATCAAAAATGCAGCAATTGTTGTTGAACCGATGTTAACTAGATTATTACCTACTAAAAGCGATACTAAAACAGCGTCAAATTTTTCGACGATATATAAAGCTTTCTTTGCGCCTTTTTTCTTCTCATCTACATAATTACGTAATCTAATGACATTAACTACAGAGTAGGCAGTTTCGCAAGCAGAGAAAAAGGATGAGCAAATTAATAAAATAATCAAAATTAAAATCAGAAGGACATTTGTCCATACACCATCAACAATTGCAAAAACTATATTATTTATGAAACACGTGAGAGGAACCAACTAAAACACACTCCTTTTTTATTTTTGGTTTTCTAAGAACAGAGAATACCATTTGTTTACGCTTCCTTTATTAAAAGGATCTTCTCTTTTTTTTATCATGGAAATTAGAATTTCCATGTTTCTTTTGATGATTTCAATGATGTTTTCTGAATAATGTAAATATTTAATATTAAAATCAAATTCATCACGATCTAACTCTAGGACCTCCCCACCAGGGAAAACTTTAACATCTAAATCGTAATCAATATATTTAATTCCTTCAGAATCAATGACATATGGCGAACTAAGATTGCAATAGTAATAAATATCATTATTTCTCAACATACAAATTACATTAAACCAATAATTTCTAAAGAAATAACAAACAGCAGGTTCCCTAGTTTTCCACTTACGGCCATCACCATCAACTACTTCAACCTCATTGTTAATTAAGACTATTAAATCCTTAGATTCAAAAATCTTATCTACATTTTTCCAAACGCGATGTAATTCACCATCGTGCTTATAGCTTATAATATCAATTTTATCCATATACTACTACTTCCATATTAATATTATATCAAAAAAAACAGTATTTTACAATTATTTTTGAAGAATAATTAATATAAAATTAAGATAACAAAAAAATAATCAGTTTTACTGATTATTTTTTGTAATTATTCATGACTTTTTATCCATTTTTCCAAATCTTCTTCCGTAGCATAGCCTTCTCGACGAGCAATTGGTGTTTTGTCCTTAAATAAAATAAGGGTTGGAATTACTTGGATTTCAAATTTTTCTGACAATTCTTCTGCTTCATCCGTATTCACTTTGATAATATTTCTAGTTTTTGATAATTTTTCCAAAACAGGCGCCAGCATACGACATGGGCCACACCAGGTTGCATAAAAATCAACCAACGTTAATTCCTCAGGTAATTCTTCAAAAGTCTTAATTTCTTTCATTTTTTCCTCCTAATTATTTTAAAATTGCTATAGTGACCCCTTGGCCGCCTTCGCCGTTACCACCATAACGAAAACTTGTAATGTTTTCATTTTTTGATAGTTTTTCTTGTACTAATTTTCTAATAGTTCCAGTTCCAAAACCATGTATTATATTTACTAATTTTAATCCTCCATAAGTTGCATCATCCAAAAATTTATCTATTCTATCAACTGCTTCTTCATATCTAACCCCACGTAAATCAAGTTGTGCAGATGTTTGTTTTTTGACTGACAAAATAGTATTTTGCGAAGATATTTTTGAAGTTATAGTATTTTCATTTGAACTTATTGAAAGCTCATCCTTATGAACTTTAATCGAAGCAATTCCCACCTGGATTTCATAAAAATCATTTTTTAATGTTTTTATTACATTACCATAACTGCCATATGCTTTTAGATAAACTGACATTCCATTTGTAATTTTGGCATTATTTTCTTGATTTACATTTGCCAAATTTTCATTTTCAAGATTTTTAATACGATATTTTATATCGCTTATTTCGTGTGGCTGAAAATTTTTATTTTTCAAACTACGCAGTTCATCAAATAATTCGTCTAATTCTATTTTTGCTTTATCAATTATATGATTTTTCTCATTGTTTGCACTATCAATAATTTTATTTCTTTCCTGCAAAGTTTTGGTAATTTCTAATTGCAATGCCTTATTATTATCAGCTAATAAATCTTTTTGCGTTGATACCATTTGCAAACGATTATCTAATTCATTAGATTGCTTTACTAATTTGTCAAGCATTAAATTCAAATTATCATTTTTTTTATATACATAACTTTCAGCAGTATCAATAATATTTTGATTCAAACCTAAAGTTGCGGCAATTTTAAGAGCATTGCTCATCCCTGGCACGCCCATTAATAAACGATAGGTGGGCTTTAATGTTTCAACGTTAAATTCAACGCTAGCATTTATCATTTTGCTATTACTATATGCATGCATCTTTAATTCTGAATAGTGACTAGTTGCAATAATATTACATTCTTTAGCAATCAAAAAATCAAAAATGGCGATGGCAAGTGATGAGCCTTCTACTGGGTCAGTACCTGATCCTAACTCATCAAGTAATACTAGTGAATTGTTTGTTATATTTTCAATGATATATATGACATTTTTCATGTGACTAGAAAAAGTTGATAAATTTTGGTCAATTGATTGCTCATCGCCAATGTCAGCAAAAACATTATCATAAATTGCCATTTCACTATTTTCATCACAAGGAATTAACAAACCCATTTTTGTCATCAAAGATAATAAACCAGCAGTTTTTAACAATACTGTTTTACCACCAGTATTTGGTCCTGTAATAATAATTCCTCTGTAGTCTTTTCCAATGATAATGTCATTAGAAATAATTTTTTCAACATTTAATAAAGGATGATGGCATTTCAATAAATTCATTATCCCCTTATTATTGATTTTAGGAAGACTAGCCTGCATTTGAATTGCCAATTTCGCTTTACCAAAAATAATATCAAGGTCCACTATTTCATTAAATGATGTCAATAAACAATCATAGTAATTATCTATCTCTATAGAAACCATCTTCAATATATGAATTATTTCCTGTTTTTCTGCTTCTATACATTGATTCAATTCGTTGTTTAATTGGCATATTATCATTGGTTCTATAAAAACTGTTTCACCACTAGCAGATTGATCGTGAATTATACCTTTTATTTGATTTTTATAATCATTTTTTACAGGAATAACATACCGATCGTTGCGTATAGAAATAATAGTTTGAGATAATTTATCATGATTTTTTTGAAGAATTTCTTGTAATTTTGATTGAATATTAGTTTCAATATCCTTTACTCGTTTTCTCAAATGACGAAGTTCAACACTAGCATCATCTTTAATCTCGCCATAATTTGTAATTATTTTTCGAATTTTTAAATTCAATTCCTTAGGATATGACATCCTATTCATATGATTTTGAATATATTGATAACCAATTTTCGCATTATCTAAACGTTCTATATATAAAAGACAATCTTTAATAGTATCTAAAAAGTTCATAATTTCAGCCAGCTCAGAACTTTCAAGGGCACCATTTTTATGTACTTTGGATAATAAATAAGAGACGTCACAACCATGAGAAAAATGAATGAATATTCTTCCCATTCGTTCAACAAGAATAGTCGCTTCATCAACTTCATTTAAAGAGTAATCTAATTCTTCAATATCATTAATAAGTTCAATTTCATCAAACTTTTTTTTACTAACTGATAAAAATAAATGTTCTTTCAACATTTCAACGATTTTATCTAATTCTAAAATTTTATAATATTTATTCATTAATAACTCCTTTAAAAATAATCTCTTCTATGATATAATAATAACGTGAAAGGATGTATTATTTTGACATATAATTTAGAATTAACCAAAAACCAGATTTCTATTCTTATAAAAAAATATAAAGAATATGAACTGCCTTCTACTAATAATTATACACTATTTCGTGGAAAAATCAAGTCAAGTACTCTAACAATTTATAAAACAAATAAGGTCCTATTACAAGGAAAAGATTGTTTAGAACTTTTAAATGATATAAATGAGACGTTAGGTATAAATAATCAAATAATTCAATCAAATAAAAAAGAACAAATTGATTTAAATTTAGGTTCTTCTGTCATTGGTTCAGATGAAGTTGGAACGGGTGATTATTTTGGTGGCATCACTGTATGTTGCTGCTTAGTCAATAAAGATAAAATTTTATATTTAAAGCAACTAGGTATCAAAGATTCAAAGAAACTTTCTGATAAAAAGATCAATGAATTGGCAAATATTCTAATTAAAGAATTTCCTCACTCAGTTATTTTGTTGAACAATGAAAAATATAATCGCATTTCTAAAATCAAAGATATGAATATGAATAAGATTAAGGCTATTATGCATAACAAAGCAATTAATAATTTTCTTAATAAATACTCAGGCATTGATTATGAGCAAATTATTGTTGATGGATTTACAACAACAAAGCAATTTTATGATTATCTAAATGATACAGGATCAGTAGTGCCTAACATTCAATTAATTACCGAGGGCGAAGAAAAATATATATCTATAGCAGCCGCGTCAATAATCGCTAGATATTATTTTTTGAAACATTTTGAAACATTAAAAAAACAAAGCGGATATGATTTGCCAAGAGGTGCATCAGATAATGTTGATAAGATGGCAAATAAAATTATTATTGAAAAAGGACTCGGCTTTTTAGATAATATTGCTAAAGTCCAGTTCAAAAATACAATTAAAGCCCAAAATTATAAGGAGAGAAAAAATGAATAACTATATTAAAAAAACTATTGCCTTTGTATTTATATGTTTATGCTTCATAGGTCTAATCGGTTGTGACCCAGACCATACTCCAGTTACTACTGATTATTATATGAATATAGAAATTGACTCATATTCAATTTATGTTGATGAATATTTAGAAATCGAACTTGATACTAACATTATTACAGGAATAACTTGGGAATCTTACGATGAATCAATTGCTACTGTCGCTGATGGTGTGGTCTGTGGGGTTAGCAAAGGCGATACTTTTATTTCAGCGATTTATGATGAGCTACTTGTTGAAATATATATTGAAGTGAAAAATGCTCCCGTCCAACAAAAACAATATCAAGTAACTATTGATGGGGAAGTTGTTACAGTTCGCGAAGGAGTGGCTCTAATAATTGTACTTAAAGATTTGTTTTATGGAAAAGATCATTATAACTATAATAATACGATATTTGAAGGTTGGTTTTTAGATAGTTCATATACTACCGCTTGTGATTTAATGACTAAAGTATATTCAAATATGATTTTGTATGCTAAATACACAACAGATAATAATGATTGTATGAAAATAGCTATAAATAATACGATTGATTATAACGGCGATTTTATAGATGCACCAATTGCTCAAGTCTTCTCTCCAAACTATAATAAAACTACTGAATATAAAGATTTCAAATACGAAAATCATTTCATGGCTTCTGTAGAATATAATTTGAGTACTAGCAAATATCAAGTAACTGATACATTTGTTGATGGTTATAAAAATAATATTATTATTCCTTATAATGGATTTGTTATTTCTATTTCAAAAGATATAGATAACTACACAAACTATATTGAACAACTAACAATTGGGAGTGTAATTACTTTGGATCGTTATTCAATTAATTCATCAGGAAAGTTATATATAAATAAAGCAAAAAATACTTTCACTAATACTTTCACATTTAAAGGTAGTGTCTCAGCATCTTATATGTGTGCTTATGATGTGACAAATGAAATATTTTTATATGAAAAGGATAGTGATTCAAAAGCATATCCAGCCAGTGTTACAAAAATTGTTACTGCAATTGCTGCATTAAAATATGCTAGTTTAGATGATGTTTATACAATCGGAGATGAATTAGATGCAATGAACGAAGGCTCATCTCCAAGTACTGCTGGTCTAGTAAAAGGTGAGAAATGGTCACTTCGACATCTTATGTATGCTATGCTTCTTCCATCTGGAAATGATGCGGCTTATAGTATTGCTGCAGGTGTTGCACTTAATTTACCAGGTAATGAAAATTTAACAGCAAGAGAAGCATTAGATGTTTTTGCTGAGTTAATGAATGAGATATTTACAGATTTAAATTTAACTAATAGTCATTTTATGGTTCCTGATGGTAATAGTTATTATGTATCTGGTGGGGCTTGGGATGACAGGCTTACTTTACATTATACAACTGCTAAAGATATGATGTATGTTTCAAATCTTGCATTCAAATGTGGTGCTATTGCTGGAATTACTTCTACCGCTAGTATGAACTTTAAAATTCAAAGTGGTCAATCAAAAGGATATAACAACACTAATTCTCTTATTAAAGCAACAAATGAGTACTATTATCCGTATGCAGTAGGTTTAAAAACTGGAACAACAACCCCTGCTGGCAATTGCTTAATATCTGGTGCAGAATGTGATGGTCGTTTTGTAATTATCGTAACTCTAAAAAGTTCTACATCAGCAGGTAGATATTCTGATACTCTACTAGTTTATAGGGCGATATTCGGCAAATAATATATAACATAAAAGAGTATTATTCCATTGTTTAATTTAGGAATTAATACTCTTTTTATATAAATATAGTAGTTTATTATAATAATCGAAAATCATTTTTATAGTAATCAATTATTTTCTCACTTTTCATATTTGATAGTTCTCTTGACAAAGCACTTCTATCAATTCCTAAATAGTTAGCTAATTCGTTTCTATCCATATTTATAGAAATATTTTTTGTTTTAAAGGAATAAAGAAAGGAAAGTATTTTTTCTCTTATATTATGTTTGGACATATGGTTGATTCTTTGATTTAAAGTTAAATTTTTTTCAGCAATTATTTCAAGTAAATTTCTTGTTAATGGCTTATTAGTTAATAGAGAATTATAGTCAATGAATAGAACTTCAACATCATTTAGAGCAATAACATTAATATATAATGGATTTTTGTTAATAACAAAGACCTCAGCAAATAATTCGCCAACTTGTAATAAACCAATTAAATTCTCATCGCCTTCTTCATCATATTTAACAATCTTTGCATTTCCACTTATAATTATGCCTAGGCTTTTAATAATATCTCCTTCTTCTAATATGTATGAATTTTTATTATATCTTCTAATTTCATATTTTAGACTTTTTAGTTCTTCATATACAGTGCATTCTTTAAAAAGAATACATGAATTTATATTATTTATCATTTCATCACCTTTAGTTGCATATGCAACATATTTTACATAAATATTATACTATAATATATTTATAAAAACAAGGAGGACTAAAAAATGTTAAGAAAAATTATTCAAATTGATCAAGAAAAATGTAATGGTTGTGGGCTATGTGTTATGGCATGTCATGAAGGTGCTATTGACATGATTAATGGCAAAGCCGTTTTAGTGCGTGATGATTATTGTGATGGACTTGGAAACTGCCTTCCAGTATGCCCAACTGGTGCAATTACTTTCATTGAAAAAAATACACTTCCTTTTGATGAAAAAGCCGTTGAAAATACTAAAATAGAGAAACTACCTTGTGGCTGTCCGGGAACACAATCAAAATCTTTAAAAAAGTTACCACAAATCAATAATAAATTTATTGAAAAAGAAATTACTTCAGAGTTGCAACAATGGCCAGTTCAAATTAAATTAGTTCCTGCAAATGCCAGTTATTTTGACAATGCTAATTTGCTTATTGCAGCTGACTGTTCTGCATATGCATATGCAAATTTTCATAGACAATTCATAAAAAATAGAGTTACTTTAATTGGTTGTCCAAAACTTGATGAGATTGAATATTCAGAAAAATTAACACAAATAATAAAAAACAATAATATTAAATCAGTTACAGTTGTCAGAATGGAAGTTCCTTGTTGTGGAGGTATTGAACATTCAACAATTGAAGCATTAAAGAATTCAGGAAAAATGATTCCATGGCAAGTATTCACTATTTCTGTAAATGGCGAGATTATTGAATAAACAAAAGAGGTCTGTTATTAGACCTCTTTTGTTATGATTATTATTCATCCAAATTTTTTAATATATTTTCAAAATAATCTGGTAATGATGTTTCAAATAACATTTTCTTTTTTGATATAGGATGAACAAATTCAAGCTTTTTTGAATGTAATAATTGCCCATTATCTGTAATGTTTTTTTTAAGCCCGTATATCGGATCACCAACTAGTGGAAAACCAATATATTTCATATGAACTCTAATTTGATGAGTCCGACCTGTTTCTAAATTAACCTCTACTAACGTATATTCCTTATATCTTTTCAAAACTTTGAAATGGGTTTTAGCTGGTTTACCATTTTCAACAACCGCCATTTGTTGACGATTATTAGGATTTCTACCAATAGGTGCATCAATGACTCCCATATTATGGGTAATTACCCCATGACATAAAGCATAATATATCTTTTTCACAGTATGATTAGCAAATTGCTCGCTTAAGTCTTTATGTGAACGATCGTTTTTACAAGCGACTAATAATCCCGAAGTATCCTTATCTATTCTATGGACAATTCCTGCTCTGATTTTACCATTAATGCCCGATAAATCCTGACAATGATACATTAGAGCGTTAACCAAAGTATTTGTTAAATTACCAGGTGCAGGATGTACAACCATTCCCGAATCTTTATTTATAACTATAATATCTTTGTCTTCATATACAATATTCAAAGGAACATCTTGAGCAAGTATATCTGTTAAAACAGGAATTTGTTCTTCAATTGATATTTGATCGTCATATTTTAAACGATAACTAGGTTTTATTTCTTTATTATTTATTAAAATTAAACCTTCTTCAATCATTATTTGAATTTGATTTCTAGTCCAGTCCGTATAAATTGTTGCTAAATATTTATCAATTCTTTCATCATTGTTTTCTTTATATTCAATAATCTGAAATTCCATTATGTATTTGCAACTCCTGATGATGAACTAGAAAAAAAGACAATTTGAATAGCCATAAAAATAACTCCAAAAGTGAGACATATATCAGCAACATTAAAAATCGCAAAATCCCAGCCGAAGAAAGTGAAACTTAAAAAATCTGTTACATATTTAAAAATCACACGATCAATAAAATTTCCAATTGTTCCAGCTATCATTAAGGCTATACCAATACTGTAAAATTTTCTAACTTGCATATCAAAATCTTTCAATAAATAGCCAAATATACCTAAAGCTATAAGTGTTATAATATAAAACACCCACATTTTGCCGCCCAAAAAATTCCATGCACCTCCTGTATTAGTAGTAAAAGTAAAACTAAAGAAATTTTTAATCACTTCTACAGTGCCCTTAGGTTGTAAATACTGGCGTGCAATAAATTTTGTCAATTGGTCTAGTCCTACACAACCGATAATAATAACAACTGCCCAAATCATTTTTTTCACCTTCACGATCATGATAAACTACCAAATATTAAAATAATTATCAAAGTTAATGTCACCGCCATAAAACCGAAATTAAATGTTTGATAAAAAAAGATAGCTTTTGCATCAATGTTAATAAGTTTAGGTTCTTCTGGAAAATAGTGTTTTGCAAGTACTACCATAAAGTAGCTTGATGACCCATTACACACCAAAAGAATTCCCCAAGCAATGCATATAAATAATACTCTCAATGATAGCATATACATAAATGCCGTGAATAACTGCACTAATATTAATATAATAGGTAAAACTAAAACCAAGGTAATAACCATACCTAAAATCAATGTTTTAAAATCAGTTGATCT
Organism: Bacilli bacterium; assembly: GCA_031553555.1. Classification (GTDB taxonomy): domain Bacteria; phylum Bacillota_I; class Bacilli_A; order ML615J-28; family CAG-698; genus CAKOMG01. The sequence continues at coordinate 126,786 of JAVBLL010000008.1, forward strand.
TTTGAATTTTATATTAACAAACTTATTATATTCTTGCTTGCCAAAACGACGATATGAAACACTTCTTGTTGCTGTTTTTTCATTCGGAATTGAATTGTTAAATTGGTCCATATTAACCTCCGTAATTTTTTAAATACTGCATTGCTTCATAGAAATTATCTACTCCTACCAAAACCAAGGTAGGCTTTTTAATTAAATCATATTGCTTTTTGGCATCTTCATAATTCACATTTGGAACAAAAAATATATCGGCACCATTAATATTGGCAGTAACAACCTTTTGTTCTTCACCGCCAATTTTTGTTGCAGTTCCATCAGAAGCAATGCCCCCTGTGCCCATAATTATTAATCCTTTGGTAATATCATCAGGGGTAATAGCATTGTAAATTGCTAATGTTTGCATTAGTCCACCAGATGGGCCAATCGAATCAACAGTTCCTATATTGCATTTAGGAGTAGCATTTTCATAATCAATTTCAAAATAAGAAAATGAATTAGTCATTTCATGCCAATAATACATTTCGCTTTTGATTATTTTTGTATATAAATAAGCAATCATCTTTAACGAAGGTGTAATTGTAATAGTTGTATCTCGCCTTTTTACTGTAAAAACAGCTTGATTGGCATCGGATGTTTCAATTGCTGCAAGCATAGCGCTTATATTTGTTTTGATGGTTTCTTTGTCATTAGGATTTTTTGTGAACGAATATTCATAATCCTTGTATCTTTCAGTTAAGGTTTTTCCATTAATTATTATTTTTTCACATATTTCTTCCAAAGCAATATAGTAATCCTCACTACTTTGTAATTCGAGATTACCAATCTTTGTAATAATATCATCATTCATTACATCACTAGGGCTAGTTTTCAAAAGATTCTGAGGAATGTGAAATAAATATTCACCGATATAAGAATAATCTAAGTTGACATTATATCCTTCATCCTTGGCAGTATCATAAGCTAATATCAATGCATCTTGAAGACTTTGTTTTTTCATAGCAGCATTGGCAGTTCGTTCCTCAGTAGTAGTAAAGGCATCTAAGGTGCTGGATTTTCCTAATGTAACTGCGCTATTCTTATCCATCTTTGTAAACCAATATTCTAATAAAGACATGCGATATGGTGAATAAACTGATACCGTAAAAATATAACCTTTTTCATAATCAGACTCAACATTAACAACCGTATTGACATTGGTTACTAAACCTGGTCTAGTAGCCGACACATCAACTTTAATGGTGCAAATGCAAATTATTCCAATATATAATGCAATCAATGTACAAATTAATAATTTAATATATATTTTGGTAGCTTTAAATTTTTGCCATAAACTTTTCAAGAAATTAATCATTTTTGACCTCTTTTAATGAAATCTCAATTGATTTCATTTTGCGATATGTTATTTTAGCAGCATCAAGCATTCTTTTTGAAGCAATATCAGATTCTGTCCCTGAATATTTATCATCCATAAAAACTATTTCCTTAATTCCACTTTGAATGATTAGTTTAGCACATTCATTACACGGAAAAAGAGAAACATAAATAGTGCAATTGTCAAGTGGGCATGTGGAATTCAGAATAGCATTTGGTTCGGCATGAACAACATACGGATATTTGCAATCTAAGAAACTGCTTTTGTCGTTTCCCCATGGGAATTCCTCATCATGGCATCCATATGGGAAACCATTATACCCAATCCCTACAATTCTCTTTTTATTATTTACAATACATGCACCTACATTGGTATTGGGGTCTTTACTTCTCTGGCTTGACAATAAAGCAACGCCCATAAAATATTCATCCCAACTTATATGATTTTTATTCATCTTTTTCACTACACCTTTCCAATTCTTCTTTTAATTCTTTTTTATATTCTGCAATAGTCGTTGTCTTTATAAGGCATGATGACGATTGACAATTCAAACATTTTTCTGGCATTTCAATACCCTTTGGCGCTTGAATTTTTTTATTTATTATAAAGAGCACAATAAAAAGACAAATAGCTCCAAAGACGATGATAATTTGTACAAAAACATTTAAAAATAGCATTAATTTTCCTCTACAATCTTTTTAATAACATAATCGGCCAGTAGTAGACTAAAAGTCGCCACAACGGGCATATAAGAGCCTAATTCTTGACATTTTGGTGATTCCGAGGAGGAAACTGTCATGAATTTTTCATTTTTGAATTTATTTCTAAGTATTTTCGCAATCGGATCATAAGTTGTTTTATCTATTCTAATTACAGATATTTTTGTTGGATCAATTTTTCTGGCTGCTCCCATTGAACTAATAAAATCCACTTTTCTAGTTATGCACTCATTTATCAGAAGAATTTTACTATCAATTGAATCAATAGCGTCTATTACAAAATCAGGATTATAAGCAAAAATCATCATATTATCTTCATTAAAATATGAATTTAAAGCAATAACCTCACAAGAAGGATTAATTGCCTGTATTCTCTCTTTCATAACTAAAACTTTTGATTTTCCTAAAGTTTTAGTGTCAGCAACAAACTGGCGATTGATATTACTTATTTCAACAACATCAAAATCTTGAATTATAATTTTACCTATACCTGAACGAACCAATGCAATTACAGCTTCTCCCCCAACTCCACCTATGCCAATAACAGCAACGCATGCAGCTGATAGTTTTTTAATACCTTCACTTTTAAATAAGGGGGTTAAACGTTCTAACATTATTCTTTCTCTTTTTCAAAAACAATTTTTAATTCTTTTAACTGATAATCATCAATATATGATGGGGCTTCACTCATGGGGCACATAGCATTTGCCGTTTTTGGAAAGGCAATTACATCACGAATTGATGTCGAGTGTGTAAACAACATTGCCAAACGGTCAAGACCCAGTGCAATACCTCCGTGTGGTGGGGTTCCGTACTTAAAAGCGTCTAAGAAAAAACCAAATTTTTCTTGTGCTTCTTCATCCGTCAAGCCAATTGCTTTAAACATATCCTTTTGGACTGATTGTTCATGAATACGAATAGATCCACTTCCCAGTTCATAACCATTCAAAACAATGTCATAACATTTGGAATAACATTTCCCTGGATCAGTTAGTAATTTATCTTTCCATTCATCTTTTGGCATTGTAAATGGATGATGTGCTGCAACATAGCGATTTTCTTCTTCATTATATTCAAATGATGGCCAATCAACAATCCACAAGAAATTGTACTTGTTCTCATCGATTAATTCCATATCTCTACCAAAATAATTTCGCAAATATGCTAAAGATTGATTAACAATGTTTTTCTTATCAGCAACTATTAATATTAAGTCATTTTCTTCAATATTCAAGTACTTCTTTAATTCAAAAAAAGTTTTCTCATCTACAAATTTACTAATACCACCACTAATTCCCGCATTATCATATTTAAACCAAGCGAGTCCCTTTGCTTTGAATTTTTTTATTTGTTCAGTAAACTCATCAATATGTTTTCGTGAATATTTACTAGCTCCATTTTTAATATTAATCGCTTTAACGATTCCGCCATTTTGAATTGCCTCTTTAAATACTACAAAATCCATATTATTAGCAATATTAGTTATATTTTTTAATTCCAAACCAAATCTTGTATCTGGTTTATCATTGCCATATTTCTCCATAGATTCATCAAATGATAATCTTGGTAGAGGAGTTATCAAATCTAAATTCATTACGTCTTTTAAAATCATTTTCAGCATATTTTCAATAACTTCAAAAACATCATCCTCATCAACAAAACTCATTTCCAAGTCGATTTGTGTAAACTCCATCTGACGGTCTGCACGTAAATCCTCATCTCTAAAACATCTAGCAATTTGATAATATCTTTCCATTCCAGATACCATTAAAAGTTGTTTATATATTTGCGGGGATTGCGGCAAAGCATAAAATTTACCTGGATGTATGCGTGAAGGAACGACATAATCGCGGGCTCCCTCGGGGGTTGATTTACCGAAAATAGGTGTTTCTATTTCAATGAAGTCCAATGAATCCAAGACTTTTCTTGTAGCCTTTGTAATATTATGACGTAAAATTAGATTTTTTTGCATAACAGGACGACGCAAGTCTAAATAACGATATTTCATACGAACATCTTCCAGAGCATCGGTTTTATCGGCAATTATTAAAGGAGTCTGCACAGCTTCACTAAGAATTGCGCATTTTGTTACTTCAACTTCTACATCTCCAGTTGGCAAATTAGCATTCTTGCTTTCTCTTTCAAGAACTATCCCCTCAATACTCAAAACATATTCATTGTGAATGTTTGACATAACTGAATAATATTTATTTTCAGGTTTACATACAATTTGTGTAATACCAAATCTATCACGCAAATCAATAAAAATCAATCCACCCAAATTGCGGATTTTACTTGTCCATCCTACTAAGTTAACTACTTCCCCAACATTAGAAAGACGTAATTGATTGTTTTTATAATTTCTTAATATTTTTGCCATTTTATTATAGCATTCCTTTCTTAATATAATCTAATATTTCTGATATTTTGACTTCTTCTTGTTTTTTTGTTAAAGTATTTTTGATTTGATAATTGCCAGTTTTTCTTTCATTTTCACCAATAATAATTATAAAATGTGGATTTAATTTATCACAAAGTTTAAATTGATTTTTCATAGTATAACTTGAATATTCCATATCAACAGTGATATCATTAGCTCTTAAAATATTCGCTAACATCAAACCTGCTAATTTGGAATCAAAATCCAAACCAATAATAACAACATCTGTGTTATCAATAATATTGTTGAAACATTGCTTTTCATCCATTACTGCAATTAAACGTTCCATACCAATAGCATAACCAATCGCTGGTATGTCTATACCACACATAGAATTAATCATACCATTATATTTACCACCGCCACCAAGAGCCATTCCATTAAGCTCATCAGATGTATTTGTAATAATGAATTCAAAAACAACATCATTATAATAATCTAAACCACGAACTAAATTAAAATCTATTTCATAGTTTATTTTTAATTTATCCAAGATATTGATTACCTCATCAAAATATTCTCTTGATTCATTGCTTAAATAATCATTTATTAAAGGAACATTGTCCATTATTTTAACATTATTAATAATTAAATCTTTATCTGTTTTACAATCTAAAATCCTCATTGGATTAGTACCTAATCGACGACGACAATCATCACACATATTATCAATGTACCTACCAAAGTAATCTTGTAATTTGTTACCATAATTTTTACGAGATTCTATGTCACCAATAGAATTAATTTTTAGTTTAATATCATTTAAACCAAACTTATTAAAAAGCATATAAGCTGTTGATATTACCTCTGCGTCTAATAATGGTGTGCTTTGCCCATATACTTCCACACCAAACTGTCTAAACTCGCGGTAGCGACCTGTTTGTTGGCGTTCATACCGAAACATGGGACCATAGTAAAATAATTTATTATGAGGCATACCGTTAGCGTATATTTTGTTTTCAATAAATGATCTGGCAATAGCTGCAGTACCTTCAGGTCTTAGAGTTAAACTGCGGTCACTTTTATCTTTGAATGTATACATTTCTTTAGTCACAATATCACTACCCTCACCAACATTTTTGATAAACACTTCAGTGTTTTCAAAAATAGGTGTGACCATTTCTTCATATCCAAATTTTTTAATAATTTCTCTTGCCGTTTTTTCAATATAACTTAATTTTAAGCTACGGGGACCAAAAAAATCCTGCGTTCCTTTTGGTTTTTGATAGTTTGCCATAATTTCTCCTTGTTTTATAAATAATAAAAAAGTCCTTAAAATAAATTTAAGGACGATAGTTACCGCGGTGCCACCTTATTTCTCATAATTAAATGAGCAACTCTTAATTTGTTAACGCCAAAGTACGCCTTGCGGTGCTAATAAGTGTCTTCCTTATATTCATTTGAAATGTTTCACCAACCCACTTCTCTCTGAAAAATTACTATAATTACTATTCTTATATCATTGCATATTGTATACATTAATTATATCATACTTTTTTAAAAAGTAAAGTTTTTTTACAAAGTAGTTTATTCGAATTTGTGATTCTTATTTGGTTTGTCAGTTGTGCTTATTTTTAGTATTATGCCACATGTTAAAATGATAATTATAAAATTTATAAGTAGTCCAAGCATACCACTAAAGACATATTCACCAGTTATTGTTGATAACCATAAATGTGGTTGAAATAATGGCATAAGTAAATCAAGTATTGGAATTTTTTTTGTAAAATTGAAAATAGTAAACAAACATGCCCAAACCGGTAATGTAGATAATAATTTAATTATTTCTATTTTATAATCACATGCAAGGTCAGTTAGATATGTTCTTTTAAAACTATAAATTCCTAACCAAATGAAAACAGTAGCCCCAATAAATGACTGTATTAATTCCGCAGAAATAAATGGTGGCAAAAGTGGATATAAGAAAAAATAAATTATTAAGAAAAGTGGATATGTAATAGCAACTGAAGCTAATGTTAATAAAGGGATAATGAAAAATGATTTTGAGATTTTTAAAAAATTGCCAATAGAATTCATAATAGTATCAATTGATAACATTAGTTCTCTGTTTTGATTAGAGTCATACAATTCTTTTGTTTTCAAACTTTCGACATTCATTAATTTCCTTATTGCATCATTGTAAATTGTATCTTGAAGATTGGGATTATTTTCCATTAATACAAGATGTTCATTGAAAACTTTTAACAGGATCTTCCAATTTTTATCTGTATAATCATACGGTACAAAGGTTTTATTAAAATATTCTTTTAATTGATTCGTATAATTAATTTTGTTATCAATCGTTATCTTTGCAGGGCTGTTATAATTGTTCATTTTCTTCTCCTTTGATGCGATAATATTCAAAAAAGTGTCGTGAGTATGTTTATTTGACATTTTTTTTATTTTTTATTATTAATATAGTTCACATAAATAATTCTTTTTTCTTCAATTAGAATTTTTCTATCTTTGTATAATGATCCAAGTGCTCTTTTAAAAGCTGATTTGCTCATATTAAATACTCTTTCAATTACTTCAGCATCTGTATTCTCAGAAAAAGGGATTACACCGTAATGTGTTTCTAAATAATGAATGATTTTTTCTTTATCATCTTCAAGTACTAATTCCTTTTGTTCAATAGTTGTACCATAATATTCATCATTAGTTATATTCGATATTCTTACTTCTATTTGTTCGCCAATACGATATTTTTTTTGCAAATTTTTATAATATACAAAAATAATGTTAAAAAATTCATCAACCATATTTAATCCTGCATCAGTAATACGATAAACATATCCATTTACTTTCTGTTTAATATTAAGTTTTTCAGGATTATTTTGTAGTTCCAAAATATCATTTTTTGTTAATAGTCTAATATATAAAGAATTGCTCTTAATTTTAAGTTTGCAACATATTTTATCACCAACAATTGGCATTAATTCACGAGGTAAATCATCTGATGATAATAATATATCGCGGCTTATGCCAACATTTACATATGCTCCTGTTTCAGTACGATTAACAACTTCACAAAGACCGCCTTTGTTAATTGTCACCAAGGGCATATAACAAGTAGCCGCAACTCTTCGCTGTTTATCTGTATATAAAAATGCGCTAATTTCTTCACCATTTTTAAAATGTTTACCATTACATTCATTATGATGTAGAAAATATTCGCTCTCATTATCTTTTAAAATATATCCCAAGTCGGTCTCACGATCAACAATATAATTTGCAATTTCACCTAATTTCATTCTATACCTCTCTATATTTATTAATTACGTGTAAATATAGGTTTGCGGCTGGTATTATTTTTCCCATCAACATCTTTTTTTATTCCTATATTTATGACATCACTTCCAAATTGGCCATTTAATTGATGAATGATGTTATGTATTTCGTTTTCTTTTTCAACTTTTGCTAAATCATCAAACAAAGAATATTGTTTGATTGTTTGAATTCCTTTGTCTAGTCGTGTGGCGAAAACACCAACAAGTCTAACATGGGAATCTTCTTCATAATGTTCATCAAATAATTCTTCAATTATAGGCCATATATCTTGATAAAGTGAGATTGGTTTTTCTAATCCTTTACTACGGTTATAATGACGCATATCACTATATTTTATTTGAATTCCAACATTATAAGCGAACATTTCTGTTTTTTCAAGACTAAAGCATACCGTATTAGTGAGCACTCTTAGAACATCTTTAATTGTTTTAGGATTATTTTCCTCAAAATCAAATGTACTTGAATTGCTTATTGATGAGGCATCTTCAATGTTTTCATATTTTACTTCTTCATTATCATTACCATTTGCCTTTGATAATAAATATTCATACATTGAATTTCCAACTGTTTTCTTTAATAACTCGCTGTCATTATATCCTACTAAGTCGCCTATTGTATTAATATTTATATCATTCAATTTTGGAGCCGTTTTTTTGCCAATTCCATACATTGCATTAATTGGTAAAGGCCATAATAAATCTTTAATCTCTCGTTTTCTTAGTACTGTAATGCCAAGTGGTTTTTTCATATCTGAAGCCATTTTAGCAAGAAATTTATTCGGTGCTATTCCAATACTACATGGTAAAGAATATTCGTTAAGTAAATCTTTTTGAATTTTTTTAGCTAATTCTAGTGCGTCCATTTTTTCACATAAATCAGTGACATCTAAATATCCTTCATCAACCGATACAACTTCTACTTTTTTGGTAATAGAATATAGATAATCAAAAAATTGCCTAGAATAATATTTATATAATTCATGATTAGGTTCAATAATAATAACGTTTGGACATAATTTTAAGGCTTCACGCAAAATCATTGTCGTATATATTCCAAATTTTCTTGCTTCATATGTAGCAGTTAAAACGATTCCTTTTTTAAATGTATCATTACGAGCAATAACAATCGGTTTGCCTTGAAGACTTTGATTATTCGCAATTTCACAAGAGGCAAAAAAGCAATTTAAATCAATATGAAAAATAATACGATATTGCTTATTTGCCGATTGCATAGGAACCTCATCCTTTTTTACTATAATTCTACTAATTACTATTATACTACAAAAATAAAAATAAAAAAACATATTTTGTATTTATTTTTTTTTGAAAGTGTGATATAATAACTAGAGAATTAATAGAGGTGCAATAATGGCTAATAAAAAAGTTAATAAAAAAGAAAAAACTCCTTTAATAAAAACTAAACAAAAACTTGATAATTCTATTGAAGTGGAAATTACTAAAAGTCCAGCCAAAACAAAGACTGGACGAGTTGTTGTATGGTTAATCGTTATTGGAACAGTTGTCGTACCAATTGCTGGTTTAATTTATTTGTTTTTTAATATGTAAAAAATTCCAGAAAGATTATTTCTTTCTGGAATTTTATTTTATTATATTTTAATCATATTTGCAATTACTAATTTTAATAGCAAATAACATAATTACTTATTAAAAAATCAATCAATATATTGATTGATTTTTTAATAAACAAAATTTATAATGTTTCATAATACATCCATTCCGCGAATACACCATACCCATAAAGAGGATCATTAACTGTAACATGCGAGACAGCGCCCACTAAATATCCGTTTTGAATTATTGGACTCCCACTCATTCCTTGAATTATTCCTCCTGTTTGCTCTATTAATCCCTTATCCATTACTTTGAATTTTATGCCTTTAATATCTGTATTATTTTGTTTTTTTACATCTACTATTTCAATGTCAAAAGTTTTTTTAGTATTTCCACTAACAACGGTAATAATTTGGGCCTTGCCTACTTTTACCTCACTAGCTGATAATATATCAATTGTTTTAGAGATAGTATCATTATTTTCCATAATGCCAAAAATTCCAATATCCATATTGCTGAAAATCGTCCCAATTGTTGAATTTGACAATGTTGCATATTTCTCCCCTGGAACACCTGCCTCAGCCTTTTTAATTCCCTGTACACTAGAATTATATAATTTCCCAGTAGATAAAGCGCTATTCACATTATGGCCTAGTGCACCATATATACTTGTCTCAGAATTGACAAATGTCAAAGTACCAACACCGGTAATTTTATCTTTTATATACAAGCCGATAGTTTTCTTTCCATTTATATTGTTGACAATTTTAATCGCTGTTGTTATGTATTTATCCTTTCTGATTAAGTTAATAGGAATTTCACCAACTTCCAAATTATTAATTACATCCGTAACTTCTGCAGATGAAGAAATAATAACATTATTTATAGAATAAATATAATCTCCTTTTTCAATGTTAGAGCTTTTCCATGGTGATTGTTTAGAATTGACATTGGGAACTTCGTATTTTCCCACTACTTCTACTGGTGTTTGAATTTGTAATCCAATTGTATCTCCACCAAGAATCACTGTACCGACAGTAGAATAATTTGTGACGGCCTTGGTATTATTTGGAAACGCTAAGGCTATAACAAAAAAACAAAAAAAGAATAATATAATCGAATTTAGTATTCTCTTAATAAGAATCCCTCCTTTCTCTATTATATTATTCCCCGAATTTTCATAATTAAAAGAAAACATCAAATTTTGGCAATAGCATCTTTTAGTAGTTCTTCAGCTAATTTTAAACTTGCATCAGTTGGTTTTCCATTAGAAATCATACTGGCAATTTCTACCATTCTTTCTTTATTCGTTAAAAACTCTATATTTGTGGTTGTGCGATTATTTATAACTTGTTTTGATATCCTCAAATGATTTTGACCAGTTGCCGCAACTTGCGGTAAATGAGTTATACATAAAACTTGTGCATTAATAGCAATTTTTAAAATTTTTGTTGCAATACTATGAGCAATGCTACCGCTAACTCCGCTATCAATTTCATCAAATATTTTAACTTGTAAATCAATTTTATCCCCTAATATCGTTTTTAAAGCTAACATAAAGCGTGATAATTCACCTCCAGAGGCAACTTTTGATAATGGCTTTAACGGTTCACCTTTATTAAAAGATACAAGAAAATCTACAATATCAATGCCATCATTAAAAAAATTCAAATTATCATCTTGTATTTCATTGAATGAAATAGAGAAATTAGTATTTTTCAATTGCAAATCAGATAGTTGATTTTTCATACCAATTGTTAATTCCTCAGCGATTGCCATTCGTTTCTCACGAATGCTTTTAGCAATTTTAGCAACCTTTTTATATGATTCAATTACTTCCTTTTTTAAATCTTCTAAATTGACATCGTAATTATCTATATCATCTAATTCTTTTTCGATATCTTCGGAATATTTTATTAATTCATGAGTGCTTCTCTTATATTTACGTTTTAAATCTGCATATACTCCTAAACGCTCATTAATATCATTTAAGCGATCTTGATCAAAATTTAGGTTTACTTTTTTAAATAACGAATCATTTATTATAGTTTCCAGATTATAGTAACTATCTTCAATGGTCGATTTAAATTTTGCATATTCATTATTATAAACATTTAATTTATCAATAATAGATAATGATTCATATATGTTTGCTAATATTTTTTCATCTTCATATAAATGACGAAAATTTTGGATGCTTGTCATAATATGTTCGTAATTAGCTAAAAACTGAGATTCTTCTTTTAATTGTTCCTCTTCGCTTTCCATAATATTTGCTTGCTTTAATTCTTTAAGTTGGTAAAGAAGAAAATCCTTTCGCTGAGTATCATCCGAATTCTTATTTAATAACGTATCATATCGTTTTTTAGCATCACGATATTCTTTTACGAATTGTGTGTAAGATATGATATTTTTATCAATTTCATTATTTTTCAGGAAATTTAAATAATTCTTAGGATTTATTAAGCCAAAACTGTCCATTTGTGAATGAATGTCGCCAATTAATTCTGATACTTCTTTTAATTGATTTAGAGATACATTTTGATTATTTATACGGCAAACACTTTTACCACTATCATATAATTCTCTTTTCAAATATAAAAAATCATTTAAGTCATATTCAATCCCTAAATTATCAAGAATCTTACAAATATCAGCGTTTATATCATTAAAAACACCTTCAATTGTTGCTTTACTTTCACCAAATCTAATCAAATCATTGGAAGCACGATTACCAAATAACAAACCAATGGCATCAATAATTAATGATTTACCAGCTCCAGTCTCACCAGTGATAACTGTCATTTGGGAATTAAAATCAATAGTAATATTATCAATAATAGCAAAGTTTTTTACATTCAATGTAACTAGCATATCTTTACTCCGTTTTCTATAGTTCTTTAATTATTTGGTCAATATCTATTCCTATACTCGTCAACAATTCATCTTTTGAACCACGTCCTAAATAAACATCATCAACGCCATATGACTTAATATTTAGAGACAAATTTAATTCTTGATTGGCCATCATAATAAGTGTTGATAGTGATGATATTTTCATAACTTCTTCAATTATAATGACCTTAGTTCCGGTAAGTAACTTTAGTATGTCAATATCTATTGGTTTTATAAACAAAGCATTAATTAAACCAATGGACTTATTCGCTAATTTTGTTAATAAATCATTAACTATATCGCCATATGCAATAATATTAATTTTTGATATTTCTTTTTCAATAATCCACTTACCAATATAAACAGGACTATTATTTCCACATTCAATAATAGTGTTTCCTTTAGGATAACGAATAGCTATTGGGGCAGAATGATCCATAGCTAATTCTAGTAAAGACTTTGCTTCTAGATTGTTTTTTGGCATACATATAATCAAATTTGGTAAAGAAATCATCATAGAAATATCAAAAGTCCCTTGATGTGTATCTCCATCAGCACTAACTATCCCTGCATGATCAAGCAAAAATATAACATGATTATTATTTCGACAAACATCATGATTAAGCGCATCATATACTCTTTGAAAAAAGGTTGAGTACATACATACAATTGGTATAATACCATTTCTACTCATCGACGCACTCATTACAACGGCATGTTCCTCATTAATTCCTACATCAATGACACGACCATTATATTTGTCATGCAATCCTTTCAAATATGATCCAACAAGCATAGCGGGGGTAATAACATATATATTATCTTTTTTAATCATTAATTCATTTACAATATCAGCAATAGCACTCCCCCAAGGAACAGCCACAATATCTTTTTTCAAAGGTTTGCCAGTCATTACCTCAAACGGACCGGTTCCATGCCAGTTTCCATTAATATCACTCTCAGAATATTGATATCCCTTGCCCTTAATTGTATTTAAATGTATTACTATTGAATATTCACTCTTCTTAGCGTATTCAAAGTATTTTATTAATTGCTTAATATTATGTCCATCAATAGGACCATAATAACGATATCCAAGGCTTGTAAATAAATCATTTCCATAAATAAATACTTTTAAAGCATTTTTCAAACTACGAAATGGTTTTAGAACAAAACTCGGAATGATCTTTCTAAGACGCATATGCCCACGTTTCACACGCGTGCGACTAAATGTCTTGGCCATGCGCCCAACATTTCTTGAAATTGACATTTCATTATCATTCAAAATAATGATTGCTTTTTGTTGCTTCTGGCTTCCTATATAATTTAGTCCTTCAAAAGCCAGACCATTTTGTATAGCACCATCACCAATAAAGGCAATAACTTCGCCAATTTCTGTATTAATAGCTTTTGCTTCTAAAAAGCCGGCAGCTGCTGATAGTGATGTTGACGAATGCCCAGCTTCCCATACATCATGAATACTTTCATAGTATTTAGGGAATCCATCAATTCCATTTTGTTTACGCAAATTCACAAACTCTTTTGCACGACCAGTCAATACTTTATGAGTATAGCACTGATGCCCAACATCAAAAACAAACTTATCAGTTGGACTATCAAAAACATAGTGAAGTGCAACCGTTGCCTCAACCACTCCTAAATTACTAGATAAATGGCCTCCTGTATGACTGACATTCTCAATAATAAACTCTCGAATCTCAGTACATAGCTGCTCTAATTCTTTAATATTTAATTTTTTTAAAAAATCAGGTGATTCTATTTCGTTTATTTTGAACATCCTCATATCCTTACTTGTCATCCATTTTTGTTATAATGACTTTTTTTGCGTCTTCTAATATTTTTCGGCATTGATTACTTAAATCCATACCTCTTTGATATTTTTCAATTGATTGTTCTAAACTTAACTTTCCACTTTCAAGTTCTGTTACTATTTCTTGTAATTCTTTTAGTAATTTTTCAAAATTCATATTTTTCTCTTTCCAATGATTGATGCATTTATTACACCATCACTTAGCCTTATTAATAATTGTTCTTCATCTATAATATCATCAATGCTAGTGACTACATGATTGCTTTGCTCAACAATCGCATAGCCTTTTGACATTAAATTTAAAGGATTTAAGATAATTAATTTATTTAATATTTCTTTTATATTTTTCTCATTATCCGTTATTTTATTAGTAAATAACACATTTAAATCTTTAATACAAAGATTTAAATCCTTGTCATGATTTTTAATTTGCATTTGTGGAGATAAACTAGTTAAATGACGCTCAATTTGATTGACTTCATTAATTTGCCAATTAATCTTTTCTTGAAAATTGCTGAAAGAAGGCCTTGAAATTAAATATTGATATTCATTAAATTTGTTTGTTAATACAAATTTAATGGAATTAACTAATGTACTTTCAATGTTATTAAAATCTTTCAATAAATCATAGCGGTCAGGCGTTGCAATAACTGCTGCTCCCGTTGGCGTTGGTGCACGTCTAGATGAAACAAAATCACAAATAGTAAAATCCGCTTCATGACCGACTCCACTTATAGTGGGGATTTTGCTATGAAAAATCGCCATTGCCAGTTGTTCATCATTAAAACATGACAAATCCTCAACTGTCCCACCACCTCTTGCAATAATTATGACATCCACTAATTTATCTTTATTTGCCCTCTCCACAGCATTAATCAATGATTGTGGAGCATCCTTTCCTTGAACAATGGCAGGATAAAAAACAATTGATGATAAAGGAAACCTTTTTTCAATTGTGGAAAATATATCATGCATAGCATCCCCAGTACCACTAGTTATTACTCCAATTTTATTACTAATTCTAGGTATTGGAAGCTTACGACTGTCATCAAAATACCCTTCGTTAGTTAATTTTTCTTTTAGTCTAATAAAATTTAAATATGCTTCACCTAAACCTACTTCTTCCATATTCACAATAGTAATTGCATAACTTCCACGTTTGGCATAAATACTGACTTTACCGTTAACTAAAACCGTCATTCCGTCAATTGGTTTGAATTTTAATTTTTCGATGATAGATTGATACATTAATCCATCAATTTCTGCTTCGCTATCTTTTAAAACAAAATATAAGATTCCCTTAGATAATCTCAGATTAGATATTTCTGCTTTCAAATATACATTGCGTAAATTCAAATCTGTGTCAAATTTATAATACAAATATTTATTTAATGCAGAGACAGTTAAATACTTACTTTCCATTGCGTTTCTCTTTGGCCACAGCGTCTAAAATTGCATTATTGAATTTCGAACTTTGGTAACCTTCAATTTCACTATAGTTTTTCGATATTTCAACAATCTCATTAATAATAATGTTAGTAGGAATATTTGTAAAAACAAGTTCATATACTCCAATTTCTAATAAACTACGATCAACATAAGATATACGATCTAAAGTGTAGTTTTTTAAATGTAAGCTTATAATAAAATCTATTTCGCGTTGGTTACTAATAACACCATTCACTAGTTCTAGTGTAAAATCTTTATCGTACTCGAATTCTTCTTCTGCATATGCCTTTTTCATAATATCTAATATGCCATCAATGTTTAATTGTCCATTTATCAAATAGTCATAAACAATAAACATTGCGATAATTCTGCTAACTGTTCTTTTCATCTTAAACTCCCATATTAATATCTATATTTTAACATAATTTTCGCTTTGGGTCAATAAAATTAATAAAACACATAAAAAGGGAATCAACTTAAACTGATTCCCAAAAAATACAATTAATCTAAATCTTTTACAGGTGCAATAACTACCTTACAAATGGAACAATAATAAGCTTCGGCTTTTTGCATTTTCCAAAGTGGTTTTTTGCTAAGAACTATTGTGTTTTCGCCAGTTCCATATATCGTTGCGGGCATACTACCATCTTTAATTGGCACGAATATTAATGCCATTTTAGCAGCAGGAATATATCCATCAACCATTTTTTTATCACATTTTGGACAAATCATTTTAGTATCCTCCTTAATATATTTATTATTTGTTGGTCATCATAAAAATCATTACGCTAAACCTTCATCATTAGCAAATTGCAATAAATATAAATTATAATAATGTCCTTGTTTTTTCAATAATTCAGTATGATTACCGCTCTCTATAATCTCTCCTTTGGATAAAACTATAATTTTATCTGCATTTTGAATTGTTGATAAACGATGTGCGACAATTAGCATAGTTCCAATATTCATCATTTTCTCTAAAGAATTTTGGATTAATTTTTCAGTTTCTGTGTCTATATTTGCAGTTGCCTCGTCAAGTATAATGATTTTTGGTTTATGCAAAATAGCTCTTGCAAACGAAAGCAACTGTCTTTGACCAGCAGAAAAATTATTTCCACGTTCAAGAACCTCTTCTTGATATGTTTTTGGTAATTTAGAAATAAATTTATCCGCATTAACGTACTTAGCGGCTTCCACCATTTCTTCATCAGTAAACTTTTCATTTTCACGAAGCTTAATATTAGATTCAATTGTTCCACTAAACAAAAAAACATCTTGTAGCATTTGACTAATGGCTCCTCTAAGACTATCTAGTTTTATGCTTTTAATATCTCTCCCACCAATTAATATTTGCCCTTTTTGAATATTATAATTCCTTGTTATTAATGATAATATAGTTGTTTTTCCACTGCCGGTCTCACCTACAAAGGCAACCGTTTCATTCGCATTCACTTTAAAAGATACATCCTTTAAAATCCAATCTTCTGCTTTATAAGCAAACCAAACATTTTTAAATTCAATATCTCCAACGAAATCAATAACTTCTTCAGCATCAATTTCATCAACTATCTCAGGTTTTGTATCTAAAATAGAAAATATTTTTTCCGCTGAGGCAAATGCTGATTGTAATGTGTCAAATTGTTCAGAAATCTGTTGAAGTGGATCGTAAAAACTATATAAATAATCATAAAATGCTATCAGTGTACCAATAGTCAATGTACCTGTAATAATGTCAATACCACCAAGATACAAAACAATAGCTAAAGCAATATTTGACAAAATAAAAATATACGGCCTGAAATATGCAAAACTCCTCATGGTTTTCATATTACTTTTCAATAATTTTTTTGTTTTATTTTTGAATTTTAAATTTTCAAGTTCTTCACGATTAAATATTTGAGTGATTTTAACTCCGGATAAATGTTCCGATAAAAAGGCATTAACCTCAGTATTATTAGTTCGTGATTCACGGTATGCCTTTCTAGAAACACGACGAAAAATAATCGTTCCAATAATTAAAAAAGGAATGGTTACTAATATCCATAATGTGATTGTTTTATTTAGATAAAACATAAAGCAAAGCGAAAAGATAGCCGTCAATATATTTCTAATAAAACCAATAATAATATTAGAATATAAATCAGTAATATTATTAATATCATTTGTCACTCTTGTGACCAACTTTCCAACTGGTATATTATTAAACTGATTTATTGAATAATATTCTATATGTGAAAAGACCTTTTCACGAATATGACAATTTATTTTTTGACCAGCTTTTTGCAAAATATAAAACATAAAATAAATTGAAAATCCTTTAATAATTACTATAATCGCCATTAGAAGAACATTCATAAAAATCAAATCATAATCCACGATTTTTTCTGTCAATGTATCAGTAATTTCTTTTATCAAGATAGGGTTATATAAAGATATGGGAATAACGATTAGAACTATCAATATACCGACAATAAAATACCATATAAATGGTACTGTGAAACGAATAAGTCTTCCAAATACCACTGAATCTTTTAATTTACGTTCAAATAATTCTTCATTAATTTCCATGATATTCTTCCAATTCCTGTGCTTTTATCATATCTTGATAAAGTTGACAACTAGATGATAATTCCTTATGAGTGCCTACAGCAATCACATGTCCTTCATCTAGTAAAATTATTTTATCCATATTTTGCATTGTTGAAATACGGTGACCAATTATAATAGTAGTTTTATTTTTTCGAGTTTTACGTAAATTTTTTAAAATTTGCATCTCGGTTATAGTATCTACTGCTGATACAGAATCATCAAAGATAAGAATAGTAGGATCTTTAATCAATGCTCTTGCAATTGATATTCTTTGTTTTTGACCACCACTAAGAGTGGTTCCGCGCTCACCGACAATTGTATCATAACCATCTTTGAATTCGCTAATGTTTTTATCTATATCTGATAATCCCGCCATATCTCTAACTAATTTTCGATTATCCAAATCATCTAATAATCCAAAAGCAATATTATTATGAATAGTATCAGAAAACAAAAAATTATTTTGCGGAACGTAACCAATAGATTGGCGAACATTTTTTATAGGTAAATTCATAATATCATAGTTATCAAAATATATTTGATTTTCATTAATATTATATGTTCTCAATAATAATTCAACTAATGAAGATTTACCACATCCAGTTCTTCCAATAACACCGACCATCTCTCCTGCTTTTATTTGAAATGAAACATCTTCCAAAACATTGTAATCTTGATTGGGATATCTAAAAGTGAGGTGATTAAACCTTAGGGCACCGGTAAAGGATGAAACATCTAATAAATTACCATTATCTTTAACTGTAACTTCTTCATTTAATAAATTAGATATTCTATTAAGACTCGCTCTACCTTGACTCAAATTATTAATAATTTGAGCTAAAGCAATCATCGGCCATATTATCAAGACAAAATACATATAAAAAGTAGCCAAAGAACTTGCATCCATTGCGCCGCTTTTTGCTAAGAGACTGCCAATACCAAAAATAAGAACTACCGACAATCCTATAAGACTTTCAATCAAAGTCTCTAGTAAAGCAATCTTTCGAATAAAGGTCATTGAAGTATTATATACATTTGAATTATGACGAGTGAATTCTTTGATTTCACGTCTTTCTTTAACAAAAGCCTTGATTACACTAATTCCCGAAAAATTTTCTTGGGAGAAATCTGACAAACCTTCTTGAGCTTCCTGCCTTTTTAGGTGATTATTCATAAAACTATTACTAAGCCAAAAACCACCAATGGCAATTGTCAACATTGGAATTAAAGTGAAAATTGATAGAACAACATTAATTCTAAACATTTTATAAACAGCTAAAATGGCTAAGAAAGTTGCATCAATAAACATAACTACCCCAAAACCAAGCGACATTCTAACGCTATCAATATCGGCAGTAAACAACGACATAAGTGCTCCAACTTTTTGATTATTATGATATTCTTGTGATAATTTTTGAGTTTGAATATACATTTCGTTTTTCAAATCAGTCTCTATTTTTCTAGAAGTCCCAATAATAGCCAGTCGCCAAATTATACGACCAATCGCCATTATAAGTGTATATATTAATACAGTAATAACGACCTTCTTTACATCACCTATTTCTACTATCTTCTTAGTATCTTCAAAATCCTTAAACAGTCCGCCTATTAACTCTGGCAATAATAATTGCACATAATCAACAATTATTAAGCAAGCAATTCCAATTAAATATGCCCATATATATTTTAAATAATATTTATTTATATGTTTTCCAAATAACATACATTCTCCTTGTTAGACTAATACATTAAAGTATATTATATCATTTTTTTTGAAATATTGATAGTGAAACTAATTTTTTATTAAAAATTTTTTCAACTAAAATATAGTAATAAACTATATATTTCATGGGTTTTATATTGTGAATGATATTATTCTATGTTATAATAAATAATATTGGAGGTAATATGTTTGATGAGGTAATGAAATTCTTAGATTCTTCTATGACAAAACCAACTCCATATGGATGGTTTCATTTAATGTGGTTGGGGTTAACTATAATTACAACTTTTTTATTAATAATGTTTTTTCGTAATTCTTCTGAAAAAACTATTCGAAAGATTATTTTTATTTTTGGCATTATTATCTTCTTTATGGAAATATATAAAATGATTAATTTTAGTTATAATCCGGAGACCCAAGTTTGGGATTTTCAATGGTATGCTTTTCCATTTCAATTTTGTTCAACACCAATTTATGTTTGTCTTTTAGTTGGTTTCACAAGTAACAAAAAACTTTTAGATGCGTTGTATAATTATATTGCTATCTTTATTTTATTTGCTGGATTATGTGTGGTTTTTTATCCAGTCACAATATTTGTTTCTACTATTGGAATAAATATTCAAACTGCGTTCCTTCATTGTGGAATGGTTGTATTAGGTATCTTTATGATTGCTTGGAAAAAAGATTTTAATTTGAAGAGCATAATTAATGCTTCCTTTGTATTTATCACATTTTTATTAATAGCAATGATTTTAAATATTGGATTCCATTTTACTGGAATTAATGAAACATTTAATATGTTCTTTATTAGTCCTTATTATCCATGTACTTTAATAATATTAGACAAAATATATCTTAAGGCACCTTATATTATCTTTCTATTAACTTATATGTGGGGATTTATAACTGCTGGATTTATAGTTCTATTAATAGGTTTAGGTATTAAAAAAATACTGTCATTTAATAACCCAAATGCAATTAATAATGAGAAACAATTATAATTATAGTCATAACAAAAAAATGGGGAAGATTTTCTTCTCCATTTTATTTATTCTAATCATTTAATTTAAGCGGCTTCTTCAACTATTCCCATTACTTCAGAAACAGTTTCAAATTCTACACAAACATTACTAAAACTTGTATTGAAACCACTGATTGTCATAAGAATAATTTCATTTGCCTTAGTAATGGAGTGTTCATCAGAAACAACTGTTACTTCTACACCCTTGCCTGTTGAATGAACAAAGGCATCTTGATAACCTAAAGCTATGATTTGCAATTCTAATAATAATTCAGATTCTGTCAATTCAGTTAAAGCTACTTTTTGCTCAATAGCAGCATTTATTTGTGTCGGCGTTGATTCACTAGAAGCAATAATGGCATCTAAAGCAAGAATAGAATCATTACGTTCTGATTTTAGTGTTAAACGCATTGCAGTTAAAGGTTCTAATCTTCCAGTAGTTGTTCCAGATGGTACATCTGGATCATCAGTATTTGGCTTCTCACTCGGCGTTTTAATATAATATACCGTCAACATCATCACAAGCGTCAATAATATTAAAGCTAATTGGTTTTTCTTAAACAAAATCTCACCCTCCATAGTCAATAAACTATATGCAGGGTGAGACATATTTATGAATGTTTTTTATTTTTTTTATTCTATTCGTTGTTGACGATTTATAAAAGTGATTACAATGAAATAATATATCGCAAATAGGAATACATAATAATCCATAATTCCTATACGAATAAAGATTGGTATCCATTCTAGACAAAAAACCACCAATATAACACTTATAGAGCAAATAGCCGCAATATTAAAGAAATGCTTGAATGAGCTCAATTGACCATTTTTTCGTATTACAATCCAGGCAACTAGACTAACAACAATCGGCAATAATAAAACTAATATAAAACCATTGAAAGTATATTGACTTTTCATATGTGGAATAATCATATCAATAATTTTATGTGATAAATCTGATAAAGATTCCATATCTTGAAAATTAATAGTTGTTTTATCATATAATAGTGCAACAGAGGTTTGATTAGATGATTTTAAATATTCATTACGATACATAAAAGAATCTGTGTAAAATAATAATAAAAAATGTCTAAATATTCCTTCTTCGTTATCAAGACTATCGAATTTTTTAGAGATATCATATTTTTGATTGTCTAAATCCTCGAATAAATCAAATACTATGTGAATGAAATAAATCTCTTGATTAATTATTGTTCCATTTTCATCATAATAGTCAACCAATCTCTTTAAAACATAGTCTTTACCTAGTTCATAATTATTCGTCGTATCTTCTTTTACTTTTTTATTGACTATTTGAAAATTCATATTTTTAAGTTCATTAAAAGTAATGGTTTCATAAATTTCTTGTTCTTCTTCTGTGAACTCAATCTCTTTTGAAAACTCATCATTGAAAATTCGCATATTATAATAACTTGCTTCCTCTAAAGTTTCATATGAATGTCTAGACAATGCTGACATATATGGTAAAGGAATAAGATATGATCCCAGTAATAATATAAGAAAACCAATTAAAAAGTTCATGTTTTTTCGTTTTCCCATTCGTGCTGGAATAAAAAATGTTGAAATATAATTTAATATCTTCATAAACCACCTATTCTATTTTTTCTATTTGTCCAGTATAATAACAATTTTTCAACCAATCTTTCATGCCATTATAACTGACTATTATTAAATTAAACATACTTGCTAAACGAATGACTTTATTGTAATCTAATGAATCTAGTTCACTAGGAATATAAATTCCCTCAACTAAGCCTGAACTGAAATTATATGCATCAATACTATCAATCATTTTCATATGAATATACAGTTTTACCTTTAATTCTCGTAATTTCTCTAATATCAATGGTAACGAGGCATCATTATGAGAAATTATGAAACGTATATTACTGAATCTTTCTATATCATTGTTATCAATTATTTCTTTAATTACTTTTGCTGACAATTCGATAAAACAATTACCTTTAATCTGTTTTTTCAGGAATTCATTAATAAAATATCGATCAAATTTTTCCAAAATCTCATTTTCCAAATAATCACGAGGGTTTTCTTTATCTGAAATGCCATTCACAATGGCTTTTATTCCCATCCATGTTCGATCATCATAACCGCGGTATATATACGCACCAATGTTTAATTTTGTATTGTCATTAATTATATTAATAATGGCATTACTAACTGAGATTTTTTTGATATAATCTTTATATATTTGATCAGTAAAATATTGTTCACCAGTATCTAAACAAACTTTAGATATTTTTACTAGTTCGTCAATGTCCATAATATCACGGGGATATCTTACAATCGAAACACGCTTGACAAAATTCTTTGTCAAACGCTCAAGAACTCGTTGATTTACTTCGTTTTCTAATATGATAACAAAAGTTCCATCATTCAAGTAATATGGTTCTACGCCGAAATCAGATTTTACATCTGCATATTCATCAATAGTACCACGAATCCTCACTAGAGAAAAACGAAATTCAATTGCTGATGCTTGCCTTTTTAATTCAATTATTTTTTTATTTAGGTCAGTCTCACTTAAAGCATAACCTAATGAATCATCATTAATTGGCATAATTGTTCCAATATAAAACAAAATTTTCCCATCATTATCCTTATAGGCTATAATATTTTCTCTAATTGAAACTATTTCATTATTAATACTATATTTGTATTGAACATCATAATTAACTGCTGAATTGATTGCATCATTATATTTATTAATATCTGCATGAGCAATATTTTTCTTATATTCATTGCGACTGATGGTATTATGTCGTAGCTTCAACAATTTTTTTGTCATCTCAGATAAATAAATAATATTATTATTAATATAAACAAGTCCTAAATTGTAATTATCAACTAACATATTTATGGTATTTTGGTCAATTATCATATTTCCTTGTATAAAAACATTAGTCAAAGCACTTTCTAATAGTTTTGTAGCAAATTTATATAAAACAGTATCATTTTGCGTCGTAATATCTGTTTCAAATGAAGAAAAAATCATAATCGCAAACATATCATCCTTATAAAAACAAGGAAATGCTGAAATATAATTTATTCCTTCGTCTTTATATAATTTATCATTAAACACATGTTTTATCTTCAAATCTGATTGATGGAAGTCTATTGACATAGGCTTATTTTTTGATACCATCATTTCAACTATAGTTCCGCGCAAATTTTCATATCCGATAGTTTTTTCATATAAACGACTTTGTTTGAATCTTAAACACTGGATAAAACTATTCATTTGAAATTCGCGCTCTTCTATTTTATTAAATAGCACAAACGTCGCCTCATCAAAATTCAAGATTTGTTGCGTTTTCTTACAAAAGTCCATGATAACATCACGCAAACTATTATTATTTATCGCGACATTTACTAGATTTGTTAGTGTATCGATTTTTCCAATAATATCATTAACTGATTTTTCAACAATATCATTTTTATCATCTTCAAAGTTTGCATTAATTATTTGTTGTTCATTAATCAGAATTTTTTGTTCAAGATCATCAACTTCTTTTAGAGTAGTTGCTATGCCATTATTATCATTTTTTGCAAGAAAATATTTTACTCTATTTTTATAAAATTGATGTTTTATTAATAAATCGTCACTTGCATTAATAAATAAAAATATTTTATTCATCAACAATGAGGCTCTATCAAGCAAATCCATAGTAATCAATAACTCTAAATAATCATTCACAATTGTGAGTGTCATGGAGTCAATACTTTCTTTATTAAAAATATTGTCATATATTTTTAGAGCATCTTTGTTTTTACCATCTAATACACATATTTTAGCAAGCAAATAATCACAATATATTTCGCCTTCATGATCATTATTCAATATCAAGCATTGGTTTAAAGAAATTTTTGCGGCCTCAATATCTTTTTGATCAATATAAATTTTCGTCAAATTATTTAAGACATGAGGTTTTATATCAATACTTGGATTATTTTTTAATATTATTTTTAAACAGGCTTCTGCCTTATCTAATTGTCCAATTTCCGCATATATATGAGATATTTCTAGATGCCATCTATTCATCGAAACGGAATCATCTTTATCAATATATAATTCTTTTTCTCTAGCATATCTCAGGGCAACTTGATAGTTTCGTTTAGTAATATAAATATAGATTAAACGGTCAAGTAAAGATATATAAATTTTTTGAAAAACACTTTTGTCAACATTGCGAATATCTTTCAAAATTATATTCAATGCTTCTTCAAAATTTCCATGTTCTATATATATATCTGAAATTAAGATATTACACAAATACATATATTCTTGATTATCTTCTAATATACAATTATCTTTTAATATATTAACTTCATCAATTAAAGAAAACTTATAGTCTTTATAAGATAATTCTAGATATTTCTCTCTAATATTCATAATAATTCCTTCTTTCTTTATAATTATACCATAACTGACCTTAAAAGTTAACAAAAATTTGTATTATAATAAGTAGTTTGTAAAAATAAAGAAATCGGCGAGTTCCGATTTCTTTATGTGACATTTGGTAAAACTATAGTATAAACTAATATTTTATTTCCTGCATCAAGCGTTTCAGTAAAAATCAATTTTTGATTTCTACGTGCATCAAGCGGTGAAGCGAAAATTAAACAGCCTTTTCTAGAACTATTTGGCTCTAAAGAAATACCATATAAAATATCTATTTCATTTTTGAAAAACATTTCACTAGAAAATGAAGTATCATAAAAATAAATCATTGATCCATTATTGCTTGTTTGCGTCATTAATTTATTTGCATACTTAAATTGTTCAGGAAAAATGGTTATGGCTGTTTCATCTTTATTTGCCATTTCAATTTCTATAACTAAATATGTTAATCCGCTACTAGGTTCAAAAGCGCCAATATTCCCAGGATAATTCACTGAATTAACTTGTAATTGTATTTTTTTAGCTGTATTCACCTTATCTCCAATTGCATATGTTTTTTTTTCAAATTTGCTTATGAGAAATGGAATACCAATAATCAAAATTAACAATAAAATAATTATAGTTGCATACGTTCTTTTTTTTATTTTTTTATTAAATAATTTTTCTGCTTTTATATTTTGCTGTAAATATTCATTTTCTTTATCAAGAATGACTTCGCTATCCATATTTGTCAACTCATTATGCACAATTTCATCTGTATTAGTTAATTCTATATCTCTTCTATTTTCTGAATTAATTAAGGAATCCAGGGTTACATTAAAATATTTTGCTATCGAAACCAGTTTTTCAGTTTCCGGAAAAGTTGTGTTTGTTTCCCATTTTGATACTGATTGTCTACTAACTTGAAAAATATCAGCTAAATCTTCTTGCGTTAATCCCTTTTCTTTCCGTAGTTTAATTAAAATTTCACCAAAACTATTCATATTTATCACCTCACAATTATTATATATTTTTTTATAAATAAACAACACCAACTTTAGGTTGACATTTTGTCGCTTTTAAGTTGCGTTTCTATTTTTTCCACGTTTTGCTCTTCCTATGATTTTTTTCTTTCTGCTCATCCACTAGAAACTATAGTAGTATTATAACATAATAAAAAAGTATTAGTAGATACTAAAAAACATTAGTATCTACTAGTACTTTATCATTTCATTTACGCTATTGATTTTTTATATTAAAACTCCAAAATAATAGTTACTGGGCCATTATTTATTAATTCTATTTCCATATGAGCACCAAATATGCCTTCTGCAACATTAATATTATTGTTTCTCAATTCTTTATTAAATTCATTATATAATATTTTTGCTTGATCAGGATTCATAGCGCTAGTAAACGATGGACGATTACCTTCACTTGTATTTGCATATAAAGTAAATTGAGAAATCGATAAGATGCTTCCATTTACTTGATTGATATTTAAATTCATTTTATTGTTATCATCTTCAAAAATCCGCAAATTTAGAATTTTTTTTACTGATAATTGAATTTGTTTTAATGAATCATTATGAGTAAATCCAACCAATAACAAAAAGCCCATTCCTATATCACCAACGTTTTGATTATCTACTATACATTTTGCCATTTTAACTCTTTGTACTATTACTTTCATCGCATAATCCTTTCAATTGAATAAATATCATTGATTTTTTGTAAATTAGCAATGGCTTTATCTAAAACATCTACGTTCTTAACTAAAATTTTTATTTTAGTTAGAATCTCCCCTGTTTTATTCTTCAATGAATTAATAGACACAATTGATAGTGAATTACTATTTAAAGTATTAATGATATCAACAACAATGCTTTTTCTATCATAAGAATTGATTGTTAAAATAGTTTCAAATTGTTTGTTTTCATTTGGTGTATCCCAAAACACATTAATAACACGATCATAATTAATATTTTTCACATTAACACATTCAAAACGATGAACTATGATTCCTGAACCTTTTGAAACATAACCAATTATAGTGTCACCACGAACAGGATGACAACAATTGGCCAATTTAATTTGCGCCCTATCTATACCTTCAACCGCTACTCCACAACTATTAACTTGTTTATGTTGTGCAAGTTTGCTTTCATTGTCTGCATATTGTTTCATTAATATCTCTTCATCTGTTTCAACAGTGCCAAATAATTTATTTATGGCACCACGAACTGACAAAGAACCTTTACCCATTTCATAGTAAAAATCTTCAATACTATTAACAGAATATTTTGAGAAAGCATCAGTTACCATTTTGTCATTGATTTTTTCATCAATAGCTTCACTTTTCATCATAGCATCAAAATCTTGTTGACCTTTTTCAACCATTGCATCGCGTTTACGTTTATTCAATATAGCGTTAATTTTATGTTTAGCATGAGTGGTCTTAACAATTTTTACCCAATGCTCTGTGGGGCCATTAAAGCTTTTGGACGTTTTTATTTCAACAACATCACTTGTTCTTAATTTATAAGTCAATGGAACTATTTTTCCATTTACAATTGCCCCAACAGTATGATTACCAACTTCAGTATGTATTCGATATGCAAAATCTAATGGTGTCGCACCATTTGGAAGATCAATGACATCTCCTTTGGGTGTAAAAATATAAACATTAGCCGAAAAAATATCATCTCTAATGTTTTCAAGAGGATCTTTGCCCTCTTCCTCCGCATTTTCAATATAGGTCATCATATCTTTATACCATTTAAGTTTTTCAGCAAGCTCAGCTTGTTCTTTTTCAGGCGTATAGCCTATATTTTCTTCCTTATATGCCCAGTGTGCTGCAATACCAATTTCAGCGATTGCATCCATATCATATGTTCGTATTTGAATTTCATAAATCTTTCCCTTCATACCAACTACAGTAGTATGGAGCGATTGATAAAGATTAGGTTTTGGAGTAGCAATATAATCCTTGAAACGCATTGGAATTGGTGCCCATTCAGAATGAACTAATCCTAAAACATGATAACAATCTTCAATAGATGGAACTAGAATTCTAAGTGCTAATAAATCATAAATTTCCTCAAACTCTAGATTTTTAGTTTGCATTTTCTTACACACACTATAAATATTTTTTACTCGCCCCCTAATTTCATATTTCATTATTCCATTTGATAATAAAACATTTTTTAAAGTGGCTTTCATTTTAGAAATATCTTCTTCTCTGGCAGCACGTTGACGTTTAATCATACTTAAGACACGTTGATATTCTAATGGTTCAATGAATTTATAACTTAAATCCTCAAGTTCTGCTTTAACTCGATACATACCTAAGCGATGTGCTAAAGGTGCATATAAATCCAGAGTTTCTTGAGCTATCATCTTTTGTTTTTCAGGTGGTTGATATTGCAAAGTTCGCATATTATGAACTCGATCTAACAATTTCACAAGTATAACACGTATATCCTTGGCCATCGCCAACAAAATTTTTTGATGTGTTTTTGCTAATACCTTTTCTTTAGTCATATATTTCAATTGACTAATTTTTGTAACACCATCAACAATGGAAGCAACATCATCGCCAAAATGGCCCCTAAGGACATCTAAAGTATAGTCAGTATCCTCAACAATATCATGCAGCAATCCAGCTGCAATAGTTGATGGCCCCGCTTGTATATTGGCTAACATATAAGCAACCGATAACGGATGATTAATATATGGTTCACCCGATTTGCGAACTTGTCCACGGTGCTTTTCTTCAGCAATCTTGTAGGCTTCCATTATCAAATTAATATTTTTTTCATTATGCAAATATCTTGATGCTGATGAAATCACCATTTCAATTGTAACAATTTCCATATTTACCTCATTTATCTATTCTTATTAAAATTGCATTAATGTTTTAATACTATATTTTTCTAATACATCACGCCCATTTAAATCACTTAATTCGATTAAAAAACATAATCCTACCACTATTCCACCAAGTTTCTCAATCATTTGGATGGCTGCGTTGATTGTTCCACCAGTTGCCAATAAATCATCAACAAGGACCACCCTTTGTCCTTTAGAAATAGCATCTTTATGTATGCACAAGCAATTCTTACCATATTCTAGTTCGTAAGCAAATTCAATAGTTTCTCTAGGTAGTTTATTAGGTTTTCTAATTGGTACAAAGCCAATTTCTAAATTGCTTGCAATTGGGCAACCAAATATGAACCCTCTAGACTCAGGACCGGCAATAACTTCTGCTTTTACTTCACGAGCAAAATCTGTCAACTCGTCACAAGCTGCTTTAAACACTTGACCATTTGCCATTAATGGTGTGATGTCGCGAAACACAATGCCATCAACTGGAAAATCTTTTACTGCTGCAATGTAATTTTTATAATCATATTTCATAGTTTACCCTCCATTTGTAAATAATAAATTTAATCTAATCATTATATGTATAATTATATCAAAAAATCAATAATAAATACATATATTTTCGAAAAAAGAATAAATAACATATTATTATCATAATCTTTTATATGCAAGGAGAATTGTAATGAAATCCAAAAAAAATATTTTAATTAAAAATGCTCTTTTTATATTAATTACTAGTATGTTGATCCGGATAATAGGTTTAGTAAATCGTATTATATTAACTAGAACATTAGGTCAGCAAGGTATATCTATATATACAATCATAATGCCCACAATCATGCTTTTTTTATCTTTAGGCGTATTTTCTATAAATACTGCAATGACAAAAGTAGTTGCCAAAAACCCTGGAATTAAAACAATTAAAAAAGGATTAACAATTGCAATTATCGCTTCAACAATATCTTCAATAATTTTATTAGTTATAGCTAGATACTTGACTCTATATTGGCTAAAACAACCAGCCGGTTATTTTCCTATTATTATATCAATTCCTCTAATATATTTAACAGCGATTAGTTCCGTGCTGCGTGGCTACTATAATGGCATTCAAAAAATGAGCATTACGTCTATTGCTAATCTAATTGAACAAATTGCCAGAATTGCCTTTACTATTGCCATCTTTCAAATATACAATCAAAGAAGTCTTGTTTTTTTAGTAACATTATCCGTTCTTGCAATGAGTATTGGCGAAGTATTTTCCATATTGTTTACTATCAGTAGATTAAAAAAATATAAAACTAATGATAATTCATCAACTAGTCGTGATTTGTTAAACATTGCTATACCAACTACAGCATCACAAATGATTAGTGGAGTGACTTTCTTTCTAGAACCAATTATCTATACTTTTTCTTTAACGCTTCTTGGAATTGATAATAATCTTATATTGACCTCATATAGCGAAATCACCGCCTATGCTTTACCTTTAATAACCTTATTTTCCTTTATCTCAATCACGATAGCAACAGTAATTATGCCAAACATTGCATCAGCTTCACCAAAACAAATAAAAGTATATATTGAGAAAATATTGTTTTTAACAAGTATTCCCGCTTTAATAATTAGTATATTAATGTATAATTATGCAAATGAATATACATTTTTGTTATATAAAACGACAATTGGAGCGTCTTATGTAAAAAAGTATGCGTTAATATTTTTAGTATTTTACTTTATCAGCCCACTTACAGCTATAATGCAAGCTACTGATAAATCTAAAAAACTCTTTATCTTTTCAACAATCATTCATATTATAAAGTTAATTCTAATATTTGCCCTTCCTTTTATAACAACTCATGCGTTAATATTATCATATTTAGTGACATATTATTTATATTTTATAATAATTATTATATGTTTGAAGAAAAGCTACAAATTCGAATGGCAATATAAAAAATTTTTCACATTAATTTTAATTGGGGCATGTATGTTTTTTCTAGGGAAAATATTAATAGCAAGTAATATCAACTACTTGCTATCCAGTATTATTATATGTTTAACTTATTTAGGATTAGTTACTTTGTTCTTCTTTCGTATGCGACATAATGAATAAATCTTGATCTTCATATATTGCATACATTACATCTTTTAATTGATGACCCTTTAATCTCTTAATAATCCATTCTTCACTTAGTCCTAAAAGTTGTAAATTATCTTTGTTAATTTCACCACTTATAACAACCGGAAAAGGAGCTGATGGATTTTTTTCATATTCAAAAACACTAAGTTTACCATTTGTTTCTAAAACAACATATCTGACCTCTGACAAACTACTAATACCTTGTAATCTAAGTTGCATAAGCAAGTCGTCAACATTATAATTTTGGCGTTTCATCTCTTTAATATTTAATTTGCCGTCGTATACTATGACAGATTGCTTACCGTCAAATATTCCTCGAAGTTTTGGAAATTTCATTAAAATGTATGCAAATACTTTTTGAACTACTGATAAAAGAACAATTGGTGCGATGTAATAATAAAAAGGTTCATCGGTTGATTCAATCCCAATTACTAAGATATCAGCAATTATTAAAATAATTGCAAAATCCAGTAAACTTAACTGACCAACCTCCCTCTTTCCCATAAATTTTAAAGCAATTAAAACAACAAAATATGCCACTAGGGACTTCCAAATTATATTTATTAACATATTATACATACTCCTTTCATATATTATATTGGGATGGTAAAAACGATGAAAAACAAAAATGCTGAACAAAAAAGCAAATTCAAAAAAACTCTTGGCGTTTATTTAATCTTTATATTTATTTTGTGCATCACTTGCATAATTTATGCACTATTAATTCGAAGTGGTAAAGCCCAAAGTTCTGGGAAAACATTTAATATTGTCACGTTTATATTAGGAATCATTGATTTCCTCGTTCTTGGCTTATTAACCGGCATAGTTGCCAAAAAGAATGGTTTGGTTGAAGGATTAATTGCTGCACTAATTATTATTCTCTTAGCTTTAATTGTCAATTTATTTGCACATATTCCGCTAGATACTCGCTTTTTCTTAAAAGGGTTAACTTATATTTTAGCATCAGCACTTGGTGGGGTAGTTGGTGTTAATATTGCAGCAAGAAAACATTAATAAAAAATGATATTTCTATGTATTAAAAAATACAAAGAAATATCATTTTTTATTTATAATCGTCATTATTTACAAATGATTAATAATATGGTAAAATAGTAATTAACAAAATAGAGGTAAAAATATGGAACCACTAGCATACCGTTTAATGCCAAAAAAATTCGCTGATATAGTTGGGCAACAACATTTAATTGGTGAAAATGGATTTATTTATAAATCAGTTAAAAATAATAAACTTTCTTCAATAATATTATATGGCAAACCAGGTATTGGAAAAACCACTATTGCCAATGTCATTTGCAATGAACTAAATATTCCTTCAGCCATTTTTAATGCTTCGGTTGATAATAAAGCAAAACTTTCTGCAGCAATTAATACTGCCCAGCAACATGAACGCTATATTTTAATTATTGATGAAATTCATCGTATGAAAAAAGATATTCAAGATTATTTATTGCCACATGTTGAAAAGGGAACAATTATTATGATTGGCATTACTACGGTGAATCCTTATCAATCAGTTAATCCTGCCATTCGCTCACGCTGTATGGTATATAAGCTAAATGATCTTTCAAACTCTGATTTAGAATTAATAGTTAATAAATCACTAACCACTATTGAAGAAAAAGCAATAATCGATGATGATGCAAAAAAATATTTAATACAAAATGCTAATGGTGAAGTTAGAACTTTAATCAACTTTATCGAGAATATTCATTTTATTGCTAATGAGAATTTACATATAAATCTTGAAATGGCAAAAATGGTAGTTCAAAAGGCTGCCATTGATATGGACGCTAATGAGGATAGTTTTTATGATACACTAAGTGGTCTTCAAAAATCCATCCGCGGAAGTGATATAAATGCTAGTCTCCATTACTTGGCAAAATTATTAATTAGCGAAGATTTAATTTCAATTACTAGAAGACTAAGTATCATCGCTTATGAAGATATCGGTCTTGCCAACCCTTCAATGGGACCTAAAGTTAAAGCGGCTTGTGAGGTTGCCTTAGAGGTTGGACTCCCGGAAGCGGTTATCCCGCTTGGTGCTGT
The DNA here is from genome assembly GCA_031553555.1 of Bacilli bacterium. Taxonomy (GTDB): domain Bacteria; phylum Bacillota_I; class Bacilli_A; order ML615J-28; family CAG-698; genus CAKOMG01. Next base: position 160,202 of record JAVBLL010000008.1, read on the forward strand.
TGTTTGTGATATGGCCTTATCACCAAAATCTAATAGTGCATATTTAGCCATTTTTGCAGCAATGTCGGATATTGAAAATGGGAAAACCGGTAAACTTCCGGTTCATTTAAAAAACACTTATGCATATGATAGTGAAAAGGGAACTTATAAATATCCTCATGACTATCCTGATGCTTGGGTAAATCAACAATATTTACCAGATAAAATCAAAAATGCTGAATACTATATTCCAAAAGATTCTAGCAAATATGAAGAAGCTTTAAAAGAAAGATATTTAGCAATTAAAAAAGGCAAAGGACAAAAATAATATTTATTAATTAATAAAACCCTAAACGAAAGTTGATACTTCGTTTAGGGTTTTATTGATTTTGTTAATTATTTAATATATTCTAATATTATGATAATGCTGCAAATTTAGCCTCTGCTTTTAATAAAATATTATAATTATATACAATAATCTTTGTATTACTATCAAGAGCACCATATGCTGCTCTTGCAGCAAGTATTTCTATCTCATCAGCTGATGTAATCTCTTTATCCAATATACTAATTAAATAAATCGCATTCTCTGCTGCTGAATAATCTAGATTTTCCAGTGCCTCTTGGTAATCTTCTATAGTTGCATATAGACTACCTATTGTATATCCTGCATCTTTCTTTACTGCAGATGCTTCAATTCCATCTAAGTAATTATTAGTTGGAGTAGCAAACGATGCAGTAGCATAAGAATAGAAATGATACAATGTAGGTGCATTATTAGTACGGAAATTTGTCATTGAATTATAAACTATAGTGATAATAAAATTATTAAAATCAGCTGTTTTTTCTGGATCGATATAAATACCATTTAATGCCTTATTTATTTTATTAAACATCATTGTTATTGATGTTTTAGCAGTTGCCGGAACCTCACCACCTGCATAATATCCATAAATCGCATAAGCCGCATTAACTACATCATCCATTGTATTATAACGTATATCCATAGCGACTTCTTCAAAACGAGTTATATGTAAACCACGATAACCTGCCTTTACAATAGTATTATTATTAAAGCTAAAAATGCCGCTTAAACCGCCCTTTACATTTCCACCAGCATCGCCAGTTATCAAAATGTCACGAGCAAAATCCTCAAAATAATTAGTGTCAATTACTAGATTTTTCACTGTCATTAAATAGATTGCTCTAACACTACTTGAGCCTTTGATACTATAGAATCTATTACGATCAATATAAATATTTTCTCCATATGTATCATTAGTAGAAATATGAAAAAATGATAAATCAGAACTGTATGATATTGAATAAACATTATTATGACTGAAATAAATATTTTTCACAGTCATACTACCTTTATTATAAACTCTAGATGTACCAGTAAAGGCTAAGCCATTTAGCGTGATATAATCAGCTGCAAGTTCAACTAAACCAGTAATTATTGCCTCATCTTTTCTTGCACTATTTCCTGTTATATTATAGTTTGGTCCATAAATCTTAACTGATTTATCTATAACAATTTTTTCTGTATACGTTCCAGGAGTAAGGGTAATTGTACTATGAGCAGCAACAATACTGATTGCTTCTGTAACTGTACTAAACATATTAACGCCATAAATATAAGCTCTGCCATCTACTGTCACAATAGTACCAATAGTTGATTTTTCAGCTCTCACATCGACGAATTGATAAGTAAATGCACTTTCAACAATTACCGTTACTTCATCAACAAATGATGAATCAACTGTTGATATAATCGAGATTTTTGTTTCTCCTGCAGATACTCCTGTGATTTTTCCATTTTGATCAACTGTTGCAACACCAGTATTGCTAGACGACCAAGTAAATCCAGTTATGGCCGTTTTTGGCAATGCTTCTGCTTGCATTTCAAAACTGTTTGTCTCCCCAATTAGCATATATAATGGAGCCGAAGTTATTTTAACTCCCGATAGAATAATACTAAGAGATGCTTCAGCAGCTGTTAATGTTGCATAATTTGTCACAAGACTTTGCAATGAACTAGGTAATGCATCGTAGGCAGTTCTTGCAGCAACAACTTTATCTTCATCTGCTGGTAAAACAGTTGCTGGTATTGCCTTAATTAAATTAATTGCATTATTAACTGCTGTTGTTTTTGCAGTTGCAAGGGCTTCTTCTGCACTTGTTAAAGTTGCATAATTTGTCACAAGACTTTGCAAACCAGATGCTAGTGCGTCATACGCTGTTCTTGCAGCAACAATTGCCGCCTCACTTGATAAATCAATCGTAGCAGGTATTGCCTTAATTGCATTGATAGCCTTATTTGCTGCCGTTTGTTTTAATTCAGCAAGCGTTTCTTCAGCACCAACTAATTTATTATAATTAGTAACTAATACTTTTGTAGTTGCTGATAATGCATTATATGCTGCTCTTGCTTCAATAATTTTTTCTTCACTTGTTAAAGTAACCGATGATCCTATTTCATCAATTTTACCTTTTACTGCATTTGCAGCCGCAGTTTGCAAAACGCCTAACGCAGTTATAGCTTCTTCTAAATCATCAGCATTTGTAACTTGTGATTGTAACGAAGTAGGTAGTGCATCATATGCAACTTTTGCTGCTAAAACATCCTCTTCATCAGAAAGGGCAATAGTCGCAGGTAGACCAGAAATTAAGCCACTCACTTCGTTAATTGCCGCCGTTTGTAAAGCAGTTAAAGCAGTTTCAGCACTCGTTAAAGTAGCATAGTTAGATACTAATGCCTTTGATTCAGTAGATAATGCATCATACGCCGCTCTTGCCGTTCCAATTGCTGTTTCACTTTCAAGATTAACAGTCGCTGGAATTGCAGCTATTAAAGCCTTAACATCATTAGCTGTATTTTGTTGTAGAGTTTTTAGAGCTGTTTCAGCACTCGTTAAAGTAGCATAATTAGTAACCAGTGTTTTTTGATCACTTGTTAATGCATTATATGCCGTTTTCGCCTCATCTATTGCACTTTTATCCGATAACTTTATTACCGCTGGTAAAGCAGTAATTTTATTAACAACTGCCGTAGCTTTAACTAAATTATCCGCTGCTGTTTTCAAGTTTTGAATATCACCTAATTTTTGTTCCAGAACATCAAAACTCTTCACATATTCCTTTTGCTTGTCTGTTAATGCATCATATCCCTCTTTTGCACTATTTACTGCTGCTTCATCAGTTAAAGCAACAACTTCAGGTAACAAAGCAATTTTATCATCAATTTCTTGAGCAGCCTTTTTGTCTGTTCCAGTACAAGCAACTAAAAAAAGAGCCAAAAATAATACACAACTATATATGAATATTTTGGCAATTGATTTTGTCTTCATCATATTTTCCTCCTTATGATAAACGTTTATGAAAACGTTACAATAATTATATCACTTTTCAACAAAAAAAACAACCATTTTAATATTATGATTGGTTTTTAAGTAAATATATTGGTCAATATAAATTATTCTGAGAGACCTGCTTTGCTACGATAAAATTCCTTCAACCAAATCCCCCATGTTTTTAAATATTCATTGGAAAAGTCATTAATATATGGAGCATCAACTTTTAAAATAGAGCATTCTCTTGGTCCTGTGGAAATATTCCAAGCAATATAACTAATATTAAGATTATCAAGCAAATCATACCAAGCCTTTCCCGATTCCAAATTTATTGAACCATATCCCTGAGAATTCATCAATGCATGCTCTGTAACAAAAATTGGAAGTTTATTATTATAAGCAGTCTCCACCATTTTCCTATGTGATTCCTTGTGAGTATCTGCATAGAAATGATAAGTATACATGATATTATCAAATTTTATTGGATTTTTAATAACTGAATCCAAATCGCTTGAATAATTCGGGGTGCCTACGATAATTATTGCCTTTGGATTATTATTCCTAATAATTGGAATGATTATATTTGCGTATTTTTTAATATCATCCCAAGTGGTTGTACCATTTGGTTCGTTGCAAATTTCATATAATATGTTTTCATTATCCTTGAATTTTTTTGAAATATAATTAAAAAAAGACGAAGCTTCATTTATCCAGTTTAATGGATTTTTATCCTTGACTTCTTCAGCGCCGACAATATGCCAATCTACAATTGCATACATATCTAAACTGGTAATATCATTAATAGCTTTTACCATCATAGTTTTTAATTCATTTTGATAAATGCCATTATCTTGGCAATATCCGCCCTTTTGTGATGTGTACATTGCTAATCTAATTGTATTGATTCCAAACTCTGTCTTAACATTGGCAAAAGTATTATAATTAATGAATTGAGGAAAAAAATTAAAACCATGGGTTGACAAACCAAACAACTGAACTTTCTGAAGGTTTTTGTCAACTAAATCCGTGCCAATAACTGAGAGATTCCCATATTTCGAAAATCCATCATATGCATTAAATACTTTTTCTAAAGCAGCTATTGCATCTTCCAAATAATTAATATTATTTACTAATAATTTTTGCTCACTTGTCAATTCGTTATATGCCATAATTGCATCATCTATTGCCGTTTTGTCAGATAATTTTATTACCTTTGGTAATGCATTTATTTTATTAACTACTACTGTATCTCTTGTAAGATTGTCTGGTGTTAATTTTAAATCTTGAATTCCATCGTGTTTTTGTTGCAAAATATTGTAGTCCATTATATACCCCTTTTGTATATTTATAATAATTTTTTTCATTTATCAAACATTAATTTTCGAATAGTATTTTATATATTTTTTCAGGATTTTCAAGCATTGTTTTGGTTATAGTATAATGATTTGTTTCTTTATAATCTACCTTTTTCATTTGATTATTGTCAATCAAAAACAAATCCGCATTAGGATATGACATAATAATGGGCGAATGGGTAAGAATTATAATTTGTGATTTATCATTTTTTTCCAAATCATATATTATCCTTAACAATCCTAATTGATTTTGTGGAGACAATGCCGATTCTGGTTCATCCAGTAAAAAAATTCCTTCATTGAAATTATTGAATAATTCCAAAAAACTTTCTCCATGCGATAGCTTTGAGAATTTTTTAGGATAATATCTTGATATTTCTTTATCTGATTCTATATAATTGTAATATGTATCAAATGTATCACTTCTAAAATAAAAGCCTTTTTTTGTTTTATGCGACCAACTCATTGTTATCAAATTGTCTTCATTTAATTGTTCATCAGCATAATTACTACTAGAATTTCCTCCAAATATATTAAATCCAATATTTTTAGCTATTTTTTTCATAATTGTTGACTTTCCACAACCATTTTCACCAATAATAATAGTTACTTTTTTGTCAAATAATAACTCAAAGCCTTCCTTGAATAGCTCAATATTAAAAGGATATTCATTACTATTATTTTTCAATACTGAAACTCGCTTTAAATATTTCATACTCACCCCAAATTATTAATTCGCTTTTTTATTATAGCACACAATCTCAATTAATTCAATATTCTTATTATTCAATATAGATACAAGAGTATTAAAATCAAATATGTCCCTTTGAATTTCGCCCCTAATCGCTTTTTAGTGAATGTATTCATACTATTCAAACAAATAAAAAAAGTGAAATAAATTGATTTTATCCCACTTCATTTATTATTTAATTATTTTATTCACTTCTTCAATTGTCACTAAAGCAGTTTGAATTCTTTTTTTGGATGTTTCTTTTATATATATTGCTTCACCAGGTTGTTCTAAAACATTAAATTGACTACTTTCTAAAAGAGCAATTTTTTTATTTTTTAAAGAGAAAATCATTTTATGCTTAAATAAACTAAAAAGAACTGTAGAAACCTTTTGTGGTTCCCTAGATATATACAATGTATAGATACCCACATCTTTTCCTAATTGAATGATATACATAATTTTGTCATCAATGTAACGAAAGTCATTTGTTTTATTATACTCATCAATTTGAATTACATAAACTATTCTTCGCATTTTAACCTTTTTATCCATATCTTGTTTTATATTATATTCATCAATTTGACGACATTTATTTTCACTAAGTAATTGAATTCTATCATCAATTTCCCTGATTATGCGATTCAAATATTCTTTAATTTCTGTTTTTTCTATTTCCTTAAATAATATAGCATATTGAGAGAAATCGCTGAGTTCATCATATAAATTAAAGACTATTGTTTCTGTACCCATTTTAACCAGCATTGACATGATATAACTAGTAACAAATGTTCTAATACCTGATTTATATTCGCCAATTAAAAGCATATTCCCATCTTTAGATATATCAATTTCTTCAAGCTGATTTTTTAAATTAATGCCAATAGGCAGTAAATAATTATTTTTGAGCACACTTTGCATTAATAACATGCTTTTGATAGTTAATATGCAAATATGTTTGTTATTCACCTCAATATTAAGGCTTTTATCAATGCGATGTATATAAACTCTTTCATCAAGTACGGCGGTCAATTTTTCACCTACTATATTACATTCATATTCACTATATATGGAATATGTAAAACATGTAGCACTATAACTTACCGATAACTGTTGTTCTCGATGTTGCAAAGAGAGGTTATTAAATATTGATACTATTAAACCTTTTAATTCATTTGCATATTTTTCTTGGAATTCCATAATATTTGAATTGCGATAGTCGTCAAATATTTTTAAATGTAAATCCTTATTTTTATCATATATTGAGATTATTTCATTTTTATTTTTTTTGCCGATATCATACTTAAAGAAATTTGAAAATGATTTTTGATATTTACCAACATTTTTAATTCTTTTAATCACAATTCGCCAAATTTCAATTATTGATTTGTTGACAATCATTGTAAATCCAAACAAAATACTCAAAAAAGCGACTAGTCCTACCCCTATTGATCCCAATAGGTAATATACTAAATAGAATAATATGCCACCTATAATACCTCCGCCTAAATATGTATCCGTCCCACTTTTTATGAAACCCATATAATGACTCCAAGTACTTTTGAAATATGACTGGGTAGTGGATAATACATATTTATGAACTGGGAAATGTGTGATCATTAACAATCCTAAAAGACAAAAAATATAACCAACAAAGCGCTGATTTTTAAAGTTAAAACTGCGATGATTTAATATACTATATCCACCATAAATAAAAATTGCTAAAACAGCTAATAAATACCAATCCCCAAACGCAACCTTAAATAACATCGTCAACAAAACTCCAACTCGTCCGAGTTGGGCAACTACAATAATTGATAATATGACAACTATAAAACCAATGGCTTCATAGTAAAATACAGTTTCTTTTTTGTCCTGTTCATTTTTCAACTTCTTATCTTTCATAAAATCACCTTAGCATTATTAAACCATATAAGTGATAAAAAAGACGTCGAAAAATATGAATAATAAAAAAAAGCTTAACACATTTATATGTTAAGCTTTTCTAGTAAAAATTATTTTTTAGTTTTTTCTTTATGTAAAGTTTGTTTTTGGCATTTTGAACAGAATTTTTTTTGTTCAATGCGATCAGGAGTGTTTTTCTTATTTTTTTCAGTTAAATAGTTTTCTTCTCCACAAACTGTACACTTCATTAAAAATGTTACACGCATAGATTTCCACCCCCATTCTCTTAAACTACTATACATTATACTATTTTTGTCATAATTTTGCAAGGCTTTTCTGAAAATTGATTTTATAAAGTTTGTTTACATTTTATAGTTATCATATTGTAAAAAACATTTTATGTCTTTTACAATCAAAACTTGTTTTTTTTCCAAAAATATGTTATTATTATTAGGAAATAATTAACTGTCATAATATATATAAATTAGGAGGAAATTAAATGATTGACTTATCCAAAATTGAAATTATCGAGGAAGAAGTAAAACCTGCGAAATTAACAAAAGATGAAAAAAAGAAATTAAAAGTAATTAAAAGACTAATTAATGAAGAATTTAATGGACCTTATGCTGCCAAACTTCTAAAAGTGTCGACAAGACAAATTAGAAATTTAAAACGACAAGTTTTAATAGAAGGTGATGCGGGAATTATTCATAAAAACAAATATAATAAACCTATTAATACCTATGATGAAGAAATACGTATTGAACTTGCCAAAATTTACAGGCGCGAATTTCGTGGGGTTAATTTCACTGAATTTGCCAAAATAATGCAAGATGAACGAGGTTTTGAACAATCTCGAAGCACTATTTATAATATTTTACGTGAACAACATATTCGTTCACCACAAAGAAAGACGAAGAAAAGAAAGAAAGTTTCTGAATAACAATAATGAAAAGACGAATAACCAAGGAAATTAGCATTAGAAATGTGAAAATTGGCGGAAATAATCCAATTGCTATTCAAAGTATGTGCAATACAAAAACTAAAGATATTGCTTCTACTATTGAGCAAATTCATAATCTAGAAAAAGCAGGATGTGAGATTGTACGTGTAGCAGTATTGGACATTGAAGATGCACTAGCAATTAAGGAAATTAAAAAAGAAATCACCATTCCTCTTGTTGCTGATATTCATTTTGATTATAAACTTGCCATTCAGGCAATTGAATCTGGATGTGATAAACTTAGAATTAATCCTGGAAATATTGGAAGTTTAGATAAAATCAAGATGGTCGTAAATAAATGCCAAGAAAAAAACATTCCTATTAGAATAGGAGTTAACTTAGGTTCATTAGATCAGGAAATTGAAAAACAATATGGTCGAAATGCAATTGCACTAGTAGAAAGTGCCAAAAAACATATTCAAATATTAGAGGATTTACATTTTTATAATATCGTCTTATCTTTAAAAGCAAGTGACATTGAAACAACAGTTGAAGCATATCGATTAGCCAGTAATCTTTTCCAATACCCTCTTCATATTGGCATTACGGAATCTGGAACAAATTACACAGGGACAATTCGTTCCTCCATTGGCCTAGGTATTTTATTATTTGATGGAATTGGTGATACGATACGTGTTTCCTTAGCTGCAGATCCTCTACTTGAAATCAAAGCTGCTAAAGAAATATTATCTTCTTTTTCATTATATATTAAACCACAACTTATTGCTTGTCCAACATGTGGACGTACACAATATGATATGTTTGAAATCGTCAATGAAATTGAGCAGTTCATTGATACTCTACCAAAAATCAAACTGAAAATCGCCATTATGGGATGTGCAGTAAATGGCCCTGGAGAAGCAAGTGATGCTGATATTGGAATTGCTGGTGGTATTAATGAGGCTTTAATATTTAGACATGGAAAAATTATACGAAAAATAAAGCAAGAAAATGTAATCTCAGAATTAAAATATGAAATATTAAAATTAATTGATAATAATAATTAATCGTTCAAATGAACGATTTTTATTATGTTATATCATTCGTATATATACAACATTTACCACTTGCTTTTTAGGCTATTTTGTCATATAATGATAGAGATTAATAATATAATTTAGGAGTAAAAAATGAAAATTATAAATAACAAAAATATTCGGATTTTTTTTGTAGCATTTATTTTAATTGCTACAACTTTTCTAGTAAAACTCAAAGCTATTGATAATTTCCAAACTTCTAGTGATATCACTATAAAGGGGGCACAAATTAGAACTCTTGATCCTAATGGCCTAGCTTTTGTTGGTGAAGTTACTAATTCAGAACAGTTTGGAACAAATATCAACTATGGAATTATTTTATCTCGTGGTGAAGTTTTAGAAACTGATTATGACGATTTTCTTGTAGGTTCTACTATGAATGGCTACTTAACAATCAATGCTTTCGTTGATAGTTTAGATGATGAAAACTTTTTTCGCATTACTTTAATTAATATCCCAGAAATATACTATAACCTAAAATTTTCAGCAAGAGCCTATGTTATGCTTAATAATGGAAGTTATATATATAGTTCCCAAATTCAAACGCGTTCGTTTTACCAAGTTGCAAAAGCCTTTTTAGATAAAGGAAATGAAAGTGAATTAATCCAAGATATTTGTAAAACAAGAGTTAATTATGCTTTAAATGGTGGTTCTTGGAATGACACTTCTATTAATAAATACTATGAAGAATTCGCTAATATAACTACTGATTTTTTAAATGATTATAATGAATATGCAACTAGTGTTTCAAAACCAATTTATACAAAATCTCAGTTTGGGAGTTTAGACACTACGGGAATTCCAGAATATACTTTGACCGATTTTTTATATAGCTCTACATACAAAACAAAATGGATATGGCTTGTAAATTATTTCGCCATTAATGCCAATGCAAATAATATAACTGCTTTTCAAGCATTTAATAATTATACTTCTTCTACGTCATTAAATGCTGCTAATCAAAATTTTATAAAACAAATAAATTATGAATTTCGAGGCTTTATTAGCGAAAGTCTATATGGCTCTGCTACTCCTTACCAATCTGCTGATTACAGTAGCGTGAATCCACAAACGCAAATATTAAATTATAATAATGATAATCAAAAGAGATTATTCACATATGAGAACGCCTTATTAAATTTGGACGCACCAAAAAAAGATTATTATAATTTTGTTGGTTGGTATAATAATCCAAGTTTTACTGGTGAAGCTATTACAAATATAGATATTAATCTGGGAGTAATTCCATTATATGCACAGTATGCTCCTATCAATTATACAATCATTTATGTGACAAATGACGGCGAATTTTCATCTAGTCCTATAACTAATTTTAATGTTGAAGATGAAGAAATTATATTACCTACAAATATCTCCTTGGCAAACGCAACATTTCAAGGTTGGTATTTAAATAATAGTTTTAGCGGTGATATAGTTACTTCAGTTGCTGCTGGTACAAGTTGCAACCTCACATTATATGCAAAATGGGAGATGGACGCCAAACCTATAAATGTACAATCAAGTGGTGGAGCAAGCATCAGCTATAATACTTTCAATGAATTCACTATGGCAAGTGGTGATATAATAACAGTTGCTGCTGGTACGTACAACGAAAATCTAACAATTCCAGCTGCTGCCACTAATATTTCTTTATTAGGTCCTAATAAAGATGTACTTGGAACAAGCATTAATAGAACTGATGAAGCTATTTTCACAGGCATAATTACCATAAATGCAACTTATTGTACTATTAATGGTATTTCAACTTTTGGTAGTGCTCAAATTAAAACCACTAAGAGTAATACAGTCTTGACTTGTCTAAAAATGATATCTAATATAAAAGTAGATATGATATCCGTTGCGGCAACATTAGCAATTTCTAATATTACGATATCTAATTCTTCTATTATTACTACCTCTAATGCTAATGCCATTGTCATTACTGGAACAAGTAGCGCAAAAGTGAGTAATATAACAATTACTGATAATTACATCAAAGGATTGATAACTGAGACAACGGATATTGAAACTTGTGCTATAAAAGCCAATTATACCAATAATAGCGTTAGCATAATTAACAATAATATTGTTGGTTTTGGAAAGTATCCTATTAATATTAATAATCCAACTACTTCATCTATTAATATTACCAATAATTCTTTTGTATCTGGGGGTATTATTGGTGGACATATAATTATTATTCAAACTTCTACGACTAATACAGCATGCATAATTTCATATAATACTTTTACTACAAGTAAATGTGATAATTCCACAGATACTAGTGATGGTTCAATTATTAATGTAAGAGGAGCTGTAGGTACTGATAAATATTCGATTATTTACAACAAATTTATGGATGCAGGATCACTTGCAAAAACAATATATTTAAGTTTTGGTGTTAGTTCAGCATCTAGTGCAGCATTCATAGTTGATTCTAACTATTTTGCCATTGCTCCAACAACAACAAATGTAAAAACCACACTTGAAATTACAAATACTTATTCGTCATCAAATGATGTACCTACATATAGTCCATCTTGATTAAAAATAAGTGATGTATTAAAAATGGAACTCCTATCATTATTATGATAGGAGTTCCATTTTTAATATAACTGCTATTTTTTATTAGTAATGTTCATCATCTAAAACAGTTTTTTCATTAAATGATAGCCAAGTTAAACGACTAGTTAAAACCCATAAAAGAAATATATAAATTACGGACATTACTAATGATGTACCAATTTTTATAAAAATCATTAGAAATGTTTGAGTACTCGCATATCCCATTAGCTTAGAATCCAAAAAAATCACTAAAGAATTAATAAGAGTAACAAATATAGAAGTTGAAATAACTACTATACCTATATTAATTAAAGTATTTTTAGATTTTAATAACTTATATATAAATCCACTAAGTGCTCCCCATATAATTGGAGCTAGCATCCAGAGAGGGGTTGTTGGCCCTAATCCATACTCACTTATAATTTGCATTACAAAGCCCGATACTAACCCAGTTAAAAGTCCAAGTGTTGGACCATACATAATTCCTACAAACATTAATGGCAAGGCATATAATGTTATTTTAATATCATTTCCAATTTTGATACTAATAAAATCCAGAGCAATCGCCAGAGCAGCCATATTTGCACACAAACAAATTTTCAAAACTAAATTTTTCTTCATAAAAAAAGACCTCCATACAGAGATCCGCTATATTAACAGCGGAAGAATAGAAAAACCGCCACTATGTGTTCGTCCGTATCTTATCCTAAATACAGCACTTAACGCTTTTCCACTATTTCTGTTAACATTATTATATAGTAAAGTACTTTTTATTGCAAGATAAATGTAACTTATAAAAACATTTTCTTACAAAATTCTAGATTAATTTCAAATTTTTTAAATGATAAAAGTAATACAACCCTCTTTACGTTTTGAAGATATTGGAAGATTTCCAGTTTTATACCCTAACATAATTGATATATATACTTTATATCCTTCAGGAATTTGTAATTCTTTGTATAGGTCATCTCTTTCAACGGTATTAAATGCTTGAGTGACAAAATACCCCCAACAAGATCCAATATCAAGACTTTCTGCTGCTAATAATATATTTTCAGTTGCAGCGGATACGTCATATATAGAGCAAACATTTCGCTCTTCTCCTGATACAAGAATAACTGTTGGAGCATTATATGTACTATGAAATCCATCATCCTTACCTAATTGCTCAAGCCACGGCAAACCACATGTTGCAGCAAATTCTTTTGCAAGTTTATTAAGTCTTGATAAGACTTCAATATTTTGAATCACTGTAAAATGCCATGCTTCTCCACTTCCATTTGGTGCATACTGTCCAGCCTCAACGATTGCTTCTATTTCTGGAATACTAATTTGTTCTAAACAAAATTCACGAATGCTTCTTCGTCTTTTAATCGTATCTAATATTTTATTTGTCATTAAAAAGTTCTCCTATTTTATTAAGATTCATTGATTTTATTAATGAGATTAGCATCAAATTCTTGTTTCTTCAACATTTCAATTTCCCATTTATATGGTGCGAATTCCGATACATATGGAGTTTCCAATATTTTAGCGACATTTACAAATCTATCATCAAAAACAAATTTTGATAATGTTGAAAAACCAATTTGTCCAAAGCCAATATTTTCATGGCGGTCTTTATGGCTTTCCAAAAAATTCTTTGAATCATTTAAGTGAATAACCTTTATTTTATCAAGTCCAATGAGTTCATCAAATTTTTTTAATACTTCTTCATAATTATCCACAATATTATATCCACTATCCCAAACATGACATGTATCAAAGCATATTTGAAGACGATTATTATTGACATTTTCCAATACAGTTTTTAACTCCTCAAACTTAGAACAACATTCGGTCCCTTTACCTGCCATTGTCTCTAAACATATTATGACGTCAGTATTTTTGGTTTTCTCAAAAATCTTTTTTAAACTATCACTAATTAGATTTAGTCCTCTTTCCAGACCTTCCCCAACATGAGCACCAGGATGAACAACAATATACCTTGCCCCTATGGCATCAACTTTCATAATTTCATTAGCGATAAAATCAATGGCATATTCTCGTTTTTGAATATCTGGTTGAGCCAAATTAACAATATAAGGCGCATGAATAATAACGTCATTATAATCAATATTATTTTTTAATAGTAAATCATGAAATTCTTCTATTTTAAATTCTTTAAGTGGTTTTCTAAACGAGTTTTGTGGCGCACCTAAATAAAACATTAGGCAATTGGCATTATAACTAAGTGCTTCATTTAATGCTCCAACCAACATCTTCTCACCACTATTGCTGACGTGACTTCCGATTTTAATCATTATTTTTACTATGCTCCTTCTTATGATACATTGAATCAATATTACTTCTTTTCATTTTACGCAATTTTTTCTTTATTTCTATATTTCTTTTTTTACGATAACCTGGCTTTACTTTCTTTGGCATCGGCGTTTTCAAATGCAGTTCTTCTTCAATTTTTATAACTTTTGATGATTTAGGGCGTTGATTTCGTTCCTTAGTCGCAACCAAATTTCCATCTTTCATTGCCATATAAGTACATTTCAAACCTTTATTTTGAAGTTTTTCAATATATAAATCATCTTCAAAATCATAAAATGAAATGGCGGTTCCATCAAAATTATAACGTGCTGTTCTTCCAACTCTATGAATAAAGAAATCAATATCCTCAGGCAATTCATAATTTATAACATGACTAACCCCCTCAATATCAAGTCCGCGTGAGGCAATATCACTAGCAACTAAATATTTATATTCGCCATCTTTTATGCGCTTCAACATTTGTTTTCTTTCTCTTGATTGTAAATCACCAGTAAGTTTTCCTACTTTTATGTTATTATTCGCCAAATAATCCGCAAGAAAATCGACCTGATTTTTGGTATTAGCAAAAATAAGAACTAAATATGGAGTAAAAGAATGCAAAACATTTACTAGTAATTGATTTTTATCTTTATTTTTAGTTGGAATAAATATATGATTTATCGATGATTTAGTGAAACTGGAAACTGACAAATCAATTAATTCATAATTATTTAAATATTTTTTAAGAAAAGTTAAGAGGTTTTTGGAAATCGTTGCGCTGAAAATACCAATTTGTATATTATTTGGTATTTTTGAAAATACTTTGTCAACATTTTCAATATCACTATCTTCAAACACCATATCCGCCTCATCAATAATAATCATATTAGCCTGATGTATTTTTAGAATATTGCTAGATATAGCTAAATCATTTATTTTACCAATAGTACCAACAATGATTTGTGGTTGTGATTTTTCAAGGCGTTTGATTTCTTGTTCTCTGTCAGTACCACCAACATATAATCGACAATCAACTTCTATACTTGCATCAAGTAAATTTGTTAATTCCTTATACAACTGCATTGCTAATTCTCTTGTTGGAGAAATAATAATTTTTTGTAAATTTTTATCATTTTCATCCAAACTTTGAAGCATTGGTATTAGAAAAGCATGTGTCTTACCAGTTCCCGTAGCACTTTTAACAATAACATTTTCTTTGTGTAACAATTTTGGAATAACAACTTCTTGTACATCAGTTGGTTCCAAAAAGGATTTTTTATTTAAACTATTCAATAAATAAGTCTTTAACTTATAATCTTTAAACTTCATTAATTTCTACTCCTTGACTTTTTGGATATCCAATTTCTTTCAATATTACTTTAACTAAAGTATTTTGTTCGGCTTTACTATTAAACTCTACTTCAATATAATTTGAAGTATGACCAAATGCTATGCCATTCTCATTTTTTTCAATTAGTACATTCAATACAACATTTTTAAACTGATTGCGATATTCTAAAGCTTTTTGTTTATTTAATTCAATTAGTTTATTGACACGTAATTTTTTAGATATCTCATCTACTTGTTCAGGGTAGTTATAAGCAGGCGTCAGTGGCCTACGAGAATATGGAAATACGTGCATTTCACCATATCCTTGTGAAAGGATAAATTGATATGCCTCCAGAAAATCTTCATTTGTTTCACCAGGAAATCCCGTTAAAATATCAGTTGTAATATTAATTGTCGGAAATATTTTACGGATACTAACTATTTTTTCTTGATATTCTCTAGTAGTGTATTTGCGATTCATATTTTTAAGTATTTTATCAGTACCACCTTGTAAAGGAATATGCAAATGACTGCAAAAATGATTTTCATATTTCTTCATAACAAATAATAATTTTTCAGTTATTTCGGTCATCTCAATTGATGAAATACGTAATTTATATAACTTTGGTACGTTTTTTATTATATCAACTAATAAATCTGAAAAATCATAATTAATTAAATCTTGTCCGTAACTGCCAGTATTAATACCCGATAATACTATTTCTTTCATGCCTTGATTCGTTAAATCTGCAATTTCAGTAATGACATCATTAGCATTACGACTTCGAACATGGCCTCTAGCATAAGGAATAGTACAATAACTACAATAGTTATCACAACCATCCTGAATCTTTACAAAACCTCTTGTTTTTTTATTATAACGAACTATTTTCAATTCTTCATACTTAGATATATTAAAAATATCTTCATGTGTATTAATAATTTTCTTTTTATTTAATGCATCAATTACCATTGAATATAATTGATTACGCTTGGAAGTGCCGATTAAAATATCTACTCCTTCGATTTTCTCGATTTCCTCAGAATTTAATTGAGCATAGCACCCCATTACAGCAATAATAGCTTGGGAATTGCAATTTATTGCTTGTCTAATCATACGACGACTTTTCGCATCACTGACGTGAGTAATTGTACAAGTATTTATGATATATACATCACATACATCACTAAAATCAGCTAATTCAAAACCGTTATTTAAAAACTCATTAATAACCGCTTCACTTTCATATAAATTAACTTTACATCCTAAAGAGCAATAACTAACCTTCATTTTCCACCTCATATGCTAGAATGCTCATGACATATAACGGGGCCGTTTCTGTGCGCAAAATACGTCTTCCTAGACTGACCAATTGAGCCTTTGTTTTCATGATTTCCTTGACTTCATTATCACTGAAACCACCTTCTGGGCCAATGATTACTAAAATATTATGTCCTGTAAAAGATTGCATTACCTTCTTTAGATTTATTTCTTGTCTATTAATGGTATGACAAAATAATACTAAATCAAAATGGATAGTTAAAGCTAATAGTTCCTTATATGAAATGATTTCATTAATTTCCATCAACTTTTGGCGCTCTGATTGTTCTGATGCTTCCTTGATAATCTTCATATATCGCTCTTGTTTATCATTAGTATGTCTAACAACTGAGCGATTCATTAAAACCGGTATGTATTTATGGCAGCCTAGTTCAACTAGTCTTCTTATAACTTCTTCCGTTTTCTCTCTACGAACTAATCCATGGGCAATAGTGACATTATTAAGGAGTTCAGCATTATCATCTAAAGTGTTAATGATTTCTAAATTTACATAATCATCAACACTAATAATTTTACACAAATAAGATTTTTCTTGATCACATGCTATAACTTCATCGTCTATTTTCATTCTCATAACATTTTTTATATGATGATAATCATTATCTTTTATTTTGATAGTATTATTAATTATTTGATTTTTATTAATAAAATAACGCTGCATATTTTTTCCTTATTTTTTATATTTTTTCAAATCAATATGACAATATCCATTTGGATTTTTATCTAAATAATCTTGGTGATATTCCTCAGCTAAATAAAAGTTTTCTAAATAAGAAATTTCTATAGCAAATTCTTCACTTGATTCTTTTTGTTTATTAATAATATAATTTTTAACAAACTGTTCATCCTCGCCATCATTATAATATATTCCTGTTCTATATTGATGACCGTAATCTCCACCTTGATGATCAATATTATATGGATTTATGATTTCAAAAAAGAAATCCAAAATTTCTTTTAATGATATAAGGGAGTTATCGTAAATAATTTGTACAGCCTCACTATGTTTTGCAAGTTGACTTCTCACTTCTTCATATGATGGGTTAGCAAAATTACCATTGGCATATCCACATTCAGTAGAAATAACCCCTTCATGCAATTTATAGTAAGCTTCAACACCCCAAAAACATCCACCAGCAAGAAAAATAACTTTTTCCATAATCCCTATTCCTTATATATATTACTATTATACTATAAAAACCACATTTAGTCAAAAGATGTTTACTGATGATTTTCATATTTTTATAATTTAAAAACGCCTGGACATTATAACTATTTTTGCTAGCTAATATTCAGGCGTTTTAAATCTTTTTTAATTATTCATTTTTCAACAATCTTAATAAAGACACTTAAGTGTCTTTATATATATTATAGAATATATATATATACTATTCTATTGTTTTAGTTATATGAGTATTACAATTAGATTTAATTCTTAAAGAACTTCTTTACTTTATCAAAGAAAGTTTCATTAGTTTCATTAGTTTTACTTAATTTACTAAAAATACCTTTTTGTTCTGAGCTGAGTTTTGTTGGCGTAATAACTTTTGCCGTGACATACAAGTTGCCAATTGTTCCAGTGCGTCCATTTTTTATCCCTTTATTAGGAATTCTAAACTTGGTTCCACTTTGGGTTCCTGATGGAATTTTTAATGAACATTTACCATCTAAAGTTGGTATTTCAATAGAATCACCTAAGGCTGCTTGACTAAAGGTAATTGGCATATCCATTAGCAAATTCATGCCATCACGCTCAAACAATTCATGAGGTTTTACATTAATTTCAATGTATAAATCTCCTGCTAAACCGCCATTTTGTCCTGCTTCACCTTTTCCAGAAACTGTTAATGTTTGTTCATTATCTATTCCTGAAGGAATTTTAACTTTTAGCTTGCTAGTATTTCTAATACGACCTTCGCCCTTGCATGTTGTACATTTATTTTTGATAGTTTTTCCTCTACCATTACATTGTGGACAAGTAGTCTCAGTTTGAATACGTCCGAACAATGAATTTTGTTCAACAACTACACGGCCTAAACCACGACATTTTGTACAAGATTCTATATCTTTTCCAGACATTGCGCCAGTACCACTACAATCTTTACATGTATCAAGTTTAGTAATCGATATTTCTTTTTCAACTCCAAAAGCAGCTTCTTCAAATGTTAGTGTTATTTCTGTTTTTATATTTCTCCCACGAATTGCTCCGCCAGTTCCTGATTGTCTCGTTCTACCGCCACCAAAAATGGAAGAGAATATATCCTCAAAACCACCAAAACCTCCACCGCCAAAACCACTTCCCATATTAGGACCATCATGACCAAATTGATTGTATTGCTCACGCTTCTGTGGGTCACTCAAAACATCATATGCTTCTTGAATTTCCTTAAATTTTGCTTCTGCATCAGGTTCTTTGCAAACATCTGGATGATATTTTTTAGCCAGTGTACGATACGACTTTTTTATTTCATCATCACTTGCTGATTTGCTTACTCCTAGTACTTCATAATAATCTCTTTTGGCCATTTTAAATCACACCTTTTAATCGCTATCAACGTCTGTATAATCGGCATCAACTGCACCATCATCATTGCCATTTTGACCGTTTTGAGCTTGTTGTTGCTGTTGTACTTTTTGATATGCTTTCATAGCGACACTTTGACTTGCTTTGTTTAATTCTTCTTTTTTGTTTTTAATATCTTGAAGGTCATTTCCCTTTAATGCCTCTTCTAAGGCCTTAGATTTCGCTTCAATTTCATTTTTCTCGTCTTCTGTAACTTCTGCGCCCAAATCTTCAACTGCCTTTTTAGAAGCAAAAATCATTTGTTCACTTTCATTTCTAACATCCACTTCCTCTTTACGAAGTTTATCTGCTTCTGCATTAATTTCCGCTTCTTTAATCATTTTTTCAATTTCCGCTTCACTTAATCCAGATTTACTTTGAATGACGATATTTTGACTTTTGCCAGTTCCTAAATCTTTTGCGCTTACACTAAAGATACCATTAGCATCAATATCAAATTTCACTTCGATTTGTGGAACACCTCGTGGAGCAAGTGGAATATCACCTAATTGGAAACGTCCAAGAGTTTTATTATCCGTTGCCATTGATCTTTCACCTTGTAAAACATGAATATCTACCGCAGGTTGATTATCAGCAGCTGTTGAGAATACTTGTGATTTGGAAGTTGGAATAGTTGTATTTCTTTCTATTAATTTTGTAAATACGCCACCCAGTGTTTCAATACCAAGTGATAGTGGTGTAACATCAAGAAGTAAAACGTCTTTTACATCCCCTCTTAAAACGCCACCTTGAATAGCAGCTCCCATGGCAACTACTTCATCCGGGTTAACTCCCTTATTAGGTTCTTTACCCAGTTCACGTTTTACAAGTTCTTGAACAGCTGGTGTTCTAGTTGAACCACCTACTAATAAAACTTGATCAATATCACGCGGAGTCATCTTTGCATCAGACAATGCGCGTCTCACCGGTCCAGAACATCTTTCAACTAAATTATGAGTTAATTCATCAAATTTTGCTCTTGTTAAAGAAATATTTAAATGAACAGGCCCATTTACCCCCATTGAAATGAATGGCAAACTAATATCTGCCTTCATAATACCAGAAAGTTCTTTCTTTGCTTTTTCAGCGGCATCTTTTAATCTTTGTAATGCCATCTTATCTTTACCTAAATCTAGATGTTCTTGTTTCTTGAATTCTTCAATTAACCAGTTCATAATTGCATCATCAAAGTCATCACCACCTAGTTTATTATCTCCAGCAGTAGATAAAACTTCAAATGTTCCATCGGCTAATTGTAGAATAGATACGTCAAATGTACCACCACCAAGGTCAAATACTAAAACTGTATGTTCCTTGTCAGTCTTATCAATACCATAAGCTAATGCTGCCGCCGTTGGTTCATTAATAATACGCTTAACATCTAAACCAGCAATTTTTCCAGCGTCTTTTGTCGCTTGACGTTGAGCGTCATTAAAATATGCCGGAACTGTAATAACCGCTTCTGTAACTTTTTCTCCTAAATATGATTCTGCAGTGGCTTTTAAATTTTGTAGAACCATTGCACTAATTTCTTGAGGAGTATATTTTTTACCATTTACTTCAACCGTTTCTTTTGAACCCATTTTTCTTTTAATAGACGAAACTGTATTTAAGTTTGTGATTGATTGACGTTTTGCAATAGCACCTACTTGAATTTCCCCATCTTTGAAAGCAACTACCGATGGAGTAGTACGATCGCCTTCGGCATTAGGAATTACCTTTGCCTCTCCACCTTCCATAACTGAAACACATGAATTTGTTGTACCTAAGTCAATACCTATAATTTTACTCATTTTTATTTTCCTCCTTTTTATTAACTTTTACTAATGTTGGTCGAAGAATTCGATCCTTGTACAAATAACCCGCTTTTAATTCTTTTAAAATGACATTTTCTTCATAATTTTTATCCCATTCGACTTGTAATGCATGATGATATTTTGGATCCATCATATCCCCAACTTTAACATCAATCTTTTTAACTCCTTGATCAGTAAGAATTTGTTTGAAATTATTATTAATCATTTCAAATCCTATCAAAAAATTTTTTAATACTGGATCATCAGTTTTCATTTGAACAACTGAATCAAATAAATCTAGTTGTTCAACAAAATCCTCAAGTAAAGCTTGGTTGCCATATTTAATGGCTAATTTTTTCTCTTCATCAATTCTTTTTTTAAAATTAATTTCTTCAGCCTTTGACTTCAAAACTTCATTTTTTAAAAACTTGATTTCTTCCTTTAATTTATCAATATCATCTTCAATGACGTTGTCCGTAATTTCTGACTCAACATTTGAATCATCTACATTTTTCCCTTCACTTATCTCTTCTTCGCGATAGCGATTATTTTTACTCACTTTTTCCCTTTCCATATCTATATTTGATATTATTAATATTTATTTAAATGTTTAGCAATATAATCAAGCAATGGTATGACTTTTTGATATTCCATACGTGTTGGACCAATAATGGCAATAGCACCATGACGACCATTTTTATCATGATACGGTACGGTGATTACTGTACAATCTTCCATTGCTTTAATTTCATTATCTTGACCAATTTTGACAGTTATACCTTGATTATTCATATTAACAACTTTAAATATTTCACGTTTCTCCATCGCCCTAAAAATATTTCTAACTTTATCAATATCTTTAAACTCTGGTTGATTCAATATATTTGTTTGTCCAGACATAAAGTAATTATCTTGAACCATATCACTCATTGCTCTAACAAATACACTTACTAACTCATCGTAATACTCAACATTAGCTAAAATATCTTCTTCGGATATCTTTTCTTTTAAACGATTATCAATTTCTACAATCGGACAATTATATAATGTTTCATTTAATAAGTTAACAACTTTTTCAATATCCCGAAAATTAATATCTTCTGGAATTAATATCTTTTTACTTTCAACATATCCTTGATCAGTTACCATCACAATAACCGCTGAGTTTTCATTTAATTTAACAATCTGAAGTTGTTTAATTAAAGCGTTGTATGCGCCACTCCCCAGAACAACGGAAGCATAGTTTGTTAAATCAGATACTAAAGACATTGTTTCACGAACCGCTTCTTCTTTACTAGATTCATTTCTTTTGAAAATTTCATCTATCATTGGAAACTCATCATCGTCCCTATTTGCCATTACTTCGCTCACATATAGTTTATAACCTTTTTCTGATGGAACGCGTCCACTTGATGTATGAGTTTTAATGAGTAATCCTGCATCCTCTAGTTCAGCCATATCATTTCTAATTGTTGCTGAAGAATAACCATATTCTAAAAGTTCCGCAATAGCCTTTGAACCAACTGGTTCAGCAGTGCGAACGTATTCTTCAACAATCCACTTCAAAATTTGTTTTTGCCTTAATGTAATCATGTTACCTCCTATCGTTAGCACTCTATGCGTTCATTTGCTAATATTATATAATAATCTATTAGCACTGTCAATAGTTTAGTGCTAATTTTAAGGTTTAATTAAGTGAAAATGTTTTCAAAATATTAAATACTAATTAATAATTAGTAATCAAAAAGCTCTATAATCTTTAAACTTTTAGTTTTTAGATTATAGAGCTTTTTAATTTTATCATTAATAAGTTGATTTAAAGAAAACAAGCATTTTTTCAATTTTAAATTCTTTATGTTCTTCAACATATATTTGATAATTAAGTTCTTGAATAAAATTAGAGGACACCTTATCATCATATGTACTAATTAACTTTGAAAGACTTAAACATGAAAGTTGAAAGAAAATTGTCATTGTGCTCCCAGGTGCAAGACCATCATATGTGAAGAATGGCGTTTTAAAACTACCATCTGATTTTATCAGATTAGGCATATACTGTCCGCCTTCTACTTCTACTATATTATCCGGTTCTGAATCAAGACAATATCTAATATTTTCAAATGCGAATATTTTAATTAAAACAAAGCCAGCCACATCACTAACGCCTAGTTCAACCTTAGATTTTACGCTACCTGTGTTTTTAACAACAAATTTATAGCTAAGTACTTTGCCAGAAACAACTAAAGCGTTATTAGTGACATCGCTTGATACATATTTATATATATCCTCCCCGTTTTCCTGGTCTAAAATACCATCTAGATTATTATCTAAGCCAACATACAAATCAGCTGTTCCAGAGACGTCACCGCTAACTACTACTACTTTTTGGGTTTCTTTGATTAAAGGCATCCATGCATACACAACCATAACAAACAAAAATAAAGTTGCGAAAAGACTGAAAATTGAAAATATTAATTGTTTTTTCGTCATATTATCAACTTCCTTTCTCTATCATTATTTGACGATAGGCAATTGTATTATCACTTAATGACGTCACTTTTAAATAAACAGCGAAAGCATTGCCAACAGCGCTTGCTGTAATTGCAAAACTTTGAACATTACCAGTTGTATTTTGAGAATAAACAAAGTCATCAGTAGTCAATAGAATTTCTATAGTATATTTTGGACTAACATCTTTTTGATTCATATTAATATCAAAATTACCTAAATTAATAATTCCATCTGCAGGAATAATTTTATCATAACATAAAATAGCATTAACAGCTCTATGAACAGCCAATTCACTATTACCAACAACTATTAGAGCATTGTTTGTGTTATATACAATGACTTTGCGTTCCAATAATTCAATGTAAGTCGCCTTATTCAAAGCGCCATTTGTTCCATAGGCATCAGCAATTGTAACATCATCTTTGCTACTATCATAAAGTCCCTCAACAGTATTAGCAGCAACAATATTATTACCAACATAAGCATATTTTAAGTTCGACAATCCTAATAATGGACTAAAAATTGCGATTTTATTATTTTCTATATTTACCTCTACTAAAATAGGCATTTTTTCGATACCACTAATATCACTTAAATTAGTTTGATTATTTAAGCTTATCTTTTTGATTTTTCGATAAAAATACGAATTGCTACCATTTAATAAAGATGTAATACCATTATACGATAAATCTATTTCTTCCAATTCTATTAACTGTTGAAAAACTATCAAATCAGAATCAATAAGCCCACAATTACTAGCATACATTTTAACAATTTTCAAACCTGAAAGGTTTGCCAACTTATTAGTTCCTGTTAATGGATTATTATTTAAATTAAGAATAGATAGTGATGTTAAGTATTGCATCCCGCTAAGATTTTTGATACTCAAATCACTAATATCAAAATTGTCAATCAAGATAACAGAATCACGAAAAACATAATTAAATAATTCATTATTATTTTGTAATCTTCCCCAAATAGTTTCGCTATAAATACCAGCTTTATATTGAAGGATTTTGGATTTTATGGCATTATAAAGATTAGTATCTTTATATGGTTCACCATCACCCAAACGATAAATTCCAGGAATCGTAAAGTAATATTCTTGAACTACTTTCGCTTGATTAGGAACAATAATATTTGCAGTTATACTAATAATAGTGTTAGTAGTTGGAATAAAGTTTTTGTTAATAATTATTTGAACCATATTTTCTGTTTGAATAATTGAACAAAAACTCAAACCTTTGCTATCATCTGCAAATTCCAATTCCACTTCTATTTCATTTAATTTACGTTCAAATTCAAAACCAGTTATAGTATACGCATTATTTGTAAATACACTTTGCAAAATTTGTTGCATATTGACCAGTTCATCATCACCACCACTACCACCTTTGGCAGGTATTGTAATGTTATATAAATGTTCTGTAACCGTATTATTATTCCATTTAACCGTAACTTTTAAATCTAATTTTTGTTTTTCAGTAATTTGAAAGTTTAAAAAACTGGAAACTTTAACACGATCAGCAGTTGGATCAGTAAAATCAAAAATTAAACGATTGTAAAACTGCTCTGATAACGTTTGATCTGCAATAAATTCATCAGTATCTTCATTTAAATTATAAGCTACGATATCGTATTCTACACTAGCGATTCCAAATAATAATTTCAAGTCAGTAGTAAATAAATCATAAAAATCTTTTTCAACAAAATATACTGGACCAAAAGCCGAATTTAATTGTTTTTCTTTTTCAGCTTGGGTGCATCCTTCAATTGTAATTGTTAAAACTTTAGTTGCAGTATTAGTAGTATCTTTCTTTGAATAAGTTACTTTTATATCAATATTAGTATCAATAATAGCCGACCTAATCAAATTCATTATATTAGTATTAGAATCGTAAACAACTAATTTATTACTGCTCAATTCATAATTTAATGTCATATCTTCATCAAACATACTGACTGCAGGAAGCATTATTCCCGCAGGAAATGATCCTCTGTCCATAATGCTATAAATAATTCGGTTGATTTCACGAATAGTTTGGTTAAATATACAATCATCCGTATTTCCCACTATGACTAAATTATAATCCATACTAGCATTTTCAAATGCTGAAACAGGTGTGTCATTATACTTCAATGAAACCGTTAAGACAACATCTCTATCAGTAGACCCCCTAGTAATATGACCATTTGCTTGTAAATAATCAATATTAGAGGAACTATAATTATATGTAATTGGATAATTGAAAAATGTTTTTGGTAAAACGATGTCATCCATAATAGCATATTTAGTTGTATTATTTTCCACGAAATCATATAAAAACAAGCTTTTCAAATATATTTGTGCAGCCTCAGCCGCAAAAATAATTTTATCTTCACTAGCATTACTAAAAACATCAATAAAGTTTGATGAATTAGATATTAAATTCATATCACTAAAATTATAAAAACAATTTGGGGCGCTAATTTTTAAGATTTCATTATCATTATCAATTCCACCACCACTAAGAGCATTAATATAATATACTCCATAATAATGATGTTTTATGTTTACTGGAGCTGATAAAACTAATGTATTATCAAGCAAATCAATTGTTGATGGAAGGTTAATGACTAATTCATCAACTATCTCTAAGTCATTCAATAAAATAAAATGTGGTATTCTAGTTTTTGTAGATGATTTATCATTTAAACTAAAACTATTTAAATGTTTACGAATATCAAATTCTTTATTAATATAACAATTTGTTGATTGCTCATCTTTGCTAGATTCTCTATATAAAACATAAACGCTTAAGTTAGCATCAGCAATTTCGTTATTAGTTGAATTGATTATATTTAAATCAATAGTGACCTTATTCTCAATATTAGGTTTTAATTCACTTTCACTTTCATAAAATAAAACAGTTTTATTTTGAATCATCACCATTGAATTATCTTCATATTCAATTTCCATTCCATTGACATTTGTTTTTAAAACAATATCATAATAAACTTTTACATCTCCTGTATTATATAAATCTATTGAATAATTAATAGATGAGGAGGATGAAATTGTTGGTAAAGATATTAAATCATAATAATTATTTGAATCATTAATTGTTAATTTGTAATTCCCTGTACTAATATTATACTTTTCGCTTATTGCCACTTGAACAAAGACATCCGCAGCATAAACGATAACAGCAGATAATACAATCGTTAGAAAAACCATTAAAACTTTTTTCAATTTCATCTCTCCTTTCTCTATTTAATTTCTATAAATATAGTACGTTCCATACTAACTTCAGCATTTTCTGAATTTATGAAGTTCACACGAACAGCAATTTTCGCAAAAGGCGTTTCATCAGTAAATGGTATTATTTCCATAACATTATCCTCAATTTTAATATAGGATGATGTTTCCACTATATTATATTTTATAGCATATTCCTGACCGCTGTGGTTAATAGAACTATTCAAGTTAACTTTATAAACTCCATTAACAATAGAATCTTTATTAATTGTAATTATAAAGTTATCAGTATCAAAACTTGCTATGCCAGTATTTGAATCAGGCAATTCTATTTTACTTAAAATTTCAGCGGCAACAACCGATCCAGTGACACTAATAGTTGGTACAGTTATAGTTACAGTAGGACGATATAATTTAAACCAATAATATAGATAAGCATAATTTTGAGTATCCAATATATTATTTGTCTGAGCAGTATTTAAAGTAATTGATGTAATCTTAGAAAAATGCGTCAATAAAGTTATATCTGGCATTAGTCCAAAACAAGTGAAGGTTGTTAAAGAATCTTTTGAACCTTCTAAAGGACGAAGATCAATAACACCAATATGACCAATATTAATAGTACTTGAAATATACATTGAAAATGTTACTAACTTCATATTTTTAATTGGAGTTAAATCGACAGCCTGAGTATTAATTAGCGTCAATGATGTCATATTCTTAAAAATTTCTAAGCCTTTAATACTAGTAATTGTATAACCACTATGAGTACCCGATGTTTCACCAGTATAACTAAAAACTGTATACGCCAAAATTTCTACTTGTGATAAAATATATTTATTACTAACTTCACCAACATCTTCAATATCAGTAGTTCCTGTAATATTACTATTGCAAGTAGCTGTATTCATAAGAATAGCAATTAAGTTCATATCTTCAAACACATCTTCAGCCTTCTCATATGTATCAGTTGATGTTTCAATATAGTATTGGTCAAAAATATAAGATGTATCTTCTTCGTTTAATGTGTAACAAGTAGTATTACCTAAATCCTTACCAGTAGCATTACTATATACAACTTCATTATTGCATTTTACGGCAGTAATTTTTGGACTTATTATGAATGAAACTGCATCTAAAGTACCAATATTTAATATATATCTTTGATTAGTTGCATCAGCTGTTAAAGTAACTCCAGCCTGAGCAGTAGTATAAGATAAATAAAATTCATAATTACCTAAAGTTATAACACTTGGCAGATAATAATCATTGTTTTGAGCGAATTTCTTATTATAACTTATAGTATCAGCTGTAGTCATACCAAGCGTATATCGTAAAGCCGCCAAAAACTGAGCAGCACTAGCTGTAGTAGTAGCATTTGCACTATCATATATCATATAACGATAAACCAAACTATCTAAATGTTCTTGATAATTATCAAAATATGTATTTACATAATAAAGCGTGCTCGCTGATGTATATCTTCGATAAGAAAGATTAGTTGTATAAGTATTAATTGATTTTGCGCCATTACTAGTACTAATATTAAACAACCCTTTTGTTAAACTAAGCATCTGTGGAATATAGTTATTATCAAGTTTTGGATAATATATATAATTATTATACTGAAAATTAACCAACTTTGTAAGTCCAGCAATGTATTCCATTGAACTCTTATTTGATGAATCCTTATCCTTAGCAAGATCAATTGAATTAGTATTTGTCAGATTTAAAGTAGTTAAGTTAGCATAATATTTTATATTAACCAAACTTTTTAATTGTTGACATCCTGTTAAGCTTAATGTTGTAATAACAGATTGATTGCTTGCATTAAGATATGGAATAGGGATTTCTGTTATCCTTTGACTTTGCAAAGTAACACTAGTAATTTTTTTGAAATATTCAATTCCCTTTAAATTAGTCCAGCCATTATTATGTTGCGCTGTGACACCAAAGACAGTTCCTGCAGTAATCGATGTTATACCATCGCAATTAGCTATTGTAAAAGTATTATTCGCAGGATTTGGTGTATTTGCCAATAAACGTCCTAATAAATAGTTACTGAATGCCTCATCAGGGAAAGCCGTTCTATTTGATAAGGATATAACTTGAACTGTTGGGCTGCCATCGGCCTGATATTGAATAAAATATTCATCAGTAGTTGAAGCAGCATTAGTTTTGCTAAAATTTAAAGTAATATACAATGCTACATCAAAGCCATTATAGAAATTAATACTTGCATTAGTTTTAATAATACCTGTAACAGTAGAGAAATAACTTGTAGTACCATAAACTGTGCCTGCCGGAAACATTAAATAATCATAATAAGTGATATTCAATAAAGTATTGCTATCAGAATATAAAGTAAAATAATTAGTTTCATTACCATTAGTTCCTCTGACATTGACAATATATTCAGTTTTTGGTGTTAATTTTTCTAAATCATAAACTGGATACCCTTCTACTAATGCAGCATAGCCATATCCTGAATTCAAAGTTTTTATTCCATTAACTAAAGTATAATACTCATAAGTATAACGATATTTATTACTAACATATTGAATTTGATAGATATCTTCAAAAGTATTAATTATATAATCAAGTTTAGTTAATAAATTTTCACCTGCAGTTGCAGTTCCACCGTTTGTTGATAAAGCAAAATTCAAGCTAGTCGAACTCATGCCCTTTTCAGTAACTAATATATCAACTAAATCTCTCATAATATAAATACCTGTAATTGAGGCGGATATATTAGTAAAACCTAAATTTAATGTATTTAGCAATACTATACTATTATCATTACAATCATTTTTCAAAGCAATTAAAGAATCTATGTCAATACCATAATTGTAACTTAAATTAAGTGAAGTTAACGTATTAAGACAATTTTTAAAGACTGTTGTTAAATCACTTTGACTAGTATCAATAATTGTGTCTATGGCATTTTGAGATAAATTAACAGTAACTAAATTTATCAATTTTTTTATTGATGATATATCAGAAATACTATTATTATAAATAGTCAACGTAGTTATTTGAGGCATTTTTTCAAGTGGCGTAATATCAGCAATAAAATTACTATACAGTGATACGCTGGTAGCACTAGTAAACATTTGAATACCCGAAATATCAGTTAATCCTTTTGTATTTAATGATATTGATGCAATACTACCTATACCCGTAGAAGCTTTCGAAGCCTCAACATCAGTATAACTATATGAACCAAAGATATTACCTACTGAATTATAAGTGACGTTGGCAAGAACGTTATACATTAATGTCTTCTCTTTAATATTAGCAATTGTATAATAGTCATAAGCATATAAATTAGCATTCACAGTATAATTGCCAGTTACAACGGCATTACCAAAGGTAACTGTATTATCAATACTAACCGTTTTTATAATATACTTGTTCATAGCTGTTAAAGTAGGCACTTTTTGAAAATATGTATTATTAGTCTCGTTTTCTGTATATGCAAGCGAACCGCCATGAATAAACATATATCTAAACTTAAGAACATTAGTACTACTTAAAGCATAATCAAGTTCCAAATTATACCCAATAACCGCAACAATAGATATTGCAATATCAATCAATGGAGTAGCAGTAATATCTACTACATAGTACTCTTCGTCATTGATTTCAACAACTCCCATATTTGATAAATCAAACAAAGCAACGTAAGTATCATCCTCAACAAAAATAGATTGTTGAGTAGTTCTATTTCCAGCATTGGCAGCTGAAGATTCATAGAAATATTGAATTTCATATTTAACATTTTTATCATTTACATAACTACTATCAGCATCACTAGATGTAGCCGTTCTCATAGCATAAACATATTTTGGCAAGTAAACTTTATCTCCTGCCTTCAACATATGTTGCTGAGTAATACTGCCATCAGCTTTTTGATATACTAAACTGTCATATGCAATATAATTATTTGAGCCATTCTTTTTAATGAACGGTTCAATTCCCGTAATAGCATTTTTCAAAGTCAACCATGATTCTTGACGAATAACTAAAAGTTCCTCATCATCATCATCAATTTCATCAGTTTGTTTTGTATTTGC
This sequence comes from Bacilli bacterium, assembly GCA_031553555.1. Taxonomy (GTDB): domain Bacteria; phylum Bacillota_I; class Bacilli_A; order ML615J-28; family CAG-698; genus CAKOMG01. The sequence continues at coordinate 191,285 of JAVBLL010000008.1, forward strand.
ATCATAAAATCTAAAATCAAGTTCACGATCAGGAAAGGTTTTTCTAATATTATTATATAAAGATATGAATCTATCGATATTTGATTGGTAAGTTAAAGCTACCGTATTACCATATAAATATAAAGTGTTTAGGTTAATGTTAGGTTTTTCTCCTTCTTCTAATCCGTTAAACTTTTCGTTAAAAGCTGATAAGAAAGACATTATATAAATATTACATGTTGTAACTTGCAGTTTTTCTAATTTAGAAAAACTACTAATACTATTTTCAACAGAAATATATTTACAAGCATCAAAAATCATTATTTTTAATTGGTTATTTAATGAGTCTAAACATGCTGTTGACATAGTTGTATATTTAATTGTTAATGATGTAATTTTAGACCCAGTATAGGCCATATACAATTCAACATCATCATATGCAAGATTTGTCATTCTAAGTAAAGTCACTGTTGTAAGATTAGTTAATAATTCTAACCCTTTTATTGGCGACAAATGCATGCCATCTTCGCCCATTACATCAGTTCCACCTTCTACACTAACAGATGTAATATATTGTAAACTATTACTATCAACAAATAAATATCCAGTATCATCATCAGTTTGAATAGTACAATTATCAATAATTTGATAACGTAAGCTTCTATTTGGGAAAGCTTCATTTAATGGAATAAAACTACCATCATCCGCCTTATACATTAACTCATCATTATATTCTAAACGAACTTCAATATAATATGTGAATGTTAAATCATATGATTTGGCATTTGTATTAGCCATAGAAATATAAAAAGACGTAGTATATGGAAAACATTTTGTCAAAGTAATACTGGCATCAGTTCCACCAACATTCAAGAAACTACTAACATCAATTGTATTATACAATGAACTATACGCACAAACTATTGGAACCAATATATACGTATCGTATGCTTCCACTCTCAATTGATTATTAGCAGCAATAACATATTTTTGGTTAAGTTTACTCAAACAAATAATTGATGGTAAATTAAGTAACGTTCTTTGAAGTGGAATTAACCATGGATTCCATATAACGGTATTACTATCTTTATATATTTTAATACCTTCATTATTAGTGTAAACCATGAACAATCCAGTCAATACTTTTTCATCCATCAAGCCAAAGGAACCATATACATAAAATGTTTCCAAATTTTCAAGTGATGCTAATATTGAATAATCAAAACGAGCATTATTAACGTATAAATTTTTCAAATAAACTAGTGCATTAATTTCATTAAAAGCATTATTAGGATTATCTAAATTATTATTTCTGACATCCAAATTTTGAATACAATTTACAAAATAATTTAATCCCGTCAAATCCATAATACCTCTACTGTTTAAATCAAGAGAAATCAGATTAGTTGGATTTAAATCATCTTGTGACAATACATATTTACCAGGAATAGTAGTTCCATTTATTATGAAATCACCATCATTATCAGTATTAAATGTATTAAATAAGATATTTCTTAAAATTGTATCAGGAATAGCTTTCTCTAAAGAAATAAATTCACCATCAGGAGTTTCAATAAAATAAGCAGGATCTTCAAGCGCTTTAACACTAACTTTAATCAATCTATTAATAGTACTTGTTCCTGATGCAAAACCAGTAACTGTAGCATATAAAAAGATGTCAGTTTCACCAATTTGATTGTAAATATGATATTCACGATTAATGATTTTTAAAATCAATTCATCACTACTAGTCCAGGCAATACCATATGTGGTAGTCTCCGTGGCATCTTTATATTTATATTCAGTAATTAAATTCATAACGTCATATATTGAGGAAATTTCTTTAATGCCAGACAATATTTTTGCGGCAATCAATTCATCAGAACTTGGAATATATTTCGTAGATGTGCTTTGGATATATATGCTAATGCTATCATTATTATTGTATAACAAAGCATAGTAATATCGATTACTAGGGGATAAAATAAATGTATCCGATGTTGAACGAACAATATATAATGTTGTCAAAGAAGTCATATATTCAAGTGGAGAATAATCCTGAATTAGATTAGATGATAAATATAATGTTTTTATACCTGTCAAATATTTTATTGGTTCAAATGAATATATAATATTGGATGTTAAATTCAAAGTTTCTAAATTATCCAAATTCGCTAATGGAGAAACATCGGCAATTTGATTAGTCGATAAATTTAAAGTTGTCAATTGATACATTGTACTAAGCGGTGTTAAATCAACGATTGCATTAGTTGACAAATTTATATTGACACAACCAGTTAAAAATTCAATTCCTTTTATGTTTTTAATAGCTTGACTATTGATATTTATAGCTGTTGTTTTTGTAACACCAAGTTCATGAACTGTTAGCCAACCATCTTTATCTGTATCAAAATTATTAATAATATATAAATATAATTTTTCATCAGGAATATCATCAATATCATTATGAATTAAGCCAGTAATCTTAAAATTAATTTCAAAACGTTCATCGTTAACATAACAAACAAAATATACTTCAGTAATTTTATTTGGTAAATTAGGTTTTTTGAAAACAACCATCATTTTTCCATCAATTTCTTGAATAGAAAAATAATCTTTATAAATTGCTGGAACGGCATCATCAAGATATTTAATTTGATATTTATTGTCAATTGATGAAGCAATTTCAAAATCCTTATATACATCTTCTTTCGGAATATATTGGTTTAATGCGTTAAATACATTAAGTTTTTCTACAGTTTGAGCATAGCCAATAACTATAATTTCATTTTTAACAACATAAGTTCCATGTTCATAAACAAAAGTAATGGTTACTGGCATACTAACACTTGCCTGATTAACCGGTTTATTTAACAAAACAATTTGATTATTAACCATACCAATAAACTTTATAGAACTATCAAATATATCTGTATTATTAGTATAATCAATATTATAACTGACACTTAACAATTGTGTCTTTTCTAATAAACTTGTGTTATTAATGTTATTACCTAGAACATCATACTTATCCCCTTCTTTATCTAATATAATTGTATCGTAAATATTTGGATTGATTAATTCAGTGCAATAAATCGCATTTAAAATATTAACTTTAACAATCTTTTCAGCATATGAAGTCATACCATTTTGTTCAACCATAACACGTATAGTTACATTTTCATAACCATAATGATCAAATATCTCATAGCCATTACGAAGATAAACACCATTACCATCAATTAAATTCAAATTATCAGTTAACCAAGTGTAATAGGCATTGTAAGCAGGGTCATATACCTTTAAAAATAAAGAACTATCAATCGTATCTGGAATATTGTTAATGGCATTATCTGCTAAAGACTGAGCCCCAGTGCCAAGCACAACCACAAAGCGATTATTTATTGATTCAGATTTGTTATTAGTTGCACTACTATCAGTACAAACAATTGTAAAATCAATTTCTTTTAAATTTGTATAAGGAGTCTGATTGATTTTAAAGTTATAGACATTATCAACAGTAATATACTTTTTCATTTCGGTTGATAAATTATAAACTACTAACTCTTTAACAATATAATATTCAATATTTTTAGAAATATCTAATTTCGTTGATAAATTCTTCTTTTCTTCAATACTAATCAATTCTTTAATATAATCAATCATAGCATCATAATCATAGTTAGTAATTTCAATCAAACTAGAATCCGCAAACAATTTATCAATTTCCATAAAACCATTTTCTACGCTAATCTTTACTTTTCCTTTTTCGGCAGCCGTGTCGACTAATACATCGGCAGATGAAGTTTTTCCAGAAAATCTAGACAAGGAATCATAGAATTTGGCTTTTAATGGCGTACTAGTATCACCATAATCAAAAATTATATCATGACCGTTTAAATCAATTTTTTTATTATTAAAATCAAGAGAAATTTTTTGTTTAATTTCCAAATCAGCGTCTAAAGTAACATTTGATAATAATCTCAAAACGGGCGTAGTAAAAGTCACTGGCGTTTCATTTAAACTTTTGATTGTTGATTTTAATGACGCTAAACTTGTTATATAGTAAATACCATATTGAGAAATCAAGTCTTCTTCTAATATCATTGTGGCTATGACATCAATTTGCAATGTAAACTCTTGCCCTTGATAATACTCTCCAGCACCAGCTGAATATACGAACTTGAAATAATATATATCATATTCACTACCACTCAAGATATTATTATAATCATTTTCATAATCTGCAATATCACTTAACATGCAAACAAACTGGTATTCTCCATCTTGTTTTAAATGCAATTCAATTGCTCTTGGCAATTCATCATTTTCAGAAATATTAAAAACCATTTCATAAAGATACGCAGTAATACCCACATTTGCTACCTTTACTTGAAATTCATAATAATCTCCCGGTTTCTCTAAACGAACATTTTTTGAATTAATGTGATTTACATCTACATTATCATTAACGCTTAAGACAATAGTTTCAACTTTTATTACTTGCTCATTACCTTCTTTTACATAAAGAAAATAGGCATATGTCAATGTAGAAAAAATTAAAATCATCATAAATGAAATAAATAAAAAGAATAAACTTCTATTTTTCATTATAACCTACCTCCTTTTTTAATTTGCAAATATTTTAATAGATTTTATAGTCAAAGATTGAAATTGATAACGATTATCTCCATCATCAAAATCTAAATTTTCTTTTGAAACAAACATAATGCTGAAAACTAATTCATGTGTACTGCCAGATGGCAAAACCAAATCACTTAAAAACGCTTCATTAAGTTCATAGTATTCTTCAACTTCACTTTCAACATCATCAATTTTACTACTGATCACATGAATCTCCATTGTTTCTTCAATTGGATACTCAGGAACATAATTACCATCATCATCTATGTAATAATATCCTGGAATGTATTGGATGCCATCAAACCTATTTACGTACAAATAATCATCTTCTATTCCGTCATATACCATATTAGAGTAATATTCAGTCAAACTCATTTTCAATTTATATGCCATATCGCTTTTTGAGGTAGTGATTAATTTAAATAAATATTCTTGCTCTGGAACAATATATTGTAGTTTAATATCTTTTGTAACTGCTGACCAGTCATTTATATCATTATCCCATGAATATAGTGCGCACTGTATACTTTTCTTTTCTAAATCTTCCGTATCAATAGGAATACCATTTATTTTTGCTTTTTCATATATCGTTATCCAAGCAAATGTCAACATTAAAAACATCAATAACGCAAAAACAACTGAAAATATTGATAAAATAAATTTTTGATTAATTTTCTTTTTAGTCATATTCCCTCCATAAAAAAAATGCCAGTACACATAATTCCTATGCAACTGGCTATCTATTTCAGACCCTTTAGTTTTGCGTCATCGCCTTTCGACGATTTTGCCTCTATTTTAATATTCACTTTTATTAATAAAAAAAGCCAGCACACATAATTATATGCAACTGGCTATCTATTTCAGACCCTTTAGTTTTGCGTCATCGCCTTTCGACGATTTTGCCTTTATTCTAATATTCATTTTATTACTATTATTATATCACCTTTTACAAAAAATGTCAAGTTTTTATAAAAATTTTCTCATTTTAGTTTTGGTAATTTTTAGATATTAACATATTTATATAATATTTCATCAAAATATTAATTTTAATACTACAATATTATATCAAATATTAGGATTAAATAGTACATTAATTTTTTTAATCTCCATCATTTGATATTTAAAATGATTGCTATCAAAAGTTTTATTACCATCACCGTCATAACCACTAACTATAGGATCAAAAAATACATCAAAAAAAACAATTAAATGTGATTGCTGTGTACTTACTTCATCAATCTTTATTCCTGATATTAAGTTATAACTATTTTTTATATTTGGACTAATATTCTCATCAGCAAAAGGAGTATCAACAGCAAAATCAATTAAATACTCTGTTTTATTTAAGCCATTAACGTCTATAATATCAATCTCATTATCACCATTTATATAAATAGCTCTAGTCAACATATATTTAAACGCATATCTAATATCATTTCGTGAATCCCCAATTTCTCTATCAATAACATTGTTAATATTTGTTAAATTAATAACTATTGATCCTTTACTTTTTTCAAAATTTTCAATACCAATAGCAAATGAAAATCTATCTCCTGGAGCGGCTTGAACTTGAGAGGTTCCAAAATCAAATAAATTTGTAACAGCAGGATTCGTTATTAATTCATATACTTGATCATTTTTATTTATATCCGCTTCATCATAAATATTATTTATTAAAGATATTTCGGAATCAATGGCGCCAATTCTGGCGCTATCATGATAAACATATAAATCAAGTTTTAAATTAAACCCATTAACCTCATTAATGATAGAAATCTCAGCAGTATCAAGCAAAGTAAACCAAGCATAAACAACAAAAACAACAGCAAATGAAGCTAATACAAGAGAAATAATTGAACCAATAAATTTTTTTCTAATATTCATTATATCACCTAATCCAAAATAAGTAGTCTTGTTATATAAACACTTGAGTCGCTCTTATTATAAATTCTTAATATTACTGCATGCGGTCTTCCAGTTGTACTTACAGCGGTCATTTCTGTTATAGTATATCCATATGTAGTACTAAAAGGAGTTGCATTCAAAAATGGTGTCAAAGTATTTGTAGCATTTGCATAACTATTATTTCTACGATAGATTATTCCACTTAAAGTTTGTTGCAAAACTAATTGAGCTGCAGTATAACTAAAAGTTGTAGTGTTCGTAATATATATTAAAACACCTTTTTTAGCAAGAAAAATGAATGAATATTTATTATATAAACCATTCGTCCCATAATTAGTATCACTAGTATAATTATTATAAACTTTTATCTCCGTCAAATTTGAAAATTCTTCTAAAGAATAGAATAATTCTATATTGTTATTAGAAATATCCAATTTCTTGATTTTTGATAAACTACTAAGATATGATAAATGTAGTGTTGTTAAGCTATTACCAGATAAGTTAAGACCTTCCAAGGAAACAAGACTATTGATAATAGCAAAATTCCTTGTAATATATGTAGCATTGGTGAAATTTTGATCAGATAAATCTAAATATTTAGTATTATCTAAATATTGTAAACCCTCAAAATTCGCAATTCCTGTATATCCACTTAAAGAAAATATTTCTCTATTAACTGCTAATTGATTTCTAAGTAAGATTCCATCTGTTATATCGCCATATGCTTTTAATAGTGCATTATATAAATTATTATCAATAACATCTACACCATTATGGATAAAGCCTTGAACAAGAACTCTAGAATATGGAAAATCAGATACTTCTTCATAATCATCTCTTGTATTTAATTTGAAAGAAAAGATTATTTCAATATATAAATCAGTAAGCGGCACTTTATCCCAATCAAAGGTAAAGTCAAAATGTCCATCTTCACTATTATAAGTAATAGTTAAGAAATTCAAGGCACCAGTATATTTATTATTTTGATCTATCCAAGCTACCAAACGATAACGAAATTTACAATTTAAATATTCACTAGGCATTTCAAAATCATGATGAGTATCTAAACCAGTTTTTTCTATAAGTAAAGAATTCAAATAACGATAATAGTCAATATATAAATCATTTGGACCAATATCATCAGTAGGAGCCCCGATATCACCAAATGGGTCATAGGCAATACCAACTCTTCTCACCACTGTAAGTGGTATTCCATCACTAAACTTAAATTCCATAGACAAAAATATTTGATTAATAACAGATGGGGGATTACTCTTATCTACTGTTAAGATAGTATATGTCTTTCCATCTAATGCCACTTCTTTAATAATATATGATCCATATGAATCGCCAATAATTGAATAGGAAATTTTGTCTAATTGATAACCTGTAAAATCTGATGCTGATGGCAAAATAAAGATGTTTTCTAAACTAATGTCACCACTTGTTCCTGTCATTGTTTTAATATTATTAAAATAAATATTTTGGTCGCCATCCTTTACAACATACAAATATCCATCTTCTATGAAGGTTGCTATTAATTCATCTGCTCTTTCAAAGTTTGAAGTAGCAAGGATTTTTTTAAATGTCACTGTGAGAGAAATACTTCCACTTGCATTAATGATTTTTACTAGAACTATTTTTTCTAATGATAATGTATTATAATCTAAAATATAGTTCTCCACATCAGATGATGAGTATGTATAAGTTAAATTACCATAACTATAATTTTTAATTAACTGAATGTCCGATTTTATTTCATAATATTGTAATGTCTTATTCCAAAATTCAGAAATAGTTTCATAGAATATATTCTTACCAATTGTCAGCCAATAACTATGATCTTTATTCAAAATATTAAACGCATATTCTTCAGAATAGACATTATTATTTTGGAAAGTAAGTTCTAATGTTAAAACCACTTCCTCAATACCGTTACTAGCAACTATCCCACTAACATTAACAGCACCATATGAACTCAAAACATTTTCCTTATTGGATGTATATTTAAATTCAACTGGGTAATTGTAATAATTAAAAACCAAAGGAATATCATCGTGATAATAATTCTTTGATAAATCAGCATAAACTACTTCTTCAATATATTTAAATATCTTAGTCGATAATAAATCCGAATCAAATGACTGATATGTAACAATAATATTTGTTTTAATTAACTCATTATCAATTTGAATAAACGCATTAGGCGTATTAATCATAATATTACTACTATTTGCTGCAGAATTTTTGATGGAGCCATTAGTAATCCATAAAATTGTTTGATAATAATTTTCAAATGTTATACTATGACCATTTAAATCCAAACTATAACTATTTAAATTAATATTAATATCACTAGTAATAATTAAGTCTTTTGTTAATTGGATATTATTATTTAATTTCACTACTTTTCTATCTTTTAGCTGGCTAATTAGTTTTGAGTCATTCCACTTGCTTGCACTAGCTACTAATCTTAAATCTTTTTCATTATTAATAGCAATAATTGTCTGGTCACCTGATGCACTTAATTCCATATTATAAAAATCTGTTATTGTTGAAAAATATGCATAAGTCATAATGCATGCAAAAGTAATCGTAATAATGATAGTACATATTAATAAAATGCTTTTTTTCATCATAATGAGCCAGCTCCTTTCAAAGTAATAAAGAATGGGCGAGTAGATGCAAAGTTCGAATTATTTTCGGCTAAAGTAAAATAAATAATACATTCCTTATCTGAAGCTGGTCTGGTAATAGTGCAACTAATAGTACCAGCATTTTCAGATAAGTATGTAATAGCAATATTACTACTTGATCCAGAATCGACAGTCCAAACATAATATGAAAAAGTCGATGTTATTGGTCTTGGCAAAATAAGCGTAGAATATACATCACCTATGCTATTATAGTTTTTCAACTCTTTAATAGCTGTTGTATCTTTTCCTGAACCAGTCTGAATTTGATATGTTCCTGTATTATAGTGATAATAAATCATTGTGCTACTATCAACAACTGTCTTAAAATTTAATATCCCTGATCCCATAGCCCACTTTCCTAAAGGCTCAGTTACTCCAGTACCATAACAATTAGCCGCTCTTAACGTCCAATAGGCCATTGGCGTAACATCCTTTAAATTAGTATTACCTGCTAAATAAACATACTCAATTGGTAAACTTTGAATTGTATATAGGTTGGTAATATTAAAATTAGATAAATATAAGACTTTTAAATTTTTTAATTCCTTTAATGGTGTCAAATCACTTGCTTTGGCTTGGTTAGCATTATAACCACTGCCATTCAAACCAAGTATTTGAATTTTTGTGAAATACTGCAAGCCTTCAAAGGAAGTAATATCACCAGAAAGTGGAGTTCCATAAGGATTTTGAGCGGTAGTAAAGGTAGTAGTTCTTAAGTATGTATCAACTGTTGGTATTTTCATTGTACTTGGGAAAGTAGTGAAAGTAGCATTATTAACTTCTGTTAATAGAAAATAATTTCTAGTTTCAGTAATACCTAAAGCTGATTTTAAAGCATTAAATAAAACAAGATCTTTGATTTGGCCAGTTCCTTCATCATTATATGCAATAACTGGTTCAATACCAAACTCCATAACACGTCTAGCACCAAATTCACCAATTTGGACTATTATATAAACAACTGTTCTAATCGGCACACCATAGTCTAAGTTAATAGAGAAATGGCCATTGTCATCAACTGAAACCATCTTATAGCCTGCAATTGAATTAATAATTTCCGTATCTGTGAACATATCTTCTGGTCTTTTATCTCCTGCAATATCATTGGGAATATAATAATATAAATATTGTCCCAATAACTCAGTCGGCAAATCAAAATCATACATTGTATTATAACTTAAGTATGATGATATCTCATTTATAATCTCCTCTGCGTTTCCACCAGCACCAAAAGCAATTAAAACACCAATTTCACCGGTATATGTAACTGCAGTTTCGTTTTCAAAAACAACATGAAGATTGATTGGTAAATATTTTATTGCTGTATAATTATTTAAATATGCTTTGCCATCTAGAATACTCAAAAAATTATATCTAGAAGTATCATAACTATAACTAATACTCTTGATTCCTAAATCAGTATTTGTTGCATTCATATAAGTTAATAATGTAGGTAAATCATCAGCATGGTCATAACCAACATCTAATAGGTTAAGATCTCCCCAAGAGTCAATTAAATATTGCAATTTTTCCTGATTACTTTGTTCAACAACATTTATGTTATATTCTCTTTGAAATACTTCACCATTTAAATTTATTTTAACAAGTAATTGAATTGATGATTTCATTTGAATAGAGAAAACACCTTTATGGCTTAATATTTCAGGATTTACTGAAAACCAATCAATATGACAATTATATTCCTTCAAATATGTTGGTAAATACATCGAAGATGATAAAATTGTGGCATTTTGAGTTTCATTGTTAAATAAAGTAGAAAAATATTTCGGAACAATAACACTATCCCACACTACTGTGGCGCTATTACCGATAATTTGAAATTCATGTACTTCTGCACTTTGACCATTAATCTTATAACTTATATTACTTGTCACTGTTTTTAAATCTTTATTTATTTTTAAAGTAGTTCCAATCAAAGTAGTATTTTTTCCAAGCACTAACTCAAAGTAACTAAGGTAAGCACCTAATTGACCCATTATATCAAAATCACTTTGAACTTTATCACCAACTGTATTTTTCAAGTATTCTTGATATTGTGCCTTTAATAAAGATGAAGAAAAATCACTTAAAATAATATTACTAGTATATGCCTTATCAGCCATTAGTAATCCATTACTATTATTAAAACGAACATTGCCAATTATTGTTGACTGGGAACTTACTGAACTAATCAATTTTGATATTCCAGAACCAAGAAAATTCAAATTACCTTGAATTTTCAAATTATGTCCATCTAAATCTAAAGTAGCATTGTTCACAAAGTTAACTGTTTCACCGGAATCAATTACTATATCATTTGCTAACTTTATATATAAATTATCATAACTTGATGATTGGGATGCAAATCTTTGAAGTTCTGCCAATGAATACACATAAAACAATTCTTCTTCCAAACTCATTTGCTGAGCGTAAATATTAATCGTCAAACCAAAATCTTGGCTCAATAAATATTCAGTAATACCAATATGATATTCAAATCTCAACTCAACATCTAGTTCTTCAAAAGCATGCATAGTATATTTTTTGTTAGCAATTGGAGTTGATGAAGATGCCACCAATGAAACTAAGTCACCAGCATACTCATCATTTAAATACACATCAATCCCAGGAATTAATGTTGAAGTTGGATTAGTTAGCTGAAATTGTATAAAATAAAAAATTGTATAAGATGAATCATTAGTAATTGTAAAATTAACTATATGAATATCCCCAGCATTTGTAAAACTCATTTTTTCCAAATCTGCTCCATCTTCATATAAAGGATAAGTTGCTATAATTGCAAAATCCCCTGTCTTAATTTTACCAATTCCATCAATTGATTTTATATGTGCTATCCAGCCATAAGTCAAAGTACATAACAAAAGAAGAGAGATAATAACCATACTCATTGAACCTATTAACTTAGATTTCAAAAATTTTTTTGTTTTCATCTTGACCTCCTGTATATTTATCATATTAATGATTAAGTATTTACTATATAAATTTTCACTTTTTAAAAAAAATAAGCCAGTTCATACAAAATTGTATGTAACTGGCTGTCTATTAAAGACCCTCTAGTTTTGCGTCATCGCCTTACAACGATTTTGCCCTTTTATACTTATTAAACTATAATTATTATAACATCAAAAGCATAAAAAGTCAAGTTTATTGCTGAAAAAATGACTTTTCCACATATTAACATTATTTTTAAGTTTTTTTTAATGTAATAATTGAATTAGAGATTTGTTAATTTTTAATTGATTTGATAATTTCCCCTCTTCTTCATGTCCAGGATAAATCGTATAATCAATTTTTTGTTTAAATATATTTTGTAAACTATTACGCAATTCATATGAATTCCCGCTAAACAAATCAGTACGTCCTATATCACCATTAAAAAGTGTATCTCCAGTAAACAAAACATTATTATATTCATAACACACTGAGCAGTTGGAATGCCCAGGGGTATATAAAACTCTAATGATGTCGTTGTCAAAAGGAATATGAAAATCATTATTTACAAAGATGAATTTATCAATTGCAATATTAATACTAAGTTTCATTCTTAGTAACGATGCCATATTATAACTATTATTGAATAGTTTATTATAACAATTTTTATGACAATATATAGGACATTGATAAAATTCATAAACTTCTTGTAAATCAACAATATGGTCAGCATGACCATGCGTCAATAAAATGCCAAGACATTTTTTTGATGTCTCATTTTGAATATTTTTAAGTTGTATGCAAGGATCTATAATAAGAAAACCATTATTATTTTCAATAATATAACAATTAGTTTCTATGTACCTTGATGACATTTTAATGATATTAGCCATAATAAACCTCGATATTAACTACAATTTACAATAATTACTTCTCCACCAATTTTAACAATCTTATCCCAAGACAAATTGATTTGATCGTTTCCAAAGAAACCACTTAATCCTTTATTTCTACTAATTGTAATAGAATTTATCTTGCCAGTAGCAAAATCGATTTCTAGATCCGTCAAACGGCCCAGTTTGCTACCATCAACTACATTAATCACATCACGCGTTTGCAATTCTTTTAATAACATATTATTCACCCATAACATTTTATGATGCAATTAGCAAAAATATGTAAAATTTTATGATTTAAAGGGAATTTGGGGAAGTGAAGAATATAAACGATCTAAACCATAATTCAAACGGTCTTCTTCACTAAAAATATGTATTATGATATCTCCTAAATCTATTAAAGTCCAGGTTTTACCATTTTCTATACCCCTTATATGATATTCTTGTCTTAAATAATTAATTGCCGCTTGCATCTGTCTTTCACTTAAAGCGGTTGAAACAATGACATAATCACAAAATAAATGACTTTTGCTAGCATCATATATACTTATGTTGTGGACTAGATTGCGGTTGATAGTTTCTAAGATATTATTCAAATAACTATTTTCTGTATTATAAAACTTTTTATAATATTGAAATGCTTCCATTGTTAAAGTATGTATAGGTGCATTTCTAGTTGTCAATTTCTTAATATTCTCTTCAAGAATAATATATATTGCTTTTTGATAATTTGATTGGGCAATGTTTCTCACTTTTTCAAAATTTCTACCAACTCTACTATCTTCAATATAATCACTTAAAAATATAACCTCTTCAAGCAGGCTCATATTAGCGCGTCCTGTTGTATGATACTCAATTGCATTTAGAATTTCTTCATCTTCAATACCCAGATCATTCATAATGGCATATTTCCCAAGTAGTGCATGTGTGACTTTCTCATTATTTAAATAATATTCATAAGATAGATTATTATTTAAAACAATTTCTTCAAATTCCTCTTTATTCATAAACTTTGCATAGTCATGAAGTAAACCGGCAATACGAACTTTCTCGATATCAATAGGTAAAGAGAGTTGCTTAACAATCTCCTCAGCTTTCTTTGCCACATTTAAACTATGAAAATAGCGTTCTTCTATTTCAAAATTATTTGCAGTTTTATATTTTTGTAATAATTTTTCTTTATAAAAATTGAAATTTTGCATTAAATCATTGCCTTTCTTAATATAACTTTGACGTTTTCAAAATAATGAACTTTAATTGAACAATTACCATAAACACAAATGAATCCCAGACCACTTATGGCAATGTCTTTTTTTTCATCAGTATTAAATATAAATGTTTTGGTAATCATATTTCCAAGTTTTTTGCGTTCAGTTGCCGTCGGATATTTTAATATATCATCAATATGTGCTGAATAAAAACCATCGGCATTTTCAAGTTTTGTTCTGTGAATCAATAAATTGTTTTTGAAATGAGTTATTAGCGAACATTTATTATCACCGCTCAAAACATCTAGCCTAATAAAGCCTTGAACAAACAAAGTCTGACGTGAATAAATTTGGAATGTCTTTGGTTTAATAAAACTCTTCGGCGTAATATATTCCAGAGTTTGTTTATCCAAATAGTAGATTAAATTATTATCATTAATAATGCCAGGAGTATCTATTATACTACTATCATTCGTAAATGGAATATGGATATTATCCAGAGTAGTATTCACAGTATTAGAGACAACTATTAAATTTGCTTCATTAGTATGATGTTCGATAATCTTATTAATAATTGATGATTTTCCAACATTAGTCATACCAACAAAATAAATATTTCTACCATTATAATAATCACGAATTTTTTCAATTAACATTGAAATATCTACTTTTTTAAAACTACTCATTAAAATTAAATCTTTTATTTTTATATTTGCTTGTTTTAAATACTCACGGACATAACTTATTAATTTATTTCGGTTTAATGAATCAATAAATAAATCCGCTTTGTTGAGCACCAATAATATATTTTCTGATGCAAAAAGTTTATTTATATTATATATAAGCGAACCCTCAAAATCAAACATGTCAACTACTAAAACAATCAATCCTTTATCCTTGGCGATTTTCTGTAAATTTTTTTGATATTCTTGCATATTTACTTCTATATTTATAGAACGATTATAATGTTTTAGGTCAAAACATCTTTTGCAATAAAAATCATCATTATGTTTATTTAACACAACCGGATCAATATAGCCCTTTTTATTAGGGTTAGTTGTTTGGATATTGGCACCACAGCCTAAACATTTAATATTCATGATTTTCTATAATTTCCTTATGAATTTTTGAATCATGTTTTTTAATTCTTTTTAAAATGCTTTTTTCATTGCGACGATTCAATTTTGTATACCATTTTTCAGATTTTTTTTTCAAAGGATGAACTAGTATAGAGTCAATGCCAAAGCGCGAACTGCCATATACATCAGTCATAATTTGGTCTCCTATAGCAATTACACTGTTTTTATCAATTTTATCTGATAATAATTTTAATGCTTTTTTAAATCCTATTTTCAGTGGCTTCTTAGCTGAATATACATAATTAAATGATAAATTTTCACAGAATTTCATTACTCTTAATTTTTTATTATTTGAGATAATGATAATTTGGAAGCCGGTTTTTTGAATATTTAATAATAAATCTCTTGTTTCACTACTTGCATATTCCATATCATATGGTATTAATGTATTATCTAAATCTAAAAGCATAATTCTTTTACCATCTGCGTATAATTTAATGTAATCAATGTCAAAAATTGTCTTAACAGACATAGTAGGGATGAATTTTGTAATTTTAATAAAATGAAATATCATTTTTACCTCTTTCTAACATTCATTACTAATAAATAAAGGAGTAATATGTTTAATTTATTTTTTTTAATTCTTCCGCTCTTAGGTAGTATCAACTCAAATAGTTATCCGGAGATATTGACACAGGAGGAGGAAGAAAAATATTTAGCTTTATGGCAAGGCAAGGACGAGGAAGCAAGGAATATCCTCATAGAAAGAAACTTGCGTTTAGTCGCTCATATTGTGAAAAAATTCGAAAATACCAAAGAGGACAAAGAAGACTTACTTTCTATTGGAGCATTCGGTCTTATCAAAGCAGTTGATTCATATAATTTCGAGTCCAAAACAAGATTAGCTACATATGCGTCGCGTTGTATTGAAAATGAAATTTTAATGTTTTTACGTAGTTCAAAAAAGAAAAGGCAGACTACTTGGTTATATTCAGCAATAGGTGTAGACCATGAAGGTAACGAAATGCACTTGTGTGATATTATTGAAGATCCTAGCCCATCAGTAGTTGATGAACTACTAGAACTAGAGAACAAATCACAAATAAATGAAGCATTAACAATCTTAAACGAAAGGGAACTGGATATTATTGCATGTCGCTATGGTTTTTTCAATAAACCAGTAGAAACTCAAAGACAAATTTCTAAACGAATGAATATTTCCCGTAGTTATGTTTCAAGAATTGAAAAAAGAGCTCTAACAAAGCTTTACTTATATATGATGAGCGACAAAATATAATAACCTTACAATCATATGGTTGTAAGGTTATTGCTTTATTTTTTAATTTTTGGCATACTTGCGGCCGCTATTGATTGACCTACTCGACGTTTCTTATCATCAGGCATATCTAACACGATGCGAGATAATTCAGGAAACTGCTCATGTAATACTTTTCTGGCAGTTGAAAGAATAGTATTTCCTCCTTTACCACTAACCACACGCCCTAATAATAAAACATATTTTATATCATAAAAATGAGCATAATATGCTAAAGTATAACCTAAATATATTCCAATGTCATTAAAAATTGTATCAGCAATTTCATTGCCCTCTTCATTTAAATCTTGAATGAATTTTAATTTTCTAGCTGGGCTCCAACTTTCATCGATCTCCAAACCAGCAACTTCTGCTAATTTTATTACTCCATCTTGAGAAAAGTATTTTACGCCACAACCATAATCGCCGCTCCATTCATCTTCCATAGCATTTTTATTGAAGTCAACAGGCGCAAAAGCAAGTTCATTTAGCCAACCAAGTAAACTACCATCTTCGCCAATATATCCAGCCGCTTCACTAGTTCCCATAGCTATTCCTAATACTTTATCATCATTTAATTCCATAGCACCAGCTAAAGCAGTTACATCTCCATCATTTGCTAATACTAGAGGGATATCACCAAATTCTTTGGCAATATCAATATAAATAGTTTTTGCTTTTTTATTAAATTCTTCTCTTGGAACTTTAATAAATAAAGAAGCTACCATTATTTTATTGTCTACACATATACCAGCAGATGATACACCAATGGAATCAACGCGTGGTAAATAACTAGCTGCTGTTTTTATTGAATCCATTATACCGTCATAATGATATTGTGGATCACTATTAATTTTTGGAAACCAAACTACTTCATCACTAAAAACAACTTCGCCATCAATAGACGCTGATACTTTGCGATCACTTCCGCCAGCATCAAAACCAATACGGCAACCATCTAAATTATTTTCGATTTTATGTGCTTCTTTTTTTGGTTTTGGAAAAGCTGATTTTTTACATGAGACAACTTCAAAAGTATTCTCATAAACATCAGACATAAAGTTATAATCAAAGGCTCTTAAGCCATTTGGTGAATAAATTTCCTGTAATTTTTTAGTGATATAGTCAGAACCAGCTATATATATTTTATAACCGCCAACCATCCATAAAATCGTCTTGACAATTCTTTCAACAAATTCAAAATTTTCGTCATCATGTCCAGAGCCATCTTTAAAAATATTCATTTTGTAAATATAATTATATCCTCTTGTTCTTTCAAGACATATAGATAATTCAGTTGCTACACCACTTGCTTCTACAAGTTCATTGAATTTATTTAATTCAATAATTGCTGGTTTAAAGCCTTTGTCATAAACAGGTACATACATAATACAATTCCTCCGTAATTTTATCTCTTCATATTATAACATATAAAACCTCAAAAAACAATTTATTTATTTATTAATTTATATTGTTGCAATAACAACTATAAACTTGCTAATAAAAGCCCCTGTAATTACACTAAAAAGTGGTATACAGGGGGATTTTTTAATAAATTTTTTCAATACGAATTTTATATTCATCGTATTCCGTTTTAACATCTAATTCTTGACCGACTCTAGATTTCATTAATAATTTACCAACTGGCGAAGTGTTAGAAATTTTACCATTTTGTGTATCTGCTTCAATACTATTAACTAACTTATATTTAGCCATTTCATTATTATCTAAATATCTAAACTCAACTGTTTTTCCTAAATTAGAAGTATTTGAAGATTCTATAATATCCGCATTTTTCAAGGTATTTTCAATTTCTTTTATACGTTTTTCTATTTGAAGTTGTTGATCACGAGCAGCATCATAATCAGCATTTTCAGATAAATCACCTTGTGCTCTAGCTTCTTTTATGTCTTCTAAATTTTTAACTCTATTGACATGGATTAATTGATTTAATTCATTTTCTAAATCTTGTTTTCCTTCTTGAGTTAATTGTAATTTTGTATTCATCTAATAACCATCCTATTCTATATTAATAATTTCTATAGTATTATATCAAATTGCTTTAAAAAAAGCAACTGAAAAATTTTTATTCCATAATATTCAATTATGTTTTCAGCCTTATCATATCATTTATACTAACATCAAAATTAACTTTCAATATAATTAACTGTTGAGGGTGCCTTGCAGCATCTAACCTATTATATTCAAAATCATAAATTTCATTCACTTTATTCAAAGTGTTTTTTAAAAACGGACCGAAAAATTCTAAGGTATCTCCAACCTCAAAATAATTTCTTTGCTCAATAACACATTCCTTTGTTTCTTTACGATATTCTCTTACGATTCCAACAAATTCCTTAGTAGGATGTTCATCGCGGTCATATAATTGTTCATTGGCGGTAGTATCACCAAATAAAAAACCAGTAGATGAAATTCTATTTTCGGCTTTTTGAATCTCATTATTATAATATTGATAATCGATTAAATCATTATTATAAATGGCATCTATCAATTGCCTATACGTTCTAACAATTGTTGCTATATAATATTCTGATTTCATTCTCCCCTCAATCTTCAATGAAACTATTCCCAAGGTTATCATTTCCTGAATTGCCTCTACTCCCACAAGATCTTTTGAGCCTATATGAAAATAACCATTTGTATTAATTTGTTGCTTATTATTTAACAAATTATAGTTCCAACGACACGAATGGGCGCAACCACCTCTATTAGCGTCACGGTTAACCATATAATTGCTAAGCATACAACGACCAGAATATGCACTACACATACCTCCATGTATGAATGCTTCTAATTCAATATCACAGTCATTAATAATCAACTTCATTTCCCTAAGACTCACTTCCCTAGCTAAAACGACCCTTTTAATACCTAATTTTTCATAAAATTTTATGGCTTCTGAATTAGTAATGGAAACCTGCGTACTTAGATGCACTTCTAACAAAGGTGCAACCATCAAACTTTTTTTGATTATGTATAAACTTGAAGTAATAATTGCCTTAACCCCAACCGCTTGAAGAAATAATAAATATTCCTCCAAGTCTTCTAAATCTTCACTATGGGGAATTATATTCATTGTCACATATATTTTAGCATTATATACACTAGCAAACTCACATGCTTCTTTAATATCAACTAATTCAAAGTTGTTTGCCCTGGCTCTTAAACTGAATTTTTTACCACCAATATAGACAGCATCAGCACCATATAATATAGCGATTTTTAGTTTTTGTAAATTACCAGCTGGAGCAAGCAATTCGATTTTTTTATTTTCACCCATTATTCGTTTTCCTTTAGAATCAATGGTTTCTTATATAAGAAACCAGTCGTCACATTTGAAGAAACTGCTATCAATTCTTCTAAATATGTATCATCAAATTGTGTGGATAATGCTTTATTATATATTTCAATTACTTTTAAAATTTTTTCTTCATCAATTAAATACCCATTTATATAAATCATATGCATATTTGATAGATTCATAAGCTCTTTAAATAGTATGTAAGGAAACTCATTAAAAATGTAAGTACCTGTTTTGTTTTCAATAATTGGATAAATTGCATCTCTTGTCGTTTCTACGATTTCAAAAGAACTATCAATCGTTCTTTGTTTATTTGTATATTGAAAATATGAATTAATTAATTTTCTTTTTGAATAAAACATTTCAAGATAACCATATGCATATAAAACTACATTTTTAGTTTTTATATTATATAACTCATCCAAAGATAATTCCTTAGAGACAATAACCTTAACACCCATTTCAGCATACATTAGACATTCTTCATTTGAACAAACCAAAGTAGATGCTGAATATATAAGTTTATTAGATAATTTTCTTTCAGCAAAATAATTATATATTGACATATCAGAAAATATAAAATAATCAATGTTATTTTTTTCATAACTATCTAAAAAGGAATATAAAATAGAAATTTCCGATTGATCAACAATTTTATCAATTAAAAAGGCAACTTCTTTTTGTAAATTATGAATTTCAGTAACTATATTTTCAAGATTCTTTTGATATACGCTATCGCTATAGCAAGAAAAAGGGGTTGATAATATCAAGCAAGAAGCTTTATATTCAGCAATATTAGCATCGTTTTTTAGTCTTGTAATTATCTTCATGCTATTCCTCTTTTTTCATACTTACAGACATTCCATCACCAATATTCATAAAAAAACTATTATAATAAGGGTTACATTTTAACCATTCATTAAAACTTTTTATTTTCTTAACAAGGGCCTGTAGACTTTTACTACCGATAATTTTTTCTTGTTCAACCAGACCATGAAAATTCAAATTATCGCAAATGATAACACCATGTGAATTCAATTTTTTTTCATATTTTTCAAAAAACTTTCTATATTGAGCTTTGGCAGCATCAATAAATATAACATCATAAGTATTCAACAAATTATCAACATCATATTCTAAGGCATCGCCTTTTAAAATATTAATCTGTGAAGATAAATTTAAATCTTGAACGTTTTTTTTTGCCATATCAATCATCAAATCATTTCTTTCAATAGTATCTATTATAATATCTGAAGACGCCAATGCCATATTACAGGCGGAATAACCAATCGCTGTTCCTAGTTCTAATATACGTTTAGAATTAGTCAAACGAATTATTAATAAAATTAGCGATAGGCCTTCCTCACTAATAATAGGGACATTATTGCAATCAGCATATTTTTTCATTTCCTTTATAAATGACAATTTTGAAAAATCATTTAAGTTCACCAAATAATCCGCCATAAATACTCCAATCATATAGTCTTAATAATATTATACTCTAAAAAGGTAATTTCTTCAAGTTCTTTCGTTTAGACGATAAGAATAAATATGCATCTTTATATCGACTCAATTTTCCTAATAATTCACAGTAGCGTTCTTCAATATAATGATTATACAGTGGATAATAGAAATCCTCCATTTCTTTTAATAAATAATTTTTAATATAATTACATATAACATCCATTTCAACTTGATCGATTTCATATTGCATTAAACGAATAAATGCAAGATGGAAAGTGTCAGTTGGCTTTTGCTCTGCTTTTCGCAAATACCCAACAAGCTTGCCCTTTTGTGTCCGTAATTCTTCATTAGTGGACTGCCCAATCAAAGTTTTAAAAATGCAATATGCAAGTAAAGTAATAGTTCGATAATCAAAATTATTATGTCCTTGAATAAAATTAATAGCTTCATCGTACTTTTCTTTTTTTACAAAGACATAAAATATTGCATATACATAATCATCATAATAAGTTTGCGGAATAATATCATTTTTCATTATTTGCAATGCTTCAAGATTATCGTTTCTAGTAGCAGCTTGTAAATAATAGACATTCATTAAAAACTGTTTACTTAGAGGATAGCCTAAAGAGTACATTGTTTTTAGTGTTGCATAGCATCCTTCCAGCAACACACTTTCAGTATGAGCAGCTATTATAAATTTCTTTTCTATAATTATTAGTTGGTATAGCTCATCTTTAATCAGTAATCTTTCAGCAAAATGCAAATAGCTATGAGCTTTATTATATTGTAAAGTTTTAATGTCATATTCAACAATCAATATTAAAACAGCAAATAATTCCATATCACAAAGACATTGCTTAACTTGGTCAAGTTCTATAATTATTTGATGTAATTGTTTATATTCTTCTCTAAAATAATAATTATACCCCCTAATAATATAATCCTGTGCAATAAACAGTTCACATGTCACCCCTTCTTTCAACTTCTCTATCTCTTTTCTATTATCATTAATATAATGCAATAACAATTGAGAAATTCTATTCCCTTCTTCAATTTCCAATAATCTATTATAATCCAAGTCAAGTCTCTCGCATAATAGGGCAACTCTTTCATTCTTTTTATCCATCATATTACGTTCTAGTTTTGATAAGAATGCTTCTGAGCATATATTGTCAGTGGTTTGTGATAAAGTCATTGACAATTCCAAGCGCTTATTTTTCATTACTGAAGATATATAATTGCTTTCAACAATAGGACCCCCAGTTATTCTTTTATTCATGAATTTTTCAATATCATTAAAATATATTTTATACATATAATCTCCTTATTTATATTTTATTGTGTTTTTATTGTGATTTTCATTTACTCATTATATATATTACAAAAAAATACACTTTTTTACTTTTTTTATCAAAATAAAAATGAGTACTTTTCGTACTCATTTTAAAAAATATGAATATTTTTTAAGTTCGCTGCGGGCTTTGCTATAATCCTTATAATATTTGGATACTTCTAGATAAAACTGCGAACTATGATTAGGATATTGAAAATGACAAAATTCATGACATATGACATACTCAATTAAATGTATTGGGACATGAATCAAATATTGAGTTAAACATATTTTATTTTTTTGGATATAGCATACTCCCCAGCGCGATTTCATTTTTTTAAAAACTAGTGATGTTGTTAAATCAAAATTATTTTTAGTAGCAACATGCTTAAAATGTTGACAAATAATATCAATACAATTTTGATATAGTTTATTGATGTCACGATAAAATATTTTATTCCCCATAATAACATACTCTTTTTCAATAAGCATATCGCCACATAAAGTATATCTTTGACCGAATATTATAATCTCTTCATCTTTCAAATCTATAAAATGGACTTTTTTAACTAAGCGTTCAATCAAAGAAATATTGTTTTGTAATAAATGATTAATTTCATTATTAGAAAACCTCAACGGAACTGTAACAATAATCTCATAACGAGGAGTCACCTTAACATTTATATTTTTAACTTTCTTATGAACAATAACAACTTCAAAATTTTTATTTAATACTACCATATTGACACCTACATCATTATACCATTTATGTCATGTTTTTAACAAGTCTCATTAATAAATATTTTTCTTTTTCTTTTATTCTAATAATATTCTTCACTCCTAAAACAACAAATATTATAATCAGTGCTATACTTTCTTGATATATTCCATAAATAAACAAAATAATTAAAAACACAATAGATATATTGGTAATAATGAAAAATTGATTTTTTTGGAATATATGATTGATTAACCCTTCAATTATTCTATATCCATCTAGTGGATATATTGGTAATAAATTAAATATTATCAATATTTTATTATATAAATATAAATCATTTAATAATTTGCTATCATTATTTAATAAACCTATGATAACACATATTAATAAATTAACACTTATTCCAGCTAGATTAACTACTAATTGTCGTAAGAAAGATAAATTTTCAATTGATGCGCATAATTCACCACCAAACATCGATAGATTAAGTTTAAGTATTTTTTGTTTATATATTTTCAGTACTAATAAATGGCCTATTTCATGAGCAATAATGGAAAACAAAAAAAGCAACATTAAAACTAACGAATTAGTATATAATGCGCATATTAGTAATATATAAACGGAATAATGGATTTTCATTGTTGAATTAATTTATTTCCATTATAAATATAGTAGTTGTAATAGTAATCATTTTGATAATTGGCCTGTCCTATAATTGATCCCGCCTTAACTATTTCATACATATTTACATCAATGCTTAAAAGACTACTATAACAATATGTTTTCCCATCTCCTGCTTGAATATATACATCGTACAAATTATTATTTTTAGTTATTTTAACAACACTGCCTAAATAACGATTCTCAACACCATTAAAATCATCCAAAATTATTTTTTTTCCATTAGCGATATTTTCAGTTTTTGTGATATGGTTCATAACCGCCATTTCATCATCACCCAAATTGAATACATCGTTTTTCCCACTCAAGGTTGAAATGACTTTGACAGTATTAATGCTTGTACTCATATAAGTTTGCAAATTTTTTAGAGACAATACCCCTAGACGGTCTAATCCAACAACCCCACATAAAATAAAGGCTAAAATAAAAATTTTATATAAAAAACGATCAATAAGGTTCATATTATCAATCCTCCTTATTAAATTATATGCTCATCACAAATTTATTATTCTTTTTTCATGAAAACTATAATAAGCATTTTTACCAATTATTAGATGATCGATAAAAATCATTCCCATTGTTTTAGCCGCCATCTTTATTTGTTCTGTAAGATTTTTGTCTTCTTCGCTTGGATATGTTTTTCCACTTGGATGGTTATGAGCAATGATAATAGCATATGCTGAAAATTTAAGCCCCCATTTAATAACATCTCTAGGGTTGGCTATTGTATAAGTTAAAGTACCAATGCTAATTACTTTATGACAAATTATTTCATTTGCTGAATTTAAATAAATACAAACAAAGTTTTCTTGTGTCAAATTTTGCATATCATCGCATAAATAATTATAACAATCACTTGATGAACGAATATACTTAATATTTTTTTGTCTTTTTGATAATCTTTTACCAAGTTCCATTGCTGTTACTACTTCAATTGATTTTACTATACCAATTCCTTTGATTTTCATAAGTTCTTCAATAGTTACTTCCTGTAAATAATTCAAATTAATAAATTCATTCATTATCTCAATCGCTATATTAATTACTGATTTGTCCTTAGTACCAGTACGCAAAAGAATTGCTAGTAGTTCATAATCTGCTAAAGATTCTGGTCCATACGCAAGCAATTTTTCTCTTGGTTTTTCCATTGATGTCATTTCTTTTAAAATATATTTCACGTTTTTCACACTCCGCTAATATATTAGAAAAAAACATGACAATTTACTTTAATTTTTTGTTTAATAAACAATATGTATTTAGCTGAATTTGCTCTTTAATAGTATCATTTTTCAAAGCACTAAGCATTGTGATATTTGAGAATGTCTCAACATCTATTGGAGTAATATTATATTTTTCAGGAATAGTAAACGTTGAACCTTCTAAACTTTTTAATAATATTAATACAACATCATTATAAAATTCATATTCAACTTGACTAGTTATAACGGTTTGGGGAAAATCAAGAATATAATCACTTTTTATAGTTGGATTGAAACCATTTGATTCATAAATGGTTTTTTTTGTTTGAGCTTTTTCTAACGTATCAGAAATATTACCATATAAATAATATAAATCACCATTTCCAATTATCTCTGAATATAAATTTTTTACTTTCATTTGGTTTTGTATACTTCTTAATTCATCAATATTACTGCTTTTACCCATTTGCAACAAATAAACTGTTCCATAAATATTAGTATTAATAGCTGGCGTATCGGTATCATCATTTGGGTCCTTGCCAACTTGGGTGAATATTAAGTACCCTAGCACCGCTCCAATCACCAAACCAAGTAAAATTCCAAATAAATCTATATCTTTTTTCTTCATATTCCTACCTCACTTTCCTAGTGTCATTATTATAAACATTGAATATGCAAAAACGTGTCAAAAAAGGCAAGCATTAAAATAAATTATACTATTTTATATGACAATTAATTAATATAAATACATTATTAAATAATAATTGTTTACAAGTATTTTTAATAAGAAAAGACAGAAAGCAAAAACAACTTTCTGTCTTTTCAATATTCAATTATGTTCAAAAATAAGTAATCCCTGTATTTAAAAGCAAATATAATGGTTGTTTTTTTTAAACTATAAATCGAAGGCTATAAAAAATTACTTTAAAGTCCTACGCACTTCACTCACAAAATATAAACTTCCACAAAATATCCATATTTGGTTTTTATCACTTGATATATTAATTTTATTTAATATATTGTGCCAATCTTCTTCCATTTGTTTTTTGGGATGATTTGATAGTTCATATAAATTTAAGGCTTCATCACTTCGTTTATATGCAAATTTAGTGAAAATAATATTATCAACATCAACTTCAATATTTTCTATCATTTTGGCTTTTTCTTTATTAGATGAAATGGCAACAATCAAATTAATACTATAATCCCTTTTAACATTCAAAATGAATTCATGTAATCTTTCAATGCCGTTTATATTATGAGCACCATCTAAAATTATGAGAGGTTTCTTTGAAACTACTTCCAATCTTCCTGGCCAAAACATTTTTTTTAATCCAATTTTTATTTGTTCATCAGTAATTTTGAAATATGATTTCAAAAACTGACACCCTTCAATTACTAAACTAGCATTTTCCGTCTGATATAATCCTGACATTTGTAGTTCAATATTCATGTATTGCTTATAATCAAAACTAGTTCTGCCAATTTTAATATTGATATTGGCTATATTATTTGGATTAACAATTACAAGTGGAGTATTCTTTTTTTTGCAAGTTTCAATTATTTGCTGTTCAACTTCTTCATTTTTGATTGTCACTAGCGGCACATTTTCTTTAACAATCCCAAGTTTATTATAGGCAATTGATGCAAGGTCATTACCTAAAACGTTCATATGGTCATATGAAATATTACTGATAATTGTTAGAATTGGCATAATTACATTTGTGCAATCCAAAAGTCCTCCAATGCCAACTTCCATAATTATTATATCAGGTTTTACTTCATTAAAATACATAAAACATATCAAAGTGACAATAGCAAAAAAACCAGGTAATTCAATATCTTGTTTTTCTAATTCAATGTAACGTGAAATAATATAATTAGTATATTCTAATATCTTTTCATCTTCAATAAAATGATAATTATAATATATTCTTTCATTGAAACATTCAATATAGGGGGAAGTAAAACTTCCCACCTTTAAACCAGCTTCTTGTAAAACGGAGCGAAAATAAGCAACGACGGAACCTTTACCATTAGTGCCAGTTACATGTATATAAGTTAAACTTTTTTCAGGATTACCATAAAAAGCACATAACTTTTTCATATGTTCTAAACTTTTTGTAGACTTACGATGTTGTGATTCAATCCAGCTAATACATTCATCAATCTTAGTAAACATTATTTTTCATCCTTACAATTCATTTATGATTTTCTCTATTTCCGAAAGTCTGTTTTTATAAGCATTTAGCTTATCTTGCTCTTCTGAGATTTTTGCTTGCGGAGCCTTTGATCGGAAGTTATCATTATTAAGCATATTTTCGCAGCGCTTTATTTCATTTATCATTTTATTTTTTTCATCCATTAATTTTTGCTTTTCTTCTTCAATATTAACAAGTTTTGAAAGAGGAACTATAATTATTATATTATCAAGAACATTTACAATACATTTGCTACTATCAATTGCTTCAGTTGTTAATTCAAGGTTGTCATAATTGACAAATTTTTGTAAATAATGCTTATTATCTTGAACAAAATTCAAAATATCATTATCTTTGAATTGCAATATTAAGTCTATCTTTTTACTAATAGCCACATTTTTTAAAGCTCTAGTATTACGAATATTTGTGATAATATCAAAAATAATTGTAAAATCTTTGACATTTTTAAAATTATATTTTTTATTTACTTCTGGCCAGTTGCTAATTGTTATACTTCCTTCATTATACATTTGATAAACCTCCTCAGTAACAAAGGGCATAAATGGATGTAATAATTTCAATATAGAAGTTAATACGTAATTTAAAACTGCGCATGTATTAGTTTTTTCTTTTTTAATGTCCATGGAGAAAACTACTTTAGTCATCTCAATATACCAAGATGCAAAATCATCCCATGCAAAATTATATATGGTTTTTGCAGCTTCGCCAAATTCAAATTTTTCAAAATTAATATTAACTGACTTTATAACATCATTCAGCCTATGTAAGATCCATTTATCAGCAGTCATAAGTAATTTTACATCTATAGATTCATTCTGATATTGGTTAGCTTCAAACTGTAAACCAATGTAACGAGAAATATTCCAAATCTTATTAATATAATTCCAAGTTGCTGAAATTTTTTCATCCGAATAACGAATATCCTGTCCTGGAGTACCAGTTGTTGTTAAGAAATAACGTACACTATCTACACCATATTTTTCAAATATTTTGAAAATATCCGGACCATTTCCAAGTGATTTACTTATTTTTTTTCCTTGTTCATCACGAATAATACCATGAATTAAAACATTGTCAAATGGGCGTTTACCAGTCAAATATTTAGATTGGAAAATCATACGAGCAACCCAAAAGAAAATTATATCATAACCTGTAACTAAAGTATTTCCAGGAAAGAATCTTTGATAGTCATTTGTGTTATCTGGCCAACCAAGAGTTGAAAATGGCCATAAGGCGCTAGAGAACCATGTGTCTAATGCATCTTCATCACGAATCCAACCATCACCTGATGGAGCAGTTAAACCAACATATACTTCTTCATTTCCATCTTTATCACTTTTAAACCAAGCGGGTATTTGATGCCCCCACCATAACTGACGACTAATACACCAATCCTGAATATTATTCATCCATTGTAAAAAAGTACGTTCAAATCGTGCGGGAACAAATTTTACTTTATCTTTAGTTTTCTGTAATTTTATTACTTCATCTGCCAAAGGTTGCATTTTTACAAACCATTGTTTCGATAAACGTGGTTCTACTATTACACCTGTTCTTTCAGAATGACCAACTGAGTGAATCATTTTTTCGATTTTTGGACATAAGCCTTTTGATTGTAAATCTTTAACAACCTGAGCACGACACAAAAAACGTTCCATTCCTTGATAACCCTCTGCCAGTTCATTCATATAACCATCTTCAGTCATACATAATGGTCTGTCTAAATTATGGCGAAGGCCTACTTCAAAGTCATTAGGGTCATGAGCAGGGGTTACTTTAACAACTCCTGTTCCAAATTCCATTTCAACATATTCATCAGCAATAACTGGAATTTTTGTTTTAGTTCCAGGAATATAAACCATTTTACCAATAAACTTTTTATAACGTTCATCCTTAGGATGAACCATTAATGCTGTATCACCAAACATTGTTTCCGGTCTTGTAGTTGCAACTTCCAAACCACCTTCCATATCAACAAATGGATAAATAAAATGGTAAAAGGCACCTTCAATGTCCTTATATTCTACTTCAATATTAGATAAAGCAGTTTTACTTTTTACATCCCAGTTGATAATTTTTTCGCCATGGTAAATTAATCCTTCATGATACATTTTTACAAACACTTCATTAACAGCTTTATTTAGTCCTTCATCCAAAGTGAAACGTTCACGAGTATAATCAAGGCTCAACCCAACTTTTTCCCATTGAGTTTTAATTATTCCAGAATATTTATCTTTCCATTCCCAGCAGGCATCAAGAAATTTCTCTCTCCCCAAATCATATCTAGAAATTCCTTTTTCACGTAGAGCTGCCTCTACTTTAGCTTGGGTTGCAATACTGGCATGGTCCATACCTGGCAAATATAGTGTATCATATCCCATCATGCGTTTACGACGAACAATAATATCTTGTAAAGTAACATCAAGGACATGACCAATATGTAAATGTCCTGTAATATTGGGCGGTGGGATAACAATAGTGTAAGGAATTTTGCTATTATCTCCTGCTGTAAAATAACCCATATCTATCCATTTCTGATACTTCCCACATTCTACTTCTTTAAAATCATATTTTGATGGTAAATCTTTTAATTGTTTCATTTTCTCTCTCCTTATAAATTAAAAATCCTTAGTCAACTATTACTAGTCTGACTAAGGACGAATTTTTCCGCGGTACCACCTTAATTAACAAAATATAAAATTTTGTTCTCTTAAAATTTTTTAACGTTAATTAAACGGACATAACTATAAAAATTCATTTTCATTATGTCAACTCCAAAGCTACCTTCATAAACAACTATAGAACTTTCCACCAAACAGTTCCTCTCTAAAATCAGTTTATTTATTACTCCTCTTTTTCATCGTTTTATAATATTATTATACTCAAAATTTTAAGAAATGCAATCTTTATTTTTTGCTTTTATAAATATCACCACTGATAACAGTTTCACTACGAGGTGATAAACTCAAATCCAATATCTTTACACCTTCTGGCATGGTCAATCTTTTATATTGTTGATGACAAAAACGTTTAAAAAAATTATTTAAATATTTATTTGCTTCCTCAATATTCAAATTGAAAGCTTTTTGAAGTAGAAATATTAAACGCTCCTCACTATCGCCACTTTGGAATAAATGATAAATAATAAAATCATTAATTACATATTTACCAATTATATCTTCTGTCAATTGATTATTACCTTTCAATTCTGGTGAAATTGGTGTATTAACAATATCATCAATAATATCTTTTACTTCAGGATATATTTCTTTATAATAATTAGTTGTTGCTTTAACAACTGTCTTTGGCAAACCAGCATTAATACCATACATTGCCATTTGGTCACCATTAAAAGTTGACCAACCCAAGGCAACTTCTGACAGGTCCGAGGTTCCAATTACAATTCCACCAACTAAATTAGCAATATTCATAAGCGTATATGTGCGAAAACGTGCCTGAATATTTTCATAAGTGATGTCCTTAGATACACCATCATGCCCTATTGCCATAAGTTGCCTTTGGACATCTTCTTCAATGTTAATTTCGCGCATTGATATTTTTAATTTTTTCATTAAACTTAACGCATTATTATAAGTTTTATTACTACTATTATTTGTTGGCATAGTAACTCCAATAATATTTTGACGGTCCATATTATATATATCACACATATGACATAATGATAATAAAGCAAGCGTAGAATCAAGACCACCAGAAATACCAATAACAGCTTTTTTAATGCCTATATACTCCAAACGTTTCATGACACTTGTTGCCTGCATATCAATAATCTGCTTATAATCCTCTTCATTTGATGGAATAAAAGGGAGTGTATCAATTGGTTTTGAAAAAATAAAATCCTTTTCTTTTGGTAAATGAAATAATACTTTTGGTAAAACTACTGAATTTTGCAAATTATCCTTGCCATATCCTTTTTTCTTGCGCAAATAATGTAGTTTACTAATATCAATATCACCATATATAATATTGCTTTTCAATTCAACTCCATATGTTTCTTCAATGAACTTACCATTTTCAACAATCATTTTATGATTACTAAAAATCGCCTCAGATGTAGATTCACTGGCATTACTAGCAGCATAAACATATGCTCCACTATGACAATAACTGACACTTTTAACAAGTGCCCTACGGTTATGAATACGTCCTACTGCTTCTCTTGAAGCACTAGAATTAAAGACAATTACTGCACCGTTAGTATATAAATTAATATGAGGTGGCATTATTGAACCTAAGTCATTACCAATTTCACAACCAAAAGCTACATTATTATCATCATTAACAAAAAGCATTGGGCCAAAAGGAATATTTTTTCCAAATAATTCAATAATGTTGAAAGAAATATCTTTTCCAGAACTAAACCATCTAATTTCATTTAATTCATTTGATTGCATTAAATTATATTTTGGAATAATACCTAGAATATCATGACCTTGAATAACCAATGAACAATTATATATTTTATTATTATTAATTATAAAACTACCGACAATTACAACTCCTGGAAAAGTATTACTATCTAATAAATACTCTAAAGCATTCATTATATCATCATATAAATATTGCTGATATATCAAATCACCAATACTAGCGCCGCTTATAGCAAGTTCAGGAAAGGCAATAATATCAATATTTTTATCTTTGCTTTCAGACAATATCTTCAAAATTTCATTGACATTAAACTTTGAATCTCCTGTTCTTAAAACCGGACTTGCTGCTGCTACTTTTAAGAAACCTTGAGCATACATATATATTATACCTCCTCATATAAATGGTTTTTTTGAATATATTCTGTGACCCTATAATCTAGTAAATCATAATCTTTTAATGTACGAAAACTTGTTGAAGAAATATGAACTTGATGAAAATCATAACAAATAATAAAGTTGTCTCTAAATGCACATAATTTTGAATCTTCAATAAAAAGTCTTTCCATATCGATATCATCGCGTGGTATAACAATAAACTTATTATCACTAACAACACTTGGAAAATTAATCCACTTATGAATATTTTGCAATGAATCTGCTCCAATTACAAAATAAGGGTGGTTGAAATGTTCTAAGATATAATATGTTCCTTGATATTTATTCAAACTAGCTTCATAATCAGAAATGCTAATTTTATTAGATAATCCTTGACATATTATTTCTAACATCTCAAATCTGAAATGAAATTCAGCTAAATCTTTTTTATCATAAAGATTATTAGTTGGTAAAATAATCAATTCATTTTCTGGAAACTTATTCAATAAGTATTTTATTATCTCTAAATGAGCCTTTGTTGGAGGATTAAATGCTCCACCATATACAATTTTTTTCATTTCTTTTCTCGCTTATTATATCACATTTATCGAAATATATAAATATTATATCACATTTATGAAAAAATCTAAAGATATTTTAAAAAACGAAAATGCTATAAAAACATTTTCGTTCCTCTTTTTTTTATTAATTCATTAAAATGATCTCCACGAACCTCAAAATTTGTATATTGATCATAACTTGATGCTCCAGGAGAAAATAATATAACATCACAATCGCTGAAATCAAGTATATTGATTGCCTCTTCTAAATTGTTGCATATTTTTGTATTTATATGATAATTTTCAAAATACTTTTTAAATGATGGACCCATTTCTCCATAGCAATAAACCTTTGTTAAACAGCGTAAGTGTGGACTTAATAAACTATAATCATCTGTTCTAAGTTTACCGCCAGTTATTAAAACCACGCGTTTTAAAGGGAAATTTTTTAATGCAATAGATAAAGCAAAAAAATTAGTCGCTTTGGAATCATTATATATTAACACATTATTATATTTTCCAACTAACTGTTGTCTATATGGAGGAACACAAAATTGTTTCAAAGTATTTTTATAATTATTAACTTCCCTTTTTGGATAATTGCAAACTACTGCTAGAGCTGCCATTGTATTTTGAATATTTTGTTCTCCGAACATATTTATGCTTTTCGTATCTATTAAACGCTTATCTTGATAATAAATATCATTATCATGTAAATAAACTCCATTAACTTTTTCTTTTAAAGAAAAAGGGACTTTTATACCTACATATACTTCCATTAATCTTCTTAATAAGAGATCATCATAATTATAAATAATGTAATCATCTTCTTTAAGATGCCTAATCAAATTCAATTTACTATTGACATATTTCGCAAATGTTCCATGATGATCAAGATGCGTCGAATAAAGATTTAGAAAAACATTATATGATGCTCTAAAACTACTGACATATTCAAGCATAAAACTAGAGGCCTCAATAATTAGATTATTATTATCAATTCCTTCAAAAATTGCTTTACCAATATTTCCTACCGCTAAACTATTATTTATTAAATTTTTAAGCAAATTAACCGTAGTCGTTTTGCCATTTGACCCTGTTACTACTACAAAATTATTATGGACATCTTTATATGTATTACCATTTATCCTGCCAAACAATTCTATATCAGTGATAATTTCTTTTTTTAAGCGTTTTGCCTTTTTTAATACTAAATGATTATTTTTAATGCCACTGCTTTTTATAATTATATCAAAATCTCTTAAATTAATATTCCATTTAAATTTATTATCATCATATATATCATATAATAAATTATTATTATCCATAAAATATTTTTCAATGCTCAAATTACCTACACCTAGACCGAGTAATAAATATTTCATATTAACACCACTAAGATGGTTATTGCCATTGCTATTAAACCTATGAGCCAAAACAAACCATCAACCTTCCATTCACTAAACCCCTTTTTTTCAAAATGGTGGTGAAGTGGACTCATCAAAAATATTCTTTTGCCCTTTGTCATTTTAAAATAAGTAACTTGCATAATAACAGATAATGTCTCAATAATGAATACAACCGCAATCAACATTAATAATAACTCTTCTTCTAATAAAATCATTAGATTGGCAATAATTGCCCCTAGCATCATTGATCCTGTATTACCCATGAAAATTTTTGCTGGATTAGCATTATAAATCATAAATCCCATTAAACCAGCAATCACTGTGATTATAAAAATCAAGACAATTTGATTTTGCTTATAGTATGCGATTATACCAATACCTAAAAGGGCAATTATCATTAAACCTGTAGCTAAACCATCTATCCCGTCAGTAATATTAACAGCATTTGAACTAGATACAAACATTAAGAGTACAAGTACGCCATATCCCCATTTTAGATCCACTGTCATAAAATATAGATTAACTGTAGTACCAAGATCAGCCTTCTTCAACAAAAAATAATATATTGCTACTCCAATAATTTGCAATAGAATTTTCATTTTTGGTGAAATACCTTTATTATTCTTTTTTACTACAATAATATAATCATCAATAAAACCAATGAGCATATATAAATAGACAGGCAATAACAATAACATTATAGTCACAATATTTGCTTTTATATAAATAGCATTTATAATTAAGAATACTATTGTGAAACTTACTGTAATGATTAAACCACCCATAGTAGGTGTTCCACTTTTTTTATAATGTTCCCTTGGTCCATCAATTCTTACTATTTGACCACATTTTATATATCTCAAAACAGGGATAAAGAAAACCAAAAATACAATAGTTAAAATAAAAGATATTAAAAAACTATAAAAATACATACTAAATATCTTCCTTTAATAATTCATATACATAATCAATATCAGAAAAAGGAATATCTATGCCTGCAACATGTTGATGTGTTTCATTTCCTCTTCCTAGCACTGCAATTATATCTTTTGGCATACTTTTCTTTAAGGCACTCTTTATAGCCTCTTTGCGGTCTACTACTATTTCATAATTATCACTAACACATCCAGCCACTATATCATCTATTATTAATTCGGGATTTTCAAACCTTGGATTATCACTTGTTATAATTGAATAAGATGATAAAGTTGTCACACTTTTTCCAATAATCGACCTTTTAGTACGGTCACGATTGCCTCCACATCCAATAACTGTTATTATATTGTTTTGTGATATTTCTTTAATAAAACTCAATACTTGTTCAATGCCATCTGGAGTATGAGCAAAATCAATTATTATTTGACGGTCATTCCATAATATATTTTTCATTCTACCAGAGATATCAAGGTCTTGCTCTAAGAATAATTTGATTTTCGAATAATCAAATTCCTTCAATAAATATATAATACTTAAGAACGCTGTTAAATTATATATATTAAATCGTCCTACTAGGTTAGATTTTATATAATATTCTTGTTTTTTTATTGAAAATGTAAATTCCACCCCATTTTGGTTCATTTTTTCCTTAAAAAACTTGAATTTCGCCCCATTTTGCCCAAATGTGAGTAAGTTATGGGTAGTTTTGCGGGTAAAATAAATTAATTCGCTCATATCGGCGTTTATTAGCACTTTTCCAGCCCTTTTTTCATTATTTAGGAACTTTAATTTAGTATTTTTATAATTTCCCAACGTTTTATGATAATCCAAATGATCTACTGTAAGATTAGTTAATAATTTTATTTTAAAGTGTAAACCCTCGACACGATATTGATGAATCCCATGACTACTAACTTCCATTACAACATATTTTATTCCCTGATTATAACTTTCTTCTAGTATCTTATATATATCCTCAATACCAGGAGTTGTATTAATTGTTTTTTGAAATTTTTTGTTAATCCAAATACCATTTGTACCGATTAAAGTCACTTTTTTACCAATGAATTGTAAATATTGATATATTAGTGTGGTAGTAGTTGTTTTGCCATTGGTCCCAGTCACACCAATTAAACACATCTTTTTTGATATATCATTATATTTTTTCTTTAAATAATAAGCATATCCTTTTTTTTCTTTCAGCGTCATATAATCCCCTTTAATATAATTTCTTATTAAATCATATTCAAGAAGACCGTATAAAAGACTAGCCTAATGCATTTTTTCTTGTAGTATATTTAGAATCTCATTAAATTGTTTTTCATTTTCTAAAAAAATATATGATTTATTATTAATAATATAATTAAATAAATGATAACATTGATTATGTTCATTAGTATTTCTTACATTATCATCTTGTTCATGATTTTTTAATAATAATGATTTATATATATGTTTTGATAAACATATATCATTATTAATCATATACTCTTTAGCTTTCTTTAAATAGTTTAATGTGCTTTCTTTGTCATTATTATTAGCAGATATTTTGGAAAGTTTCACATATAAACTACCTATTCGACAATTATATAAATAATAATCTTCTTTGTCGAACAATATTTCATATATTGAAATCATCTTTTGAATTATAAATTCTTCTTCAGTATCATCATATATTAATTGTTTCTTCCCTTCTGATACTAACTCCATAACTGTTTTATATAAAATTTCTGATTCAATTAAAACATTTGTTTGTAATTGCCATATCTTATCGGTTCCTCTTCTAACTTTAGCCGATTGAAACTCTTGAGTGCAGTACATCGTTGGAAGCATTCCAGAAATCTCTAAGGCTTTTTTATTATCATTTAATTCATTATATATATTAGATAATGTAGTTATAGCACTATATCGCAATTGATTTTTTTCATTACTAATAATTCTTTCACAATAACTTTTTGCTTCTTCCAAATATTTGTTTCTGTTTTCATTATTATTTCTTGCACATAAAACTAGTACATCCGCAAGTTCATTCATTAGCATATAGCTATCTGGTATATTCACTAAAGCATTTCGATATAACTCAATGAGTTTGTCTAGTTTACCTTCTTTAAAATATTCCTTTCCCTTATTTAATGTTTCATTAATGATTTCTTCTTTTTCTATTATATTAACATCTAAAAGATAGTCAACAGTCACATTAAATAAATTTGCTAAAGCTGGCAGTATAGTAATGTCTGGTAAGGTAATAGTTGTTTCATATCTTGATACTGCCTGACTTGAAACGTTCAAAAAGGTTGCCAGTTGTTCTTGAGTCCAATTTTTTTTTATTCTTTCTTCTTTAATTTTTTTACCGATATTCATTAATATTTTCCTCCTTTAATGATAACTAGATAAGTAAATATGAATCAAAAGAGTTTATTTGATATTCACAATTTAATTGTATATTATAAACGCTAATAAATCAAACACGCAGTTTGGGAGTTTTTTTCTCATTTTATAATAGTATTTGTAGTTTCATAATTATTATTTTGAAAACTATTTTTAACATGTTTAATGCATTTTTTAGTTCAAACAATTATTATGTACTTTATAAACAAAAAGCCAGTACAAACGACAACAAGCACCTTATTTTATGTATAGCATCTCATTGTATAAACAAATATAAAAAGCTTCAATTTATGAAGCTTTTTATTATAACTATTCTATGTTCTCATGATGCTTCTTTTCCTTAAAAGCATTTATCATTAAAATAATTAATTGATATATACCAATAAACAGATAAGTAATGAGCAAGTAGGACATCATCATTAATAATGAATATATTAATGTGATATTATGTGAACTGAAAAACTCAGCAATGTCAGGTAACAAAGGCGCGCCATTACCAGCCATATAAAGCATATAATCTGGATTGTATCCCTGTCCTTTAATAATAAAATTTGCTGGAATAACAATTATAGAAAAGGCTACTACTGGTAACCAGCAGTCAATTCCATCTTTAAATTTAGGAACAAAATACCTAGTAGACACTAAGAAAAGACCTGTAAATACCATTAATGTATGAAAATATAAAGATACAAAAGTTGCAAAAGTAAAGAATGGATAATAATTTAATATGGGCGGAATGAAAAAGTTAGTTAATCCAGCAAAAATACATAAGGTAGTTAAAAAGCCAACCGCACATTTTTGCACTTTACCTTTGCACCAAGCAGCAAATGGTAAAGCAAAGATGAACATACTACATGTATATAAAGGTAATAACCCATCCCAGTTAAAGCCCTTTCCTGTACTTATATCCCAAGTTGATTCCCAAACAATTTTGATAATTTCGATAATGGGTACGATAATGGAAATGATTTTTAAATAACGATCGACGCTACTTCGCTTGGTATTTCTTAAAAACACGCACAATAAGATTATAGCAACAATAGCAACAATCATAAAGATAGTTAAAAATAGACTATTATTATTTCGTGCCTCATCAGGGATATTATCTTTGTAATCAAAAAATTTATAAACTAGCATTTTCTTTTACCTCTGCTTTTTTAAACGAAATTAATTTATGTAGACCATAACTGACAAAATAGGGTACTATAATATAAACCAAGATAACTGCTATCATATATGGAAGTTTATATTCACCTAGTTTTTTTACTAGTTCTACTGGTATCGCATATGGATTATCTAAAAACATTAAATTACTTTTGAAAATTAAGTTTACAATAATTGCCATAATCATAAAAATTAAAGAGAATATTATATAATATCGATAGTTTTTTATACTAGGAATAAAAACTTTATGAATCAAATATAACAAGCCCATAAAAAACATTGCACTATGAAATAACATACTATAACATGATAAATAATGAAACATAGGATGTAATTGCAAAGATGTAGATGGCATAATTAGAAATGAAAAACCGCACACTATCCCACCACCTGTAATAAAGGCGTCACCACAAACTTTTACTACTCCCTTGCCATAGCCACTGCACCAAAGCCCATAAATAAATAAAGAGCAAAATGCTAAAGGAACCCAAGAATCAACGTTCAAATAACCATAATAAAAATTGTATCCCATTTTTATTAATTCGAGAATTGTGAAAACAATGGCCA
The DNA here is from genome assembly GCA_031553555.1 of Bacilli bacterium. Taxonomy (GTDB): domain Bacteria; phylum Bacillota_I; class Bacilli_A; order ML615J-28; family CAG-698; genus CAKOMG01. The sequence continues at coordinate 230,691 of JAVBLL010000008.1, forward strand.
ATGTTTTTGTTAATTTATTTATTTTATTATGAGTCCAAGACATTGTCAAGTAAATAAGTAACCCAACAATCAAAAGGCAAGATAATGTAACAATCAAATGCGTCAAATTAAACATCCCACAAGGTGGAAAAAGTTCGAAATCCTCTGGAGAAAAAAACATATTCACCTCTCATATTATTCAAAAATTATATTTCATAAAAACAATATGATTAATTTTATCATAAATTCTTACATTTTTCAACATTTTTTTATTATATACCATTTATTTTATCCATTCATATTTAATGATATACATATAATTTTTAGTCAATGTTTTATATATAATATTATTTGTAATTTTATATGGAATTTCTATATTTTTTATAGATATATATCAAAAACATATAAAAGATTTCATTAGCATTTCTATTATTGACAATAAAAACCCATCTTTGAAAAGCCAAAGATGGATTTATTTATTAATTTAACTATACATAACGGTTTTGTTGAATGATATTTTCATCATTATTCAACATTTTATTAATAATTCCGCTAGTTGCTACTGTCACTAATGTTAATATCGCAAATACAAATCCAACATATCCAGCTCCAGAAACAGAATATTTCAAAATATATTTGGTACTACCATATGAACCTGTATCTGATAATGTCTCAGCAATCATACTTGATGTAAATGCAACGAATAAAATGAAGAAAACAACTTGTATTATTGTTAATGATAATAAACGACTTTTTTTCTTATTTGATTCATCAAAACTTTCCAATAAGTTAGTTGCTATCTTTTTCAATAAAATTAACTGAATGATAAACAAAGCAATTACTACAATAAATGCCAATACACTCAAAGCAATGGCTCCATCAAAGTCAACACCTCGATAAACACTATGTGTCAGATTATCCCATACTCTAGCTAACTCAATTCCACCAGCTTTATATGTAAACGTAGTTGGGGACTCAGAATAATATGTGCTTGAAGATAAAACAAATTTTACTGATTTTCCTATAAATGTCAAGAAAGTGATTAAGGTTAGAATAAATGTTGTTCCTAAAGAAGCAACTTTAAGTATTATTTTTTTATCTTTAAAAGCTGATATATTATCAATAATTTTAAATGCCAATATAACAAAAAGGGTTATGCTATAAATAATTATAGACGCCGATAATGCCCAGCCAACCTTAAATCCACATATTTTAACTAATCCAACGAGCATTAATGATATTACGAATGGTACTAGCATTGACTTTACTTTAATCTTTCGTTTGAAAACCATTTGATAAATAATAATTATGAGCATAACAGCCGTCGATATTAAATAAATGAGACAACCAATAGATAATAAGAGAATCTCCATCAAATATGATGGGTTCATAGTGTTCTCATCTGCCATGTAATATAGATATACTACGTAATCCATTATATTTACTTTAGACAAATTCTTGCTTGATTCTGCAGTATCCCAAGCATCTGCTTGTTTTTCCATATATTCTACAAAACCTTCTTGCCCCTTTAGCAAATGAAATAGTGAGCCAATGACTTTTATAGAACTTTGATTAGTATTATATCCTGATAAATCATTTCCTGATACTGGACTACTATTGATATTAGTAATAGTATTAACTTTTAATACACTAAAAAAAGAAAAGATAAACATAATAAATATAGCACCAGCTAACAAACTGTTACTAATAATATTGAATATACGACTTAATTTTTCCTTAGTATTTTGAGAATTATTATTTGTTGAACTAGTTACTCCAGCATTAATTTGTCTTGATGAATAACTACTATCTGCATTGGGTTTTTTCAAGACAAAACTGACACCACAATATGGACAAAATTTCAGTTTATCATCTAGCACTTTGCCGCACGTACATTTTTTATATCCTCTTTGCACAACTCCACAGCTAGGACAAAATTTTACATCTTGTTCTAAAACACATTTACAACTTGGGCAGTCTTTTTTCCCATCTGTCCGACAACCACATTCACAACAATAAATATAATCATCTTGCAATTCAGAATTACACTTTTTACATTCCATTTATTTTTTCCTTTCAAATTATTAAATTATAATATTATTATATCACAAAATAATTTTTTTCCAAAGTTAAATTGAATAATAAATAAATTTTTGTTGAAAAAAGCTATTAAAATAAAAACCACTATCCATTTTACTGAGTAGTGGTCAATAATAATCTTAAAAATTTAAATTGTTTTTATTCAAAACGATTTTTTAATTACTTTTTAAAACACTCAATTTTCCATTGATTGCTTTCAATAAATCTCCAGTACTGTCAGAGCCATTATCCCAATACATTATACCAGCAACTCCCTTAGTCATAACATAATCACATTTATAGCCAACAGACATTGCATCATCATAGCTTATGAATATTTGTCTTGCACTATCGTAGATATATGGTGCTTTTGCGTTATCATCCCAATATCGTTTAATAGTTTCTCCAAAATTATTAATGTAATTATTTTTTATATTAGTATACGTCATTGTAGCGCCACTCTTTGAATCAGTCAAACCATTGTCCCCAATAGCACCACCAAGACCAGCACCACTAGCGCCAGCGGTTGTTACTGTTGAATATCTAGCGTAAAATGCAGCTCCAATAATTATTTTGTTATATGGTACTCCTTGATTTTTAAATAGATTTACTGATTCATCAATTGAGCATCCAGTATAACTATAATTTGAGTTATTAGAACTATATAAGGCCGAATGATGTCTTGCCACTGGCACACCACCAGTACCATTTGTAGTTTGACATTGCAAATCATATGACATTAAATTAATATAATCTAGATATTGTATTGAATTGGCCAAATCAAATCTGGAATAACTCCAAGGACCTGCAGGAATAGCTGAAGTAACTAAATGATTAATATTATTTGCTTTTACAGCTGTATGAATTTGCTGCATTAAATATGTATATTTATCCTTTTCAGCAGTTGCTGGGTACTCCCAATCAATATCAACCCCATCAAAGCCATATTGATTAATCAAAGTAATAATATTACTTACAAATGTCGCTGTTAAAGCATTATCATTGGCAATAGTGCTAAAGTTAGCTCTATAAGCATCCCCTTCTTGACCAATACATAACAATACTCTAACACCTGCATTATGAGCTTTAACTAAATAATCATTTAAAGAGTTTTTATAACTAGTACTTAATGTTATGCCACCATCTGCTGTTGGTAATGCAAAGCCACTATAAATAATATCTACTGTGCCTAGTAATAAATCATTCACCTTATTATTCGCATATGTTCCATTATAGACATATGCAGAAACAATTCCACCAGTTGAAATATCTTTTAATCCATTTTTTGCAATTCTAAATGTCAACTCAATAGTACTTTGAACACCTTCATAAACCACTAAAACAGTAACATTAACATATTGATCAATACTACTTCTAGAAATAACACCAGAATTACTTAAAACAGCAGTATTACTACTTGTCCAAGTAATTGTAGTTTGATATGTTGAATTAAACGTTGAAAAAACAGCATTTTCATATAAGTAACCTGTATAAAATTGGTTTTCAATTTCAGAAATAGTAGAATCAATTAATGCTTGTTTTTGCTCCAAAGGCGTAGTATACAATTCCCATTTAGCATAAAGTGTAAAACTATTTGCTTCTTCTGAGGCAATATAACTATTAACTTTTGTATTACATGTTATGTCACTATACCATCCCATAAAAACATACGCAGCTCTAGAAGGTATCGGCAATTCAGCTGATAATCGATAAGTAAGCGTAAAATTATTTATGAAAATTGAAGCTGAATATAATTTTGCAACCACATTAATAGTTGATGATGAAAGTGTACTTAAATCACAATCAAAAACCATTACATTTCCTATATTACTACTATTTTTTGAAATATTTATAATAACAGCACTGCCTATAGTATCAGTACAAGCTGAATGCACACCAATAGCATAATCGTAATCTAAACTAGCATAATCACTTAATCCTTTTCCGCTGGAATCTATTGCAATGATTACATAAGCCTTGATAGTCGTATCATATTTAATAAATATTTTATTCCAATATTGTCCGATTGCACTAGTCACAGAACTTTTTGATCCGATGGCAATATTTGCACCACTTCCAGAACCAGTATTATAACGTAAAATTGAAAAACTTGAAGTGCTAGTGAATTTTTGTTCAACAAAATTTGCATCCAATAATCCACCATTCAAGGCAAATGTCACATTATTATTTACATAAATTATTTCACGCCAATTTGCATAAAATGTTTTTGAGGAAAATGTGCCAATCTGTATATTTTCAATTTTATTACCAGTAAAATCACTTTCTTCATACCATCCCAAAAATTCATAACCACTACGTGTTGGAATAGGTAAAATAACACTTTCCTCAATAGTGAAATTATTTATTGGATTGGTAGGCATTAATCCTTCATTCGCATAATAAGTTATTGTATAACTTATTATATCCCATTTTGCATAGAATTTTTGATCTTCTTCTGTTCCAAGTGAAACTATTGTAATAGGTGCACCTTGGAAACTTAAAGTCTTATACCAACCAGCAAATGTATAACCATTTTTAACGCTATTAGTAGGTAAAACAATTTGATCCGTATTGGTGAAGGTGGTTGAATATTCAACCACACTTCCACCATTAAAATCCAATGTTAGATTATACTCCGTTGAAGGATCAGGAGTTCAATTTTTATCAATCCATTTAGCATAGTAAGTAATACTTGTTACACCATCTGCTGCAACATATCCAGGATAAACAGTAAATGGAGTATCACTCAAATCACTTTCAGCACACCAACCAACAAATGTATATCCGTCTTTTACAGGAGTTGGTAAAGCCACATTTGGCAATCTAAATGTAAATGCTTTTGAAACATTTTTGAATGCAGCGGCTTCATATAATTGACAATTAATATTTAATCCAGTAGTAGCGGCAGTGTACTGTGACAAATCTGTATCGATAAACATGTATTTACCGACATTTCCAGCAGCAGCTAGCGCCTTAATTGCTGTCTTTGATGCAGTAGTAGTACAACTATCATGACCTGCCAATACATAATCCCAATCTTCAGTAGTGGCAGCTGCAGTGGTAGCACTTGTACCAGTATTAATAGCAACTATCTTATAAGCGCCTAGTGCACTATCATATTTCAAAAATACACGATACCAATAACCACCAGCAATTGCATTAGCCTTTGTACCAATTAAAATTGCTAATCCATCTGATCCACTTCTAAATTTTGTAGCAACAATTGATGTAGATCCTGTATTAAATGTTTTAGCAAAATCAGCTGTCCATGAACCTTCATTTAAATTATATGATACTTCTACTTCAACTGCGCTACTTGCAACCATTTTTGCATAATATTTTTTTGCGCCAATTTCACCAGCTACCCAACCAGTTACTGGTGTACCACTGCAATCTTCTAATTCATACCAACCAGCAAATACATATCCGCTCTTTTCATAAGTAGCTGCAAGCGTTATAGCATCATTTACATTATAAGTTACTGGAGTCAAACCTGTTATTGCTTGATTAAGTTCAACATCCCAGTATGTTATATTATAAGTATTGATATCAAATTTTGCTTTAAAATATGCATTACCTGATGAAACTGTATATGTTGTGTATTTTGTATCACTTAAATAATATCCATTCCATTCGTATCCATCTGCAGGAGTAAGCACTGGCAAGTTAATAGTTGAACCAACTTTTACTAAAGTAGCTTCACTTCTATATACAGTAGTGTTATAACTTGGAATTTGGTCATAACGATTTAAATCACTACCAAAACTTCCAGTTTGATAACCAGTTGAATAGTTTGTAGCCGTAAAGAAACTTACATAATGAGAAATAAAATGTGCTCCATAGTACCAATTATCTCCAGTAGGCACAGTACCACTCTTCAATAAATTATATTGTGCAACCGCATAAGAATTTGTCATATTACCTACAGTTTTTGTGAAATCTAATGTCCATTCCCATTTTGCACGCATTTCAGTATCTTGAAAAAATTTATATAAATTAGAAGTATCATAAACAGTAGTACTATTTGATCTTGCATTTTGCCAAAAAGCCCCATTTATTCCATTTACTTCATCAAAGCCAGTAAATGATGTACTAAACTTTTTATTCCAATCTGCTAAAAACTGCTTAGCAATTTCTTCACGCTTAGTATCATATATAGCACTGGCAACAACATAAGTATTTGTAATATCTTTATATACAGCTTTATAATTACTATTTATATAACTTAGTATTGCACTTGAAACGCTATTACCTTCACCAGCATAAGCCATTTTCAAAGCAACGTCTGCCACTGAACGTGTTGTAGTAGTTGTAGATAATTTTTCAACTCCACCATCAACCACATAAGGAACAACCGTAATTTTGTCAGCATAACCAACTTCAGGAATTCCTATCAATACAACTGAATATTGCTTATTACTATCAGCACCATTAACGGCAACTTTATAAACTTTTTTAGAATTTAAAACGACTTCACCATCTGTAGCAACATTTATTGCTTCTTCTAATTGAGTAACAGTTGCATTACCATAGATTACATAAAATCCATGGTCAGCATTTAATACACTATCATCAAGTGTAGCATAAAATCTCAATCCTTGATCTACTTCACCCTCAACAGCTAGTCTAATGGACGCGCCATCAACTGCGCTCACCAAAGTAGTAGTATCAGCTTTAGCATTAAGTGTTCCAACTAATAAAAATGTAAAACACACAAAAAGTACACTAAATATAATCTTTTTCGCTTTTCCCATTATACTATAACCCCCACCAATCAGCAATGTTTTGAGACGTCTCGTTTCCAGTAACAACTTCCTCTTTTTGAAATACAACAATTTCAATTTCTGGCGATTCATAAGCTTTCTTCATGTTCCCTCCTCCTATAATATCACACTCCAAAGTAGATAGCAGTTCACTATATACTTTATTATATTATAATATATGTAATAAAAAAATGCAAGCGTTTCCTGTGTTTTTTACAAAAATAACCATTTTAGTGAACAAAAAAGCATTAATGCACATAGTTTTTCCACATACATTAATGCTTTTTCATTGACCGTTTTTATTAATATGGCTATGATCAATTTCAATCATCTATAACATTTCTGATGTTATTGTCATTGAATTTATAGATTTTTTTCAATAACCTTTAGCAAATTTCATAATTCATATAATTAATTGCTTCTTCTTTCTTTATTATGTAATTATTTAAAAATAAAATGCTTGCATACCATAAAGATATGCAAGCATAAACTATAATTTTAAAATATTTTAATTCTTATTTTTATTAAATATTTTCTTTCCAAATTTAACAATTTCACATATAATAACAATTGAAAAAGCTAAACCTAGACAAGTCATTAAGTAGTCAAATGATAATGTTTCTAGTTTAAAAGCATTAGCGAAGAATGGTATATAAATAATTGCGATTTGTAATATTAAACCTGCTATGAAAGCCAAAATTAAATATTTATTATTAAATGTTTTCTTCGAAAATAACGTATGTTCACTTTTGACATTAAACGCATGAAATAACTGTGAAGTAGCAAGTGTTAAAAAAGCCATTGTTTGCCCTAAATAACTATCAGGATTTTTTGTATGCCCAATAATGTAAGCTATTAAAGTCACAATTCCTATAATGGCACCTTGCCAAGCAATCTTATAACCAAGCCCATTAGCGAAGAAACCTTCTTTTTTATTACGTGGTTTTTCAGACATTACTTCAATATCGGCTTTTTCTAAACCTAAAGCAAAAGCAGGAAGGCTATCAGTAATTAAATTCACCCATAATAAATGCATTGGGAGCAATGGTACTCCAAGCGACAAAGAAGTTATTGCTGAAATGATTGATGCTAGAAAAATAGTTAAAACTTCACCGATATTACTAGACAGTAAATAATGAACCGCTTTTCTTATGTTGCTATATATTCCTCTACCCTCTTGAACTGCAGAAATGATTGTTGTAAAATTATCATCAACTAATATTAAATCAGCGGCCTCTTTGGCAACATCAGTTCCCGTAATTCCCATAGCACAACCAATATCAGCTACTTTTAATGCAGGGGAATCATTAACACCATCACCAGTCATTGCAACTACTAAATCTTTAGATTGCCATGCCTTGACAATACGTACTTTATCTTCTGGAGCTACTCTAGCGTAAACTGCATATTTTTCAATGTTTTGTGATAGTTCTTCATCTGACATAGCATGGAGTTCTTCACTTGAAAGGGCTTCTTGGCCTTCTCCAATTATGCCAAGTTGTTCAGCTATGGCTCTAGCTGTTATGACATGGTCTCCAGTAATCATTACTGTTCTAATACCGGCACTTTTTGCTAAGGCAATAGCATCAAATACTTCTAGCCTTGCAGGATCAATAATTCCTATTAAACCAAGAAATTGCAAATCAGACTCTAAATATTCACTATTCATTTGACTTTCACTTGGAGTATTTGTCAATTCCCTATAGCCAATTGCAAGTACTCTTAGGGCATCATGAGCCATTTGTTTATTAGCCTCAAGAATTGTTTCCTTATCAACATCTTTGCAGCGATTAATAATAATATCTGGTGCACCTTTAGTAATAGAATAAATTTTGGTATCTTTTGTAACTACAACAGTCATCATTTTGCGATCTGAATCAAAAGATAAGTCAGCAATACGATCGTAATTTGCATCGGTTTCAAAACCATATTTATTATTAGCCTCTATTAAAGCTGTTTCTGTAGGATCACCAACTCTTTTTTCTTCACCATCAACTATTGAAATAGTGGCATCAGTACATACCGAAAAAAATGTTAAAATCTTTTTTTCTAATTCATCTAACTCCTCTTCAACATTTTTTATGCCATCATTATATAACTTCACTACTGTCATTTTATTTTGAGTTAAAGTTCCTGTTTTGTCACTACATACAACAGATGTTGAGCCAAGCGTCTCAACGGCTGGTAGTTTTTTAACAATAGCTTTCTGCTTAGCCATTTTAGTAACACCAATTGCTAAAACAACCGTTACAACAGTCGATAGTCCTTCTGGAATAGCCGCTACTGCTAAAGCAATACTAGTTTTGAATGCTTCTAAAACAGTTTCTGCACCTGTTAACCATTCAATTAAAAAAACGACTATACAAATCAGAATAGCAACTATTCCTATTACTTTACCAATTTGGTTAAGTTTCACTTGCAAAGGTGTCAATTCGTTTTCTACTTCATTTAACATTCCAGCAATCTTTCCAATATTTGTGTCCATACCAATGCCTGTAATTACGGCAATTCCACGACCATAAGTGACAAATGTTGAAGAAAAAATCATATTAGTTTGATCACCAAGGGGAACATCATTTCCACTAATAATTTCGATATTCTTAGTTACCGGAACACTCTCTCCAGTCAAAGCACTTTCATCAACTTGTAAATTAGATGCTTCAATTAATCTAGCATCAGCCGGAATAAAATCTCCTGCTTCAATTATAACAATGTCTCCAGGAACTAAATTAATGGATTCTACTTGATAAATATTTCCTCCGCGAAGTACCTTAGCCAGTGGCGCAGACATCTTCTTTAAAGCCTCTAAAGATTTTTCAGCTTTTGTTTCTTGAGTAACGCCTAGAATAGCATTTATTAAAACAACAATAACAATTATTACACTCTCTACCCATTCAGAGCGTTCAACTAAAAAAGAAATAAGAGCAGCAAGTAATAAAATAATTATTAAGATATCTTTAAATTGTAGCAAAAATTTTACTATCCATGGTTTGTTCTTTTTTGATTTTAATGCATTATCACCATATTTTAATTTTCTTTCATTTACTTCTGCCTCAGTTAATCCGACTTCTTGATTAACTTCTAATTCCTTTAATACATCAACAAATTCTTTTTTATACATTTTCATCCTCCAAAAATAAAAACAAGACCTTATCTTGATAAAAGTAATAAAGCCTAAACTTTATTACTAATTACAAAATAAAAGGTCTTGCTAATCATTAAAATGACTACTGCATCCGGATTATAAAATCGTCTTGACGAATGCAATAAACAAGCTACTCCCCTTTTAGGAAATTGTTTATAATGCTATAATACCATAAATTCACAAAAAAAGCAATCTTTAATTAAAATTTAATATTAATGCAAAACCTTAATATTATTATATGACTATATTTAATATCTAAACATTAGTTGTAAAAATATTAAAGGGATAGCAATTGCTATCCCCACCATTATTATCTCTGTAATATTCAAAATTTGTAAAACATTTTTAATAATGATTTCCCAATAATTAAATATTCTTATTTGTCATAATATTTTCATTAGCTTTCGTCATATAAGCAGCCAATTGATTCGCCATAGACATTAAATTACTAGTGATTGTTTCAGCAATTTCTTCATTCTCAACATCAATGGCCATTCTCAAATTTTCACTTAAGATATCAATAATCTTTTCATACTGATCGTTTTCTTTATTTCCATTTATATCAGCATATATTTTTTTTAGTAATCCGATTAACTCTCTATTTGTTTTTTCTCTTTCAACTTGAATTTTCTCTAATACATTTCCACTATTAGAACTTGCTGGATTTTTTATGATTTCTAAACAGATATTATTTATTTCCTTTCCTTGAGCAATAATATCATCAATTTTTTCCATAATATAATTTAAATCTAAATTTTTCTCTTTGTTATTCACTTTCTTTTCCTCCAAAATATATTTTTTTGGCGGACACAAAAGACATATTTTATTTTCATCTATGAATCGTGCCCTACCATTTTTCACTAAACCATTTGCTCTTTTAGGGTATGTTGATTCACATAAAGTTCCATCTTCATCAATAACTTTTATAGTTCTTTTTGAACTATCTGTTTTTTCCAATGGGTTTCTTCCCCTTTCATATTGACTGACTCACCTAGAACTATTTGTTTTTTTTAATGGGTATCTCCCCAGTTCTATTATTATGAGCAAATATATTATATCTCATTATAAGAAAATTGTCAAGATTGTGATGAATATTACTAGAATATTAAAGAAAAAACTTGCTAATTACAGTAAATATCAATTAGTATATAAAAATACTATTCCGCCTTCTTCAACTTTTTCACCATATTCAGGATTTTGGGCAACGATTGTGTCACCATCTCCTACTATTCTGACAGAATAATATGGACTCATTGATACTAATGCGGTCTTTTTTCCGACATAATTATCAACTTTATAACTTTGTTTATCAATCCAATAACGAATATTTAATGGTATTCCACCTTCTTGTTTTTTAACTCCTAAAATATTAAGACTCTCAATTAATACTTCTCTTACAAGTGGTGCAACTACTGTTCCTCCATATTGAATATAACTATCTGGATTGTTGACTGCCATATAGACGATTAACTGTGGATCATTCATTGGCGCAAGTCCCATAAAAGATAAAATATATGTATTTTCTAAATATTGTCCATCAACGGCAATTTGTGCTGTACCTGTCTTTCCACCTGCTCTATAACCCTCAATATAACAATTTCTTGCTGTTCCTAAAGATACAACTTTTTCTAAAGCTTCACGCATAGTCTGTGAAGTTTTTTCACTTATAACTCTTCTAACAAAAATCTTTTCATCACGATAAATAATTGTGGAACCAATTCCTATTCCTTTTAAAATATATGGCATATAAAGATTACCGCCATTGACACATGCACCAATTGCGGCGGCCAACTGGATTGGAGTAGTTGAAATACCTTGACCAAAAGCGGTCGTAGCAAGTTCAACATTGCCTACTTTTTCCATATTAAACAAAATTCCTGTTGATTCTCCAAGTAGGTCAACTCCTGTTTTACTGCCAAAGCCGTAGTCCTTTACATATTTAAATAATTTTTCTTTTCCAAGTCGCATTCCTATTTCAACAAATCCTGGATTGCATGAATTTTGAATTACTTCCCAGTAAGTTTCCTCACCATGACCACCAGCTTTCCAGTCACGAATTCTCGTGCCATCTACAATGGCGTATCCTGGATCATAAAATTTATCCTCCGGACTAAAAACACCTTCTTCTAAACCCGCACTATATGTCACAAATTTAAAGGTTGAGCCAGGTTCAAATGATTTCCAAATCGCTAAATTTCGATTATATATGCTTTGATCATAATCTTGATAATTAACAATATCATAAGTTGGTCTTGAAGACATCGCCAAAACTTCAGAAGTTTGGGCATGCATTACTAATCCAATTGATTCATCTGGGGTATACTGGGAATCAGTATTATCTAATACTCTTTCTAGAGCAACTTGGATGTCTATATCTACAGTTAAATATAAATCCATTCCAGTTGATGGTGATAGATATGAATCACTCATGCCACCAATTTTATTTCCATGGGCATCAGTAAAAATTGATGATGCTCCTATATTCCCTAACAAATAATCATTATATATATATTCAAGTCCTGTTAGTCCTTGATTATCACTACCTACAAACCCTAAAACGTGAGATAAAACATTGCCATATGGATAGTATCTAATTACATCACTAGCAATATAGACACCATCAATATTCAAATTGACTATCTCTTTTGCTTGTTCCAAAGTAATATTTTTTGCTTCTGGCTTCAAAATTTCTACAGAAACATTTTTCTTAAAATGATGGTCTAATGCATGTGAATCCAAGCCCAAAACAGAAGCAATTTGACTTGAGGCATATTCTTTATCCTTAACTTGTTTTGGAATTATTGAGATTGTTGGAGCAAGTGTATTTCCAACTATTAATTTTCCATTTCTATCATAAATATTACCTCTTCTAGCACTAACTGGAATGTTTCTTGTCCATAATTCATACGCCCTTTCAACATATGCGGAACCATTAAAAATTTGAATATAGGCAAGGCGTGCTATAAGAGCAATAAATAAAACTAATATCATAATTAATCCTAGTGACATTCTAAATCTAATTGTTTTCATAAATGTCCTCCTCACATATTATATGCTTAAAAAAAACATAATAGAAATGAATATTGCTTAAAAAATAAAAAGCATCACAAAAAGTGATGCCCCAAAACAATATTATAATTCGAATAAAAGTTCTGAATACGTAGGTACTGGCCATATGTTCTTATCAATAATCAATTCTAATTTATCTATGCATATACGCAGTTCATTCATTAAAGGAAGAATATTGTTTTTATAATAATATGCTTGCTCCATGCCAGTTATATTAACCGCTGTGGCTTCAAAATCGCTCAAATTTAACACTATTTTTCGAACATTAAATAATAAATCAGAAATATATTTTAGTTCTTCAGTTTGAACTTCTACATTTATATCTAGACCTGTTTTCTTAATTTCATTTAATGAACTAGCAAGAATAGTTTGATATTTTATAATTGATGGAATATATAAAGTATTAACCATATTAATCATTGTTAATGCTTGAATATTAAGAACTTTTGAATATGATTGATAAAGTATCTCAGTACGTGAAGATAATTCATTTTCAGTTAATACATTATGTTTTTTATACATAGAAATTGTATTATTGTCCAATAATGCTGGAATAGAATCAATAAAATTCTTTGCATTTGGTAAACCACGAGTTTCAGCTTCCTTAACCCATTCTTCTGAATAACCATTTCCATCAAAGATAATTCGGTTATGCTTAGTTAATGTATCACGAATCAATTTCCTTAAAGCCTTTGTAAAATCATTAGCTTTTTCTAATTTATCTGCCATTTGCGATAAAGATTCAGCAATTGATGTATTTAAAGCAACATTTACATCAGCAATTGATAGTGATGAGGCTACCATTCTAAATTCAAACTTATTACCAGTAAATGCAAACGGAGAAGTACGATTGCGATCGGTATTATCTCTAGAGATTAAGGGCAAACTGTGTATTCCAATATCAATTTTAGAACTATGTTTTGAAGACTTTGCCTCTCCTTTATTGATTATTTGGTCAACTATATCATGCAATTGATCACCTAAAAATATTGAGATAATTGCCGGCGGTGCTTCATGAGCCCCTAAACGATAATCATTACCTGGGTTTGAGGCAGATAAGCGAAGCAATAAAGCATTCTCATCAACTGCCTTTATGACTGCTGTTAGAAATAATAAGAACTGTGCATTTTCATGTGGAGTCTTACCAGGTTCTAGCAAGTTTTTACCAGTATCTGTAGATAATGACCAGTTATTGTGTTTTCCAGAACCATTAACACCATCAAATGGTTTTTCATGCAGTAAACATTCTAAGCCATGTCGTCTTGCAACCTTCTTCAATACTTCCATAATTAATTGATTATGATCAGTAGCGATATTATCCGAAGTATATACAGGGGCAATCTCATGTTGAGCAGGAGCTGTTTCATTGTGTTGAGTTTTTATATTAACTCCGAGTTTCCATAACTCTTCATTAACTTCTTTCATATACGCAGCAACTCTTTCTTGTATTGTTCCAAAATAATGATCATCCATTTCTTGTCCTTTTGGAGCGGGATTGCCAAATAAAGTTTTACCTGTAAAGATTAAATCAGGTCGTAATAAATATTTTTCACGATCAATCAAAAAATATTCTTGTTCTGGTCCTACACAGACAGTAACTTTTTTAATATCTTCATGTCCAAATAATTTTAATATACGTTTAGTCTGTTTTTCAAGAGCTTCAGATGAACGAAGTAATGGCGTTTTTTTATCTAATGCTTCACCATTATAGGAGCAAAAAATAGTTGGAATACACAAAATAACACCTGCTGCATCTTTTTTAAGAAAAGTAGGGGAAGTGCAGTCCCATGCAGTGTATCCACGAGCTTCAAAAGTCGCCCTCAAACCACCCGACGGAAATGATGAAGCATCAGGTTCGCCTTTCATCAATTCTTTACCAGAGAACTCCATAATTACTTTACCATCACCAATAGGTTTTAAAAATGAATCATGTTTTTCAGCGGTAATGCCATTTAAAGGTTGGAACCAATGAGTATAATGAGTGGCACCTCTTTCAAGTGCCCACTCTTTCATTGCATGCGCAACCGCATCAGCGACTGTCTTATCAAGATCAGCACCTTCATCAATTGTTTTCTTTAATGCTGCATAAATTGGTTTCGGCAAATAATATTTCATTGCCTCATCATTAAATACATTTTCTCCAAAAATACTACTTATTACATCTTTACCCATTTTCTGCCTCATTTCCATAAAAAAGCATAATTTTAAAATAATTTTCTATATTTTATTACATTTTTTTATTTTTATACGTTAATTTTACTACTTTTTAAAAATATAATCAACAAAAATCGTGCTTTTTTATTTAAGAAAACGGTTTTGCTGTTTTATTAGTTTTTTTCTCAACGTTTTTTTAAAAAAGTTAACAATAATTACTTAAAAAGATATCACACAGCAAAAAAGTGTTATATTTTGGCTTTTATTGAAACAAAAACATTGAATACGAACATATAAAAGTTAAATTTTTATAAATTTTTTATTTTTAAAAAAGAAAAATGTTTTTAATCTAAAAAAGTCACTAATGCTTTAGTGGCTTTTTTAACGAAACAATAAATTTTGTTTAAAATACTTTTATTTTCTTTTTTCAAGTTCGAAATTGATATCATCCCAACTTATGTCTTCTTCAACCATTAAAACATTTAAATGGTATAATAAATCGGCAATTTCAAAAATGATTTGTTCCTTATTACCATCTTTTGAGGCAATAATTATTTCGCTTGTTTCTTCTCCAATTTTTTTTAGGATTTTATTCAATCCTTGTGTAAATAAATAATTAGTATATGAGCCTTCTTTTGGATTTTGCTTTCTATCTAAAATAGTTTCATATAAACTCATCATAGTTGAATTATCTTTTTTAATATTTCCTCTATTTATTGTGATATCCATATTTTCAACTACTTCGCGATAAAAGCAT
Organism: Bacilli bacterium; assembly: GCA_031553555.1. GTDB lineage: Bacteria > Bacillota_I > Bacilli_A > ML615J-28 > CAG-698 > CAKOMG01. Next base: position 246,637 of record JAVBLL010000008.1, read on the forward strand.
GTGGCATTACCTGTATGGCAACTTATACCCTCAACTTGCTCTATTTGGATTAAAAGAGCATCTCCATCGCAATCAATACTAATGCCTTTTAGATATTGATAGTACCCAGATGTATTTCCTTTAAGCCATAATTCTTGACGGCTACGACTATAGTAATATACTTTATTAGTGTCTAAAGTTTTTTCAAGAGCCTCTTTATTCATATAAGCAAGCATACGAACCTTTTTAGAATGATAATCTTGAGCAACTACAGCTACTAAGCCATCACTATTAAATTTCACTTCTTCTAATAATTGTTGTTTTGTCATGTTAATCTCACCGGAATATTATTATTTGCTAAGTACTTCTTTAATTCTTTTATATCAAGGATTCTAAAATGAAACAAAGAAGCCGCTAATGCTGCATCAGCTTTACCCTCTGTAAATACATTTAAAAAATCCTCAACTGTCCCTGCCCCACCACTTGCTATAACTGGAATATTGACAGCCTCACAAATAAGTTTTGTTAAAGCAATATCATAACCTTTTTTTGTGCCATCATTATCCATACTTGTAAGTAAGATTTCACCAGCGCCTCTACTTTCTACTTCTTTGGCCCACTGTACAGCATCAATTCCTGTTGGTGTGCGACCACCATTAATATATACTTCATAGTTGTTACCATTCCACTTCGCATCTATGGCAATAACAATACATTGATTACCAAATTTATTTGCACCTTCATTGATTAAATTAGGATTCTTTATGGCTGCTGAATTAATGCCAACTTTATCCGCACCAGCATTTAAAATATCAGAGATATCCTGAATTGTGCGAACACCACCACCAACTGTGAAAGGAATAAAAACCACTGATGCTGTCTTTTTAACAACATCCAATAATATTTGACGATTATCACTAGAAGCAGTAATATCTAAAAAAACAAGTTCATCAGCTCCGCTATCACTATAAAACTTAGCAGTTTCAATAAGGTCACCTGCGTCAATTAAATTGACAAAATTTACTCCCTTGACTACACGACCATCTTTAACATCTAAACAAGGAATAATTCTTTTACATAACATAATTCACCTAATATTTTTCTATAATTTCTTTTAAATTGATTTTGCCAGCATACAATGATTTGCCTAGCACTGCCCCTTGACAACCAATCTCTAAAGCAACATCCAAATCTTTGCTATCTCTAATTCCTCCAGATGCTATGATTTGCAAATTTGTATTATTAATTAAAGTTTTTGTTTGCTCGATATTAAAGCCACTTAACATACCATCACGGGCAATATCTGTGAAGATAATTATCTTTACACCAACATCTTCTAGAATTTTACAAAACGATAATGCATCAAGTGATGTTACTTCTAACCATCCACCAATGGCCACTTTGAAGTCCTTTGCATCAACTCCAACAACAATTTTATCATTTCCATATTTGGCAATTGCTTCTTTAACTACTTCAATATCTTTGACCGCAACACTACCAAGTATTACCCTATCAACCCCAAGACTTAACACTTTATCAATATCATTCAAAGAACGAATGCCACCTCCAAGTTCAACAGGAATATTAATATTCGCAATAATATCTTTAATTACTTGTTCATTAATTAGTGCACCAGTTTTTGCACCATTTAAATCAACAAGATGTAAGTATTTTGCTCCTTCACTTTCCCAACGTCTTGCCATAGCTACTGGATCACCATATGTCGTCACTTGATTATAGTCACCTTGAATAAGACGAACGCATTTTCCATCTTTTAAATCTATTGCCGGGTATAATATCATAATTCACCAAAATTTCTTAAAATTTGTAATCCAACATCACCACTTTTTTCTGGATGAAATTGAGTCGCAAAAATATTTTTATATTCAATACTAACTGCTATTTTTTTTCCATAATTTGTATAACTGGAAACAAAGTTTTCATTTGTTTCTAAATAAAAAGAATGAACAAAATAAACATAATTATTATCTAATTTTTTTAATAGCTTACTATCATTTTCTATTTCTAAATCATTCCATCCAACATGAGGTATTTTCAAAAGTTTATTAATATGATATATTTCTTTAAAAGGGACAATTTCACCTTTTAGAATTCCAAGCCCTTCATGAACACCATATTCATAACTGCGTTCAAATAACAGTTGTAACCCCACACATATTCCAAGTATTGGAGTTCCTTTATTAATGACCTGTTTAATGATAGTATCAAAACCTTTGTTTTTTATAGTGTCTATGGCATTTTTAAACGCTCCAACACCTGGTAAAACCACTTTTGATGCATTTAATATTTCTGTTTTATCACTTGATATTTTTACTAAAAAGCCTAATTTTTTAAATGCGTTATAAACACTATGCAAATTGCCTACTCCATAATCAATTATGACAATCATAAACTATCCTTAGTCGATGGTATCCCTTCAATTCGTGGATTAATTTTAATTGCCTCTCTAAATGTTTTTGCTAAACTTTTAAACATTGCTTCAATTATATGGTGACAATTTGAACCTCTTAATATTTGAAAATGTAAATTCATGCCACCATTTATCGCTAATGCTCTAAAAAATTCTTCAGTTGTATCTGTTTCAAAATCTCCAACTTTCTCAGTTTGAAAATGATAATCCATTTCAAAATATCCTCTTCCAGATAAGTCAAGTGCGGCCATCACTAAAGCTTCATCCATTGGCATAACAAATGATGCATAACGCTCAATACTTGTCTTATTACCTAAAGCCTTATTGATAACTTGCCCCAAAACAATTCCAACATCTTCAACTGTATGATGGGTATCTACGTGTAAATCTCCATTAACTTGTATTTCCAAATCAATTAGTGAATGTTTAGCAAAGCTAATCAACATATGATCAAAAAAACCAATACCAGTATTAATATTACTCTTGCCAGTTCCATCCAGAGATATCTTGATGACAATTTCAGTTTCTTTTGTTTTTCTTTCGATTATATCTTTACGCATTTTTTATCACCCCTAAGAGCCTATTATTTTCTTCTTTCAATCCAATTGTAATTCTTTGATAATTTTGATGGTTATATTTAAAATATCTAATATGGATATTACTATTTTTTATTTTTGAAATAACCAAATCATCAAGTTGCATCCATAAAAAGTTGGCATGTGATTTATATACTATAACATTCATAATCTTGAGTTCATTATATACCCGATTACATTCATTTTTCAAATACAATATATTATCGTCATATAAATGACTATTTTCAATAATATTTGTCGCCATATATAAAGACATAGAATTTAAAAAATAAGGTGATTTTACGGTATTTATCATTTCAATGTTATCTTTATTGCTAATGGCATAACCAACTCTACCACTAGCAAAACTATAAGCCTTAGAGAATGTTTTCAAAATAATTAAATTTTCATATTTATTTACTAAAGGGATTCCACTATTATTAATAAATTCACCATATGCTTCATCTAAAATCACCAATCCTTTAGTACAATTTAAAATTCTTTCGACTTCTTTTATTTCAATAATAGATCCTGTTGGATTATTGGGGCTACACAGCACTACCACTTTTGGTTCATTTACTAAAATGGCTTGTAAAATATTTTCAACATTATATGTGAAATCCACATTTAGTGGGACTTTTACAACCTTTGCAGAATATAATTCTGCATATAAATGATACATTGAGAAAGTAGGGTCAACAGTTAAAACTATATCTTCTTCACTTAAAACTGCTTTATATATACAATCAATTAATGAATCAGATCCCACCCCACAAGTAAAATTGTTTTTTTCTAATTTATATTTTTTTGCAAGTGCTGATATCAATATATTAGCATCCGTATCCGGATATCGATTAAAACTTAATGAATTTACACAATCATTAAACTTATTAATTATTGTCTCTGGAATATTAAAAGGTGATTCATTACCATTTAATATAATACCTTCTTCAATATGTTGTGAATGGTATGGTTTAATATTGTGATAATTTTTCTTTAAATACTTCACCTTTTTATCTCCTTTATTTTCTTATTTTGATGCTTTCAGCATGCATTTGTAAACCTTCATCAAGTGCAAAAGCAATTGCTTCGCGACTCACTTTATTTAAAGCTTCTTTTGAAAAAGAAATAATACTACTTTTTTTAATAAAATCATCAACTGATAATGGAGAAAAAAATCTCGCTGTCTGTCCAGTTGGTAAAACATGATTTGGTCCAGCCATATAATCGCCTAATGCTTCAGGTGTATAGTGACCTAAAAAAATTGCTCCAGCGTTTTTCACTTTATCTAATTCATCAAATGGTTTATCAATGGCAAGTTCTAAATGTTCTGGTGCGATTATATTTGACAAATTAAAACAATCATCTAGATTATCTAAAACTATTATTTTGGAATAATTGACAAGCGATTTAGCTAATATAACTTTTCGCAAAGCGGTCTCATAATATTTATTGACTTCTATTTTTACAGATTTTGCTAAATTTTGTGAATTAGTGACTAAAATACCCGATGCCAATTCATCATGCTCCGCTTGACCAAGCAAATCGCTGGCAACAAATTTTGGATATGCTTTATCATCAGCAATAATCAAAATCTCACTAGGACCAGCAATTGAATCAATACCCACTTGGCCAAAAACCATTTTTTTTGCTAAAGCAACGTAGATATTACCAGGACCTACAATTTTATCAACGGCTGGAATTAAATCAGTTCCATATGCTAGTGCCGCTATAGCTTGAGCACCACCAATTTTAAAGATACGGTCCACACCACATAAATAAGCAGCTGCCAAAACAGTTTTACTGACAACACCATTTGGAGCTGGTGTTACCATGATAATTTTTTCTACTCCAGCAACTTTTGCAGGCATAACATTCATAATTACTGAAGATGCATATGCTGCTTTTCCACCAGGAACGTAAACTCCAACACTTGCTAATGGGGTGATTTTTTGCCCCATTATTTCGCCTTTACTGAAATCTTTTGTCCAAGTTGAAAGTTTTTGGTGTTTGTGATAGTTCTCTATTCTTTCTTTTGATAAATTAAGAATATGTTTCATATCATCAGTTAGACTTTCATATGCTAACTCTAATTCTTCATAACTTATTTCTATATTGTCTATTGTAGCCTTAGAATTATCATACATTTTTGTATATTTTAGTAACGCTTTATCTCTATTTTTTTTAACATCGCCAACAATTTCAGATACTCTTTGAATATATTCGCCTTGATCAACACTATTTCTATTTCTTAAAACATTTAAAAATTTTTCAATGTCTTCTTTTTTATTTATTATTTCTATCATAACTATTCCTCTAATTGGTTTTTAATTGTTTCAATTATAAAATCAATTTTTTCATACTTAACTTTTAAACTTGCATTATTTACGATTAATCTAGCCGACAAAGACGCAATATCTTCTAGTACTTCTAGTCCATTCTCTTTTAAAGTCTTCCCACTTTCAACAATATCTACAATAACATCACTAAGACCAACAAGTGGCCCTAGTTCCACTGAACCACTCAGTTTTATTATTTCTACACTACGATTATCTTTTTCAAAATAGTTTTTTGCAATGTTTGGATATTTAGTTGCCACTCTAATTTTTTGACCATTTGTTAAAAGAATGCGAGCATTCGGATAACCAGCAACGGATATCTTGCATTTTCCATATCCCAAATCTAATACTTCCGTAATGTCCCTACCTTCTTCTAAAATTGTATCTTTGCCAACTACACCAACATCAGCAATTCCATACTCAACATAAGTCGGCACATCACTTGGCTTAGCTAGAAAAAAACAATATTCTTGGTCATCACTAATAAACACTAGTTTTCTTGATTCTTCTGTAAAATCCGGAAAACGAATACCACTATTTTGTAATAATACAAATATTTTGCTTGCAAGGCGTCCTTTTGCTAAAGCCATGGTAATCATAAGTTACTCTCCACATTAATTATTTCAAAATTATTATTAAAATATTTTATAATTTTATTTATTCCCTTTTGCTTAGCATAATTCAAAGTGTCTTCAAAATTAATAAATAATGACTCTTCAACAATTGCTCCACACTTACGAAGTTGTTGATTATTAACTTCAGAAATCTCACTCTTTTCAACATTAAAACTCAAATATTTATCATTAGTTAGTGAAAGCAAATTATTAATCTTAACTAATTCACATAAACTATCAATGTCTAAGCCGAAGCCAACAGCTGGATATAAACAACCAAACTCCTTAAGCAGATTATCATAACGTCCACCTACGGCTAATGCCTTGCCTAAACCATCAGCAAATACTTGAAAAAGAATACCAGTATAGTATTTTGCATATGCATAAATGCTAAAATCAAAAACTATATAATCTTTTAAACCAACTTCTACTAATTTTAAATATAATTCCTCTAATTCTTTAATTATATTTTTTATTTTTTTATCTTTGATTTTTGTTTCTAAACGCTCTAAAAAACTAATACGTCCAGCTGATCTCATTAAGTAAGTAATTAGTTCAATTAATTCATTATCAATTTTTTTAGATAACAAGTAGCTTTCAAGACTAACAAAATCTTTGTTTTCAATAATATTGGAAATTTCTTTATATTCTTCATATGATAAATTAAGTGATTGAAATAAAGTATCAATGAATTTGCTACTACCAATATGAATAGTGAATTTGTCTATATCATTTTCTTTTAATGTATTTACTAATATTTTAATAACTTCCACGTCAGCATTAAAACTTTTTATACCAATTAATTCAATTCCGGCCTGTGTGAATTCATGTGACTTTCCTTGATAGGAAACGGGATAACGAAATGTATTTTCTAAATAACAATATTTTTTTGGAACAATATCATTATTATCTTTTGTAGCTACTACTCTAGCAATTGATGCCGTCATGTCACTACGCAAAGCCAAAAATTCACCTTGACGGTTAATAAGATTGTATAATTCCGGTTGTTGATGAACATCCTTACCTGCCTTAAAGACATCAACATATTCAAATGTTGGAGTTTTTATCAATTGATAACCATAACTTAAAAGAAAATCTAAAGTTTTATTTTCAATGATTTTTTTAGTTATTACATCATTTCCTAAGTAATCTCTAACACCATCTGTGGTTTGTAAACGATAATTTTTCATATTGCTCCTTTCTTAGATTTTTAATTTACATATATAATTATACCATTTTTTTGTTATTTCTTGAATATTTATATTAATAATATGAAATGAAAACGCATTATATAGATTTTCACTTAATACAAAAGTTTATTATAAATATATAAAATATAATATTAACATCTATTTATTGAATAACAAACTATAAAAATATTGTAAATAAAAAAAGCATTAACACACATAGAATGAATATTATGCATTAATACTAATTATATAATATAACTATTGTTAATAATTCAACCCTTTTATCAATGAAAATATTATATTAATTTGAGTGATTACTTTATCATCCAACTTTCATCTTTAGGGTTCTTTTTCCAAACTAATAGTTTTTCTTTAGCATTCTCAGAAATATAATTTTCAGCAATTGCCACTTCTAACAATTCGTCATAATTAGTAATTGTCTTAAGTGGGCATTTTGCTTCTATGAACGCTTCTTTTGAGGAGTCTAAATTATAACTAAAAATAGCAACTGTGCCAAGTACTTCTAATCCAGCATCTTTCAAAGCATTGACTACTTCAACACTTGAACCACCAGTAGAAACTAAATCTTCAATAACAACGACTTTTTGTCCTACTTTATATTTACCTTCGATTTTATTTTCACGGCCATGAGTTTTAGCACTACTACGAACATAGCCCATTGGTAAGTCCAAAATATCACTGACATATGCTGCATGAGGAATACCAGCAGTTGATGTGCCCATCAGTATTTCTACATCTGGAAAATCAATTTTAATAATATTTGCAAATTCTTTTGCGATTTCTTTTCTGATTTTTGGAAAACTTAATGTTAAACGATTATCACAATAAATAGGTGATTTTATGCCACTTGCCCATGTGAATGGTTCATCTGGCGACAGAAAAACGGCTTTTATTTCTAATAAATATTTTGCTATTTGTTTCATATTATTCTCCTAAAAAATTTTTCTTTATCTGATGATACGCTGAAATAGGATCTTCTGCTTTAGTAATTGGGCGGCCAACCACAATATAATCACAACCTATTTCTTTTGCCATTGCTGGTGTAGTAATGCGCACTTGGTCATCCTTTGTTTTACTTTCCATTCTAATACCTGGTGTTACTGTCAAAAAGTTTGACCCGCATGCTTCTTTGATAATTTTCGTTTCAAGTGGAGAACAAACAACACCATCTAGTCCTGCTTTTTTAGCATTCAAAGCATATTGTTTAACTACCTCAGTTATGTTTCCATTAATTAATAATTCATTATTCATAACATCTTCGGAAGTTGAAGTCAATTGCGTAACCGCGATTAACATTGGTCTTTTATCACCCTTCACTTCTTTTAAAGCATCTAGTGCATCTTTCATCATTTTCACACCACCAGCGGCATGAAGGTTAATAATATCAACATCTAGTTTTGCAAGATTTTTCATGGCTGAGGCAACCGTATTGGGGATATCATGAAGTTTTAAATCAAGGAAAATTTTATGACCTAATTTTTTAACTTCTTTAATAATCTCTAATCCACATCCATAAAACAATTCCATTCCTACTTTAACATATAATTGTTCATTGAATTTTTGTAAAAACTCAATAACTTTTTCTTTATTTTCAAAATCTAAAGCTATAATTACCATCTATTTATCCTTTCTATGCGCATAACCAACGGCATCTTGAACACTTTCAAATCCATATTCCTTTAAGACTTTCGGTAAGTCTTCAATTATTTCTTTGCAAATATAAGGATTTATTAAATTCATTGTTCCAACACCAACAGCACTAGCACCGGCATATAGCATTTCTAAAACGTCATAGGCATTAGATACTCCACCCATTCCAATTATTGGTATGCTAACATTTTTATATACATCATAAATCATTCTAATAGCCACCGGTTTTATTGAAGGTCCACTTAAACCGCCGGTTTTATTAGCTAAAATTGGTCTGCCAGTTTTTAAATCAAGTCTCATCCCTATTAAAGTATTAATCATTGTTATACCATCAGCACCGCCAGCTTCTGCTGCCTTGGCCATTTCAACTATGTTAGTAACATTTGGGCTTAGTTTTATATATACTGGAACAATAGATGCTTTCTTAATTGCTGAAGTTATTTCTTTTAGCAGTATCGGGTCGGTACCAAATGCGATTCCTCCGCTTTTAACATTAGGACAACTAACATTTATCTCAAGGGCACCTACATTTTTTACCTTACTAATTCTTTTTGCTACTTCAATATATTCTTCAACTGTCTTGCCAGCAATATTAGCAATTATGGGTAAATCATATTTCTCTAAAAACTTTAATTTTTCATTAATTATAACTTCTACACCTGGGTTTTGTAAGCCAATGGCATTTAACATACCACCATATGTTTCAGCTACTCTTGGAGTATCATTTCCAAATCTTTCTTCCAATGTGGCTGCTTTAATCATTATTGAACCTAAAATATTTAAATCATATAATTCGCTAAATTCTTCTCCAAATCCAAAAGTACCACTAGCAGGAATAATTGGGTTTTTTAAATCTAATCCAGGAAGTTTTATTTTAAGATTCATATTTCACCTCACCAAATTTAAAAACCGGACCTTCTTTACATACCCTCAAATAACCGTTACTTGTCACATTACTTTTACAAACACAACCATAGCAGGCGCCTATACCACATGCCATTCTTTCTTCAAAAGATATATATCCTTCTTTTTTATTAAAATATTTTTGTTCCAATAACTTTAATAAGACAGTTGGCCCACATGCATATACAACATCAAAATAAACATCATTATGTTCTAAGTAATCAATTGCATTACCTTTATATCCAACTGTTCCGTCTTCAGTAGCAACTAATACTTCTCCATACTTATGTAACTCTTTTGCATATATAAGACCCTCTTCATTTCTAAATGCTATTAAAGAAATAATTTTATTATTTCGATACAATTGTTTTGCCAGTTCAACTAATGGCGGAACACCAATTCCGCCCCCCACTAACAGTATTGTCTTACGATGAGCAAGGGGAAAACCATTACCCAAGGGACCAATTATATCAATAAACTCTGCGTTTTTTTTCAAAGCTAATACTTTCGTTCCCTCACCTTGAACTCTATAACAAATTGTTAGATTTTCATCATCAATGCTTGATATAGATATTGGACGTCTCAAAAGAAGGTCATTATGACCAACTGCTATATTTATAAACTGTCCTGCTTTTGCGGTCTTGGCAATTTCAGGGGCATTTATAACCATTTCAAAAATATTTGGTTTTATTTCTTTATTACTTATAATGAAACTATTAAGTTTAGTAATTGACATTAAATGGTACCTACTTTAAGAGTAATATCTTCCAGAACATCCAATAAGGCGGTAACTGTATCAAGTGATGTAAACACTGTAACATTATTTTCACAAGCAACTCTTCTAATTATCGCTCCATCTGTATTAATTTCTTCAGTCAGACTAACTGTATTAACAACATATGAAACATGGCCTTGTCTCAATGATTCTAAGATTTCATTTGATTTTTCACTGATTTTTTTACGAATACGTGTACGTATGCCATGCTTCTTAAGCATCTCACCAGTTCCTTTTGTCGCTTCAATATTAAAGCCCAATTCATAAAATCTTTGTACTAATGGTAGAGCTGCATCCTTAGTTTCATCTGCCAAAGTGACAAACACTGTTCCGTAATTGACAACTCTCATACCACTTGCCCTTAATGCTTTATATAAAGCCCTTTTATATGACATGTCATAACCAATAGCCTCACCTGTCGATTTCATTTCTGGAGATAAAACAGAATCCAAACCCTTGATTTTACTGAAAGAGAAGGAAGGTGCTTTAACATAACACATTTCTGTTTCTGGTAAAATCCCTGTTTGATATCCTTGTTCTTTCAAAGACTTTCCTAAAATTACTTTTGTTGCAATATTTGCTAAATTAACTTTTGTAGCTTTTGACAAAAATGGAATAGTTCTACTAGAACGTGGATTAACTTCTATTATAAATATATTTTCGTTATCATCAACAATGAACTGAATATTAAAAAGTCCAATGATGCCTATATTAATTCCTAGTTTAATAGTATATTCAACAATTTTATCTTTAACTTTTTGCGATAAACTATATGGTGGAAAAACACTAATCGAATCCCCAGAATGTACACCAGTACCTTCAATATGTTGCATAATACCAGGAATGAAAACATCAACTCCATCACATACGGCGTCTATTTCTACTTCTTCACCATTAATATACTTATCAATTAATACTGGCTGCTTATCATCAACATCAAAAGCATTTTGTAAATACCTCTTTAATTCATTATCATTATGAACAATTTGCATTGCTCTTCCACCTAAAACATATGATGGTCTAACCAAAGTTGGATAACCGATAGTATTAGCCGTTTTAATTCCATCTTCCATATTAGTCACTGTTAAGCCTTGTGGCTGAGGAATATCAAGTTTTATTAATAATTCTTCAAAGCATTTTCTATTTTCAGCATTTTCAATTCCTTTAACTGACGTGCCAATTATTGGAACATCTAAAGCATGTAGTCTTTCCGCTAAATTTATAGCCGACTGACCACCAAGTTCAACAATTACTCCTTTTGGTTTTTCCAAAGTAATGACATTCATTGTATCTTCAATTGTCAATGCCTCGAAATATAGTTTATCAGTTACTAGATAATCCGTTGATACTGTTTCTGGATTATTATTAATGACGATTGCTTCATAATTCATTTCTTTAATTGCCCATATAGCATGAACAGTCGAATAATCAAATTCAACTCCTTGCCCAATTCTTATTGGGCCTGAACCTAAAACTATTATTTTTTCTTTTGGACTAATAATTGATTCATTTATATCTTCATATGTTGAATAGAAATAAGGAACATAAGTTGTAAATTCATTTGCACAAGTATCTATCATTTTATAAGTTGGAAAAATATTATGTTCCTTACGATATCTGAACATATCAAGTTCTGATATCTTCATGATTTTTGCTAAGTAAAGATCGGAAAAGCCCATCTTCTTTGCCTCTTTTATCATTTCAGGAGTCATATTTTGCGATAATCTTTTTTCCATCTTTATGATATTTTCATATTTATTCAAGAAGAAACGATTAACCTTAGTAATATTATAAATTTCATCGATACTAACATGTCTTCTTAACAATTCAGCAATTTGATAAATTTGTTCATCAGTTGTAATTTTTATTGCATCTTTTAGCTTTTCTGTACTTACTTTATCAAACTTTGTCATATGTATATGACAAACTCCTATTTCTAAAGAACGAATAGCTTTTAGCAAACTTTCTTCAAATGTACGGCCAATGCTCATAACTTCCCCAGTAGCTTTCATCTGTGTTGATAGTTCACGACTAGCAGTATTGAATTTATCAAATGGGAAACGTGCTACTTTAGTGACAATATAATCAAGTGCTGGTTCAAATGCGGCCACTGTACTTGCAATTTGAATTTCTTCAAGATTTAAACCAATAGCAATTTTTGCACTAACTCTTGCAATTGGATAACCACTTGCTTTACTAGCCAAAGCACTGGAACGTGATACACGTGGATTTACTTCAATGACATAATAATCAAATGAATCCGGATCTAAGGCAAACTGAACATTACACCCGCCTTTAATATTCAAATGACGAACAATCTTAATCGCCGCATTTCTAAGCATTTGATATTCAACACTTCCAAGACTTTGACAAGGCGCAACTACCATTGAGTCTCCTGTATGAACACCAACAGGGTCGATATTTTCCATACTGCACACACAAATAGTCGTATCATTGTTGTCACGCATAATTTCAAATTCAATTTCTTTATAACCCTTGATAGATTTTTCAACTAAAATTTGATGTGCAGGGGATAATTCTAAAGCATTTGTTGCTAACATGTCCAATTCTTCATCGTTATATGCAAAGCCACCACCTGTTCCGCCCAATGTGAAAGCAGGGCGAACAATAATTGGATAACCGATTTTACCAGCAGCCATTTTTGCATCTTCTACATTAGTTACTGTCAAAGATTCTAAAACGGGTTCACCAATTTTTATACATAATTCTTTAAATAATTCTCTATCTTCAGCCTGTTCAATTGAAATAAAGTCTGTTCCTAATACTTTCACTTGGCATTCTTGTAAAACACCTTTTTTTGCTAATTGAACAGCTAAATTCAAGCCAGTTTGACCACCTAAAGTACACACAAGACCATCCGGTCTTTCTTTGCGAATAATTCTTGATACAAATTCTAAATCAAGTGGTTCCATATATACTTTATCAGCAACAGCTGTATCTGTCATAATTGTAGCTGGATTAGAATTTACTAAAATTACTTCATATCCTTCTTCTTTTAAAGATAAGCATGCTTGCGTACCTGCATAATCAAATTCTGCAGCTTGTCCTATAACAATTGGTCCAGAACTAATGACCATTATTCTTTTGACGTCTTTACGTTTAGGCATGCTTTTCACCTTTGAACCTTTCTATATTGGCAATTAATGTTCCATATAAATAACTACAATCATTAGGTCCAAAAGACATATCAGGATAGTAAGCAATGGCATATATATACTTTTCTTCATCCATAACTCCTTCAACAGAATTATCCAGAACATTATAATGACTCACTTTTAAATTAGTATTATTTAAAGACTTTGCATCAACACAATATAAATGTGATTGAGAAGTAATTTCGATTTTACCAGTATGGTTATTTTTAATAGGATAATTACCACCATGATGTCCTATTTTCATTTTAACAACCTTGGCACCATTTGCTAAAGCAATAAGTTCATGGCCAAGACCAATACCAAACATCGGGATTTTACCAATTAAAGATTTAATAAGTTCAATAACTTCTTTATAATCATTAGGATTTCCAGGTCCACTACTGACTATTAAAACATCAGGCTTATAAGATAATAATTTAGAATTAGTCATATTTTTTGATAATACTGTCACATTAAATCCATAATAATTTAATTGGTCAATAGTACTATTTTTCAATCCTAAATCCAGACATACAGCATGATATTTTGCATCTTCTACTTTTGATTCCCATGCATTTTCGCTAGATTTATAATGTTCTGTTTTTTTATTTTTATATTCAGCAATTTGTTGCAAACCTTTTTCATCTGAAACATCCATATTTGTAATCAAACAATTCATAGAACCTTTTTCACTAAGCACTTTTACTAGAGCACGGGTATTAACTTCATTAAGTAAAGGGATTTGTTTTTTATTCAATTTTTCTTTAATTGTTTGATCAGCCCTAAAATTTGAATAAAAATCATTATAATCACGAACAATCAATCCTTTAATTGTGCATTCATTGGATTCATTATCATCACTATTTATACCATAGCTTCCAATTATCGGATAGGTTAATATAACAATTTTATCATTATTAGCTGGATCAGTTATTATTTCTTGATATCCTACCATTGAGGTATTGAAAATCAATTCCCCAATAATATCACTACAGTCATTAAGGGCAACACCAAAAAAGACATCACCTGATTCCAATATTATTTTTTTATTATAATTCATCATATACCACCTTCCCATTGTATATTGTTTTTACAACTTTGCCTATACAATTCATCTTATCAAAAGGAGTAATTTTGCCTTTTGATAAAAACTGTGCGCCATCAATTATAAACTCTTTATTTAAATCTAATACGACTATATTACATTTATTGTTAATAGCAATCTGATTTGATTCAATAGGGAAAATATTGCTAATATTTTTACTCATTAAATCAAGCAATTTTTCAAGTGAAATTATTTTACTTTTTACAAGTTTTGTATACAAGACACTAAAAGCTATTTCTATTCCCGATATTCCAAATGAGGAACCTTCTAACCCTTTACTTTTTTCTTCAATACTATGAGGGGCATGATCAGTTGCTATGCAATCAATCGTCCCATCTTGTAAAGCCTTAATCAAAGCATCCTGGTCTTCATTTGACCTCAAAGGAGGATTCATTTTAAATGCTCCATTATCTTGTAACATTGAATCATTTAGAGTTAGATTATGTGGAGTCACCTCAACAGTTACCTTCGTACCAATTGATTTATAGTATCTTATTAGTTCAATAGTTTCTTTTGTTGAAACATGACATAAATGGTACCTTGCATAAGTCGCTTGCGCTATTACTAAGTCCCTAGCTACTTGACAGGTCTCACTAATTGATATTATCCCTTTATGATTATTTGCATGTGCATAACTACCTGCATGAATATATCCACCATATAGTAAATCTTTATCCTCAGCATGTGCTATAATAACTTTATTTGTATTGGCAACTTTTAAGCATGCTTCATACATAAGATTGGATGGCGTAACTCCTGTACCATCATCTGAAAAGCCAATAACTTCAGGTAATAACTCCTCTATTTCAGCAAGTTCACCTTCTCCAAGTCTACCTTTAGTAATTGTAGCTAATTGATAGCAATCAATTTGTGAATCATTATTGATTATATTTTGAATATATTTCAAATTTTGAAGACTATCTGGAGTAGGATTGACATTAGGCATTAAAAAAATTTTGGTATAGCCGCCTTTTGCTGCAGCTTTTGTTCCGGTAGCAATTGTTTCCTTATATTCATACCCGGGTTCACGTAGGTGTACATGTGGGTCAATAAATGCTGGAGCAATTATTAAGTTCTTGCAATCAACGACTTCTCCTTTAATATTTTTGCCAATTTCAATTATAATACCATTATCTTCAATAATATTTAATATTTGAAAAACACCATTTTTATAAACTTGTCCATTAATATATGTTTTCATTAGGAGAACGTCCTTTTTAAAATGCTTTGACGAACAAATACTCCATTTTCTATTTGTTTAAAAATTCTTGATTTTGAACATTCTACTACATCATCTGCTAACTCCACTCCACGATTAACTGGAGCTGGATGCATAATAATGCTTTGTGGTTTCATCTGTTTTATTTTTTCTAATGTTAAACCGTATTTTTCAAGATATTCCTCATTAGAAAAATTTAATTTTTTATTATGTCTTTCATTTTGAATTCTAAGCATCATAACAATATCCATTTCTTTGATGGCATTATCAAATTCAATATACTTAGATTTGTCATCAATATATTCAAGTGGTCCTGAATAATAGCATTTCATTCCCAACCGTTCCATAACTTTTACATTACTATGGGCAACACGAGAATGCATTATATCTCCAATAATCGCAATTTTTATATTTTCAAAAGTACCAAATTCCTCATGGATGGTCATTAAATCAAGTAAAGTTTGACTTGGATGGTCCCCAGTACCATCCCCTGCGTTAATTATAGGGGTAGAAATATTTTCTAATTGTTGATAAAAGGCATTTTCTGAATGACGAATTACTAATGCATCAACACCAAAAGAAGTAAAGGTTTTAATCGTATCATAAAAACTTTCTCCTTTAACTAAACTTGAACTAGCTGGATCAAAGTTAATTATTTTCATTCCCAGTTTCTCTTCTGCTACAACAAATGAATAGTGTGTGCGCGTAGATGATTCAAAAAATAAATTGACAATAATCTTGTCTTCAAGTGAATATTTCATTCCTTGTTTAAATTTTTTTGCATCATCTAGGATAGTTAAAATTTCTTCTTTTGAGAGCATTGATAAATTCAGCAGATTCTTCATTTTTCCCCCATATCTCAAAAAAAAAAACTCCCAAAGGTTTTCTGGAAGTTTTCTTATTATCTACACAATATAATCAGTATTTAATAAGTCACTTATTAAAACCCTTTCTTGTTTTTTTATTATTATATACTTTTTTTTACAAAAAAGCAAGATGAAATCATTTACACTTTAAAACTTTTTTAAGATAACAATTTAACTAAAATAGCTTTTTGAGCATGAAGCCTATTTTCAGCCTCTTCAAAAATCTCTTTTGCATGTTCTTCAAAAACTTTATTAGTGATTTCTTCATCACGATGAGCAGGAAGGCAGTGTAATACCATAGCACTAGGTGATGCAACTTTCATTACTCCATCGTTAATTTGATAGTTCTTAAATACTATTTTTCTTTCTTCAAGTTCCTTCTCTTGTCCCATAGAAGCCCAAACATCTGTACATAAAACATCAGCATCTTGAGCTGCTTTTAATATATTTGAAGTTATTTCAAAATTATCATATGCTTTAGCAAATTCCAATATAATTGGATCTGGTTCATGACCTTTTGGGCATGCCAAGGAAAATTTCATACCTAATTTTAAACAACCAACTATTAGGGAATTAACCATATTATTGCCGTCCCCTATAAAACAAAATTTCAGATTTTCAAAACTACCTTTGAATTCACGAATTGTCATCAAATCAGCTAATACTTGGCATGGATGAGCAAAATCAGTTAAACCATTAATAATAGGAATATTACCAAATCTTGCTAAATCATCTACTTCTTGTTGAGCAAATGTACGAATCATTATACCGTCTAAATATCTCGATAATACCCTAGCTGTATCTTGAATAGGTTCACCACGACCGATTTGTAAATCACGGGAACTTAAAAACAAAGCATTCCCTCCAAGTTCATACATCCCCACTTCAAAAGATACTCTAGTTCTCGTTGAAGCTTTTTGAAATATCATACCTAAAGTTTTACCTTTCAGTAAATGATGTTCAATATGATTTTTCTTTTCATATTTTAATTTATCAGCCAAATCTAAAATATCAATAATTTCATCTTTTGATAAATCAAGCATTTTTAATAAATGTTTCATTGTTCAATCACCTCTTTTAAAATCATCAAACCCTCTTTTAGATTTTTATTTGAAATATTAAGAGCCGGCAATAATCTGACTTTGTTTTTGGCCGTCAAAACAACTAAGCCGCGCTTTAAACATTCAGCCGCAATTTCTCTAGCATTTTTATTTGTTTCAAGGCCAATCATCAAACCCATGCCAGATATAGATAAAACATTTTTAAACTCCTTGATAGTTTTAAATATATATTTTGATTTTTTTTGGATATCATTTAATAAATTATCATCTATTCTTGAAAGAATAGATAGCGAAGCATTACAACAAATTGGGTTACCTCCAAAAGTTGTTCCATGATCGCCACTCTTTAAAGTGAATTGTGTTTTCTCATCAAATAAAACGGCCCCAAGTGGTAAACCTCCACATAATCCTTTTGCTGTAGTAACTATATTTGGTTTAATATTATATCCTTCATAAGAATATAGATAACCTGTACGTCCATTACCAGTTTGCACTTCATCAATAATTATTAAGATGTCTTGTGCTTCTGCAATATTCGCAAGTTCCTTAACATACTTTTTATCAAGTGGCATAACTCCACCTTCGCCTTGAACAGTCTCAATCATTATTGCACAAGTTTTTGAAGTAATCTTAGATTTTAAATCATTAATGTCATTAGGTTTAGCATAAACAAAACCATCAACAAATGGTCCAAAGTATTGATGGAAAACATCTTGGCCAGTTGCTGTAAGTGTCGCAATCGTTCTTCCATGAAAACTATTAACAAGGGTAATAATTTCATATCGGTTATCGCCATATTTATCAAAACTATATTTACGAGCACATTTTATCGCTCCCTCATTTGCTTCTGCCCCGCTATTTCCAAAAAAGACTTTTTTCATACCAGTTCTTTCACATAACATCTCAGCAAGTTTTGTTTGTGGTGATGTATAATATAGATTTGATACATGCGTCACCATGTTCATTTGTTCAGTAACTGCTTTTTTCCATAGTTTATCACCAATTCCAAAAGAGTTAACCCCGATACCACTTGTAAAATCAATATATTTCATACCATCATAATCATATAAGATGGTGCCATGACCAGACTTAAAAGCCACGTCATAACGTGCATATGTATTGGCAATATATTCTTTATCAAGTGTCTTTATTTTATTTAAATTATCATTCATTATTTACCTCATTATAAACATAGTTCCAATGCCTTCTGAACCAAGCACTTCAATTAAAATTGAATGAGGAACACGACCATCAATTATGAAAGCTTTCTTAACACCATTTAAAATAGCATCTTGACAACATTCAATTTTTGGAATCATTCCACCACTTATTATGCCTTCATTAATTAATTTTTTAATATCTTGTTCATATACCAAAGAAATTAATGTATCTTCATTATTTTTATCACGTAGTAATCCTTTAACATCAGTCATTGAAATAAGACTTTCTGCTTTTAAAGCACTAGCAATTTTGCTGGCTGCTGTATCAGCATTTATATTATAACTATGACCAGAATTATCACAGGCGATTGTTGAAACGACTGGGATATATCCTTTTTCAAGTGCCATCATAATTGGATCAATATTTACATTAGTAATCTCCCCAACATAACCATGAATTTCATCAAGTTGTTTTGCCATTAGCATATGACCATCAAGTCCACATAACCCTAAAGCTTTACCGCCCATTTGTTCAAGGGTGTTTACCAAATTTTTATTAACTTTACCCGATAATACCATTTGCACAACATCCATTGTTTCAGCATCAGTAACTCTTAATCCGTCAATGAATGTAGATTCTTTTCCAATTTTCTTTAATAAATCATTAATCTCCGGACCACCACCATGAACTAAAACAATTTTTATACCAATTAAAGACAATAAAACAATATCTTCCATAACTGATTTTTTTATTTCTTCATTAATCATAGCATTACCACCATATTTAACGACTATTATTTTAGAAGAATATTTTTGGATAAATGGTAGTGCATCAATTAATACTTGTGCTCTTAATTCATTATTTATTTTCATTATTTTGCTCCATTAAGTACGATAATCACCATTAATTTTTACATAATCATAGGTTAAATCACAGCCCCAAGCTATAGATGAACTTTGACCATCTTTTAAATCAATGTCTATATATATTTCTTTTTCAAGTAAAATCTCTTTTGCTTGCTCTTCACTAAAACTTACTCCCATTCCGTTTTTACAAACTGGTAAAACGCCTTTAGTTGATGACATTACAACATCTACTTTTAAAACATCCACATTGGCATTTGAATAACCAATT
This sequence comes from Bacilli bacterium, assembly GCA_031553555.1. Lineage (GTDB taxonomy): Bacteria > Bacillota_I > Bacilli_A > ML615J-28 > CAG-698 > CAKOMG01. Next base: position 266,815 of record JAVBLL010000008.1, read on the forward strand.
GCACATAAAATGCGTCCCCAATTAGCATCAGCACCAAACATTGCGGCTTTGACTAAACTTGATGTAATAATGCTTTTTGCAACAACTCTCGCATCATTAATTGACTTAGCTCCTTTAACTCTACATTCAATTAATTTTGTTGCTCCTTCTCCATCAGCAGCAATTTTCTTACAAACAGTTGAAGTTACTAAATATAATGCTTCTTTAAAAATATTAAAATCTTTTCCCTCACTAACAATCTCTTTATTACCAGCAAGACCATTAGCGATAATACTCACCATATCATTAGTAGAGGTATCCCCATCAACACTGACCATATTGAAAGTATTCTCAACATCTTCGCTTAGTGCTTTTTGTAACATTGATGCTGAAATAGCAACATCTGTTGTTATGAAAACAAGCATCGTCGCCATATTCGGATGGATCATCCCAGATCCTTTGGCAATCCCACCCATCCTGCATTTCTTGCCATCTATCTCAAATTCCATAGCAATGGTTTTTTGAGTCAAATCAGTAGTCATAATCGCTAAATTAGCATCTTCTGATTTATCGCCAAGCTCATTAATCAAAGAATCCATTCCTTCAATAATTGGTGTACTATTTAAAGGCTGGCCGATTACTCCAGTGGAAGCGATAATAATATCATTAGTATTTATTTTTAATTTTTTACCTAATTCAGTACATACCTCATTAGCAACTTCAATTCCATTACTATTACATGTGTTGGCATTACCACTATTACATATAACAGCTTGAGCGTAACCATCAGCTACATGATTTTTTGTCACATAGATGGGGGCGCCTTTAACTAGATTTTGCGTATAAACACAAGCTGCTGTTCCTTTAATTTGACTATATATTAAAGCCAAATCTTTTTTTGTTTTATTTTTTCTAATTCCGCAATGTACTCCACTAGCTGTAAAACCCTGAGGTGCACAAACGCCGCCTTTAATTATCTTCATATTTTTTATATATTCAATCCTTTTTTTGCATCGATTCCTAGCATTATGTTCATGCATTCAATAGCAGCACCACTGGCGCCCTTACCAAGATTATCAAATCTAGCCATGATAGTTACTCGTTCATCGTTACCAAAAAGAAAGATTTCCATATAATCCTTTCCCTCTAAATTATTAGTTCCAACCATATTTAATTCTAAATCCATTTCTTGAATACGAATAAAAGGTTGGTTTTTATAGTATTCTTTATACATTTCATATATACCTTGCTTTGTGCAATTATTAAGTTTACATAGGATAAGACCAATACTCACAACCATACCACTATAATAAGGTGCCACAATCGGCATAAATATAGGATTTATACTTAAACCACTATGTTTCACTATTTCTTTTAAATGTTTATGATTTTGTGTCAATCCATAATATCTAGGAGCGTTATATTCATCTTCGCGATTACCTTCATATTCAGCAATCATTTTTTTTCCACCTCCAGAGTATCCAGTGACAGATACAATAGAAAATGGATAATCAGATGAGACCATTTTTTTATCTATTAAAGGATGTAAAATGGCAATCGCTCCACTAGCATGACAACCTGGAACACTTACACGATTATTATTTTTGATTTTCAATAAATATTCTAATCCTAATTCTGGAAAGCCATATGCCCAAGTATCATTTGTTCTAAAAGCCGTTGAAGTGTCAATGATTTTTACTTTATCATTTGTCACTAAACTTACTGCGTCAATACTAGCTTGGTCTGGTAAGCAAAGAAAAGTTAAATCAGAGTTATTCATTAGCCGAGCCTTTTCAACTGGATTTTTTCTTAGTTCATCAGAAATTGTTATAAGCTCAATATCATCTCTATTTTGAAATCTTTCAAAGATCCTTAAACCTGTTGTGCCTTCCTTGCCATCAATAAATATTTTATACATTTAATCCACCATCTCTTTTCGCATTATGCTGATTTGTTTTTCCATACTCGCAATTGAGGCTGAACCATAGGAAACCCGATTTTCTATACATATCTTTAAAGAAATAGCTACATATATATCTTCTTCAAATAGATTAGAATATTTTTTAAATTCGTTTATTTTCAAATCTTCTAAAACTATATCTCTTGCAATACAATCTTTAACGATATTACCTACTAATTTGTAACTATCCCTAAAAGGCATGCCCTTTTTTGTTAAGTAGTCAGCCATATCCGTAGCATTAATAAAACCTTTTAAAGAAGCCTTAAGCATATTATCTTTATTTACTTTCATAGTTCTAATCATTAAAGTAAATATTTCCAAACAATTTTTGACCGTATCAATACTATCGAAAATTGCTTCTTTATCTTCTTGCATATCTTTATTATATGCTAATGGTAATCCTTTTAGCATAGTAAGCAGTGTCATTAAATTACCATAACAACGTCCACTTTTTCCACGAACTAATTCAGCTACATCGGGATTTTTCTTTTGAGGCATAATTGATGAACCTGTAGAATATGCATCATCTAATTCAACAAATTTAAATTCCCAAGAACACCATAAAACTATTTCCTCAGAAAAACGAGAAAGATGCATCATAATCATAGCAATATCATTAGCCAACTCGACAATAAAATCTCTATCAGATACACCGTCTATACTATTATTAGTAATACCATTAAACGATAGTTCTTCTGCTACCATTAAACGATCAATATTATATGTAGTACCAGCTAAAGCTGAACTTCCTAAAGGACTGACATTCATTCTTTTTTTACATTCCTTCAATCGTTCAATATCTCTAAAAAACATATTAGCATAGGCCATTAAATGTAGGGCAAAAGTGATTGGTTGCGCCCTTTGCAAATGAGTATAACCAGGCATAACAGTTTCTTTGTGTTCTTCACTTAAATTGCATATAGTTTTAATTAGGTTTTTTAAACTTTCAATAATATTTGAAATTTCAGTTCTCAAATAATAACGAACATCCAAAGCAACTTGATCATTTCGACTTCTTGCTGTATGAAGTTTTTTTCCAACATCACCTATTCTTTTTGTCAACTCTTCTTCAATGAACATATGAATATCTTCTGCGTCTTCATTAATTAGTAATATTTGATTATCTAAATCATATAAAATCATTTCAAGTGTTTTAATTATTAATTTTGAATCTTCTATTGGAATAATATCTTGGAGTCCCAGCATACGTGCGTGAGCAATGGAGCCCTTAATATCAAACTCATACATTCTTGCATCAATGCTAATGGAAGAATTAAAATCATTTGTTTTTTTATCTAATTCTTTTGAAAAACGACCTGCCCACATTTTCATATATGCCTCCTCTTATATTTAAACATTTAGGCCTGAATATAGCAGGCCTAAATGAATTACATTATTTTTTATTATTTTTTTCAAGCATTGCTTTTACTTTTATTGGTAAACCAAATAAATTGATGAAGCCTTCCGCATCGCTTTGATTATAAATGCCACCATCTTCATCAAAAGTAGCAATTTGTTCTGAATACAAACTATATGGACTATCCATACCAGCTGGTGTAATATTACCTTTATATAATTTTAATTTAACAGCGCCAGTTACAGTTTCTTGAGTCTTATCTACAAAAATAGATAAAGCTTCTCTTAATGGTGTAAACCATTGACCAAAATAAACTAGCTCTGCAAACTTGTTAGCAACATTTGATTTGAAATGTGATGTTTCGCGATCCAAACAAATTGACTCTAGCATATCATGAGCGAAGTATAAAATAGTACCTCCTGGAGTTTCATAAACTCCACGGCTCTTCATACCAACCAAACGGTTTTCAACAATATCAATTATTCCAATACCATTTTTGCCACCTATTTCATTTAGTTTACTAACTATTGATACCGAATCAAGTTTTTTGCCATCAACAGATGTTGGAATTCCTTTTTCAAAACCAATTGTCACGTAAGTTGGACTATCTGGTGCCATTTGTGGAGATACTCCCATTTCTAATATTTTCTCGTAATTTGGTTCATTTGCTGGACTTTCTAAATCCATACCTTCATGAGATAAATGCCAAATGTTTTTATCTTTTGAATAATTAGTTTCACGATTAATTTTCAAAGGTATATTACGAGCAATTGCATAATCAATTTCTTCATCACGGCTTTTGATATCCCATTCACGCCATGGAGCAATTATAGTCATATTTGGAGCAAATGCTTTAATAGTTAATTCAAAACGAACTTGGTCATTTCCTTTACCAGTACATCCATGAGCAATAGCATCACAACCTTCTTGTAAAGCTATTTCAACAATTCGCTTAGCAATTACTGGACGAGCAAAAGATGTACCAAGTAAATAAGTACCCTCATATTTCGCTCCCGCTTTTAAAGTAGGAAAAATAAAATCCTCAACAAACTCCTTTGTTAGATCTTCAATGTAAATTTTGGATGCCCCTGTTTTTAAAGCTTTTTCTTCTAAACCATCAAGTTCTGATGCTTGACCAACATTCCCAGCAATGGCAATTACCTCACATCCATAATTTTCTTTTAACCATGGAATTATTATTGAAGTATCCAATCCACCAGAATAAGCTAATGCAACTTTTTTAATTTGTTTTTTCATCTTTTTTTCCTCCTCTACTAAACAAAAAAAGCCCATAATAGGCTTTTTTCCACAACACAAATATGCTCATAGTAAAATTATCTTTCACTAATCTTGTTTCAATTCCTATTATTTAAATTATAATTAATTATATCATAAAAATCAAAATAAGCAATGTTTTTTTAAAATTACTATGAAAATAATTAATAAAAATGTTTTCAAATAATTTTCTCTTGCTTTAATCATTCATAAAATAAGAGAAAAGAATTGCGAAAAAGGTCATAAAATGCTATAATTAATAAGGAGATGATTCAATAATGAAAAAAATAAATGTCGTTTTAGGGGCAACAGGACGTATTGGTTTTTGCCTTTGTATTGAACTAAAAAATCGTGGCGAATATGTTCGTGCTTTTGTTAGAGATAATAATATTGTTGCAGAGAAATTGAAAAATATTGTTGATGAAATAGTTTATGGAGACATTCGCAATTATGAAACTCTTCTTTCAGCTTTTAAGAATGCTGAAATAGTATATCATTTAGCAGCCGTTGTTTCTATTGAATCTAAGACATCCCCTATTATTAATCAAACAAATATAGATGGCACAAGAAATGTTATTAATGCTTGTAAAGAATGTCATACCAAAAGATTAGTTTATACTTCAAGTGTACATGCACTTGATTTCCAAAATAATCAGCAAATACTTGTTGAACAAAACAAGTATTTTCCAGAAAAAGTATTTGGACCATATGCCAAAAGCAAAGCAACTGCTGCTAACCTAGTTCTTCAAGCAACTCAAGATGGACTAGATGCAGTCATTGGTCTCCCTAGTGGCGTAATCGGGCCATACGAATATACAGAATCAAATTTTGGCCAGATGATTGCTGATGTAGTCGAAAGAAAACTGCGTGTCCTAATAAAAGGAGAATATGATTTTGTTGATGTCCGTGATGTTTGTAATGCTTTATGTGATTTAGCAATGCTAGGTATAAAAGGCGAGTGCTATATTATTAGTGGATATAAAGCTACTATTAAAGAATTAATGCAAATAGCTTCCAATGTTGCTAAGGTTAAAAGACCAAGGATTAGTATACCACTATGGATAATTAAATTGATTGCTCCTATTGCTGAAAAAAGAAGCCTTAGGAAAGGCAATAAACCAACGTTTACGCCTTATGCTATTAAAGTATTACAAGATAATTGTAACTTCTCACATGAAAAACTAACTACTTTAACCGGATATAATCCTCGCCCAATAGATGAGTCTATTAAAGATCAAATAGAATTTTACTTTCAAGAAATAAAAGGAAAAATATAACATGAATTTAATTATTTATTATTTTACTGGTACTGGAAATTGTCTTGCCGTTGCTAAACAAATACATAATAACTTTGAGGGTAGTCAAATAATAGCAATAGCTAAAGAAAATGAAAAATCAGAAATTATTATAGATAGCGAGTATGCTATCTTTATATTTCCCACTTATGCATATCAAATGCCTAAACTAGTAAGCAGGTTTATAAAAAGAGCTACTATCACAAGCAACTATATTGCAGCAATTGCCACCTATGCAAGTTCCAGTGGAGTAATTTTTTCAGAAATGAAAAGCATATTGAAAAGAAAAAAGAAAACTTTAAATTATTGTGCTGATATAAAAACAGTAGAAAACTATATACCAATGTTTAAACTTCCCTCAAATAATGAAATTAAAGTTTTAATTGAGAAACAAAGTGAGCAAACTGAAAGCATAATAGCTGATATAAAAGAACAAAAAACCAATACACCTCATAGACGACGAATGGGTATGCTATTTATTGCAAAACTTTTCCGATTGGTCCGGGGACTATTTGCACTATCATATCGCATTGATAAATCATGCAATGGATGTGCAGTATGTCAAAAAGTTTGTCCAGCAAATGCTATAAAAATGAAAAATGAAAAACCAAAGTTTAATACCAAATGTGAGCATTGCCAAGCATGCCTCAATTTTTGTCCTAAAAAAGCAATTAAATATATTCATTACTCTCCTACATCTCGAAGATATACTCATTCAGATGTAAAAGTTAATGAAATCAATCAAAATATCAAATAGAAAAGGACTATAAAATTTAGAATATAAATCTAATTTATAGTCCTTTTCATTCAAGCTTGTCTTTATTTTTTCTTACTTTATATAAACATTCAATTGCCTATTACTTCCACGTATTTTTTCTATTAATTTTTTATAGAACAAAGAAGTAAATACCTATTACTTGTAGTATTGTTCCAAATAAGACAAAGAAATGCCAAATAAAATGATGATATTTGAAAATGATTTTGCAATAAAATAATACTCCAATTGTATACATTATACCACCTGATAGTATGAACCAAAGTAGGCCAATATTATTTTTAATCAAATATGGAAAAAAGAACAATCCACTCCAACCAATTATAAGAAATAATGCAATATGCAATAGTTGAAATCTATTAGGAAATAGTATTTTACTTAGTATTCCAAAAATTGTCAAAAACCATTGAATACTAAAGAAAACCCATCCCACTGTTCCACCAATTTCGATTAAAAGGATTGGTGCGAAAGTCCCCGCAATCAAGAGATATATAGAAAGATGATCAAATCTCTTAAAAACTCTTTTTACTTTACTGCCATTTTTGAAAGCATGGTATAAACAGCTACTCAAATAAAGAAAAAACATTGAAAGTGAGAATATAGTAACACTAAAACAATGTATGAAATTATCACATTTTAAAAACATTATTATTGCGAAAAAAATTGATAATAGTGCACCCATTCCATGAGTTATTGCATTACCTATTTCTTCACCTAATGATTGATGTCTCTTCCGAAAATCTTTTTCCATAATATTCCTCCCTTCCCAAGGCCTTATATATTATATCATAAAAAACAAAAAATCAAACTACATTGTTTGATTTTTTGTATTTCTTTATACTGTAATGTTTCTACTTTCAAAAAAGCACCAACATTATTACTTTAGATCTAAAGATTTTATGTAAACAACGTTCTACTATTTTGTTCTCATTTGATATGCAATGTCATGACGATAAAATAAATCAGGGCATTTAATTTTTTTTATTTCATTATATACTTTTATTGCTGCTTCATCAATTGTATTTCCCTTAGAGACAATAAAAAGCACACGCCCTCCATTAGTATAGAAATTATTATCAACTTTTTTGGTACCCATATGATAAACCTTTGCATCAAGATTTTCTAAACCTTCTATTAAAATACCTTTTTGGTACTTTTCAGGATAACCAATTGACGCTAAGACAACACCTACAGTTTTTTGATTATCCCAATTAACTTTGAAAGTATGATTATTATCGATAATTCCCATAATGATATCAATGAAATTACTTTTTAATCGTGGAAGAACAACTTCAGTTTCTGGATCTCCAAAACGTGCATTAAACTCTATAACTTTAATACCTTCTTTGGTTTTCATTAAACCACCATACAAGACCCCTTTATAATTTATTCCTTCTTTAAGAAGTCCTTGAACAACAGGAATCATTACTTTATCAATTGTTTCTTGGATGTCTTTATCGCTAATAAGTTCAACTGGCGAATAAGCACCCATTCCACCAGTATTGGGGCCTAAATCATTGTCGTATGCTCTTTTATGATCCTGAGCTAATTCCATAGGGTAAATGTGTCCATCTCCTACAAACGCCATTAATGAAAACTCTGGTCCCTCTAAGAACTCCTCAATAATAATCGAACCAACTCCGAATACTTTTTTATTAAAAATATCATCTATTCCTTTTTCAGCATCTTTAAAACTATCACATATCAATACGCCTTTTCCAGCTGCTAAAGCATTGAATTTAACAACTATTGGATAATCACTTACTTGCAAATATTTTAAAGCACTATCATAATCTTTAAAACTTGCATATTTTGCTGTTGGAACATTGTATTTCTTCATTATTTCTTTGGCGAACTCTTTGCTAGTTTCCATTTGAGCGGCCTTTAAAGATGGTCCGAAAATTTTTAAACCTACTTTTTCGAATTCATCAACTATCCCAATAGCAAGTGAGGCATCTGGTCCAACAATAGTTAAATCTACTTTGTTTTCCTGACAAAAGTTTATTAATCCACTTGCATCGGTTTCTTCAATATCAACAATTTGTGCAAGATTTTCCATTCCTGGATTACCTGGAGCACAATAAATTTTATGAACTTGTGGTGAAAGGGAAACTGCCTCAACAATGGCATGTTCTCTTCCACCTTTTCCTATTACTAATACTTTCATTAGTGTCTAAAATGACGAAGGCCAGTAAAAACCATCTTTATACCAGCATCATCACATGCTTTAATTGAATCAGCATCTCTCATAGAACCACCTGGTTGAATGATACAAGTGACATTATATTCTTTAGCCATTTGAACCACATCCTCGAAAGGAAAGAATGCATCACTAGCCATTATTAGGTTATTTGTATGGCCATTTTGTTTTGCTTGTTCTAAAGCAATATGGGCACTTCCAACTCGGTTCATTTGACCGGCACCAACTCCAACAGTCATATAATCTTTAACAATAGTAATAGCATTTGATTTAACATATTTACAAACAGCAAAACCAAATAACATTTGTTTCATTTCATCTTCTGTTGGTATAAGTTTTGTTACTACTTTTAATTCATTATCGTTGACGCTTATTGCATCTACATCTTGCACTAATAAGCCTCCATTAACAACTGTGTACATTTTATCTTCTTTAAAAGCGGATATCATATCACAAATCATTAAACGTATATTCTTTTTCTTTTCAAGAATTTCAATTGCTTCTTTTTCAAAACTTGGAGCAATAATAATTTCCAAGAAAATTTGTGCCATCTTTTCAGCCATCTTGGCTGTCACTTCACGGTTAACGGCAACAATGCCACCAAAAATAGATACTGGGTCACTTGCATAAGCTTTATCATATGCGATGTCAATTGTATTAGCTATTCCAACACCACATGGATTCATATGTTTTAATGCAACAACACACGGTTCTTTAAATTCACGTACAATATTTAAAGCCGCATTAGTATCCTGAATATTATTATAAGATAGTTCTTTACCCCATATTTGCTGAGAGTAGGCCATAGAATATGATGTCTTTTCCCCTTGATAAAAGGCTGCTTTTTGATGCGGATTTTCTCCGTATCTCAAACTTTGCTTTAAATCAAATGACAAAGTAATCTTTTCAGGTTGCTCAATATTAGCTTGACGAGCCATATATTCAGCAATCATCGCATCATATGCAGCAGTATGTGCAAATACTTTGCTTGCCAAATACATTCTTGATTCTTTACAAGTATCACCATATTTTTTTATATCTTCAATTACTTTTGAATAATCATTATAATCACAAATTACCGTAACACTTTCATAATTTTTCGAAGCACTACGAAGCATACTTGGACCACCAATATCAATATTTTCAATAGCAAGTTCCAAAGTACAATCAGGGCGATTAATAGTATTCTTAAAAGGATATAAATTAACAACCACCATATCAATTAGTTCAATTTTTTGTTGTTTCAATGTTTCCATATGTTCTTTGACATCACGTCTAGCTAATAAAGCACCATGAACATTAGGATGCAATGTTTTCACTCTTCCATCTAATATTTCTGGAAAACCTGTCACTTCACTAATGCCAATAACTTTAATACCACTATCTTCTAATGCCTTTTTAGTGCCACCAGTAGAAATAATTTCATATCCCAATTTTACTAATTCCTCACAAAATTCTATTAATCCTGTTTTATCACTAACGCTAATTAACGCTCTTTTCATTTTTCCCCCCTGTACTACATATTTTTTTTAATACTCTAACATATAATTCATGCTCTATTTTATGCATTTTATTTTCAACACTTATAAGTGTATCATTTTCTTCTAAATGAAAACTTTCTTGATCCAAAATAATTCCTCCATCAACCGTTTCATCAATTAAATGAATAGTTGCCCCCATAATTTTAACTCCAAATTCATATGCATCTTTTATACCATGTGCACCTTTAAAAGATGGTAACAGAGCTGGATGAATATTAATTATATGGTTTGGATAATGCTCAATCAAAGTTTTTGAAACAATACGCATATAACCTGCTAAACATACATAATCAATATTTAAAACAGATAAGACTTCAATAAGTTTTCCTTCATATGCGTGTTTTGAAGAGTAATCTTTTGGGTTAACAAATAAGCATTTGATATTATGATTTTTTGCTCTTTCTAAAGCATAAGCATCTGCTCTATCACTAATTAAAATAGCAACTTCTGCATCAATAAGCTTATTTTCAACGGCTTTGATTATTGCCTCAGCATTGCTTCCACTACCACTAGCAAAGATGGCAAGCCTCATCATATTATATCTAAACCGGGCATATTAGTAATTTTACCAATTTCATAAGCCTTTAGTCCTTGTTGTGCTAAATCGGAAATAATATTATTTGTATCTTGTTTATTTACTGATAACACCATTCCTATTCCCATATTAAAGACATTGAACATTTCTCGATGATTCATTTGTCCTTGTTTTTCTAAGAAATTAAATATTGGTAAAATCGGCCAACTGCCTTCATTTATAATTATTCCTTGATTTTCTTTGATAATTCGTGGTAAATTCTCATCGAACCCGCCACCTGTCATATGAGCAATGGCATGAATTTCATATTTTTTCAACAAACTCAAAATTGGTTTTACATAAATAGTAGTTGGTGTTAATAATACATTTCCTAAAATATCATCTAGACCATCATATTTTTTATTTAAATCTAAATTCTGTGTTTTAATAATATGACGTACTAAAGAGAAACCATTAGAATGAACTCCACTTGATTCAATGCCGATCAAAACATCATCAGTTGACACTTTAGTACCATCTATTAATTTATCTTTTTCAACTGCTCCAACTGTAAAACCAGCAATATCATATTCCCCATCTAAATACATTCCAGGCATTTCTGCAGTTTCTCCACCAACAACAGCGCAACCGGCCATTTGGCAACCATCACATACTCCTTTTACTATTTGTTCAATTTTAATTGGATTATTTTCCCCTACGGCAATATAATCAAGAAAAAACAATGGTTCTGCTCCTTGTGCCAAAACATCATTAACGCACATTGCTACGGCATCAATACCAATTGTATCATGTTTGTCCATAGCAAAAGCTAATTTTAGTTTTGTCCCAACGCCATCTGTTCCACTAACTAAAATAGGACTTTTCATATTCAGGACACTTAAATCAAACATACCACCAAATGAGCCAATCGAGCCCATTGATCCTACACGTTTCGTTTTTTCAACATGTTTTTTTATTCTTCTGACAACTTCATATCCAGACTCTAAATTAACACCGGATTGTTGATATTTTTCTGACATCTTATTCACCTATTTTTTTATTGTTTTCATATTATTATAAATATTTGTTGGATATTTATTCGTAAAGCAAGCCGTACATAACTCATTACGTTGTGATGCCTCATGTAAACCGTCAATTGAAAGAAATTTCAATGAATCCACACCTATGGCAGTAACCATATCTTCCAAACTAAGACAAGCACTCATTAACTCTTCATATGTTGTCATATTGACACCATAAAAACAAGGACTAATGATTTGCGGGGATGCAATTCTCAAATGGACTTCCTTAGCTCCTGCTTCCCTTAACATTTTAACAATTCTTTTTGAAGTAGTCCCCCTAACAACAGAATCATCAATTAAGATAACTTTCTTACCATTTACGATTGGTTTTACTGGACTTAATTTCATCAATACTCCACGTTCTCTAAGTTCTTGTGAAGGTTGAATAAACGTTCTTCCAGTATATTTATTTTTGATTAATCCCATTTCATAAGGAATACCACTTTCTTCAGAATAACCAATAGCAGCTGAAATTGATGAATCAGGAATACCTATAACAATATCTCCGTCGATTCCTGTTTCTCTTGCAAGGATTTTGCCTGACATTCTTCTAAACGCATGTACATTCAATCCTTCAATACTACTATCCGGTCTAGCAAAATAAATATATTCCATTGCACACATTTTATAATGTCTGTACATTGAATAGTTAATACTTTCTACCCCTTCTTTACTGAAACATAAAATTTCTCCTGGTTCAATATCGCGGATATATTCAGCATTAACAATATCCAAGCCGCTTGTTTCGCTAGATACAATATAACCATCGCCTAGCTTTCCATATACAAGTGGACGAAATCCATGTTTATCGCGACATGCGTATAATCTATCTTTTGTTTGAATCACAAAGGAAAAAGCCCCTTCTAACATATTTAAAGCATCTTTTATATTCAATAACCAATTATTATTATTGTCACCTTTTTTTATTAAATGAGCCAATATTTCCGAATCAGATGAAGATTGAAATAAACTGCCTTTTTTTTCTAAATATAGCCTAAGTTCATTAGCATTTACTAAACTACCATTGTGGCCTAAAGCAAAATCACCATGATGATGTTTAAACATAAATGGTTGAACATTATCAATAGTACTTGAACCAGTTGTTGAATAACGAACATGTCCAATAGCCATATTGCCACTAAGTTGTTTTAAGTTATTAATATTAAAAATCTCAGTCACTAATCCTTCACCCTTAACAATCGCTAATTTCCCATCTTCATTAACGACAACCATTCCACAACCTTCTTGACCACGGTGTTGAAGAGCGTGCAAACCAAAATATGTTAGTGATGAAGCATTTGGAACATTATATACTCCAAACACCCCACACTCTTCATGCAATTCATTAAATATTTTTGCCATATTTTTCTCCTTAAATGGTTTCAAGTCTTTTTAAAATTTCAATATAAGCTTCTTCAATTTTACCCAAATCTCTACGGAAACGATCTTTATCCAATTTCACTAAAGTATCTTTCTCCCATAATCTTGCTGTATCAGGTGATATTTCATCTGCTAAGACTATTTCGCCATTTGTATTTTTACCAAATTCAATTTTAAAATCAACCAAAATTATATTTAATTTATCAAATAATTCTTTTATAATCTTATTAACTTTTTTTGCGATATTATAAATAAATTCTAATTCTTGATAGGTACATATACCTAGAAAAACTGCATGATGATCATTAATTAAAGGGTCTCCTAGATGATCATCCTTATAGCATAATTCTAAAATGACATTGGGCGAAATAATTCCCTCTTCTAATCCTAAGCGTTTTGCCATACTGCCAGCAGAAACATTACGAACAATGACTTCTAAAGGTATTATTGTCACCCTATCACATAATTGATCTCGATCGTTTAATATTTTGATAAAATGAGTAGGAATGTTTTCTTGATTTAATTTTTCATAAATTATTGAAGAAATTTTATTATTAATAATGCCTTTGTTTTTAATACTAGCTTTTTTTATTCCTTTATAGGCCGTAGCATCATCTTTAAAATGCATTATTATTTGTTTTGGATTTGATGTAGCCAATATTTGTTTTGCCTTGCCATCATATAATAATTCTAATTTATCCATTTTATTTCTTCCCCTTTTTAAAATAAGAAATAGCATTTGAAAAAATATCTTGGTTTTTGTTGCCTCCAATATTTTTATATAAATTGTTACCGCGTCTCTCGCTATGCCCCATTTTCCCTAATATCAAACCATCTTTAGAAACAATACCTTCAATTGCATAATATGAACCATTAGGATTCACACAAGAATCAGCGGATACATCACCATTATCATTACTATATTGGAAACATACTTGGCCATGTTTAAATAATTTGTTAGCTAAATGTTCATTAACAACAAATTTGCCTTCACTATGTGAAATGGCGACCTTATGAACTTCCCCTACTTGAAACGAGGATAACCAAGGCGATTTATTACTTGTGACTACCGTTGTGGCAATTTTTGAAATATGTCTATTAATATCGTTTTTAAATAATGTTGGGCTATCTTTAGATAAATCTTTGGTATCACCATATGGTAATAGTCCTGATTTTACTAAAGCTTGGAATCCATTACATATTCCAAGGACTAAACACTTTCGTTTTAATAGACGGTTTATGCCTTCATTTACTAGCTTATTTTTAATTACATTAGCAATGAACTTCCCACTACCATCAGGCTCATCTCCTGATGAAAAGCCACCTGCAAGTACAAAAATATGAGATTTGTCAATATTATATACCATGCGCTTAATTGATTCGTCAATATCTTTTGCTGTTTGATTACAAAAAACATCAACTACTACATTTGCACCTGCTTCCATAAAAGCGCGTTTTGTATCAATACTACAATTAGTTCCTGGAAAGATTGGTATATATACATTAACACTATCTACTTTTTGATATGGATATATAAATTCATTTTTTGTATTTACTAATTCCTTTTTAATTTGAGAAAACTTATTTTCTACATAAATTGGATAGACTTGTTCATATTTTCGAGTTAAAGCGATATATGCTTCAGCAACTGATATTTCCTCATCATTTATCTTCAATATATTCGCTATAGTTTTACCTAAATATTTTAAGTTTTCAACTGAAATACCAGCTTTGCTTTCAATTGAAAGCTCGGTTTTACTTTCAATTATGAAACTACCATATTTTTTACTGAATAAATCTTCTTTATATGCTATTTCACAACCAATTTCATTTCCCAAACTCATCTTCGCTATTCCTTCAATAAGACCGCCAAATCCAAGGGCATAGCATGATACGACCGTCTTTTCTTTTATCAAATTATTTAGAAATTCATAATTTATTTTTGCTATTTCTAAATCAGGAATATATTGTTTACTATAAGGTAGTTCTAATAAATAAATATAATTATCAATTTCTTTAAATTCTGGACTAATAATATCATTACTATTTGCAGTTGTAATTGCAAAAGAAACAAGTGTTGGTGGGACAGTTAATTCTTTGAATGTACCACTCATTGAATCTTTACCACCAATTGCTGGTAGTCCCAACTTGTCTTGAGCATATATTGCTCCAAGTAGGGCTGCTGTTGGTTTACCCCATTTATTAGAATCCATATTCAATCTTTCAAAATATTCTTGGAAAGTGAATCTAATATTATTATAACTAGCACCACTTGAAACCACTTTGCTTACCGAATCAATAACCGCAATAATGGCACCATGATATGGGCTTATAGAACTAATATATGGATCATACCCATATGACAAAACACTAGCTGTGTTAGTATATCCGTTTAATAACGGTATTTTTTGAACAGATACTTGTGTTTCTGTCATTTGTGTTTTTCCGCCATATGGCATTAATACAGTTGTTGCGCCGATTGTTGAATCAAACATTTCTACTAAACCTTTTTGAATCATAATATTATCGTTTTGTAGATGATTAATAATTTGTTCTTTTAAAGTAGCACCTATAATTTCATTTTTACGGAAATCTTTTTTCTTAACACTGTTAATAATACTATTACATTTTTGGCGAACACCATTTGTATTAATAAAAATTCTATTTAAATCAACAATTTTTTCATTATTATAATACATGACAAGGCGATTTGTGTCTGTCACCTCTGCTATTACTATAGCATTCAGATTTTCTTCTTGACAATATTTAAAGAATTCTTCTTCATCTGCGGCATCTATGACAACGCTCATTCTTTCTTGTGATTCGCTAATTGCAATTTCAGTAGCATTTAATCCTTTATATTTAGTAGGCACACGGTCTAAATAAATATTTAATCCATCCGCCAATTCACCAATTGCTACACTAACACCGCCAGCACCAAAATCATTAGATTTTTTAATTAGTTTAGTTACTTCACTGCGTCGAAATAATCTTTGAATTTTTCTTTCTTCAGGTGCATTACCTTTTTGCACTTCAGATGCACATACTTCTAATGATATCTCTGTATGTTCTTTTGAACTTCCTGTTGCACCACCAATTCCATCACGGCCAGTTGCACCACCAAACATTATGACGATATCACCAGAAATTGGTGTTTCTCTTTTTAGATTATCAGCTTTAACAGCTCCAACTACTGCACCTATTTCCATTCTTTTAGCAGTGTAACCTGGATGATATATTTCTTTTACATAAGTAGTTGCTAGCCCGATTTGATTACCATATGATGAATATCCATGGGCAGCTGTTTTAGATATAACTTCTTGAGGCAGTTTGCCAGGTAGAGTATTTGCATAAGGAGCAAAAATATCGCCTGCGCCAGTAACTCTCATTGCTTGATAGACATAACTTCTACCACTTAAAGGATCACGAATGGCACCACCAATACATGTAGATGCACCACCAAATGGTTCAATTTCAGTTGGATGATTATGTGTTTCATTTTTAAACATTAATAACCA
The DNA here is from genome assembly GCA_031553555.1 of Bacilli bacterium. Taxonomy (GTDB): domain Bacteria; phylum Bacillota_I; class Bacilli_A; order ML615J-28; family CAG-698; genus CAKOMG01. Next base: position 283,691 of record JAVBLL010000008.1, read on the forward strand.
TTTTTCAATAACACCATCAACATCAACATCTATATAAACACTACAAGCATTGATTTCTTCACTTTCCTCTAAATCATCGAGCAAACCTTTAGTTTGAGCATACTTTCTATTAATAGTTGCCATATCCATTAAAGTAATTACTTTTTTATCACGTCCTACTTCTTTACGCATTTCATAATAACGATTTAAAGTTTCTTCAATATGTTCTTTAATGTAACTATCTTCAATATTAATATCCGTAAGTTCTGTTTCAAATGTTGTATGCCTGCAATGATCTGACCAATAAGTGTCCAGTACTCTTATTTCAGTTTCGGTTGGATTTCGTTTTTCCATTAAAAAATAACTCTTAATAAATTTCAAATCTTGAAAAGACATCGCTAAATGCATTGATGATTGCAAGTCTTTTAACTGTTCGTCATTCATAATAATAAAACCATCTATTATACTGACGTTTTTTACATCAACATTTTCATTTAATTCTAATATAGCTAAATCCTTTACACGAGATTCAATTTCATTAATGTGAAGTTTTTTGATTTTAGTAATAGTTTCTTCATCAATTTTTTCATGAAAGACAACCAAATGAGCAGACTTAACAATAACCTGTGAATTTTGGTCAAGCAGCTTCAAACATTCCATAGCGCTATTTGCTCTTTGATCAAATTGACCAGGCAAATATTCCACGGCAAAATTACTTTTATTTGTTAGGTCAATACTAGTATAAACTGTATCAGTGACAAGTTCGCCAAAAATAGTGTATTTTGATTTTTCTAATAATTCACTTGAAATATTAAACAAATCATAAATATTTATTAAACGCAGACCAGTTAAATTAATATTTAACTTTCGGTTTATTGACTTTAATAAATCCTCAGCTTCTATACAAAAATTTTCTTTTTTTTCTACAAAAATACGATAATTCATAATTCACCTTCTATTTTTATTCTAGTTTACTATTTAAAACTTTATTTTTTTGAAGTTCACGATATTCATCAAGCTTTGCAGCCACTAAATCATCATTCAAAGATATTATCTGACAAGCCATTAAGGCACCATTCTTACTATTATTGATTCCAACTGTTGCAACACTAATACCAGCTGGCATTTGGACAATTGACAATAGAGAATCTAAGCCATCTAAAGTGGCTGTCTTTATTGGAATACCAATAACTGGAATAGTTGTTAAAGCTGCCACCATACCTGGTAAATGGGCAGCACCCCCTGCTCCTCCAACAACAACACTATAACCATCTTTTTTAAGATTTTTTGCTAGTTCAATCATTTCCATTGGTGTGCGGTGGGCACTCAAAACTTGCATATCATATTCAACACCCATATATTCAAAGATTTCTTTTGCACCCTTCATGATTTCATAATCACTAGTTGATCCCATAATAACTTTCACTTTTGCCATAACTTTTCCCCCTTAATATTTTGCTAATTGATTTAAAATATAAAAACATTAGTTTAAAACGATTGTTTTTTAACTAATGTTTTTATATGCTTAAAAAATTCAAAAATGAATTTTTTGATTTTTTACAATATTTGAGAAATTTGTAAAATAAATAATTTTCATGTGTTTTCCTTTCATTTGGTAAACTAAAGAAAAACAAAAAATAGGTCGCAAACGATCTAATTTTCAAATTTCTTGTAGTCCTACAATTTACGGTCGTAGGGTAGAGACTCGCTTACCAATTAAAGCTATTATACAAGTATACTTATATTTTAACATATTTTTTGCTATTAACAATCTTTTTTTTACCTAAAACGTTTTACCAATTTACACAAATACTAGCAAAGATAAAAAGGACCATGTTGCCATGGTCCCAGGGGGGGGAATATGTACAAGTAATAATGTCAAATAAAAGGTGCATTATTACTGATACTCAAGACTAAGCGATTATTTCGCAGGTTTAATAGGCTTTGGTAATGGTCTAAAATTTGCCATATTCTTTCTCTCCTTCAATTATTTTTTCAATAATTCTAAGTTTAGCACTATGTGCTCTATTATTATTTTTGACTTCTTCATCACTAGGAATAATTACTTTATTATTAATCAAGCGATAACTACGGATAATATCTTTTTCTTTAATAGCTATTTTTTTAGGAATTTGCACTTCTACATATTCTTTAAAGATTTGTTTACATATGCGATCCTCTAATGAGTGAAAGGTAATAACTGCAATGCGACCTTTTTTATTGAGTATAGTCAAAGCCTCCCGCAAAGATTGTTCAAAAACGTTCAATTCATCATTTACTGCTATTCTTAAAGCTTGAAAAATTTTCTTAGCCGGATGTTTTTCACTTCTCCTCACAAAAGGGGGCAGTGCACTAATCACTATGTTTGATAATTCCAAAGTTGAAGAAATTAATTTTTCTTCTCTTGAATTTATTATTTTTTTAGCGATATAATTACTATACTTCTCCTCACCATAACTGAAAAATATTTTTCTTAATTCATCATAACTATAAAAATTAACAATGTCATATGCTTTTAAATACTGAGATTTGTCCATACGCATGTCTAGGTCTGCATCAATATGATAACTAAATCCTCTATCAGCCATATCTAATTGATATGATGACACCCCAAGATCATAAAGTATTCCATCAACCTTATTTATGCCTATTGCATTCAATTCTTTTTTAATATTTACAAAATTACTTTTTATAATTAAATAATTAGATGATATTTTTTCCAAACGCATTTTGGCTTGATCAATAGCATAATCATCCTGATCAAAACATATTAAACGTCCATTTGAAGATAATCTTTTCAAAATCTCTGAAGCATGGCCGCCACCACCCAAAGTACAATCAATATAAATTCCATCTGGATTAATGTTCAAATTATCAATTGCTTCCTTTAGTAATACGGGAATATGATTGGATTTATTCACTAAATATCTAACTCCTCACCTAATTTAGCCATTATATCTTCATTCGCTTGCAAATATTTATTATATTCATCTGTATCCCAAATTTCAACACGATTTCCCACGCCAATAATAGTGCATTCTTTTTTTATATTAGCATATTCAAGTAATTTTTGAGTAATGCAGACTCTACCTTTTGCATCTATGTCTATTTCATAAGCACCGGAATTAAAACTACGATTGAACTTACGATTTGCTTCTTTTGTAATGGATAAACTATTAAGTTTTTGGGATAGTTGGTCCCATTCGTTTTTAGAAAATAAATATAGACATTTTTCAAAACCCTTAGCAATAATAACATATCCTTCTAAATCCTTCTTAAAAGAATTTGGAATGTTAAGTCTATGAGCATCATCAATATTAAAATTGTATTCTCCAATAAACATATGTCCCATTTCGTCCCTTTCCTTCCCATTCATTATATAATAATTAAAAAAAAAAGGCAAGTCTTTTTTTAAAAAACTTGCATCTTTTTCGACAAAATATATTATAACATATTAATTAGTATAATATTAAAAATTTTTCATTATTAAAATCAATAAAATTTCAAAGAAAAACTTAAATACAAATAAATTATTCGAAGCTATTCTATATTTGAATATGTGTTTATTCCATCAATATTAATTGTTTTTAGAATTTTATTACTCAACAAACTTATTTCACCAGTAGTTTTATTTATATTATAACTACTACAAATCATTGATACAGTATCTTGTAATCCCCAGTCTCCATAAACTGTTTCTAAACTATAGGCCTTATATGTATAATATTCATCAAAATCTAAAATTTCTGAGTAAACTATTCCGCATCCGTAAATTTGATTAGTAATAGAATAACATTTATAATCCAGAACTTTTTTAATCTGGTCTTTATCTGCAGTTTTAAATATCGAACTCTCATTATCATTAATTAATTTTTTAACTGTACAATCATAAATATCTGTTTTAAATGAAATCACATATTCATCAAAGTAAGATTTCTCTCCTTCACTATTATGTTCCCATTTTACATATAAACCATAAAATAATTCAGTTTCTATATCTAATTTCACTTCAATTACTGTATTTACACTATACCAATAACGAGTATCTGTAAAATGCTTGATTGCGACTTCTAAAGCTGCAGCAGTTGATGAAGATGAATTAATAATTCGACCATATTTTTTATTATTTATTTGCCCTATACTACTAAAATATTTAGAATTGTTATCATACAAATATTTTAATTCTTCATAACTTATTTGTTCAAAATTAATATTCTCTATATCGATTAATTTATCATTAGATTGCACAATCTTTTTTCCATTTATAGAAATAGATTCAACACCATTTAATTCTTCTTTTGCAATATCAACTAAAAATAAATAAGATGCCATATCATCGGTAACAATATTAGGTACATTTTCTTTAATAGCAAAGTCAATATTATTTCCATTAACTTTATATCCTTTGTATATTACTTCGATACTTCCACTATTTTCAATAACATTGAAAGCAACTAAAGTGAATTTTTCAAAATAAGTATCACTATATTTTGTTAATTTCTCATCTAGACCATCATTTGGTGAAAACTTAATACCTAACTCTTCAGTTGATGTAATAAAACAAGAATTAAATCCTCCATTACCCCATTTAATCTTTTGATAATTGTCAATATCATTATATGTCATACAACCAAAAAGCATAAAACTAAAAAAAATAAATAAAAATGTTAATACCGTTTTTTTCATAAGGCTATCTCCTATCAATAATAATTCAGCTCTTGAAATTATTATTTTCATATATATAACAAAATATACGACGTTTTTTTTGAAATTTTAAAACATTTTTTATTTTGTTTAGAAATAATTACATATTGATTCAAAAAGTAATTTCTTTAGTAAAAAAATTAAAAGCGCTTCATTTAAGAGCGCTTTAATTGATAATAATCATATAAAATTATTCTGCATCTTCTTTAGCTTTAATTGTTTTTACTTGCTTACCATTGTAGTATCCGCAAGAACGACATACAGTATGAGATAAAGTAACTTCGCCGCAATTTGAGCAAACATTCATACCAGGAACAGCAATTTTGTAATGTGTACGACGTTTTCTTTTTCTTGTTTTAGACGTCCTACGTTGTGGACATATTGCCATATTGAATCACCTTTTCCTTTCTTAATTATTTTTACTTATTTGTTGTTTTATAAAACTCTTCAAGTACTTGAGTATCTTCATCAAAACTGTTTGAATCCTCTTTAAAAACGCGCATTGGTTTTTCTAAATAAATATTTTCCCAGACTACATTATCAATATCAATAGTATTTTTTTCAATCACATTTACTTCACCATCATCAACTATGTCAAACTCTTCTATGACATCCAAATTGATTGGTAAATCAATAGGATCCAAAGTTCTCGAACATTCTAATGTTAGTATACATTCAATATGCATTTCAAATATATATCTATCTGCTATTAAATTTCTTCCAGTTCCTCTAACCTTAACAATTGAAATATCCAAGATATCATCAATATCCTGAATGCGATCATGAAAATCGTATTCTACTTCAAAAGTAAATGGTCTTTTATTATATTTAAATAACTGCGTTAAAGCCCATTTCATATAGTCACCATTAACAACATTATTATTATACTACTAATCATATAAAAAGTCAATGTAAATTGTCTTTAAAAACTATTTTTTTTAATATTATCTTTTCTTAATTTCATACGAAATATACAAACAAAAAGCAATGCTGAATAACATTGCTTTATTAGTCTATTTCATACACTGCTTAATACGTTTTGCTAAACCTGTGACTTCACAACATGGTATAGAACAAATTGCAATGCGAATGGCTTTTGTAAATCCTAAAACGTAAATTTTTTCTTTTACTAAATCATCAGCTAGTTTATTTCCATCTTCACATAAGACAGTCATAAAAAAGCCACCACCATAAGGATAGAAAGTTAACTTTTCAGCCGATAACTCATCAGTAAATATTTTGGCACGTTTTAAAACTAATTCACTGGCTTCTTTTAATTCTTCAAGCACAGACTCTTTTAATTTTGGATCTTGATCAATTTTCACAAGCATAGCAATTCCAGCTCTACTAACGTTACTCCAACGAGTACGCGCTAAGAAACATGATGCATCATATGCGATGTTAACAGCATTAACATCTTTACATACAATAATTTGTGCCCCTAAACGAACTCCATACACAGAGAAAGTTTTTGAACAACTAAAAGCAATGTTAAAAAGAATATTACTATTTGCATGTTGCATTAAATTAAATTTTTGGCGAGCTGCTTTTGAACCTGCAATATAGAAATCAAAATATGCAATATCATAAATTATATTAAATGAAATGTTTTTGCGACTATTCATATAATCTATTAAAGCAGAAAATTCTTCATTTGTTAAACTATAACCAGTAGGATTGTTGCAAGGGTCATTCAAAATTGTTGCTACTTTTCCTTGTTTAGCAATAATCTCTTCAGAACATTGAATGAATCCTTCTAAGTTGAATTTTCCATTAACAATAAATGGATACTCAATTATCTTAAGTTCATCAGAAACAGCCATATTACGATAAGGACTCCAATAAATATCAGGTAATAATAATATCTCACCTTCATCTAGTGCGTTATATAATCCACTACTAACAGCACCAGTTCCGCCAGGAGTCGGGATTGCTTTACATGCCATACTAGATGTCAATTCATTATATGAATCACCGAAAACCCACTTCATTGCTGCTATTTGAAAATCTTTGCCACCATCTGATGGTGCATAAGTATAATAGTTTTCATCTGGCAAGTTTTTCATGATTTCATCGACTGTCTTCATACGAAAAAAACTCAAGTTTTCATCATATAACGTTCCAATAGTTGCATTAATAACACTAGCGTCTAACACCTTTTCTTTTTTTGCAACAGCCGATAGAGCTAAGCCATCATTTACTAAAACTTTTCCTACAGAATGTTTTGCAATTAATTTCATAAAATACCTCCAATAAATTTCGTTATTGACATTATACAATATCTTTTTTTTAATTGCAAGAAATTATTATAGAAATCGCTTACTTTCTAATTTCTATAGAAAATGTTTTAAAGAATTTTTGTAAACTCTGAGCAGTTGAAATGAAACTTTGCGAACTGATATAATCTTTTTCGATAATCGTTAGACCTTTGATGTATATAAATAATACTAAAAATTCAAAATAATCAAAATAAAATTCGTCATCGTATTTTGAAAAGTAATCTTCTATCATCCGGCCTAAATCTATATTTAGATCTTCATTTTCAACATAGAACTTTGCAATATCTAATGAAGGAATTCCAATCTTTCCTTTTTCAATACTTATAAAATATTGCCTTCCGCTATTTACTAATACATGATCAAGCTTTGGATTATTATGTAAAAAGCAATAATATACAGACTTTGATTCTTTAATTGCTTGAATAACTTTCTTATTAACTTTTGCAAGTTCTTTCTTACAATCTAAAATAAACTGGTAATTTTTTAGAATGGTAATACTAAATTCATCAAATTGCTGAGCTTCGATTGTTCTGATAAATGATTCTACGGCAACAAACTTATAATTTAGGTATTCTAAAATCTCTTCCATTTTTCTTCTAGACTTAGATACTGATAAATTACGTTTGAAAGCTGTTTTAGAATGCAAACTGCTCAATTCATTAATCATTTTTTCAGCTTTAATTTCATTTAACATATAAACATCGGGGACTAGAGGCATAACATAATATTCCTCATTATCTTGTTCAGTAATAAATTCATTGCGTTTATTTTGCAATGGATATAATACATTTTCTACCCCTTGATGATATAAAAAATGATATTTTTCTTTTGCATAAAGCTCAGTTTTCTTTATATAGTATTCTTGGCCATTACTACACTTGCATTTATAAACTTTATCGCTAATAGGCACATAGGACTCCAAATCTATATCATACATTGATTTAGAATCCTTGGCTATTTTCCTTAAGAAAATATCATTTGATTTACTCATTGTATAATGATTCTTCTTGTATTTTGATAGTCTCTATTATTTTTATAAATACTTTCAATTGGCAATTTTTCTTTTTTAGCAATTCCTTCAATATCACTGTCTTTTATACCATAGTATACTTTAATAGTTTTATAATTTTCTGATATATTTCTAAAATTCACTTTTTCAGAATTACGAGCCGGAATAATCTTAACATTGCTATCTAAAAAATTATCTTTACGCTCCAATAATATATCTTTCAATAAATCGTCATATTCCTTAGTTATTTTTGAAGCTTCTTCATCAAACGCATTTTCTTCTTCTATTTCATACGTTCCAGGATACTCTTCAATTAACGGATCTTCCATTGTCTCAGGCTCAACAAATTCATCCTTACCGCCCACTGCTACAATTTGATTAATTTCTACAGGTATCTCAATATCCTCTACATTGTCATTAGGTTTTGCATTTTCTTCTTGTGTATATACAATAACAACTTCAAATTTACAGTTAACTCCTTTATTTGGTTCTTCCTGAAAGCTGAAATTTTCAATGTAAATTTTGACTATTTTAAAATTGTCTGTTCTAAACACAACTGTGAACGGAACAATTTCCTCAAACCCACGTGTTGATACACCATCTTTCACTTTCTTTTGATATTCACCATTAATTTTAATATCACCATTAAGTGTATCTTTATCTGCCTTATATGACATAACCTCAATACCTATGCTGTTTACTGAAGCAAATTGATCTAAATTTATTGATTCATTGCAATTAATTCTTAATTCCATAATAATCCTCCTATACTATTTATATGTAGGATATGCCTAAATTAGTCATAAAAAAAGCAAAATATATAGTTTTAATACTTTATATTTTGCTATAAATATAATTTTGTAATTCGCTTATTCCTAATTTAGAAGATGTTGAAGTAATTATTATATTAACTGTTCCTACCTTTTCAATTATATTTCTTTGATGACGAATCATTAGAGTTCTGCCAATCTTATCAGCTTTTGTAGTTACAATTGTAATAGGATATCCATGATGCTTTAAAAAATCTAGCATTATCAAATCATCTTTTGTTGGACCCACTTTAAAATCAACTAATAAAAAGACCATTTTAAGATTTTTATTATTCTCTAAATAATCTTCGATGTAACTACCAAAATTTTGACGTGTTTCTTTACTTCTTTGAGCATAACCATATCCAGGAACATCAATAAAATAAAATGAGTCATCAATTAAAAAGAAATTAATTGTTTGTGTCTTACCAGGTTTGGAAGAAACCTTAGCTAATATTTTATTATTAGTTACGGCATTTACCAAACTACTTTTTCCTACATTGCTTCTTCCCAAAAAAACAAATTCCGAAAAATTTTCTTTGTTAGGATATTGATTTTTACTAACTGCACTAATAATATAACGGCTATTTTGAAACATCATGGCCTCCTAACCTTAAATGGATATGTATTCTATAAGCCTCGTTCTGTTCTTTTATTTCTAAAAGTGGCAATCATCTATCTCCACATAAATGTGACTGCAAATAAATTCTGTTTATTATTTACAACTCCCCTACCAAATTTGGGTTTCTAGCTTATGGAGTTTACCCGTTCCACCCTTTAAGTTTCCCTAAAGTTCGTCTCTGTGGCACTTTATGAGCTAACCATTTTACAGGTGTACACTCGTCGTCACCAATCCCTCGGTGCCCTGATTTATCATCAGGCATAAACACTACAGCATCACAGCTGTGCTAGCAAGGACTTTCCTAACTCATTAAATGAGCTCGATTACCCGAATACTTATATATTATACTAAAAATAATTGTAATTGTAAAGAAAACATTTCATAAAATAAAGGTAGATTGTTTTCAATTTGAAAAACATATTTACTCTTATTTTCCTGATATATAATTATTTATTCTTATTCTCTATTAAGTAATTTTAAAACCGACAACGTTTGAATGACTGTTCCATGATACAAACTCTCTTCATCAATATCAAAATGCCCATTATGTCCTGGGTAGATAATACCTTTTTCTTTATTTGCAACGCCTATGTTATAATAACAACTAGGTACAGCTTTTGCAAAATAAGCAAAATCTTCTACCCCTAAAGATGGAATACTATCCTTATGAATATGGCCTAGAGGATATATTTCTTCCGCAACTTTAGATATAAAATCAACAATTTGTTTGTTATTTATTAATGGAGGATATGTAGGTACGATAATGACTTCAGCGGTCGCCCCAAATCCACTAGCAATTCCATTACACATTTGTTTTAGAAGTCTACTAATATAGTCCATTGTTTCTTCAGTCAAAGTTCTAATTGTTCCTTCCATAGTAACAACTTCTGCTAAAGAGTTTAATGCTGAACCGCCATTTATCTTTCCAATATTTACAGCCGCACTATTTAAAGGAGCAATATAGCGTGAAACAATCGTATGTAAGCTATCAATAATTTTACTAGCCACTAAAATTCCATCAACTCCATTTTCTGGATGAGCGGCATGAGCACCTTTTCCATTTATAATTATTTTAATCTCGGCACTAGATGCTTGCATAGTATCATAACAAAAACGAATATGGCCAACTTCATAGTTCTCATTAACATGTAGTCCAATCATTACATCAACATGAGGATTTTCCATATAACCTTCTTTAATCATTGGCAAGGCTCCGCCATCGGTCTCCTCTGCGGGTTGAAAGAATAGCTTTACATATCCAGAAAAGGAATCTTGAAGTTTTACAAGATTATGTGCAACACCTAACAATATAGTAGTATGAGCATCATGCCCACAAGCATGAGCAAAGCCAATATGCTTGGATTTATATGAAACATCTTTTAAATCTTGTATTTGTAAACCATCCATATCAGCCCTAATACCAATACATTTTAAGGGTTCATCTGAACTTTTATTTCCTTTTATTATGGCAACTACACCAGTTATTGCACTTTTTTTAATATCAAACACTTTTAATTTATTAAGTTCTTCAATTACCTTTTGACTAGTTAAATATTCCAAAAAGCCATCTTCTGGATGAGAATGCAAATATCTTCTAATTTCTATTAAATTATTGTGATTATCTTTAGTTAATTTCTCAATTTTTTCTTTCATGATTTTACCTCTTTTTATAATATGATTTTATCATTTTTTATATTACTTTACAAGTAGCAACAATAAATATCTCATATTTTTTAAAACTATATCTCTTCAATGAATTTATATAATTTTTTATTATATAATAAAAAAGCACAAAACCAAAATCGTTTTGTGCTATAATTCTATTCACTCTTTTTGTCATCTTCTTGCTTGAAGACAGCTTTACGTGATAATTTGATTTTTCCTTTGTCATCAACTGCTAATACTTTTACTACTATTTCATCACCTTCACGACAAATATCTTTGACTTCTTTAACACGTTTGTCGTCAAGTTCAGAAATATGAACCATTCCTTCAGTCCCAGGCCACAATTCAACAAAAGCACCAAAATCAACAACTTTTACGACTTTTCCAGTATAAACTTTACCTATTTCAGCTTCACGGACAATATCAAGAATCTTTTGTTTTGCTTTTAAAATCCATGAGCGTTCTGGATGCATTATAGAAACTCGTCCATCTTGTTCAATATCAATTTTAACATCATTAAATTCTTTAATAATTTCAGTAATAACTTTTCCACCTGCACCAATAACATCACGGATTTTATCTGGATTGATTTTAAACATTTCAATTTTTGGGGCATATTGGCTTAACTCATCACGATATGTTGGAATAGTATTAAGCATATGGCCTAAAATTGTCATTCGTCCAATTTTTGCTTGCTCTAGTGCTTCTTCCAAAATTTTCTTATTAATACCTTCTATTTTAATATCCATTTGTAGAGCAGTAATACCATTTCTAGTACCAGCAACTTTAAAGTCCATATCACCGAAATGGTCTTCCATACCTTGAATATCTGTTAAGATAGTGTAATTTTTGCCTTTTGTAATTAATCCCATAGCAATACCAGCAACAGGGGCCTTAATTGGAACACCAGCAGCCATCAAAGACATTGTTCCAGAACAAATTGAAGCTTGTGAGGATGAACCATTTGATTCCAAAATTTCACTAACAACACGGATTGTATAAGGAAATTCTTCTTCTGATGGAATAACTTGTAGTAAAGCTCTTTCCGCCAATGCACCATGTCCTACTTCACGGCGACCAGGTGAGCCATATCTTCCAGTTTCACCAACACTATAAGCTGGGAAATTATAATGGAACATAAATCTCTTGCCTTCTTCTACACCTAAGCCATCTATTATTTGATATTCACCTAATGATCCAAGAGTAACCACACCTAATGATTGAGTTTGTCCACGAGTAAATAAAGCTGAGCCATGTGTTCTTTCTAGAACGTCAACTCGAGAAACAAGTGGTCTAATTTCATCAACTTTGCGTCCATCAGGGCGAACTTTTTCATCAGTTATTAATCTTCTAACTTCTTCAGCAACGATTAATTCTAAAACCTCTTTAACAAATTTTAATTTTTCTTCTTGCTCATCGTCATTTTTCAATGATTCAGTAAATTTCAAAATTGTTGCTTCATTAATTTCATCAATTTCGCCATAACGTTCTAACTTATCCTTAATAATAACAGCATCTTTTAATTGCTTTTCAGCCATTTTTCTAACTTGTTTAGCAATATCAGTTGGAACTTCATGCAATTCAATTACAACTTTTTCTTTACCAATGGCTTTAATAATTTCATTTTGGAAAGCATTTATGCGTTTGATTTCCTCATGACCAAACATTAATGCTTCTAGCATAACTTCCTCTGATACTTCTTTTGCAGCAGCTTCAACCATATTAATAGCTTCACTAGTTCCGGCAACCGATAAATTAATATCTGATTTTTCCAATTCCTCAAGACTTGGGTTAATGATAAATTTACCATCAATACGACCAACCACAACTCCAGAAATAGGGCCATTAAATGGAATGTCAGAAATGCACAAAGCGATTGATGAAGCAAACATTGCTACCATAGCACTATCATAACTAGGGTTTGCACTTAAAACAGTATTTACTACCTGAACTTCATTTCTAAAGCCTTCAGCAAACAATGGTCTAATTGGTCTATCAATAAGTCTAGATGTCAATGTCTCATGTTCAGTCGGTCTTCCTTCACGTTTGAAAAAACCACCAGGAATTTTACCTGCTGCATATAATTTTTCTTGATACAAAACAGTTAATGGGAAGAAATCAGATGTAGATTTATTTTTCCCTAGAACAGCAGCACTTAAAACTGTAGTTCCATTATTCCTTACTAAACAAGAACCATTGGACTGTTTGGCAACTTCGCCGATTTCTATAACATATTTACTATTTCCTTGTAAATATTCAAAACTCTTTATTTCGTTCATTTTTATTCCTCTCTATATATTTGATTAAAAGGGTAATAAACATTACCCTTTCTACAATTATTTTCTTAAATTTAATTTTGCAATAACATTTCGATAACTATTAATATCCTTTTTCTTTAAATAATTGATTAGATTACGTCTGTGACCTACTTTCATCAACAACCCTCTTCTTGTATGAAAATCATGAAAATGTTCTTTTAAATGACTGTTTAGACGATTGATTTCAGCAGTTAAAATAGCAATTTGAACCTCTACAGATCCACTATCTTTTTCATTTGCACCAAACTCAGCAATTATTTTAGCTTTTTCTTCTTTAGAAATACATGACATTATTATGTCCTCCTTTTTATTAATTTATCCATAAGCTGTGAAATACGTTGGAGAATCGTAAATCAAAGTCATAGGCCTATATATTATAACACAGAAAACTATAAAAGTAAACATTTAATAAAGATATTTTAATTTTCCTTTAATGGCAATTTCGATATTAATTTATCTAAATAATATTCCTGAAAAAAGTATAAGAGAATAGCAACAATTTTTTATTGTTTAACTACTCTCTTTAATTAATTCTACTCTTCTTTTTCAGAATCAGTTTGTTTTTCTTTACCCAAAAATTCAGGAAGTTCCATACCAGCCATCTTATATAATTCGTTTAATGGTGGTAAGCTCTTAAGTAATGATGAAGCAAAATTGGCTGTTGATGATGAACCATCTTTACCATTACCACTATCCCAAACCGTAATCTTATCAAATTTAAGATTTTGGATAGCTTGAACTTGAATAGCTACTATTTCTTCTAACTTATCTGTAATCATAAGCTGAGCAGCACTTTGTGAATCACCAGCAGCAGCCACAACCTTCAAGAAACCTTCAGCTTGTTTAGTCAATTTTTCTTGGATACCACGCGCCTCTGCTTCCATCTTCAAGAATATAGCATCTGCCTCACCACGAGCCTCACGTCTAATTTGTTCAGCTTTTGCTTCAGCTTCAAGCTCAATTCTCTTCTTTTCAATTTCCATCTTAATAATAATATCTGCTTCCAACGTTGCTTGTTCACGACTAGCACGAGCAATTTCCGCTGTCTTTTGAGCAGCGTATGCCTCCTCTAGCGCTTTAGCTTCTGCTATCTTTTCGGCAGATGTCGCAACTCTTAAAGCCTCTGCTTCAATTTCACGTCTAATTGCATTAGACTTAGAAATATTAGCTAGCGCCTCGTTTTCACCCTTAATGGCAATAGAATTTGATTCAGCAACTTTTATTCTTTGTTCCTGTTCAGCCTTGGCTTGACCAATTGCCCCATCTCTATTCTTTTCAGCAACAGATTTCTTAGCATCATTTATTGCCTTAGCAGCAGCTTCTTTTCCTAATGCATCAATATATCCTGATTCATCAGTAATATCTGTAACGTTAACGTTAATTAATTTCAAACCAATTTTCTTTAATTCCGTTTCAACATTTATGAAAATGGCTTCCAAAAACTTATCACGGTCTGTATTAATTTCTTCAATTTCCATAGTTGCAATAACTAAACGTAATTGTCCTAAAATAATGTCTTTTGCAAGTTCTTGAATTTCACCTAATTTTAGACCTAACAGGCGGATTGCCGCATTTTGCATAACTCCATCTTCTGTTGAGATACCTATTGTAAAACGTGAAGGAACATCAATACGTATATTTTGTCTTGATAAAGCGCTTCGTAAATCAACTGAAATGCTAATCGGTGTCAAATCCATAAATTGGTATGATTGAAAAAACGGCCATACTAGTCTTGCTCCACCATGAATACATTTTGAATTACGTCCAGTTCCATCTTCAGATGCCCCTAAACGACCAGAGATAACCATAATTTTATCTGGCGGACATTTCTTGTAACGGGAAATAAACGTTAACAACGTCACCATTAAAATTAATACAATAACAACAATTAAAAAAATCCAAATTCCATCCATCTTTTTCTCCTCCTAATATTTTATTTCTATTAAAATCTAATTTATCAAGTCCATGATATTAACATTAATTAATCTTAAACCTATTTTTCTTATCTCTGCTTCCACATCACTACAAACTTTTGTCAGAAATCGATTACGTTCAATATTAATATCATCAAATTCCATAGTTGCAATAACAAAACGTAATTGTCCCAAAATAATATCTCGAGCAATTTCTTGGATTTCTTCCATTCTTAAACCAAGAAGATGCTTTGCAGCAATTTGCATAACTCCATCTTCTGTTGATATTGCCACTGTAAATCGAGTTTGAATATCCATATTTGTTTTATCTTTTGATAATACATTTTTTAAATCAATAGACATACATATCGATGTCAAATCCATAAATTGATAGTTTTGAATAAATGGCCATACAAATACAGCACCTCCATGTATACAATATGGATTATGGTCAGATCCATCAGGTGATACTTGATAGCGTCCAATGACAACCATAATTTTATCTGGCGGACATTTTTTGAATCGTGACACAAAAACCAAAAAGGCTAACAAAAGAACTGATATGATAATAGTAATTATAACAATCAAGATTGTTTGTATATTCAATAACATTTTTCCCTACCTATGATAAACTTTGGTTTATATCAATATATGAAATAGTATTCATACCAAACTTGGCCAATACTTCATCGGTAGCACTTCTAAAAGCAAGATAACATATATCATAACTATAATAATGATCTTTAAGTGTTCGTAAGTTAAATTCTTCAATTATACTATTTGAACATTTTTGAATAATCTCTTCTTCAGATAATCCTAAAAAAAGAGGCACTGATAGATCTAAATTATAATCTTTTCTAGAAAATGTAAATGAAATTTTCAATTTCATATTATATTTAAAATATCTATCTTTAATATGTTTACCTAAATCAACTATAATTTCCTTGGGTTTCAAATCCAAATACTTATACTTTTGATAAAAAGGCCATACTAAAACACTACCTTTTGTTATATATTTATGGGTCCGCATACTGCCATTAGAATTCCTTCCCACTTTACCATATATTACTAATATTTTATTGAGTGGACATTTCTTGTAACAAACAATTATAATAATCACGATGATGAGAAGTAATAACAAAACTGCTGTTATCAATATTACTGGATAATTTATAACTAAAACCATTTTACCTCCTAACCATCCATATAAAATATTTTTATATCCAATTTGGGATATAATAAAATTCTACAATAAGTAGTTACAAAATGATAATCAATGATTATTATTTTTTTCTAGTAACAACTAACAAACCATTGTTTGAATCAACAACACTAATTTCCGCTCCCGTTTTTATATCTTCTACATCAGTTGTCACAGCATCGAATTCAACATAGCATTCCTGAACAACAATATTAACCTTTCCTTTTCCATTACGATTACCAGGAATTGTTAAGTAGACAGTGCCTGTTTTACCAATAGCATTTTTTGTTTCAATATTACCTGTTTCTTGAAAATCATTTAATTTTTTCATTGCATAAGCAACCAATAATAGTGCAATCAAGCCAGATGCTAATCCTGCAACAATCGACCAAGCAATGCTATCTGCAGCTTTCAAAATCCCAAGTGCTGTCCACGAACCAACTGCAAAAAAAGCAATGATACCTCTAAATGTAATTAATCTCAATCCAAAAAAGTCAAGAAATCCCTCGTCATTTATTTCATCTAAATTACTCACATCAGGAGAAGCATCAAAATTAGCATCACCAGTTTCAAGCCCTATAATTAACATTATCAATTGAATGACTAAAATAACTGTAGTACTCAAACCGATTATGCACAACACCTTACCAAAATCACTAAACGCTCTAAACCATTCCATTTGTCTTCCTCCCAATATGTCTATTATAGTATATACTAGTAATCTTAAAATAAGATAAAATAATAATATATTTTTTCAAAATCAAGTTAATTACCGAAATTGGTATATTTTGATATTAACCATAAAATAGGATTATTTTCATAAACAAATTTTGCAATGCCAAATCCCTCTTCCCCAAGTTTCATATCATTAGTAATCCAAGCGTTAATATTGTCTCCAATACTTGGAATGCTAACTATGAATGATAGTAGCAACATTGCAAGTGATATGAAAATAGTGACTTTCACTAATCCCCAAACAGCTCCAAGCAAACCATCGATAAATCCAAGCATACTTCCTCTAACTGCCCCGCCAATAACTTTTGCTAATATTTTAATTATTATAAAAACAACAATAAATAAAACAATAAATGATATGCAAATTAAAGCGATGTTAGCAATCTTTGGTGCTAAATAACTAGCCACACTAATATTTGGCATACTTTCACTTATATTTCCTAATATTAATTTATGTAAAAATGTTGGTACACCAGCTTCTCCAAGCGATGAAGACAAAAAGTCTCCTGTCAATTCTGGAAGTGGGACTAAAAAGTCAGCATTTTTATTTCCAAACCATTCAACAATACCATTTGTCATATTCGTTCCAATTTGTGTTTCTAGTATCCAACCTGCTACTGTTTTACATAGCATAAACGCAGCCACTAATGCCACAATCCAAGCAAGCATTCCCAAAAGTTGCTTGACTATTCCCTTGTAATAACCAAACCCTAAAAAAAGTACTGCCAATCCAATAACTACAAAATCTAATATCCCCATAATACCCCCGCTAATTTTCTAATTAATCAATATATTTACTTTATATTTTTCTCGTATTCTCAATTATATATTCCTTTAAATTATGATAATCATTGATTAATTCTTCTTCCATAACTTTATCAAGCAATCGATTAAGCCATTTTGATATATTTTTATCTACTATTCCTAATTCTTGCAAATCATAACCATTAATATTTAATTGTCTAACACTATGACAATCATCCTTAGCCATTAATAACAAGTTTAAGGATTTTGATTGTTCTTCTTTATTTATATTCATTGAATTATATAAAACATAATCCTTTAAATCATCATAATCATTTTTCGATAACAACTTCCTTGCCCCTATAATATCATTTGGTAAAATGACATCTATTTTGTTCAAAAAAATTATTTTTTTTATTAAATACTTCTCTAAACGTAAATCATTAGCAATATCAAAAATATCATTATATGGTACATATGCAAAAAGACATGCCCATTTTAATATATAAACATCGCCAACTTTTTTAAATAATTCAATGAGACTTTTAATTTGATCTACTTTAAGATGCTTAAATATTAGTAAAAAAATATCATAATATTCTTTGAATATATTTATAAAATCATAATTAAATAATATTTTAATTTCTTTAATAATTCTCTCAATTGCAATGTTTTTTAATAAATATCCATATTTATGAATGGCAATACTTGTGGATAAATCAATTTTAAAATTCAATTGCGCTGCAAATCTAAGTGCTCTCATAATCCTCAAAGCATCTTCTTGAAATCTAATTTCTGGATTACCGACAGTTTTAATTATTTTTCGTTTTAAATCCTCTTTCCCCTGATGATTATCAATTAAACAATTATTATAAGCCATAGCATTTATAGTAAAATCACGCCTAGATAAATCTTCTTGCAAATTAGTATTAAAAGATACTTGGCTTGGATGACGATTATCAAAATATTTTCCATCAGTTCGATAAGTTGTAATCTCATAGTTATGATTGTTCATTAAAACCGTAATGGTGCCATGGTTTATTCCATAATCAAACATTTTATAATTAACGAAAACTTCCTTGATTTGCTCTGGTAGGGCATTTGTTGCAAAATCATAATCTTGTGGTTCAAAACCCAAAAGATAATCCCGAACTGCTCCACCAACTATATATCCTTCATATCCGCTAGATTTTAAAAGAAATAATATTTTCTTTGCTTCTTCATTCATATTAAAAATCCATATCAATTAATTGCTTATAATTTTTAATTTCTATATAATCTTTAACCTCAAATTCTTTAGGTGGTATTAACTCCTTTTCATTCAACCAAACTGATTTCATACCAACTAAACTAGAACCATATATATCAAAATAATAATCATTCCCAATATAAACTATTTCATTTGTTGCTAATCCCATTCTTCCTATTCCAAGTTCAAAAAAGGCTTTGTCTGGTTTACGCACAACATAGTCTCCTGAAGCAATTATTTCTGTAAAATAACTTGAGATTTGACTAAGCTCTTTAGAAATCACCGATGAACTAAACATGGTATTAGATAATACAATTATTTTGTAATTCTTTTTTTTAAAATGCTCTAATACATCAATCACATTATCAACCAATACAGTTTGTGAAATATTACTCACAAAAATATCTTCAAGTTCTTCCAGAGTATATTTTGAATGTAAATCAAAACGTCTCATTAATAATCTAATGTAATCCATACATCTTATTTCAATAGTCTGTCTCTTATCAAAAGTTTCTTCCTTTACTAGGTTTTCAAACTTATGAAATTCTTGGCGGCTCACTATTGGATTATCAAAAGCATCATATAATGCATCCAACGCCTTCGAAAAATTGAAATTCACATTGTGAATCAATGTATCACCCATATCTATTAAAATACCTTTTATCATACTTTTTTTATACTATTAAAATAGCTATCCTTTCATAAATATCATTAATATATAATTCTATATATATTATAACAAAAAACTAATATATTGACAATATTTTTAAATTATTATATTTGCTTTTTTAAAAATAAATATAATTATTGAAAACTCTTGATTTTTAATTATTTATTTGGTATAATATTATTACATTTTGCAGGTATAGTATAACGGCTATTATACCGCCTTGCCATGGCGAAGATGCGAGTTCGATTCTCGTTACCTGCTCCAATAATGAAATTTTAGAAGAAACTATAGTTTCTTCTTTTTTTATGTTCGTTAAAAAACGAGGGCTATGAGCCCCCGCCTGAATTGCTATTGAGTAAATCGAAAATCATGATACGTATGTGGACATACCATTTTTTGAAATTGCACCTATTTTTTATTACTAGACTTTTCGTCTTCTTCATTATCAACTTCTACATTTGGATCGACATAACCTTCTTGACTAGATTTCAAATTTATGAAAACTATGCGTTCGCCAATTACTTCAATCGTGTAGATGTTTATACCATTGGATTCCTGCTTTTTGATTGATAGGCGTCCCTTAATCCCCACAGTATCCCCTTTCACACACCAGCGATTAGTTGCACCTGCTGGTCCTTCCCATAAACTAACTGGAATAAAATCTATTCCATATTCACCAGTTGTCATACTACGAAATGGCTTCATGACGGCCAGCGTAATATTACATACCTTTGTCCCATTTTCTAGTTCATGCAACTTTGGGTTATCTGCCAATCTCCCAACGAGCACAACATTATTTAACATTTGTTCCTCCTTTTCCAATATGTACATGCACGTACTAATTATACAAAATTTTGATAAAAGAAACAAACGATCTTAAACTTAAATTTAGGCCTTTTATAAAATGAAATTTGCAGTATGAAGAAAAAATAGGTAATTATTTATAATTTAAATATTATTAATAGTGTTTTTTTATCAATTTGATACATAATATAACAATATTCAAAAAAAGAACTTTTTTTATTGCGAATTTTGATAAAAAACATTCAGCTCAAAGTTAGATTGAGCTGAATGTTTTTAAATAAACTATTTTTTACTATATTTAACTAGAAAAGACAATTTCATCAGCAAGTAATTGAACTTTTTCAGCATTTTCAGGCTCAACTTGATTATATATATATTTATTATTTATTGGCGAAATATTAAAAAGAGTTGCAAAATGAACACATGCTGATAAATATGCCCCTATTGGATTTTGGTGGTTTATATCTCGATACAAAGTAATATCTGGATATCTTATACCCCATTCCCAAAACGCTTCACCAGCTCGAGCAACTTTCAAATCAAGTATGCTTGCCATATTCAAATATGAATTTATAATGATGTCTTTTACACTAGTTTGTCTATCCTTATCGCCATTATAATATATCAAATCATAAACCCAAGTTTGATATAATATAACTTCTATTCCCTTTTCTTCGGCTAAAGTCGTAAACAATCTTACAGCACTTTCAAAACGACTATAATATAAATAAGTCCCATAACTCTGCTCTTGTAAGACGACATGTGAATATTTTTTTTTGTTTAAATAGTCGCGATACAAAACTTCATCTTCGTCTATGTATTGAGTAGTGGTTATTGATTCAACATAAATAGGTATACCTTCACTTCTAGCCATGTTTGTAATAATTCCTGGAACATCACAAGTATATGTCAAACTATTCCCAATAAATAAAATGCGATATACATCTACACTTGGATCATGATATGCATTTAGGCTTATAATTTTAACGATTTTTTTATCTAAAGCGCTGCGGCAAAGCAGTGTTGATTTGCCCTCAATAATAAACTCTACTGTCAAGGTTTCTTCATCAAAAATAACATTTTTTTCGTTATATTCCCAAATGACTTCACGACTAGCATATTCAGGATACACATTGTAACTTATTTTGTGTTTTCCACCTTCTACAAAAAGAATCTCCTCTTCTATTATTATTTCTATCGAAGTCGGATTATAATTATCATAGACATTCACTTCAAACGTACCTTGAGTTTGACTAGCAGAATATGCTGTGATAATGACCGTTCCACTTTTTAATGGTGTAAGTAAACCGTCATTAATTTTAGCAATTGTATTATCTGAAACACCCCAAATTATTTCATCACTATTAATTTGATTAGTGATTGTTAATGTAATCGTATCTTCTATATATACATAATGCTCACCTTCAATATTCAATGGATCAAATGCTGGAAGAATATTGATTGTATGAGTGGCTTTTACTTCTCCGTCAAATAAAACACTTATAGTGACCTTGCCATCATCCAGTAAAGATACTTCACCATCAAAAACAGTCGCTAAATCATCATTAGAACTCGACCATTGAAGTGAATGATTAGTTGTTGGTGAAATTGTCAATATAATAGTGGAGCCAGTATATCCTTCTGTATCACCATTTATTTTTATATTGTCGGGAAATTTTTCTTCAGTTCCACATCCAACCAAAAACAATAGCAAGAATAATCCTAGAAAGATAGTTATTTTTTTCATCTTTCCTCCATATTTATTTTTTTGTTGCATAAACCTTTTTTAAACGAGCAAATCTTGGAAGACCATCTTCAAGTGGATAAGAAATTTCACCTTGAATTAATGGTAGAGCATAATCAACAAACTGCTTATTAACTCCGTTACCTTCTTTATTAATCCATTCCATAGGAATTTTTTTCTCGGCATTTGCCGCCAAAGCAACGTCTAAAATTTTGTATTCAATAGCATAATTTTCTTTAGTACGATTGAATACTACCATTTTATCAGTTTCGCCTTGAACAGCATATCTTACCGCCATTATTCCTGACATAAATGCTTCCTCAACATCTCTTCCTGAAGCAATATGTGCCCCACATCTTTGCATTAAACTAAATTCAATAGGACGAACTTTTATGCCGATTTTTTCTTTTAATACATTAGCTAGTCCTGCTGCCAATCCACCTAATTGAGCATGTCCAAAAGAATCACGCGCTCCTGAGGCAAATAGTTCAGATATATATTCTCCCTTTTCATTATGAATGCCTTCAGAAACAGCAATTAAAACATGGTTATGATTTTTTGCTGCCACTTTTTTCACGTCGTCAACAAATTTTTCCATATCAAAAGCTACTTCTGGTAAATAGATTAGGTCTGGTCCACAACCTTTTAAATTAGCTAGCTCAGAGGCTGCCGTTAACCAACCAGCATTACGTCCCATTATTTCAACAACTGAAATCAATCCTGTATCATATACTGTCATATCCTTATATAGTTCCATTATTGTTGTGGCTACGTATCTTGCAGCACTTCCATAACCAGGACAATGATCGGTTGTCGCTAAATCATTATCAATAGTTTTGGGAACTCCCATTACATTACATTCATAACCTACAGATTGTAAATATTTACTTACTTTATTACATGTATCCATTGAATCATTTCCACCATTATAGAAAAAGTAACGAATATTATATTTCTTAAAAACTTCTACTAGTTTTTTATAGTCAGTATCATCTATTTCTACAGGTTTTAATTTATAACGTACAGATCCTAAAGCTGATGAAGGAGTATTTTTCAAATACTCTAATTCCTTTACATCTTCTTTTCTTATGTCAAAAAACTTTTCTTCCAAAATACCTTTAATGCCATGTTCTGCTCCATAAATTTCAGTAATTTGCTCATGCTTTAAAGCTTCTAAAAAAACTCCTGCGGCACTAGCATTTATAACTGATGTTGGACCACCTGATTGCCCAAATATACAAGCCCCTTTTAAATTTTTCATAATTTCCTCCTTGAAATATATATATATTTTATCATTTTTTTACAATACTTTCAACTATAAAATTAAAGAAAGCTGCAAGAATAACTCTTGCAGCTAAATCTCATTATATTATTAAACATTTAAATTTGTTGTATAGCTCTTAGTGACAACAACTGTGCTTCCACTCTTAACCGCAACACTATATTTAACAGACGTGGCATTACCTAAATCCAAAGCTATTTTTCCAGTTTCTGAAAGAATATTGCTGTTTGATGTCCAAGTAAATGTATATTGAGATAGGTTTTCTTTAGCAAATTTCTCTAGAGAAACCATATCTTTAAACGTATACCAAAAACCTATTGAACGTATGGCCATTGGACAATCTTTACCACTCATAGTATTATGTTGTACAACACGATTAATTGTTAACCCATATTTTATTAATAATTCAGCAACTAGTTTTGATGTTATACGACAAGTTGTTAAATAATCAGAACCAGGATTAACAGCACTTTCGATACCAATACCACTAGCATTACCACCTTGATTGGCATTGAATCCATGCGAAGAACAATCCCAAGACTTTGCAACATAATATTTACCATCTTTAATTTCACACATTACACCATCACTAGCAAAATTACGAGCAGTATTAGGTAATTGAATATTTGTTGAAATGCCATTAATATGTATAATAGAATTTTTAATAGTAATAATTGGTTTTAAAGCAGTAACTGAAATACCTGTATTAATCCATGTCAATGGTGTGTTTGATCCGCCATTAGCATGATAAGCTATTTCATTATCAGGAATAGTATAATAAATACCATCATTACCTGTTGTATAATGCCATCCTGTAGATGAACCTCCATAACCACTAAATACATAATTAGCATTGGCTTTCGCTGTAGCCCCACTACCATTATTACCAGTATCATGAATAACGACTAGTTGAGGAGTCATTGGAAGATTTGTTCTATTTGAATTATTAGTCGGCATAATCATTGAAGTAATTTGTGAATTTTCATTCAAGTAAAAGTTCAAAGCACCAAAACTTTGATTAATATTGCCATATGTTGTAAAGTTTACTTTAGAATATGAACTAACCGCAATAGCACTCAAGAAATTTTCAATAATCTCTGTTTGAGACATTTTCGAAGTATCTAATGCTTTAACAATACATTCAAAATCAGTTATGCTACTATAAGAACCAATTGTAGCAACCGCTGATAATGTTATATAACGTTCAAAAACATATTGAGTAACTTTTCCATCTTTGCTGACAACATCTTCATTACTTGATTTCCATTCAATTGGAATATTATATTTCTCATATAAAATAGGTAAAGATAATTCGCTAGTTAGGTACAAATCCGTTACCGCTTTATCTGTTAACCATGCTGAAATCTCATTAAACTTTTCTTTTTCACTAACACCCAAAACAGTAACTTTTTTCACATATTCCTCCGATGTTTCTTCACCAAGAGTAATAGTGTATTTAATTTCAATTGGTGTATCATTATCTGGTTTTGTATAAACACCATCATTATTAAATATATCAGTATTAGATGAATACCATTCAATTTCAAATTTATTATATAAAGTCGTTTTAACAGTAT
This sequence comes from Bacilli bacterium, assembly GCA_031553555.1. GTDB lineage: Bacteria > Bacillota_I > Bacilli_A > ML615J-28 > CAG-698 > CAKOMG01. The sequence continues at coordinate 308,995 of JAVBLL010000008.1, forward strand.
AATTTCTTCCAATGAAAAGCAAAAATTGAGCACCAAAATCAGCTGCCACTTCATCAAAAGATTTTGGAGATACTAATACTGTAATATCACCAGAAAGTTCTTCACCATCCAATGAAATATCATATGTTAGAATTATCTCTTCAACAACATTAGTAAAAGAAACAAATCCATCACTATCAAGAACTGAATTATTTGATGAAATCCAAATAATATCTACTTTTCCATCAGCATCAGTAGTTGGTAAATTAATATTACCAAAAATATTTGTTGGAACTTGTTCAATAATCCATTGTTCAACAAGTTCTAAATCAGTTTCTCCGCCTGTTTGTTCACCACCGTCATCGGGAGTACACCCAACTATTAAGAAAGCAAATAAAGACAACATAACAAAAAAAACAAATTTTTTCATGAAAAGCACCTCTTTTTCTTTATATATAAATTATATCACAAAACATTTCTTTTTGAAAGCCTTTTACATCTTTTTTCAAATTTTTCCATTTTTTCTGGAAATAGGAAAAACTATAAGCGGAACCTCTAATTCATTATATGTAGCCCCAGCATGGGTGGCTCGCATTTTAAATCCATTGGGATCATTAAAAATATCAAAACCATATTTATCTATTGCGACTGCAACATAATCAAATATAAAAGGTTTAACTTTAGTTGTTTTATTATGTAAATAACCACTTTTTAAGAATTCATCCTTAGTATATAATTCAAACCATTTACCAAAATATTTTTGAAATAAATCAGTAAAGGTTTTTTTATCTTTAACAGCAAATGTTGCACACCTACTTTCAATTGAAGGTAATTTTATTAAACATGCCATGATATCTGGATATTCACTTAAATAAATAAATTCACTATCAATTAAACCATGATCAGCAATCACCATAACCAATGAATCATTATCTAAATTATCATTTAATTTATTTAAATCAAAAGATAATTGCTTCGTTATTTCTTTTATTTTTTCATCATAGCATCCGAATTCATGCATTGAATAATCTGGTTCGTTCCAATAAGCATAAGTAAATGAAGGAATTGTTTGTTTAGATATCTCAATCATTTTTTCAACTTGATCAGAAAAATGTAAATAACCATCTTTTCTAAAGCTAGGAAATAAAATGTTAGTATTAATATCTTTATATTTAGAAAAAAAACATTCATATGGCAATATTTTTTCAACTGCAATATCAAGTTTTTCATATGTGTAATAATCTTCATTTCGAAACATAACAATATCATGATCTACTTCAGTAAAATATTGATGCCAGCCTAACCACCCAGTTTCACCTGGCAACTTATTAGATAAAACAGCTGTAGTTGCAGCAACAGTTGTAGGTGGAAAAACACTTGATAATACATCAACTTGGTTTTCTCTAATAAAACTAGACGAGGGCAAATTGTTTTTGATAATCACATTTCCAAGACCATCCAATAAAATCAAGAAAATATGTTTTTTACCAATTAATAATTTATCAATCACTTCTAAACTTTGAAAATCACTTTGATATCCATAGTGTTTTTCAATAGAAGCAATTAAATTCATAATGCAATGATTGTAGTTAGGCTTCATCATAAATCTCCATAAATTGTATTCTATTATAAATATATTTTAAATCTATCTTCTTTCAAGCAAGGTTATAGTTTCACAACTACTTGTATGACAAAACATATCTACTAAGCAAACCCTTGATATATTATAATCATTTATTAACAATTCCAAGTCACGAGCTAAAGTCGCCAAATCACACGAAACATAAATTATTCTTTTAATTTGTGATGTTAAAATAGTATTAATCACTTCAGTATCTAAACCTTTTCGTGGAGGATCAATAACTAAAGTATTGGCTCCTTTATCAATATACTTTGGCAATTCATCTTCGACTTTACCTACAATAAAATCAACGTTATTAATGTTATTTAAAACAGCATTTTCCTTAGCATTTTTAATAGCACTTTTAACAACCTCAATACCATAAACAAGCTTCGCTTTCTTAGCAAGTAATAAGCTCATTGTCCCAACTCCGCAATATCCATCAATCACGACTGAATCACTGTGCAAATCAGCATATTCCAAAACCTTATTATATAACTTTACGGTTTGAACGGGATTAACTTGAAAGAATGATTGATAAGAAATATTGAATTTTAAATTGCATATTTCATCTTCAATATATTTGGAACCATATAAAACTTGATAATTATCATTTAAAATGACATTAGTCCCAAGACTATTGACATTATGGATAATTGATATAATTTGTGGGTAACGTTTAATAATTTTTTCAACTAATACTTCAGCTTGCTTTATTTTGGTTTCATGCGTTACTAAGACAACCATTAATTCTTTTTTATGATTTTCTCTAATCATAATATAACGCAAACATCCTCTTTTATTAATTTCATCATAACCAAAGATTTTTAATTCATTACAAATATTTTTGATGAATTTAATAACATCAGTCATAATTAATGGTTGAATGTAGCAATTCTCCAAAGGAATAATTGTATGACTTTTTTTACGATAATAACCACAGATTAACTTACCTTTTTTATCAGCACAAGGGACTTGTATTTTATTACGATAAAAATATGGTTCACTCATACCAATTATTTCATTTACAAAAACATTTTTTAGATGTCCTATCCTTTTAAATGTTTCTTCGGCTTTTTTCTTTTTAAATTGTAGTTGCATATTATATTCAAGATGCATTAACTCGCACCCTCCGCATTCACTAAATCTATCGCAACGTGGCCTAACACGATATGGACTAGATTCAACAATCTCTACTACTTCAGCAAAACCAAAACTTTTTCCTACTTCGATAACTTTACATATTATTTTTTCCCCAGGAAGAGCCCCAGGAATAAATAAAGTATAACCATCAACCTTACCGACTCCAAAGCCTTCATGATTCAAATCACTTATTTCTAATTTTAATTTTTGTTCTATTTGCATATCTTTCTCTTTTCTAATATGTTCATTATACTATTTTCAACAAAAAAAAGCAATTAAGATTTTACTTAATTGCTTTTTTAAAAGAAAATAATTGTAATTATATGTAACTGAGATAACTTTTGACTGTTTTAAATTTTGAATATAAATTCTTTCGTTTTTTATGATAAGTCGAATGTCCTCTAACTGAATAAAAAAGCTGTTACCTGTAATTGAAGAGTAAATAAATTCATTATACAATTCACTGATGAGTCTTAATACTAAAATGCGAAACCATAAATCCAAAAAATTAATCGTTTTAGTTTTTTTGAAATACCAAATAATAAAATCCTTATTTTCTTGTTCATCAACCAAGTCATTTTGCATTTGAAAAATTTCTTTTACATCATTAATAATATTTAAATCATTACCAATAATATTCTTATTAATGACAATAATGTTTTTATAACGAGTAGATCTATGCAAAATGCGTTTAATAAAAGTATACCATTTAATTGGATATACTATCATGTAGTCCGTTAAATTTTGAAATAATTTACTATCCATAACATCACTACATAATATGACATTTTTTTTATTTTATACCTTATTACCAAATTTTTTCCATACAATATTTATTGGATAATGCTGGAAAGTTATTTTTATGATGGCAGCAAGCGGCACTGCAAGCATCATACCAAACATTCCAAACAAAGCACCGAACCCTAATAATGCTAACATTACTACAAGTGGGTGAAGTTTCATTCTTTTTCCTTGAATCCATGGAGTTAATAAATCAGCTTCTACTGTTTGGATGATTACACATACAATTAAGACAATAATGGCTTTTCGTGGAGAATCTAGTAATGCATATAAAAGCGGCAAAATCGTTCCTATATAAGAGCCAATATAAGGAATAATATTTGTGATAGCTATAATAATGGCAAATACCAATCCGTATTCTAAACCAATAATGCCAAAGGCAACAGAAAAGACAATTACTAATATGAGCATTACGAGTAGTACTCCTCGAAAATAATCACTCATTGTTTTATGCAAATCACCTAAATAATTTTTAAGACGAATCTTATTGCTTTTAATTAATAAATCACGAAAATAACATAAGATTTTTTCATAATCTAATAAAAAGTATACTAAGATAATTGGAATGACAAATAGAAATGCTAAATAACTAAAGATTTTTGAAAAAAAAACATCTGATGCCATATTTAATTTATTAAGGTTGTTATTGACAAAGTTTGTTATATTATCAAAAGTTGGTTGATAATCATCTGGTAAAAATGTAAAACCTCTAAATATCTTGTTAAATATCTCTTCTATCTCTAAAGAAATTTCTGGTAGCCTTAAAACGAATAATTTTATATCATTAATAAGGTTTGGAACAACAAAATAGGCTAATAAAAAAATGAGAATAACAAATATCATTAACACTATTAAAACAGCTATCCATCTCTTTTTAACATACTTCTGAATAAAGAGGACTAATGGTTGTAAAACAAAAGCAATGACAAAAGCAATTATAAAAGGAAGTATGACATTAAAAATAAATAAAAAAACGTTAATGATACTAGGAAACAATAATATTCCTACATATACTATAACTATTAATAATAAAATAAAAACTAATTGTTTAATTCCTTTGCTTATCATATATGCCTCTTATATAAGTATATTGTTCATTATATATATTATATGATATGTAAAAAGATAATATTTAACCAAAAAAGTTTTTATGTTAAATTTAATAAGCGAGTCAAATAAATAAAATTAGTGCCAATGAAAAACCTTCTAACTTAACTACTGACAATTAAAGTCTATAGTATATTAGAAGGTGTTTTTTATAAATTAATTATATAACTATTTTAATTCAGCAAAATATTTTATAGTTCTTACCATTTGACTAGTATAAGAATTTTCATTATCATACCAAGCAACAACTTTAACTAATGATTTGCCATTTCCAAGTGCAGATACTTTAGTTTGAGTTGCATCAAATAATGATCCAACTGTTAAACCAATAACGTCAGAAGATACTAATTCTTCTTCTGTATAACCATATGATGCACTTGCTGCTGCAGCCATAGCTTTATTGATTTCATCTTTTGTAATTTCTTTATTAACAACAGCTACAAGTTCAGTAACTGAACCAGTAATAACCGGAACACGTTGAGCAGCGCCATCTAATTTTCCAGCTAACTCAGGAATAACTAAACCAATTGCTTTAGCAGCTCCTGTTGAATTTGGAACGATATTGCTAGCGCCAGCACGAGCTCTTCTTAAATCGCCTTTTCTATGTGGACCATCAAGAATCATTTGGTCACCAGTGTAAGCATGAATTGTTGTCATAAAGCCTTTTTCTACTGGAGCTATCTTGTTTAATACATTTGCCATTGGAGCTAAGCAGTTTGTTGTACAAGATGCTGCAGAAATAATAGTATCTGTTGCCTTTAGAATATTTTCATTAACTCCAAATACAACTGTTGGTAAATCATTTCCTGCAGGAGCTGAAATAATAACTTTTTTTGCACCAGCAGTAATATGCGCTTCTGCTTTTGCTTTAGTTGTAAATACTCCTGTACATTCTAATACTACATCTACCTTTAATGCTTTCCAAGGTAAATTTGCAGGATCTTTTTCTGCATAGATTGTAATTTTTTTGCCATCAACGACTATTGATTTTTCGCCATTTTCAACATCAACGAAACTAACTTTGTCTGCTAAGGCATATCTTCCTTGTGCTGTGTCATACTTCAATAGATGTGCTAGCATATTGGGACTAGTTAAATCATTAATTGCCACAATTTCATAACCATTCGCTCCAAACATTTGTCTGAAAGCTAAACGTCCAATACGTCCAAAACCATTTATAGCTACTTTTACCGCCATATTAAAATCCTCCTTATTGAATTTTATCGTATATATTGTACCACTAATTGCCATATTTTACAATAAAGAAATACTGAATTTTATTTGATAACGCTATCAAATAAAATAACATTTTAAGATAATGTTTAGTTTACTTGAAAGCAAAAAGAAAATCTATAGCCTCAAAATAACTAATTTCTAATTTTCCAAAGAAAGTCTTCAGGCAAGCATCACGAATTACAGATGTCTTACGGAAAGCTTCCCTGTTTTCAATATCACTCATGTGAACCTCTACTGTTTTTATTCCAACGCTTTTTATAGCATCGTATAAAGCATATGAGTAATGTGTCAAAGCACCTGGGTTAATGATTATTGCATCCATTTTTTCAAAATATGCTTGTTGAATTCGTTCAATAATCTCACCTTCATAATTTGATTGATAACATAATACTTCACATTCATTTTTCTTACCATATTCAATAAGTTGTTCAACAAGTTGTTGATGTGACATAGTCCCGTAAATTTCCGGCTCCCTAATTCCTAAGAAATTTAAATTAGGTCCATTTATAACTAATATTTTCATAATATTTCCTTCCATTTTTAAAAAACAGGTATTAAAGATTAAGCATAACTTAACATTTAATACCTAATTTATTATCTATTTCTTGCAGCAATAACTGCAACTATTCTTAAAACTTGTAGATAAATCCAAATAACTGTATAGGTAATTCCAAAAGCAACCATCCATTCATATTGTTTTGGTTGACCACTTTCAACAATTCTTTTTATTTGTTCCATATCTGCCATTAAAAACAAACTTGCTAGTAATAATGAAGCAGATGAAACTAATAAGTAAACTCCAATATTTGAAAATAAACCAGAGAATGCTGTGAAAAACTGTAAAACAAAGCATATTAACATTGTAAAGATAAAGCCAATTGCAAACAACATTAATATACGATAAAAACGATTTGTAACTTTAACGAGTCCAGTTAAATAAAGTACAGCAACTCCAAGTACAACTGCCAAAGTTCCCATTACAGCAACAATGACAACTCCTGGTATCATTTCTTCGAATAATAGTGATGCCACGCCAACAAATGCCCCTTGTAATATACAGTATATTGTGCCACAAATCATTGAAGCCCTTGGTATCATCATTGCTGCCATACCAAATATAAAACATAATATTAAAGTAATTGATACCGTAGCAATCATTGCCCCAGGATTTTTCATTAATAAAAATATTCCAAGTAATGCTCCAATTATTGTCATTCCTACATAGAATAATATTTTTAGTCCAACCCCCATATAACTGGCAGTTGCATAACTATCTGAATAATAATCACCCTTACTTATTTTATTAAAAACTGGGTTTGTATTTTTAAAAGCCATATTTTCTTCTCCTCCTTAATTAACTATCTTTTTATTTATATATTATACTCAAAAATAATTAATTATACCTTAATGTTTTTTAATTATTAAACAAATCAAATTGATCATCTTCCGATAAACCTGCAAATACGCCTAAGCCATTCATTTTTTCAAATTGAGTAGCATTTATTTTAGTTCGCTTTATAATATCTTTTTTTGAAGTGAATGGGTTGTTATTACGAGCATCTACAATACTAATAGCCGTAGCCTCACCTAATGAATCTAATGCTCCAAAAGGAATCAATAAAGATTGTCGATCATCAGTTACTTTAAACTCTGTTGCTTCACTTTCTTTAATATCCATTTGTTTAAAAGTAAATCCTCGTGAAACCATTTCAATTGCCAATAATAAAGAGTTATATAAATCTATTTCTTTATTTGTAGCCGTCTTATTAGTCATTTTTGTATCAATCTCTACTAGTTTTAAGCGAATTGATTCAAATCCTTTAGACATTGAATCAACATCAAAAGCATTAGCTCTTCTTGAGAAATAGGCACCATAATAAAATATTGGGCGATGTATTTTAAACCAGCCAATCCGTAAAGCCATAATAACATATGCCGTAGCATGGGCTTTTGGAAACATATATTTAATCAGTTTGCAAGACTCAATATACCATGGCGGTATACCATATTTTTCCATAATGACTTGATGTTCTTTATTAATTCCTCCACCTTTTCTGACCTTTTCCATTATCCCAAAGGCATCTTTGGCAGGCACATTTTGACTAATTAAATATACCATTATATCATCACGACAACCAATTAATTTATCAAATTCAACTGTAGGAAACCCTGGTTTTTTCCCAAATAGAAAATCCTTAGCATTTCCTGCCCAGACATCAGTCCCATGACTTAATCCAGATATTTTCAAAAGAGACTCAATTGAGGTTGGACGAATATCAGATAACATATCTTTAGCTAGTTTTGTGCCAAACTCAGGAATACCAGTAGTACCAATTTCTTGACCATATGTTTGATAATTATTTAAATTCAAACTTTCTATTCCAGAGAATAATTTCAAAACTTTTTGATCAGTCAAAGGTATATCATCAACTATTGAAAAAGGAAATTCTTCAGGGTATTTTTCAACAAAATCCATTAAATGACGAATCATTGTCGGATCATCATGTCCCAAAATATCTAGTTTTAATAGATTACTTTCAAATTTATGATAATCATAATGAGTTGTTCTCCAAGTGGCATCGGAATCATCGGCTGGAAATTGAATAGGTGTAATATCATAATATTCGATTTCTTGCGGAACAACAACGATTCCCCCTGGATGTTGCCCAGTTGATTGCTTTACTCCTTCAATTCTTTTCGATATTCTGTCAATCTCTGTTTGTCTCAACAAAATATTTTTACGTTCATAATGGTTTTTAACAAATCCATAAGCTTTCTTTTCAGCAACTGTACTTATTGTACCAGCTCTAAAAACTTTTTCAGCACCAAATATTGTTCGGCAAAATTCATGTGCTTTTCCTTGAAATTCTCCAGAGAAATTAAGATCTATATCCGGAACTTTATTTCCCTCAAAACCAAGAAAAGTTTCAAAGGGTATATCCACTCCATTTTGTTTCATTTCATTAGAACAAATTGGGCAAGCGGCAAGTGGCAAGTCAAATCCGGTTCCTTTTGATTGCAATACTTCATCTAATGTCATTTGCTCTTTAGTCAATGGATATTTCTCTTTTTCACTTTCACTAAGTTTCATTGCCAGAAAATGACAATTTGGACAGTAATAATGAGGAGGAAGGGCATTAACTTCAGTAATCCCCATCATATAAGCTACCAAGCTTGATCCTACTGAACCACGACTACCAACAATATATCCTGCATCAACTGAGTATTTAACCAGCATATAGGAAATATAATAAATCGTCGCAAACCTGTTACTAATAATACTATTTATTTCTTTATCTAAACGATCCTTTATATAAGGATGTAAAACATCACCATATATTTCATGAGCTTTATCAAAAGTCATTTTTATCGTAGCATCTGCTGCAGATAGCACTCCACGTTCAGCAAGAAAATCATCTTTTGGAGCAAATAACTCCTTTGGAAAAAGTGGAAAAACCTCTATCATATCAGCTATTTTATTACTATTAGTTATAACCATCTCGTAAGCATCTTTTTCATCTAAAAAATCAAAAGCTTTAAGCATCTCATCCGTACTTCTAAAATGAAAAGATGGCACTTCAACACAATCAACCAGCGGATGACGACCTCCACCTACCATTGGTGAAGAAATAAAGATTTCTCGAAGTTTTTTATCTTCAGCAAGCAAATGATGAACATCGCCTGTTGCAACAATTATTTTATTTAACGATTTTGCGGCTTTAATAATAGTTAAAACTGTTTCTTTGATATTTTCTCTCAGTTTTTCTAAATTACTACCTTCATTTAATGTTTCATATAATTCAAGCGGTTGAATTTCAATATAATCATAAAATTTTATAGCTTCAAGTAATTCCTCATAACTCTTATTATGAGCAATATCAAAAACCTCCCCATTAACACAACTACTACCAATCAATAAATCATCGCGCATTGATGCTAAATAACTTTTTATAATCCTTGCTTCTCTATAAAAATGGGTTGTATGTGAATCAGATATGACTTGATATAATGCTTTCTTACCATGTTCATTTTTCATTAATATAGTCACATGGCTTGGATAAACATATTGATGAGCAGTGTTAATATCAATTATTCCATTTATTTCATTATAATTAGTAATACCACTATCAAGCAAATCATTAAGCATTTTAATAAATGCTTGAGCAGTTGCTGTGGCATCATAAATTGCTCTATGATGTTGAGCTAAGTCAACGTCAAAGAACTTAGCCATAGCAGCCAGATTAAATCTTTTTAATTTATGACCATAACGTACACGAAGCAATTGCAAAGTATCAATAGTTGGAAATTCTTTAGTAAATAAGTCAAGTCTTCTTAAATTTGCATATATATGTGAATTATCAAATGTCGCATTATGGGCAACCAATATTGAGCCCTCACAAAATTTAATGAATTCAGGAAGTTCAACCTCAATTGGATTGCTACCACGAACATCGTCATTCGTAATACTTGTAAGGTTAGTAATAAAACTACTAATAGAACTTTTTGGTTTCACATATTTACTGAACTGGTCTATAATCATTCCATTTTGAACTTTACAAGCCGCAATTTCAATAATCTCATCATAATTGCTTGATAACCCTGTTGTCTCAATATCATATACTACATAAGATATGTTTCTCAAATCAATAGAATCTTCTGTCAAAGCAATTTTATAGGTTTTTTCATCAACCATGTTGCCCTCAATTCCAAAAATAGGTTTAATATTATTTTTCTTACATTCTACTTCAAAATCAGGGGCTGCTTGAATATTTGCATGGTCTGTAACAGCTAAAGCGGTAAACCCATATTCCTTGGCTAAAGAAACATATTCCTTAACTTCCATTACTCCGTCTTGTGTTGACATTTTAGTATGTGCATGTAACTCAACACGTTTTGCAACTGATTCATCCACTGCTATCTTTTTTTCAATATCTCCATTTATAGACATCTCAAGTATTTTCAAAACAACATCTTTGGAATATTTATCATAATCTGCATAACCATATACACGGGCTTTTTTTCCAGCAATTGCTTCTTTTTCATAAAAATCAACGTTTGCTTTATTACTTAAATTTAAAAAAGAAGTAATAATCAATGAGCCAGTATCATCGGTAACAACCGCTTTGTATATTTTAAAAATTTTTCCATCATCACTTTTAGAACGAATTTCCCTTACATCTGCGCTCTCAATATTCACTTCAATAACAAAATTTGTTTTATCATGTTTTTGCTTATATTCAATTAAATCATATTCTGTACTAGGAATCTCATCTAATTTTGTGATGGGACCATTAATTTCATTTTTAACACGTGGTTTTTTAACACTTTTTTCTTTATTATTATTCTTAGATTGTGTCTGTTCATAGTTATATTGATTTTTCATTAATTCTATATCATTATTATTGCTTTTTTCATCAATTAATACTTGAACAGGTGTTTCAAAAGGACTTGTTTCCACAAGGCATTTTACTGGTAATCCATATAAACAAAATATTTTATTGATTTCTTCTAATAAAGGTTCAATTGTTATCGCTTCTTCTTCAGTTGCGACAAACATCTTTATAGCATTTTCTTTTATTGCTTTAGTTATTGTTTTTAATACACAATAACGTGGTTTATTTTCTTCAAAGACAGCAATAATATAATCATAATATTGCTTAATTCTTTCTTCACTAATGTTTTGACTATCATAGACTATTTCTAATTGAAATTGTTGATATTTTTGGTCAAGTGTATAATAAGATGTCAGTTTTTTTCTTAGTTCTACTAGAAGAAAAACATCTAATATTTCAGGGAAATAAATAGAAATATTAATCGACATAATATCTTGCTTGATAAAAACATTTTTTACTTGCCCATTTTTTAAATCAGGATTATTATCAAGACCTACGGCTTTAATTAATTCATAAAACACTAATTCTTCTTTTAACATCTCAATACCTCCCGCATAAAACATTGTACCATAATATGACTTTTTTTTCTATCCTTTTTTATAAATAATTAAAATAAAAATCAATTGAGTTATTTAGGCTCAATTGATTTCAAAAGTATAAATATTAGCATCCACAGAATCAAAGACCCCGGAAATCCCTTTAAAAACATTGTATTTATTAGGGCAGAGATTTTCCAGTACGCTATCCCAAAAGCGAATAGATGTTAAATTTCGGGGGTGTACACTCAATTCCCACTTGCCCTTTAGAGTCGTAAATAATCTCGTTGCTGCATCCTTTCCAAGACCCAAACGACGATACTCTTTTGCAATATAAAACTCAGATAAAAAATAACGATCATCCGATGAGTAGAAACATTTATTACAAACTAAAACAAAACCGCATATCTCATTATTAAATTCAATAAAATATCCAAAATGTACTGAAGTCTCATAAAAATATTCTAACCATTTAGGACCACGTAAATCTTTCTTATCTTTTTCAATATATTCATAGTTATTAATTTCTTCTAAATATTTTTCTAATAAATTACTAAATATATTATTATTGAAATCATCAATTTTAATTAAGTTCATTATCTTCAAATACTTCACCAGCCTCAAGTACTTCCTCTTTTTTGGTTTCTATATTAATAGGAAATTTCTTATAATACCATTTGAAGAAGAAATATAAAGGTACCGCAATAACCATCATAGCAACCGCCCAAAACTGTGAAGGTGACATGCCTCCAATGAAGGTTCCTCTATGATCACCTCGTATATATTCAATGGCAAAACGAAAGGCTCCATAAGCTAATAAATATATAGGAAAAGTATAAATAAACTTTTTCTTAATTAATAACCAAAATAATAAACCAAATAGTAAAAATAAGAATATTGCTTCATATAATTGTGTTGGATAAACAGCATGTGTTAAATGTAACTCAGGGTTAGGGAATACCATTCCCCATATAGAATCGGTTGCTTCACCGTAACAACAGCCCCAACAGAAACAGCCTATACGACCGAATGCATGAGCAATGACAATACATCCTGGAGCAATTGGTAACAACTCCATTATATGTGCACCATATCGTCGCCTACCAAACGCAAAATAGCCTATTAAAAAAACTGCTACTCCACCTATCAAACCGCCCATAAAAGTAAAAGATTCAGTAAGTTTAAATGGTTGACTTGTATCATCAAGCCAATTATAAAAACTTTGAAATAACATAGCTGAACCAAACCCAAGTACTATGGCAATTATCCCATTAATTTCAACAAAATTAACAAACTTGCTATCAATATTTCGTTTTTTTCCACAATACTCTAAAACATAGAAACACACGAGTATACCAATGGCAATACACAAACCATACATATGTATAAAAGAAATGCCAAATAAATTCGGATACATAATTCACCTCTTAAAATAATAAATTGAAATTTTTGTACTATTTAATTTCCAATATATTATATCACACATCTATTAAAAATAATATTAATTTGAAGATAAAATATTTAATTAGTTGTGAAATGAAAAAAACCAGAAAGTTCTGGTTTTTTATCTTTTAGAATTATCAATAATTTTGGAGGCTCCTGTCGGATTTGAACCAACGATCAGGGTGTTGCAGACCCACGCCTTACCACTTGGCTAAGGAGCCGAAATTATGCATTATCATTATATCATATATTATGATAAAAGCAAGAAAAAATTACCATCTTTTATATAAAATCGCTATTATCTTTTTAATTTTATTATAAATGAGAAAAAATCCGAATATTTTCATTAATATTCGGATTTTAGTTTTAAACTTTTTTAAATTGTTCTACATCAATAATAAACATTGTCGCTCCACCTATAGTAACTTCTACAGGCATGGCATACATACTTCCATATTCACTCATAATTTGATTTGGAACAAATTCAGTACGATTCTTTGAATGTTCTTCAATGATGTGCATTACTTCTTCTACCTTATCATCTTGTACACCCATCATTAAAGTTACATTGCCACCTCGCAAAAATCCACCAGTTGATGATAATTTTGTAACGAAAAAATGTTTATTCAATAAATTTTTCATTACTTTTGGGGAATCGTCTTTGGAAACAATTGCTAGTATTAGTTTCATATGTTACCTCCTAGAACTATTTATGGTAATATCGGTAGTTTTGCTAACTCATTATACAAATTATGATATTGAACAATAAAGTTTGCATGGGCATTTGTTTTGCTAACTGGATCATTATATAATTGCTCATCAAATTTTACTTCATTCCAAGTTTTCATTCCATTAAGCGCAGCAATACTATCTGTAGGATAAATAACACCAAATATGTTATTATACATTTTAGCAATAGAATTTTTAAATATTCGAGAGATTACCATTGCCGCACCAAGTTCACCTAATTCTGTCTCATGATTTCCGTCACCTAGTCTTATTAATGTACTAGCACTATTAGCAGGATTATTATAATCCATATATGGATTCATTAAATAGAATGATTCTAAGAACTTGCACAAATCATATTCGGAATTTGCAGCTATAGCTTCAAGTTTATACCATTTATATCCACCAGTTGGTTCATTTATCAAATTACCAAAACCACCATTAACTATTCCCATAACAATATCAGCAAAAATATTTTCAATAATAGCAGATTCTAAGATAATTGCAATATTACTTTCAGTAATATTAAAGTTACTATCATAAAGTGGAATCATACTAGCATTACCAATTATATCATCAATGGTAAATGAAGCGATATTTGTTAAATCATTACTTGTTATTAATATAGAAATTCCGGTTAATAAATTCCATAATTCTTTCTTTTCTGGTTTAAAATTGGAATCCAAACTATACCAGTCTTGACGATTACTTTCATTTTGTAATACTTTACCACTAGTTAATTCTGTAGTAGCGATATTATTCATAATTGAATTTTGACCACTAATATTATGAACTAACGTTTCACAAACAACTAATGAAGAAAGTAATTTGATTCTAAATTCTTCATTACTATCATTTTTAATATCATTCATAATAGCATTTAAGTTATCAGATAAATCAATATTATCTAAATTTGATTTTTGTATATCTGTTAACAATAAAGAGAATGAATTAACTAATGCTGAAAGTTCTCTTCTTTCAATACTATCATTAGTATACTTATTAAACCAAGCATCACGTTTATTTCCTTCACTATTTTTTAGATTATAGCCGTTTGGAATATATATCGTGCCACTTTGCTGTTCAATTTGGCAAATAATTGTTTCAGAAATAACTTTTGATTTTAAAATAACATCTTGGCTAGTAGTTTCAAATAAAGAATTGTATTTTATGTTACTAGTTGTTAAAGTCGAAAGTTCATCAGTATCAATAATTAAATTAATTGCCCCTAATAAACTTGCTAGTTCCTTACGAACAATTGCGCCATCATAACTATTATACCAGGCTGTTCTATCACTAGAAACATCCAAATCATATCCCTCTGGTATTTTTATATCTCCGTTTGACACAAGAGCACTAATAATTGTTTCTGAGATTACTAAAGAACGTAGTATGTCGTCTTGACGTGCCCCAAAAATTACACTATAATCAAAGCCTTTCATATCATTAATTGTTGCTGTTCCCAGAACATCATGAATAGCCTTCAATAAATATGACAATTCACCATAATTAGTAACTATGCCACTCGCATTATATTCATTTTCCCATTTAATAAAATTAGGACTTGCTTGATTATTATAATTGCTTGGCAACGTTATTGGAGATGAGGCATTACTAGAAAATTCAATAATTTTCATTTTTAAAGTTTCTGTTATGACTACTGAATATAACATATTATCACAATTGCTATCATCAGTGATATACGCTAAATCAACGTTATTAATGGAAACATTACTAATTTCCGTTTGTGTTGTGCCATCAAGTTGCAATACTATTTCAATTGAATTCAACAATCTTGACAATTCACCATATGTGTTAACTACATTCAATGAATAGTTATTCATCCATAAACTATAATCGGTTTTGTTTTGATAATCATTTGGCAAATTCAAACCATTACCATTTAAATCTTGAATTTTATCAATAAAGGTTGCGCTTAAAATATATGAATGTAAGATAATATCTTGACTATTAATAATCTTTTCTATATAAATATTATCAAGATTATTTTGTAAATCATTAATTGTCATTGAACCACTAGATTGGCTAATTCCTAAGAATGCATCAACCGCATCCAAGAAAAAGTTAAGTTCACCATTATTTATTAAAACACCACTTTGATCATAAGTTTTTCGCCATTTGACATATCCTAATTCCCAACTGTTACTTGTGCTAGTTAAATCAGTGTAATCAATTTTATATTCATCAGGTATAACAATTGTTTGATCTAAATCAATAATGTTTTTTATTACTGTTGCTGAAATGATAACAGAATTAAATATTTCATCTTTATTATCAATTATCTCTTTTAGATCGACATTGTCTAAAACAATATTATTAATATCTGTATTATCTAAATCCAAGATATAATCAAGGGCTTTGAAAATATAACTTAACTCGCCGTTTTTAGTAACTATGCCATTATCATCATAAACATTCATCCACGGATTATTAGATAAACGATATTCACTAGGAATAGTTATCGCATCTTGTTCAGTAAGTTTCGCAATAATCGTTGTGGCGAAAACATTGGAGCGCAAAATTTCATCACGATTGTCAACTATTTCACGTAAATTAAAGTTAATGCTATCTAACTCGGATATTGGTTTTGGATTTTCTGATGACGTTAACCCAAGACAAATGTCTAAAGAATTAATGAAATATGATAATTCTCCTTCTTGTATTAATAATCCTTCAGCATTATAAATATTTTTCCATTTTTGATAATCCGTTTCCCAAGATGGGTTAATTGGTACAACATAATCAGATGAAATAGTAATCATCGTATCCAATTTTTGAATATTATCAATTAATGTTGCTGTAATAATAGCTGATTTAAAAATCTCATCTTTATTAGCAACGACTTCTCGTAGATCAATAGAATCAGTATCAATATTAGATATTGATAAACTATCACCACTGAATATAATATTTAGTGCATCAATAAGTAAAGATAATTCACCTTTTGATGTGTTAATATTACGCCATTGTCCTGTTCCACCTTCTTGATATTCTACAGGTATTACAATACCACTTTCAAGATTACGGATTTGACTAATAATTGTTTCAACAATTATATATGATTCAAAAATGACATCCGCATTTTGAACAATAGGTTTCAAATCAAAGTCTGAATTAGTTAAATCAAGATTAGTTAATTTGCTAATTGCATTAAATATATTACGTAATTCGCCATTTTCAACAATTGCAATCGCTGAATACTCATTATCTACATCTATAGATTCAAGATCAATAGACAATGATGACGTAGACATAAAATATACATCATTACAATAAATTAAATATTTACGAGCGTTAGCAACAGGTGTTATAGTTAAAACATTTCCAATTACTTCAACTCTTGTTTCTTCAATAGTATCATTCCAGTTATATACAGTAATATCATTTGCATCTTTACCATCAACATAAACACCTTTTAGCACTTCTAATTGTCCACCTGGTACAGCATTAGTGCATAAGAAATCGATTAGAGTTGCCCTAATAAGTTTTGATTCTATAATGATATCTAAATCAGCTTCGGAAATATTAACAAAACTATCAAGCGATACTGATCCATCAATAACATAATCAACAAGCAAACGTAAAGATTTGAAAACAGCTACTAATTCATTTTGAGTGTATTCATCTTTATTTAATGTTGCTATATGGAAAGTGTCTGAGCTAATGAGAAATTCAAGAAGGCTATTAATATTTTTCGTAATAAAATTGGAATCAGCAATGTTCTTACAAACATCTTCAATTTGTTCATTACTTAATGCTTTCAAAGAATCAAGGACATCCACACTATCATTTATTAAATTATAATCAAGCAGCGCCTTCATAATTTTAAATATAGCGCCAATTTCTTTTTTATCCCATAATTCTCCGGCATCCTCGTCAAGGGCATGCATGGATAGGTTTTCCATACCAAGTTCTTGGAAAAGACTAGTAATAACTGTGTTTAGTTTTGAACATAAGAAAGTACTTTCAGATAAATATAAACTTAAATCATTTATATCATCATTTGTTAAGTTTTTCAAATTAGTAATCATATCTGCTTCGCCACTTAAATCTATAACTTTTGTTTTAAACAAAATGGCTACAGCTTTTAATAATGGCGTAAGTTCATTTTCCCAATCAACTGCTTCTATTTCTTCTTTAACAAATATTTGCTGATAATTTTCAGGCATAAAATTTTGAGAAGCAATATTTAGAATAACTGGAAATGCTTTATTAATAATATTTGATTTAAATAAGGCTTCTGTAAAACCACCAATTGCATCAGTTTCAAGATTAGATAAATCAACAACTCCATCAACTCTTTCTATGCCAAGTTGACGCATAGCTTTATATATATCATTTATGTTCAATAGTTCAGCCACATAATCCAGGTCAACAAGTCCTAGTTCTTCTGCAGTTGTGCCAAAATCAATTAAAGTTTGCTTAAATGTTTCTGAGTCAATTAAATAACCAATTGCAATTGGAGCAGCAATTTTCAAAATTTCTAACTCGGCTATATTAGCAAAAATTTGGTCTAACACTTCTGTATCTAAATTAAAATAATCAATTTCAGAAAAATTTAATCCAGGAACTAACGTAAGGAAATCGACAAAAGTATAGCCAAGTTTTTTAATTTCGTCGGCATAATCAATTTGCACTAATTCTTCTAAATTTTCAAGCAACAGCCCAGAGATTTCATCACTAAACCCTAATTCTTTAGAGTAAGCCATAAACTCAATGCCAACAGGAACAATAACTTTAATAAGTTTCATAGCAGAAATAGCATCTACTATTTCACGCAGTTCAGAATCAGGTAAAGTCAGAATTTTTTGTATATCAAACTCTCCTCCCATTGCTTCTTGAACAGCTGAACTATTCAAAATCTTGGACAAGGTTTTTAATTCATCACGCAATTTAATTTTTTCATCTTTAACATTCAATGAGAATATTCCATCAAATATCATTTCATCCAAAGTAGTTTTATTATCTCCAACTTTAATCGTTCCAAAAACTTGGCCTGGAATAGTTTTACGATATCCACTTAATAATTCAAAAACATCACCATATTCATTAAATAAATCATCTAGCGGACCTGATGTTTTTGGGGGAATTTCTTCATTATTGGCGGCCAAATCGATGAACGTTGCCGTTTCACCAATAAAAATCACTCCAACTTGTTCATTATCTTGAGAATTCAAAGTACGCAGTGAATCTGAAACTGATGCTAAACCAGCTAAAATAAATGAAAAGAACAATGTATATAGAAGTCCTTTTGCAGCACCAATTCCCATTCCACCAAGTCTTGACCAAATAGAAGGTTTTTTTCTTTTACCAGTAACTTTATTCTTTTTAGGTCTGAAAAAAAGCCACAAAAGACCTGAGATTAGATAAAACAAAGAAAAGGATATGCCAATTAAACCAAAAATATAAACAACTCTTAAAACCATTGCGATTATACTTATTAGAAAAGCATAACTATAAGATTCAGCATTAAGCATCCAGCCATAATCAGCATATTGACTTGATACATAATCGCTAAGAAATTGAGTAGGGTTTTCTAATTCTATCCCGAAAGGAGATAAATTAAGAGCTGACAAATTCATTTTCATCATACCATCAATAATGGGGTTCATAAGTAACCAGCCACCAATAAAAATTACTAATGTCATAATCATAAAATAAGTCGACTTTATAGTTCCTCTAAGAAAACCTATTAAAGCGCCGAAAACAACCATTCCAATAACAAAAAAATTGAAATACTGTAAAATTGTTGAAACTTCTATTGACAAGATATTAAATATCATATTTTCCTCCGATTTGTATTTGTTTAATTATATCATAATATTCCAAGTATTAATAGATGGTTTATTAAAAAAAAAGCTTTTTGCTTTTTTTGGCAATTTATCGTTTCCTAATTTTCGACAAATTACGACATTACTATAAAGAAATCATATCAAAATATTATACATTAATATTAATTATTCATTTTTTTAATCTTTTTTGAAAAAAACACTTGAAATTATCATAAAAACATAGTAAATTAATAGTGTAACTAGAAAGAAGGGTAATTATGGAAAAACTTAAGGTTATTCTTGCTGATGACAGCAAGGAGCAAATTCAATCTCTTACGGACTTCTTCAGCAATGAAGAGGGTATTGAAATTGTGGCAGTATGCAATGATGGTGCACAGTTATTGACAACATTGCGTTCAACGCCAAGTGATGTTCTAATATTGGATATTTTTATGCCAAAGTATGATGGATTAAAAGTATTGGAGAAACTTACTAATAATACAACTTCCTATAACGTACCAAAGCAAATAATTGTAATGACGGCCTTTTCAAACGACAAAGTGATGCAAAAGTGTTCAACTTATAATGCTGATTATTTCATGGTTAAACCTATCAACTTAAATAGCCTATTAGATACAATCAATGATATTCGTACTTTATCTTTTAAAACAAACACTATTTTATCACAACAAACAATTAATTTAAGAAATGATAATAATCCCGATTTAGATTCTGAGATAACTAATATTTTACATGACATAGGGGTTCCAGCCCATATTAGAGGATATCAATATATCCGTGAAGCAATTACAATGGTTTACAACGAAATCGATGTATTAAACGCAATTACTAAAATACTATATCCAAACATTGCAACAAAATTTAAAACTACTGCCTCTAGAGTAGAACGCGCTATTAGACATGCTATTGAAGTTGCGTGGGTTAGAGGAAATATTGAAACAATTACCAAAATTTTCAGTTACACTATAAGTTATAACAAATCAAAGCCAACTAATTCAGAATTCATAGCAATGATTGCTGATCGTTTAAGATTAGCACATCGCAAAAGAGCCAATCAATTAAAAGCAGCATATTAAATAACAAAAAACTCCCAAATTATTGGGAGTTTTCTCGTTTTTAAATAGGCAAATTATATTTCTCTAATTTTTGAATAGACTCTAAAACTTTATCATATTCAATTTTATAAGGTGAAACGACTATATCAGTTGTATCCATAGTTTTTAAAATTGCTTTCTTCATTTCATCGAAATCAACATCTAAATCAGCCATACATCTAGGAAATTTCATTTCAGTAGCAAGCTTATACATTTTTTGCAATTCTTCATATTGTTCATCATACATCAATAAAACAAGCAAGCCATATGCAACAACTTCTCCATGATAATGATGTTCTTCTATTTGTTTTAGAATAGTTAATCCATAATAAATACCATGAGCCAAATTAGTATTATAATCTTTATTTACCAAAATTGATACTAATCCAGTTGACACAATAATGCTTAAAATAGTTTGTTCAAATGCAAAATCAACTTTTTTATTTTCACTAGCCTCCATAGCTAATGGAGCGTACTTAAGTAATGGCTCAGCTGTTAATGGAGCAATTTGTAAACCAAGTTCATTTGTATGGTCATGTTTTTTTCCTCTAGCTGAAAATTTTGATTCATAATTTTTTGCTAAAGTGTCACCAACTCCTGCCCATAAATACTTTTGTGGTGCATCTACTATTATTTGACTATCAATAAATGTATGAATAGGCGGATTTTCCATATATTGCTTTTCCCTAAATGAACCATCTTTATTATAAAGAATAGATAATTTTGTTACAGCTGCACAAGTTGAAGCAATTGTTGGAAAAGTAAATAACGGTTTTTGTGTTTTCATTTGTAAAGCTTTACAGAAATCTAGTGCTCTACCACCGCCACAGGCAAATATCATATCTGCTTTTTTAAAACTATCATTAGTCATTATCATATCCATATTTTCAAAAGTTGCATCTCCACCAAACCATAAAAAATCTAATATTTCTAGTTTAGAGTTTTTTATTGATTGCAACAGTTTTTCCTTAGAACAATCTAAGGCACGTTTTCCTCCAACAACCACTATTTTTGAACCATACTGCTCACATATTGTAGGAACTTTTTGGTAAGCATCTACACCAATTGTATACGCAGGAAATGTAATTGAATAACTCATAAGCCACCATCCTTTTTGTAAGTATTATAACATAATATTAAAAATAAAAAAACCTTTTTTATACAGAAAACGTAATTATAAAAAAGATCCGCATATAGCGGATCCCAAGCATTATTAACTAACCCTAAATGCTTTAGATGTCATATTACCAGCTTTATCATATACCTTTATCGTATACATTCCAGATGTTGTGAATGTCTGTCCATTTGTTAGAGTATAAGTGCTACCTCCAAATGTATATGTTGCATAATCAAAATTAGGATCAGTAAATGTTATGGTTGCGGACATTACTGCTCCAAATGTTGTTGATCCATTTAAGTATGCAAAGGGAGCTGTCTTATCTATTGTAAAAGATCTTTCTGAAATATTTCCTGCATTGTCTTCTACTATAATATAATATTCACCATCAGTACTGAATTCTGATTCTGATCCTGATGCAAATAAACCAATATATTCATAATCAAGATAATATTCAGCTGATTTTATACCAGATACATAATCTGAATATGTCACTGTAACATCATTATTTGTATAAGCTTCATCATTTAGATTACCATTGTTAAGTAGTATTGTTGGGACAGTCCTGTCAATTTTAAATCTTACTATTGCAATATTTCCAGCATTATCATAAGCTCGGACTTCATAGTACCCTTCAGCAGTAAACTCATGACCTTCACTAATAGCATCAACTCCTTGATCTAATAAATCTTCATATAAAATACCACTTATACCAGACTCACTATCATAGCATGTTATTGTTACATTTAATTTTGTAACAGCATTATTACTTAATTGTCCATTATTAAGTAGTATTGTTGGTGGTGTTGTATCAGCAAGAATAACAAAACTTTCAGTAAAGGAATTTCCAGCATTATCTAGCACATTGATAGAATAATTGCCTGGATTAGTAAATATTGTTCCTGAAATGAAAGGTCCCATATAGACAGAATTAAGAGAATATTTCGCAAAATCAATACCTACATTATTATTCCAATATTTTACTAATACACTATCTCTTGTTGCTTCACCACTATCTAGCATTCCATCATTTAAAGTGACTATTGTCTTAACAGGCTCATTTCTATCAATGATAAATGTTTTGGAAGTATAATTTCCATATGAATCAAACAATGTTAATTTATAATGTCCTTCGACTGTAAATGTTTGCCCATTTGAAAAACCAGTATCACGATACATATAGTTAAATTCTAAAAAAGTATCCTCAGTTCCTTCAACGTAAAATAGCACTGTGACATTATTTCTAGTTGTTTCACCATTTCTAACCTCACCATTGTTTAAAACAATTCTTGGTGGAACCATATCCACTATAGATATGGCATTCACATTGTTTACTAAAGCAAATACAATTAATGCATTTAAGATAACAAAAAAACTTAAAAATATTTTTTTCATTATTTCCTCCTTATATTTTTTATTGTGTTTTTTTATTGTAAATTTTGAGATTAATTATTGAAGCATATATTAATAGTTTTTCTATGGAAACCTCCTCTCTTGGTTGTCAATTCATTATAACATAGAATATTTATTTAGTAAATTATATATTCCTATTTGTAATAATAAAAGTGATAGTTCATTATGGACTATCACTTTTACTAATACTATAATTTATTATCTAATAATCATATAATAATATTAACTAACTCTAAAAGCTTTAGATATCATATTACCAGCTTTATCATATATTTTTATAGTGTACATTCCAGATGCTGTAAATACCTGTCCATTTGTTAGTGTGTATGTACCCCCTCCAAATGTATATGTGGCATGGCTATAATTAGGATCAGTAAAAGTAATTGTGGCTGATGTTGCTGCTCCAAATGTTGCTGATCCATTAAAGTATGCAAAGGGAGCTGTCTTATCTATTGTGAAAGATCTTTCTGAAATATTTCCTGCATTGTCTTCTACTAGTATGTAATAATCTCCTTCAGCGCTAAATATTGTTCCTGATGCAAATGTGCCAATATATTCATAATCAAGATAATATTCTGCTGATTTTACTCCTGAATCACTATCAGAATATGTTACTGTGACATTTCCATTTATACATGCCCCATCACTTAGATTACCATTGTTTAATAGTATTGTTGGTGGTATTATATCACCAAAAAAAGTAAATTCTGCTTCTGCTATATTTCCTGCATTGTCTTCTACTATAAAATAATACTCACCTTCTGCACTAAATATAGTTCCTGATGTAAATGCCCCCATATATTCATAATCAAGATAATATTCTGCTGATTTAATACCTGTTATATTATCAAAATAAGTAACTATAAAAGTATGATTAGAAGTATTTTCAATAACTTGAATTGTTGGGGGAGTTTTATCAATAGTAAAATCGACTTCAGCGATATTTCCTTCATTATCTTCTACTAATATATAATAATAGCCTTCCTCACTAAAGGTAGTTCCAGATGTCAATGTCTCATATTCATCATATCCATACGAGTATTCGGCAGATTTTATTCCTGACTGATTATCAAAATATGTTACTGTAACATTTGAGCTTGCATATGCACCACTACTTAACTGCCCATTATTAAGCAAGATGGTTGGAGATATTATGTCATAGTCAATAAAGAATCCTGCCTCAACTATATGGTCATTATTATATGTAACTAAAATATAATATTCACCTTTTTCACTAAATACTGTACCTGATACAAATGTCCCCATATATTCATAATCAAACCAATACTCAGCGGATTTTATCCCATATCCATTATCATAAAACGTGACTTTAACATTCGAATAAGCCATTCCGCCATCTTCTAATTCCCCATCATTAAGTTGAATTAATGATGCAATTGTAAAATTGTAAGTTGTTGTATGACCACCAGCAAAAGTTTTATCAGTAACTGACAATTCATAATAACCTATTTCTGTAAAAATTTGTTCATAGTAATTAAATGTCATTGATTCGCCACCATTAAGCGTATAAGTGGCTGAATTAATTCCACTTTCAGAATCGTAGCAATAAACAATTACATCGCCATAGCTAACACCATTATTTGATATAGCATTACTTGTAGATCTCGAGTATACTTCTATCTCAGGAAAAAATGAATCATAAAGATAACAATCAGCAAGACACACTGGACACATTGGATCCTGGTATGTAGCACCTGGATGAGTGGAACAAGGATCTAAATCTCTGTTGCCACAAACTCCACATACATAGAAGAAACCTTGACCTTCACAGTTAAAACAAGGAAAATAATCAGGGTCACCCCATGCAGCATTGACATGAATTTTGTCATAAGAAGTAAAACCTGTAATAATTATAAACATAAAAACAGTTAAAAATCTAATAATTTTTTTCATATTTCCTCCTTGATATTTTATTAAATTTTTTTATTGTAAGTTTTAAAACAAAAAGCATAGTAGCGAACAATAGTTTTTCTTTATCCTCCTCTCTTGGTTGTCAATTCATTATAGCATAAAATAATTGCATAGTAAACATCTATATTAATAAAACAAGAAATATTAAAAGGATTAAATTCTATATCGAATTTAATCCTTAATAAAAACTTTTTTATTATAAATTATTAAAGTAAATCAGCAAGTATCCACAAGAATTTCCCGGTTGTATGTCCCCATATTTCTTTGAAGACGGCATTATTAGCAACTGGCCAATATGGCGCATCCAAGGTCCCTTCCGTTTTAAAACCCACTGGTAGAGCTCCTACCATTTGTCTTGAAAAAGCAACATATAAAGGGTGATAATTATAGCCTTCTCCATACATTGATGAGGAAGCAAAAGGATTTTTACCTAGAATCCATTCTAACTGGTTAATTGCAATTTGACGAAGTTGCTTATCGTTTAAAACTCTCATAACCATTGTTAAACCTTTGGTTTTACTTAATAAGGTTGCATGGTAGCCTCTTCTTTGAACGGCTATTGGGAATTTGCGTAGATAAATCCCTTCATTTAAATATAATCCTGTCCTGATTTGTTCTTTCATATTTTCCATTCCTTCTTCAATTGTTCCATATGAAGCAGGAATTGTAAAACGAGTTTCATCAAGCTTATTAACATCATATACTTGGGCAGGCATCATGCCATAAGGTTCACATACATTAGCGGTTTTTAAAATAAATTCTTTATATAGCTTAATTCCTTTAAGCCATTTATTAGCATCTGGATGATTTGGCGCAATTTCATAAATACGACACAAACCTTGAACTGGAGATTGTTCATGTCCACGGTGTTCATAACACAATATTTTAGTATGTTTTGGATTTTCATAGAAGAAACCACGAATTGGTTTTTCCCAATTTGGCATTTTACTTTGTTGACATGCTAAAACAACTTTGGCATATTTTGCTGCTATTTCAATATATTGATTATCATTTGTTGAAAAGAATAACTCACTGGCAGCTAATGCTCCATGTCCGCAAACCTGAGAATCAATGTTTGGACCCCAACGTTTTGTATAAATTTTCTTTTCATATCCATCTATAGCAAACATAAAGTCCTCTTTGGCAGCACGTAGACACCATTCAGCAAAAATAGGGTCTTCACCTAAATATTCTCTATAAGCCACTGCTAAGGCAGCAGCACTACAAAAGTTTTCAAATGGACCGTTTTCAGCAACACTAGCGTTAACTCCCTTATTATCAGGAGATAAAACATTATCACGCCAAATAGAATAACTAACTGCTAAGGCACGCATTCCATCCCCAAAACGAGTGCGGAGTAACCATTCAATACCGACCTTTGCTTCTTCAAGCAAACGCTCATACATATTATTATCTTTATCTTTCATAGTGATTGCCAAATCTAAAACCGCATGGGCCATTTCCGCAGTACATATTTCGAATTGGGAAACATCACCAGCATCATGCCAACCACCAAAATTAGGCACACTACGTCCATCAGGGTGAATACTACGACAGTTCAAGTGACATGCACTATGAACTCCTGGAATATCTTCTCCACACCTTAGAAGGCGTAAAAAGTTTATGCTTTTATAAATTGAAGAAACATATGGATTATTATCAATTATAAAAGAATTAGTTTTCATATCATCAAAAGTTATATAATATTCTCCATTTTTTTTCAAACTAGAAAAATCCATTTTAAAGAACTTGCCTAATTCAGAAGAAACCATTTCAGCTTTATTTTCATAAATAACTTTACTATCTAAACTACATACTTTAAAATTTAAATTTTTCATGTTTTGAGTCAAAGCTACTTTTTGAGCATTCTTAAAATATCCACTATGACAAAAAGCCACACGCTCATCAAGTTCCCAACCCAGTTCATGATCTCTCCTGACTTGTTGAACTTTAATTTCATCTATGTATACCTTTAATTCAGGTTCTGCTTCTGGTGGACATCCCATTAAAAAAGGTGTAATAGTCATTGTATTAACACAGTCACGGGGAAACTCGCTCATTTCCCAGACAACATAATTCCATTCATTAGCCGTTAAAGCTGGAGCATGAATATCTTTAGTACCAGCGTTAGCTAGCCAAAAATGAAAATAAAAACTCTGGAATCCGACTGCCTCGGGATAAACCCAAAGGGCTACACGATTATACTTTGTTAGATCTTCTTGGGTCAAGGAAATAGCAACCCCACATGCAGGACGAGGTGTAACATCTTCAACATTTGTGTTTGCCGTAATAAGTAAACAATCATTACCTGAATGAGTACGTACTTTTGATAATTCCAAGGTTCCACTACTAGGAACTTTTACCTTATCAAGATTGCTTACGTTAGGTGCAAATAACACTTTTTCATATTCCACAGTTTTGTTTTTCCAACGGTATTCTGCATCATTTTCATAATTATCAAAAACTTCTTTATGAATATTATTACTTTGTTTTAGTAAACTTTCTATTTTTTTCATATTTTTTTCTCCTATTCAAAAGATATAATTTCATCTATGTCATCTGCTTTTCTTAAGGATTCAGCATCAATAAAGTTACGACCATTATTACAATAAACATTAACTATTAGCCCTTCTTCATAGTCTAATTCTTTCCATATATTTTTACTTTTTAAAGTTATTTCTTTACCATCAATATTACATATACATTCTATATTGCAAGGATGTCTATCATTTATATAGTAGTGTCTATTTTGATGTATGGCAATAACTTTGCCAATTCTTTTTCGGCCATTCTTTTTAGCATTCATTAATTTATGATTATTTTTTGTATTATTAATTAGCATACCATACCCAATACCACTAAAAACCACACCCATAAAACTAACTATACTTCCAGCAATAATCAGCGACCAATAACTGCGAATTTTGTCAGGATTATTTATATGATATTGGATTTTGATGATTTTTCCTATATAATATGTTGAACTATACATACTAATAGAATTACAATAAGTTTGACCATCTACTACATATTCAACTAAAGTATAACTATCATCATCGTCATCGTTGTATATACCTACAATAGTTGCATCAATATCTATGTATTTATCTTTGGTGAAATATCTAAATCCAAATAAAAACATTCCTACAAGAATCATTATTGTCCCAAATATAGAAAAAGTAACTGAAGTTCTTTTTACCATTTTACCCATTTATTATCTCCTAATACTATATTAGTATATCATATTATATTGCAAAACAAAACAAGAAATATTATAATAAAAATAAAAATGCCCTTTATTATTAAAGAGCATTTTATATCAATTAATAATTCATCTTTGATGATACCCAAGATTGCAAAACATCACAATAATTAGAAGCATATTCTTGGGCTTTTAGCAAATCGTGCTCTTTATAATTTCCACATTCTTCTTCTAATGTTCCGGGAATTATACCAGTAAATGTCTTTATAAACTTACACATTGCTTTTATTAATTCAATAATCTCTTCTTTAAAAACTTTACTATTCATTAATAAATAAAATCCCGTTCGACATCCCATAGGCCCAAAATAAAGAACACTATTAGAATATGAAGAATTGCGTAAATATGTAGCACCTAAATGTTCAAAAGTATGTAAGCCTGCATTATCCAAGTAAGGGGGACAGTTAGGCTTAATCAACCTTAAATCGTAAGTTATAATTACAGCATCACTTGAGTCAATATTATCAATTCTTGAAATATACAACCCTGGCATAAGTTCTTTATGATTGATTGTAAAACTGGTAATTTTATCCATTTTTTACCTACTAATATTTTAGAGGGAATTTCTTTGTCAACTTAATAACATTCTTTTTTATTTGTTCTAAAATATTTTCATCAGTATTGTTTCTAAGTGCCTGATCAATATATGTAGCTACTAATTCCATCTCACGTTCTTTAAACCCTCTTGTTGTCATCGCTGGTGTTCCCAAACGAATTCCACTAGTGATTGTTGCTTTTTCTGTATCATTTGGAATAGCATTTTTATTACATGTAATATTAACTTGCCCTAATACTTTTTCAGCAGCTTTTCCTGTAACGCCAATTGAGCCTTTTATATCAACTAGCATTAAATGATTATCCGTACCACCACTAATAACATGGTAACCTTTTTCTATTAATGATGCGGCTAATACTTGTGCATTTTTAACTACTTGTTGTTGATATTCAATAAAACTTGGTTGCAAAGCTTCTTTAAAAGCAACGGCTTTTGCAGCAATGACATGCATCAATGGTCCGCCTTGAATTCCTGGAAAAACGGCTTTATCAATTTTCTTTGCGATTTCTTCGTCGTTTGTTAATATTACACCACCACGGGGGCCTCTTAAAGTTTTATGCGTAGTTGAAGTCACAACATGTGCATATGGCATAGGACTAGGATGGACTTTAGCCGCCACTAAACCAGCAATATGAGCCATATCAACAAATAAATATGCTCCAACAATATCTGCAATAGCACGAAAACGTTCAAAATCAAGTGTACGTGGATATGCACTAGCACCAGCAATAATCATTTTCGGTTTTATTTCAAGTGCCAATTTTTCAACAGCATCATAGTCTATCATTTCTGTTGCAGGGTCTAAACCATAACCATATACTTTGTAATCAACACCAGAAAAATTAGCTTTATGTCCGTGTGTTAGATGACCACCACTTTCAAGTCCCATTCCAAGAACTACATCGCCGTGTCCTAATAAAACACGATAAACAGCCATATTAGCTTGTGATCCTGAGTGAGGCTGAACATTTGCAAATTTTGCATCAAATAATTTCATTAATCTTTTTTGAGCAGTTGCTTCAGCTAAATCAACAATTTCACAACCCCCATAGTATCTTTTTGATGGATATCCTTCAGCATATTTATTAGTAAGCACTGATCCTTGGGCTTCTAAAACAGCCTTTGAGACAAAGTTTTCACTAGCAATCAGTTCGATATGCTCTTGTTGTCTTTTCTTTTCACGTGCAATAATATCATACATTTTTGGATCATTCTTTTTCAATAACGACATATAATATTCCCCCTATTTTTAGTTATATTGACATTATAACATTTTTTTTATGCATTTTAAAGGCTTATTTCAGTAAATCGTTTTCCGCCTTTTGCCAAATATCAGGGTAGTGCTCTTTAATATAATTAGCATGGTCATTATTAGTTATTAATAGTTGTTTGCTTTTAATTTCTTCAAGTATTTGTCTTTCAATTATTTTTTTAAAGTTATCTGATAAAGTATTATATCTTTCAATAACTAATACACCTTGTTGTTCATATTCAAGTAATTTCAAATATAAATCATCTACTTCTTCAATCTTTTTCACATTTACATTTTTATTAGTAGTATATGTATAAGGAATTTTTCCTTCTTTATAATCTACTAAATTATCGCATTCATATAAATAACCTTTTTTACCTTGATATATTATTTGCAAACTATCTTCATAATATTCTGTGTAGACTAATTGTTTATCTTTATTAAATCCATAAGTATATTCAAAATTTTTCAAACAATAAAAAGTCGCCATAACTTTACTACTTGTAGTATATACTAATGCTTCTGTTTGCCCTAAATATGCGAGGTGTGGTATTAAGCTATTAATATTATTAATTGGAGAGCCATGATAAAATTCCATACATTTATCCTCATTAATTAATTGATAATTGTTCTAAACGATCCTTAATTTTTTGCTCAACTATTTCACTCAATTCTTGAGTAGACATATCTTTATATTGTTCATATTCAATAACTTCAATAATATCCAAATAGATTTTTGTTGATTTAAAAAAAGCTCTTTTATGAATTCGATAAGTATCTTTAATAGCTACTACGGCAATTGGACAATGTGACTTTGTCGCAATTTTAAAAGACCCATAATGAAATTGATTAACATTAGCACTTTTACTTCTAGTCCCTTCAGGATAAATACTTATCGAACAAATATCATTTTCAATTCTGCTAATTGCTTCATTGATAGTTTTCATTCCTTCTCTGGCATTACTGCGATCAATACTTAAGTGACCAGCTCCATGAAGCCATCTATTCATAATTGGAACACGCATTAGACTGTCCTTCATAATATATGTGAGTTGCCAATAACGCATACCCCAAACAACCACCATTGGGTCATAGTCTGATTGGTGATTGCTAACTAATAAGAATTTTTTATTTTGAGGAACTTTATCAAGACCTCGAACCATCAGTCTCACTCTAACTAACTGCAAGACCATCTCAGCAATTCGTTTTAAAAGACGTTCATACATTTTTATTGGTTTTTCTCTTGGTTTTGATATATCTAAAAATAGACCAGTAATGGCAAAAAACAAAAAATACAAGATTATGAAAATTAAAGCGACACCTATAAATACTACCGCTAAAATCCAAAAATCATACCAATAATTAATCCAATCAGTCCATAGCAAGACACCAACAATACTCAAAGTCGCAAATAAGCTAGCTGTAATTAAAATCATTTTTAAATCCTTTCATAAACACAAAACGATAAGTCTTCACTAGAATCCTGTTTTGAAATTAATTTATATTCACTATAATTGATTTTTGGAAAATATATATCACCATCATAATCTTTATTAATATGTGTAATATACAGTCTTTTTGCATATGGTAAAGATAATTCATATATTTGCTTTCCACCGATTATAAAAATTTCTTCATCAGTATTTTGTAAATAGTTAATCAAATCATAAACTACTTCAACACTTTCATATTGAAAAGCATGGTCAAGGGTAGCGACAATGCTTTTTCTTTTGGGAAGTGGTTTTCCTATACGACTGACAATTGAATAAAATGTCTTTTCACCCATTAAAACAGTTTTGTTAAGGGTGGTTTTTTTAAAATACTGTAAATCTTCTGGATAATGCCATGGTAAATCATTACCTTTTCCAATAATATTATTATTTCCAATAGCAACTATTAAATTAATCATTAAACTGCCACCTCTGCTTTTATACCTTTATGGGGATTATAATTTATAAGTTCAAAATCGTCATATTTAAAATCATCAATGCACCTTACCTTTTTATTGATTATCATATTAGGTAGTACTCTTGGTTCACGAGATAATTGCTTATTAACCTGTTCAACATGATTTGTATAAATATGAGCATCTCCAATTGTATGAATGAATTCACCCAGTTCTAAACCACATACTTGAGCAACCATCATCGTTAACAAAGAGTATGATGCAATATTAAAAGGTACTCCTAAAAAAGCATCGGCACTTCTTTGATATAACTGGCAACTAAGTTTATTATCTTTAACATAAAATTGAAACATCATATGGCATGGAGGTAAAGCCATTTTTTCAATATAAGCAGCATGCCATGAATTGACAATTAAACGGCGAGAATTCGGATTCTTTTTAATCTCTTCGATTACCCAAGCTAATTGATCTATATAGACGCCATTATCACCTTCAAAGTGACGCCATTCATATCCATAAACGGGCCCTAGTTCCCCATATGTTTTGGCAAAATTATTATCTTTTTTAATTTTCATAACAAATTCATCTAAAGTTTCGTTATTATAATCAATACTTTTTTTAAACTTTTCATATGGCCATTCATTCCAAATGCGAACATCATTTTCAACTAAATATTTGATATTTGTTTCTCCCTTTATAAACCATAATAATTCATGAATAATCGATTTTAAATGGACTTTTTTAGTTGTCAGTAAGGGAAAACCAACATTCAAATCAAAACGCATTTGATAACCAAATGTTGAAAAGGTCCCTGTATTTGTCCGATCATCTTTACTTGAACCATCATTGATAATGTGACGTAAAAAATCCAGATATTGCTTCATAAATTACTCCAATTCTATAAATATATTTGTATATATTATATCATTTTTTTCTCCTTTTTAAAAGTATAATATGAAAATTAGTTTATTACAATAATACTTACTATCTGCATTCTATTAGTAGCAAATATCGAGATATTCCAATTTTAGATGATTCTATTTATTATGTTGGATATGCCTTAGATAAATATAATAATTAAAATAACTACTATAAAATAAAAACGTTCGTTTCATTTGATTCGATCATTTTTATTATGCAAGTAGTTATTTTTTGATTAATTGTTTATTCATTTAATTACTTTGTTTTTGACTTATTTCAAAGCTTGCCCTATTACTGATAACATCGAAAATCAAATCTTTTCCTATATAGAATTTATAATTGACATCACAGGCTAAACTTTCATAAACTATTCTAGACATTTCTCCATTGTCAGGTGCATATAACAAAACCGCATCTTCTGATAAATGTTCGATATACAGACGGTATTTGTTTTGTTTTATCAAATATTTATTACTAGATAATTTCTTGCAACTTCCGCCAAAGTAAGTAGCCAAGCGATAGTGATTGTTGTTATAATAAATACTACATATTGTTCCTGAAAAGGACATTTTTAAATATGGAATTTTTGCGTTTGCTACCATTATTGCTAGGTCACTAGCTGCAAAATTATTGCATTGTGTCCACATATAATACTCTGGGAAGGATTTTCCCATATCTTTTTCAATATAACCTTTTCCATCCTTAAATATATATTCCTTCTCTTCATAAATGATTTGTCCATCATATGATTTTCGTAGTTTTACATTGATTTTTCCATTTATCGTATGATTCATACTTACTATCTGATGACGACATTCCATAAATGGTAAGATAGTGAATGGCCCCATAATATCATATTTCAACAATGTGAATTCATCATATTCAAAAAAACCAGATATTATTGATTTTTCATTTTTTAAATCAATTTTTATACCTTTTTCATTAATAATCAAACCATCTAATTTAATATAAAAAGTATTGTCATCAGCAAAAAAATCATCGTAGGAAAATATGTAATGATATACCTCATTATTTATAATGGCTTGAACAAATGATGATTTTTGACCATTTAAATCTTTTTGAACTCCAATTATAAAAGCAATAGTATCTTTTGAGTTTTGATGTTTTAGATACCATCCTTCAAAATATTTTTTTTCTTTATTTTGTCCATAATAATTTTTCATATTACATTTTATGAACAAATAATGTTTTTATACTTTATTATTTAAATTCTAAATTTCTTCTACTAGGACCGTTTATCACTTTCCCATTTGCATCAAAGCGTGAACCATGACATGGGCAATCATATGTGCCGTCAATTGAATTATACCTTAGTGTACTTAACATATGAGGACATATCAATTTTAATTTTTTATTATTATATTTTGGATATTTTAATTTGCTTACTAATAATGCTTTTACTGATTTTCCCATAAACATTATTTGTTTGAAAACTTTTGCACTTCTTTTTGGACCAAATAAATAATCATATTTAGTTTTTCCGGTTTCAATACTATCTTTTATTAATAAGGATGACATACAAGCCGTAGTTATTCCCCATTTATTATAGCCACATACCATATAGATATCTTTGGCTATTTCCCCTATAAATGGCAATCTATCTGATGTTTGATAATCTTGATTATACCATTGTTGCTCATATTCATTAATATCATAGGTTGCTTCACCTAAATTTTTTAATGTTTCAATCTCATTATAATTTCCAATATTTGCGACATCATTACTCAAACCTGCTAAAACTATTTTATTTTTGCATAGTGGTCTAATTGACAATGTTGGTTTGGAAATATTAATGGCCATAGCTGGTATAAAACTCTCTGGTGCAGTTGCCACAGCAACATAGGACATAACTGGTTTTAATTTTGAGAAAAACAAATTAACTTTTTTGTATACTGGATAAAATGATGCACTAATCATTGTTTGAAATGTTATTTTATTATCGTAAGTGTATGCTATCTTTTTTTCTATATCACTATCCATTATTTTAGTATTTTCATATATTTGAACATTATCATTTTCATTTAAAACTCTAAGTATTCCATCTAAATATTTAACAATATTAAAATAAGCTTGATTAGAAATTTTCAACGCTTTATGACCATTAAAATTTATTTTTTCATAACTTATGCTTAATCTCTGATATGCTTTTTCTTCTAAATCTAATAGACTGCTATCTTTACTATCATCAAAAAGCACGGCATCGCAATAATTATAATCACAATCTATGTTGTGTTTATGAATTATATGTTTTATTCTTTCAAATGCTTTATATTGTAAATTATAATATTCTCTAGCACTATCAATTCCTTTTTCAACAATCAAATTATGATAGATATATCCATGTTGGTATGTCACCTTGCCCGTTGTGTACCCTGTTGTTCCATGGTATAGTTCATTTTGGTCAACTAAAATTATTTTTTTGTTTAATTTTGATAATTCATATGCTAAGGAAATACCACTAATTCCACCACCAATAATTAGAATATCACCAGTAATATCTTCTTCTAATGTTGGATATTGTTTTTTGCTAGATGTTTCTAGCCAATATGATTTATTAATAATTATCACCCTATATATTAATTTGCATAAATGAGACTTTTTATACAATAACAATTTAAAAACCATAATCTCAAAATGAGTTTATGGTTTTTATCTTAATTACCAATATAAATTATGCCAAATGCACCTGGACCAATATGCGACCCAATTGTTGGACCAATTTCAGTAATATTTATATTATCTGAAGAAATAGGATATATTTGTTGAATCTGCTTCACTAAATTATTACATGATTCTAGGTCAACAGAATAAACAAAATATACTGGATAATTGTTATTAATCGGATTGTTTTTAACAAGTTTCATTATTGCTTTATTTGCACGATGTTTGCCTAAAGCTTTATCACACACGACAATTCTACCTTCATTTGATATCGTGACAATTGGTTTTAAATTTATTAACTCACCAATACGGGCTTGTGTTTTTGTTAAACGACCACCTTTATGTAAATATTCAAGTGTATCAATCATGGCAAAAACATTGATTTTGTTTTTAATAGTTTCTAATTCTTGATATATTTCTAACCCCTTTTTCCCTTCATCACGCATTTTGATTGCTACATCAATTAATACTCTTTCACCAGATGTAGCACTTAGACTATCAACAATATATATATTATCATATTCTACTATTTCTTTTGCCATATTTACGCTTTGAAGTGTACCACTTAGAGCATTAGAAATAGTTATTACGACTACATCTATTTTTTGACTTTTGGCAAGATTAAAATGTTCAGCAAAATCTTGAGGTGAAGGCTGGCTTGTTTTTGGAAAAATATCTGCCTCCGATAATTTTTTATAAAATGTTGGTTTATCAATTGTCTGGCCATCTTTATATTCATCACCGTTCATCGTAATAGTCATAGGTACTACGATAATGTCTTTATTATTTATTTCAAATCCTGAAATATCAGAACATGAATCTGTAATTATCATTGTCTTTTTCATTTAACTCTCCTTATTTTTTATCCAAAGCTCTTCTACTACATTTGAGGCGCCATTAAGAACATCAGTTAATTCATTAGTTTTTTGTTCACCTAATTTACTAGCAATATTATTTACAATTACTAATATTTTTCGATGCTCATCATAATAATATTGCTTGCCCTTATCTGTAAGTTTAATGTATACATTTTTACGATTACTTTGAAAACGAAGCCTTTCAATATAATTGTTTTCTTCTAATGAATTCAAAATGCGATTAATTGCTGCTTTCAACATATTTGTTTTTTCACATAATTCTTTGACCTGTAAATAAGGGGTTTCTGGGATAGTGCCTTCTTGTTCTGCTAACAAACGACAAATTAATATTTCGTTAAAAGTCATTGTTTCAATATAACGGTCATTTCTTA
This sequence comes from Bacilli bacterium, assembly GCA_031553555.1. Taxonomy (GTDB): domain Bacteria; phylum Bacillota_I; class Bacilli_A; order ML615J-28; family CAG-698; genus CAKOMG01. The sequence continues at coordinate 346,180 of JAVBLL010000008.1, forward strand.
AAACAACTGATAATCTTACCCATGCATTTAATAGTTCTTTGGACATATAAATACCTCCATTTTGATGAATTCAAAATATTATACACAATGTATATTGTATACACTGTGTACTATTTTATCATATTATTATAAAAAGTCAAGCAAAAAATAAAAAATATAACCAGAATTATTGTTCTTGAATATAAACAGAAGTAAAATTTTTGATACTAATTTTAGTTGCTTATTTCTTGGATAAATGATATAATGAACATTATTCTGCTTTTAAGCAGATATTATAATTGATTAGCAGCAATAGCTATTTCAGATTATAAATAAAAACAAAGAATAGGAGAAAAAATGAAAAAACTTAAACTTATAGGTTTACTATTCATCTGCGTAATGATAACGGCAGGCATGTCTGCTTGCGGCAGCAGTGAAGGCGGATTTTCTGTGAATGTCACTAATCCGACTATTTCTATATTATCTGATTCTGTTATCACCTATAAAGAATCAAATACAAAAAGCACATCATGGAATGTTGTAACTGTCACAATTATCAAAAATTCTGAAGGAAAATATATATTGGATAGCATCAAACATTTACTGGAACAGTCTGATGGTTGGCTATTAGGTGATCCTCAGGAAGCATTTGCTTCAGGCATTGAAATATCAAATGGTGAATCGGGTATAAGGACTACCGGTGAAGTAACTCCTTATAATAATAAAGGAGAGACTCAAGCTCTATTTGAGAATAACAAAGCCGAAGGAGAAAATTTTGTTATGCACCACTTCAGTATAATTTGTAAGCCGAAGATGATACTAGAGATAACTGCTGACCTCACGTATACCTTTGAATATTCAAATGCTGACACTAAGAAAACCATAAGTGTGACTATCTCACTAAATAACTTCAAGAATGATTTCTCAAAGCTTACAGTTAACATTTAAAATGAACCGTTCATGCAAAAAACTCCCTTCATAGTTGAAGGGAGTTTTTTAATCAAATATAAATTTGGATAATAATAATATTTCAATTTATTATTATATCATAATATCTTTATGCTTTAACTGCTTCTTCTTTTCTTGTTGGCAATACACCTTCTCCAGATTTAATAAGTGCATATTTCAAACATAAAGGTCCAAAAATTTCACTAACAAACACTGCTAAGATGACAATTATTCTGACGAAATCACCATTAAAAATTTCGAGTTTTGGATATAAAACTAATAAATCAGGATTTGATTCAAAAGCATTTTTGAAGGTTTCCATGACAATCACTGATAAACCGATGGCAATACCACCTTGAGGAAGTAGTCCCCACCCAAGCCATTTTTGAATTTTTGGTGGAGCTTTGCAAGCTTTTGCGGAAGCAAAAGTCCCAAATATTTTTCCGGCAATTCTGAAAACAAGGTAGATTGCTAACACTCCAATAGTAACCCATGTCAATGAACTTAATTGTAAATCAGCACCAGATAAAACAAAGAAAATAATGACAAATGGAGGCGTAATTCTTTCAATTAGAGGCATTACTTCTTCACAAGTTTTACTTGAGAAGTTTGTGAAGATAGCTCCCATTCCCATACATGCTAATAAAGATGATAATTCTAATGCGCCAGCTCCAGGAATAGTAACATATGCTTTCAATAATTCACAAATACCAATTATTACAAATAACATTGCAATAGTCAAACATGTTCTATTTCCACGTCCCTTAAAGAAACTCATTATAAACGTAAATAAGAAACCAATAACAACACCCAATGCTAATGAACTAATTATTTCAATAAAAGGTTTCATAATAGTCCAAACAATTTGAGTAGATGGCATTATTAAAGCTTTTACAATAGCAATAGCAATTCCAAAAAAGATTAAAGCTGATGCATCATCAATAGCAACAACGCTCATAGTAGTTTTAGCCAGATCACCCTTAGCCTTATATTGCCTAATAACTAATATGGTCGCTGCTGGAGCTGTGGCACCACCAACGGCACCCATAGCAAGCGCAAAAGGCAACGGTAGACCAAATATTAACATTCCACCAGTAATAAAGATAACTGCTGCAAAGGATTCTGCAAAAGCAATAACAACTGGCATAATACCAACTTGTTTGAAATAACTAATTTTGAATTCACTACCTACTGTAAAGGCAATAAAAGCAAGTTCAATAGTTGCAAACATTCTCAATCCATCAACAAAATCTTTACCAATAAAACCAGGAAAATCAACTTTGAAAATCCATTTCATAATAAGATTTAAAAAAACTGGTCCTATGACCAAACCACCAAGTAGATAACCAGTTACATCAGGAACCCTAATCAGTTTTGCAATCTTACTAAATAATAACCCAGTCAACAAAATAACCGCAATACCTAATATCAGTGTAAACGGTTCACTTAAATTGTTCAACATATATTAATTTTACACCTAAAACTTTAATCCTTTCACATAATCTAATGGAATACTAAACAAAATTCCACTATTTGGTTTGCTTAAATCGCCTACTACTTCTTCAATAGCTTCTTCTAATATTTTTATTCTTTCTGCTTCCATAATAAAAAACAATGTTTTAGTTGATTTTAAATTAGGATTTAATAATGCACGTAAAATTCCTACTAATTGAAAATCTTCATTTTTCGCTAGTTCTCTAGCCATTCCATTACTATCAAAAATTGTACCACCACTAATGTTGCGTTTACTAAGAGCACTCAGCAGTGGAGTTAATAATTCTGCATTATTTAAAACAAAAAATACAGCCTTCATTTCCTCACCTCGCATATAGTATACATCATTTTTTAAAAAAATCAAGATGGTTAAGAATAATAGTGTTTTCATTAATTATTTTCGTAAAAGCAAAAATAATTAATGAAATCAATTGTTTTTTGTTACATAAAATTGAATTGCATCATTATAATATCTTGCTAATCCAATAGCTCTTTTTTCATAAAATTTTTTAAATCTTTCGTCATTAATATACATCATTCCTAAGTTTGACATCATTTCAATTGAACAAGGATAAAAAAATTTATCAATAATTCTTTGTGCCTCTTCAACAACTTCCAATAATTTTTCATCATCAAAATTTCTTTTTTCTATATAACATTTTACTAGATTATCCAGGTTTTTTTCTTGTAATTCAAATATATTTTCCCAATCCTTTTTATTATATTTTGAAGTCCTTTGTTTAGAAATCTTATATTCATTACTTTGACCGTATCGTTCTTCCACTTCTTTAGAGTAATGTTCTTGCTCCTTCATTATTTGATCATAATCTATTTCTTTTTTAATATTATCTTTCATAAATTCCTCTTCTTTCACTATAAAAGCATCACCATAATAACGATATCCTATGCTCTCAGCCAGCTTTTGAGCAGAAAAATTAATGTTAGTGTGATCCCACTGAGGACAGATCCCTAACGATATCAAATGTTTTGATGCAAAATGCGCGGTTTTTTTTCCATAACCTTTTTGTCTTTCATTTGGAAGTGTAGTTATGCTAATATGTTTTATTTCCCCTTCCATATATGGCAGTCTTGATATATCAGCAACACAGACTAATTTATTGTTAATGAATGTGCCGATGATTAGTTGCTTAAGACACTTTTCAAAAAATTCTTTCTCTTGTAAATTATCAATTTTAATCATCGGATTTAAAGATTCAAAATATTCAGCATAATATTTTAAATCTTCTACTTCCAAAATTCTTGTTCCAACTAAATCAATATCTATAATTGGATTTGTATATATATACAAGGCATTAAGATGGTATTTTGGAAAGACTTTCACTAGTGAGGTAATAATTGCATATTTTTCATTTAACTTCTTTACTTGTTCGATTTTTTCATTTAATATTGGATTATATGTAATAATAACTTTATTATAATCTAAGAAAGCAAAAAGCAAAAATGAATCACTCAGTTCTTTGACAGTTGAATCTTGATTTTTTGTTTCAACATATTTAAAACCTTGACAATCAAAAAAATCTTCAGCAGTTAGCTTCAAGCACTTACTATAGTATTGTTTAGTAATATTAATAATATTCATATTTTTTTCACCTATTCTATTATATCATGAAAAGAGCTTTTTTAAAATAATTATAATATGATATTTTTCAATTGATTTTTTTAAATAATTGCGATATAATCATATCATATATGGAATAGGAGGTTTCCTTATGATTTTTAAAAAGTTCATTGCTGAGGCAATCGGTACTTTTGTACTTGTTTTCTTTGCATGTGGCGTCGCCGTTTTTAGTGGCGTCAACGTTCTTACTACTGCACTTGCTTTTGGTTTAACAATTATCGCTTTAGCCTATGTAATTGGACCCATATCTGGATGTCACATTAACCCAGCCGTTTCTTTGGCTATGTTAATCAATAAAAAAATGTCGTTTAAAGAGTTTTGGATTTATGTTGGAGCACAAGTGTTAGGCGCTATTTTGGGGGCATTTTTATTATGGATCTTCGCAAGACACAGTGGCTTAGGGGCAAATGCCATTCAACCAAAATTATGGAACGAAAACCTTGATGTCACTTTTTGGTCAGTCATTAAAGCGCTAATAGTTGAAATAATATTAACATTTGTTTTTGTTTTAACTATATTAGGTGTCACATCTAAAAAAGAAAACGCTGCTGTTGCGGGTATCGTCATCGGTCTTACATTAACATTTGTGCATTTACTAGGCATATATTTGACTGGAACTTCTGTTAACCCTGCACGTAGTTTTGGTCCAGCTTTAATTAATTTATTTGATGAAAACTTTGTTTCAATTAGGCAATTATATATTTTCATTATTGGTCCCTTGGCTGGTGGGGCTTTAGCAGCTATTACTTTTAAGTTTTTTCAAAAAAACCAAACAATTGAATAAATAAAAATACTCATATCAGTTCAACATTGAATTGATATGAGTATTTTTATATTAGTAAGGTTTTTTATATTTTTCAACTAATTCTAAAAAATCTTTTCTTTCTTTTGTACTATTGAAGATAACAATCCAACTTTTATCCCTTGTGGCAATATTTACAGATTTAATCTTATTCTTATTGAAAGAAAGTATGAATACGAGTCCCATAACAGCCATACCTATGGGAACAAATGACATAAACGGAAAAAATTGCAAAAAAGCTATAGTCATACTCAAAGCAATAATAATAAAAAATGCAAAAAACACATACATAATTCCACTACTCATTCCTTGTGAATTAGTGTTAATAACACTAAGTGGCAGACTATCCACATTACCATCATTAAAATCAATTAATAGATTCTCACGATTTAATGCGACTTTTACATTCATTATCGGTGCTACGCGCTGATAATATCCATTGTGATGATGGTGATAACTATATCCTGTATTTTCTCGCAGTCTACAATCATACGTTTGTATGTAACTATAATTTTTTATATTATCATGTTCGGTATAACTAGATTTACGCTCTACTTTGGTACCACACTTAGGGCAAAAAACATCATCATTGTTGATTTCATTATTACACTTACCACATTTCATAATAATTCCTTTCTTTAAAAATCTATTTTTTTAATCTTTTTCCAGTATAACTAGATACTTCAATTTTAAAAGTAAGGATTTTGTCTAATATGCTTTCCTCAAACTTATAACTTTTCATATCACTATATTGATTCATCAAGATTCTTAAATAATTTATTTTTTCTTCTTTGGTAGTTGAAAATTTAACTGTGCCATAGCCAATAACACTTTCATATTCCATTGTATATTGACAAGGAATATCACCTTTTATTAAATTATGGCTACAATCCATTTCAAAACATACCAACGAATTATTTTTCAATAAATCAATTTTTTTACCCGCAATCGCACTATGAAAAAACAAACTCAATTGATCATTAATAAATTCATATCCAAAATTCATAGGAACAATATATGGACTTTCATTATCCATTAAAGCCAATCGACAAACATCACATTTTGCAATTATTTCAATAATTTCTCTTTTATCTATTACTTCACGGTCATTTCTACGCATATGTCAATCCTCTTTATCAATTAATTTTATAATAAAATCTGCTTAATTATTCTTTGTATATTGAACAATTATTTTTAAAACTTGTTCAAGATTAATAGGTTTACCTAAATGATCGTTCATACCTGCATTTAAACACTTTTCAATATCTTCCCTAAATACATTTGCTGTCATTGCAACGATTGGAATACTTTGTGCATTTGGTAAAGCTAAAGTACGAATTATTTTTGTTGTTTCAATACCGTCCAATCCTGGCATTTGTACATCCATTATAATAATATTATATTTCGAAGGAGATGCTTTAAACTTTTCTAGAGCTTCAAAGCCATCATTTGCGGTGTCAATATTAATATTTGTATCTTCGAGCAAAGAAATAAAAATTTGTTGATTAATTTCAATATCTTCAACCAAAAGTAAGTTGATATTTGATAAGTCAGGCGCGCTAGTCAGATTATCCTGTCGATAAATTTGTAATGCCTCATACCCTACCACCTCAGCAATTGCATCAAAAACCGATGAACTAAATAGTGGTTTTGATATATATTTTCGAATTCCAAATCTAGTGGCAATTTCTTCATATTCTTTCCAACCACCAAACGGAGAAACCAAAACAACTGTGTTTTTATTAATTTCCGCAGGCATTATTTTACAATATTCAATAATTTGTTGCGGTTCACTATTAAAATCTACAAAAACCACATCATAAAAAATATTGTTTTTTATATTTTTTTGAACAAGCTCTACCCCTTCTTCGAAAGTTTTTGCAAAATCAAACGTTATACCAATTATTTCATACATACTTTGCAAACGAAGAACTATTTCTTCTTTACTCTCAATAAACAATAACTTCAATTTAGATAATTTGTTTTTTATATTTTCAGGGGCATCCTCTTTTTTTGAGTAATCTAAACAAACTTCAAATGCAAACTTGGAACCCACTCCTAGTTTTGATTCTACCCATATATGCCCATCCATCTTTTCTACCAAATTCTTAGCAATCGACAATCCAAGGCCAGTTCCTCCAAAACGTCTAGATACACTATCATCTGCTTGAGCAAAAGAGTTAAAAATGCGTTTAATTTGTTCATCATTCATTCCAATACCTGTATCTGTTACAGAAACTTGTAAAACTGCTTTATCATTCTTTGACGATACTTCATCTGCATTAACTGTTACTATTCCCTCATTAGGAGTGAATTTTATTGCATTTGATAATAGATTGATAATAATTTGTGATAGCCTTGTTTCATCCCCATTATAACGAACCTTTAAATTATTACCTAAAGTAACATCAAAAGATAAATGCTTTTTCTTTGCTTGATCCGTCACTAAATTACATATATTATACATCATTCTTTCAAATCCAAATGATTTTTGTTCTAGAACAATTTTACCAGATTCAATTTTCGAAATATCTAAAATATCATTTATAATAGATAATAACTGATTGGATGATGTTTCAATAAGTTCTAAACTATTATGTGCTTTTAAATAATCATTTGACGACAGACCAATTTTTGTCATACCAATAATTGCATTAATAGGGGTTCTTATTTCATGACTCATATTAGATAAGAAATTACTTTTTGCTTTATTTGCCTCTTCAGCCATTAATTTTGCTTGAATTAAATTTTCTGATTGCGATTTTCTATCCAAAACAGATGAATATATGATGCTAAACATTATTGCAAGTTGTATTTCATTATCAGGCCAACAATAATTTTTTGAGTATACAACAAAATTAATTATTCCTATAAAATCATTATTCCTATAATATGGAACAACTAATATTGATTGTTTGATGTTGTTAATATAATGTGAATTAATTTGGTTATTGATAATCAAACATTTGTGCTTATTTACAATGAATTCATTATTTATATTATCATAATAATTATCTTCCTCAATAACTTGATTTTGTAATTGATTATTTATCCATTGATATTGTAATACATAGTTTTGAGTATTATTGCAATTCAAAACATTAATTTTATCACAATTCAAAAAATCACCAATTTTTGAAATCGAGGCATTAATTTGTTGATCCATACTTTCAACGTTAATTAAATCACTTGCTATTAAGGCAATTAAAGTTTGTTGCTCTAATTGCTTTTTAATTTTTGCTTCATCTTTCAATCTATTAAAATAGGAACCATAGACGCCTGCTAACAATATCGCCAGTTGTGCATCACTGTCAGTCCACAAATGCGAAACATCATGTGACAATTCAATAATTCCAAAAAACTCATTTTCTATATAAATAGGGACAACTAAATTTGCAAGATCATTATTTTTATATATGGCGTAGTTAGTTTTTTTAATCATAAAATCATCATATATATTATCGCCTAAAGAAAAAGGTTTAGTGATTTTCAAATCTGCATTTACATAATCTTTACAAATATATTTTGATATTAAAACGCCATTAACTGAATCATATTCCCAAAAACCAATTTCGTTGCAATCCATGAAAGTGCTAGTCAAAAGCATTGCTTGGTCAAGCAAATTGTCATCGTTTAGATTAATAAATAATTGCGATATTTCAGCAAGTTTTTTATTTTTTTGTTCTAATTCAAAAAGAACATTTTTAGTATATTCATGCCCCATTCTCATATTTCCAATGACATAAATACTCATAATTGACATTGATGCCATAGTAACACAAATGGCGACAATTTGATCAATAAATTTCGCTTGTTCTCCCTCGTGTGCAATAATATTTATAATATCAAAATATTCAAAGCAACAAAGTCCTAGTAATAACATAACGTTAGTAATAATTAATATCATTCTTGTTCTTTTATCAAAAGCTAGAGAGATCATAAAAATACCAATTAACGAAAACATTAAAGCCGTGCCATCATATCCGGCTGTTTGCGTGAATAAAAATGGTATATAGACAAATACAATTAAACAAACTAGTGGCTTTAAAAAGCGAACTTGTAATTTATGAGATAGAAATAAGAAAAAAGTTAATAATCCTATAAAAGTCCATTGAAAAACAATTCCAAATATTCCTTTTCCAAGCATTGTATTGGTAGTTGCAGATAAAAAAGACGCAAAATATGAGATGAAAACAAAAATCATGGTAATCCCATATTCAATTGTATATTTTTCATTAAAAAATCTATTTCTAATTTTTCTAAACATCGTTTTCACTTTTCTCCTTGGATATTTTTTTATTATATCAATACATTATCTTATTTTAACTTTAACTACTATACTTAATCAATTATAAAAAAGCAGTATAATAATTATGAATATATTATATCACAAATTATTACATAAAAAAACACTCTAATATAATTATTTAAATTATATTAGAGTATTTTCCAATCCGAATAATAATTCGAATTTATTGTTATAATGGCGTTCTAGAGAGGAATTGAACCTCCGACCTACAGCTTAGGAGGCTATCGCTCTATCCGACTGAGCTACTAGAACATGTGAATATTATACTACAAAATGTCATCTTGGTCAATAAAAAAAGCACTAGTGCTTTTTACTAGTGCTTTTTTCTTTTTTTGATTCCACATTTTGGTTATTTTGTTTTGTCGTGTCAACCGTTTTTGATTTTGTATATAACTCTAAATCATCACGCCCAACCTCATCGTAAATGTTTTCACCAAATTCATTCATAAATGGACCCATATAGCCTTTTTTTGGCGTCGTATTATGTTTTGAACCTTGTTGATAATTGTTAAACACTGAATTGGATTTTTTGTTTTTATTCATTTGATTTCCTCCCAAATACTAAACTTTTATAAATGATTCTAACGAATCAACTTACAATAGTATTATTTGAAGAAATCGTAATTTTATTAATCGTTTTTTAGGAAATCTTTACCTTTAAGAAAATCCGGTTCATATTGACATAAATTGGGGAAATCTTGTTGCCTCATTGCCTCATAAATCATTATTGCTGCAACATTACTTACATTAAGTGCCCTAACTTTATCTGTCATTGGTAATCTTATACATTTATCAATATTATTTTTTAAAATTTCCAAAGGAATTCCTGTTGATTCTTTTCCTAAAACAAAATAATAATCGTTATCCATATTATGGACATTAACATCATATAAATGTTTTTGACCATATCTAGATAAATAGTAAATAAACTCGCAATTATTTTTTTGAATAAATTCTTCCCAATTTTTATATCTAATATATATAACATCTTTTATATAATTAGCTCCACTTCTTTTAATCTCTTTTTCATCAAGACTAAAACCAAGTGGTTCAATTAAATGTAAAATGGTATTTGTTGCTACACATGTCCTCATAATATTGCCAGTATTTTGAGGTATTTCTGGTTCATATAATACAATATTTATTGTTCCCATATTTTATATCCTTTTTATTTTTTGGTTTTCTTACAATCTATTTTGATTATTTATATATAAATAAATATTTATTTTATAATATATTATATATTATTATTTGGTGAAACGCAAGATAATAAAAACTTAAAATAAATGTATAAATTTTCCTTTTTTGATAATACTATTTTTGGAGGTATATTATGACACAAAAAGAATTATTGTATATTGAAGACTCACTTAGTCATATAAAATTGTGTAAGAGTAAATGGGAAGCTGTGGCACAAACCATTACTGATCCGACACTTAAACGTTTTGTCATTCAAATAAATGATAAAAATCAAGTACTTTACGATACGTTTGTAAAATTATTAAATTAGGAGGAAAATATGAACGAAAAAGAATTAATTGAAGAATTACTTTGTTTAACAAAAAATTCATGTGACATCTTTTTACATGGAACTATTGAATCAAATAGCGCAAATGTTCATGCAACATTTCAAAATGCTTTAAATGAATCCCTTGACATTCAAAATAGCCTTTTTAGTACTATGGAGAATAAGGGATGGTATAAAACTACTGCCGTTGAAGAAAAGAAAGTTACTCAAGCACTAAGTAAATTTATTTAAATAATAATAAAGAATGAAGTATTTCATATTAATTTATATGAGATGCTTCATTTTTTATTATTGAATAGCTGCTAGTACTAATATACCAATATTGTCTTTGTAAATTTCCTCAAATTGAGAAATTGGCAATGGATTTACACCCAGACCTACTTCAATTGTATATCCTGGTAAATTATATGTTTGTATGAACCAGTCCTTATATCCAGCATATCCCGATTTAATTGGGGTATTCTCTATATCATATCCACTAACCTCACCAAACTTTAAAGCTATTTCGTAAGAATTTTGAGGTAAATAATCAAGAAATTTCCAGTAAATGACTTTTCCTTGAGTATGATATGATAGTGACAATCTAAAGTTATGCTCATTAGTTAACAATGCCATGGCCTGACTCTCTGGTTCAGAAAGTGGATTTGGTCCAACATAATCTCTTGGACCAGGAGTTGTATAACCCTGACTATATTTTACTTCCTTAGCTTTTTCCCATTCGGCTGGGTAATTTAAATTCAAATCAGTTCCTAGGATGTTGGCTTTCCAACCACTTGGAAATTTCACTTTTGGAAAGTTAATACTCTTTGCGTATTCATATTCTGCTGTATTAACTTTAATGGCGCCAGTTACTAAATCAACGCCATCAGGATTCACCATTGGAATAATATAAATCGTTGTTTTTTTATAAATATCACTTGCTTTTATATTATATATCTCTCCATTATTTGAATAACTATATGAATAATCTTCTAAAAACTTCATTAATACAGGAGTAGTGATCCATTCATTAGCGTGATGTGAGGCGTTATAAATAACCTCGTTATCTCCCTCACCAATACAAACGTATCTTAACTTTTTCTTCAATACACTACTCCCAATATTACCAATTGATAAAAAAGGATAGCGTTTAATAAGACCCTCTAGACATAAGTTTAAAATATTATATGTAAAACTAATATTCGTAAAAACTACTGGAAAAGGAAGCGGTATAACAAGGTTTTGTCCTATGTATAGTCGATCAGGATCCATTTCTGGGTTTGCTGTTTCGATGGCTTTTGTTGATACATTGTATGTATTGGACAAGCTATGTATTGTATCACCTGGCATAATTTGATAGTCTATATAGCCTACATAATAGGGAAACATTGCTAAATATGTAGATGGATCAAAAATCCCATCTGCAGTTAACCCTTTACTTTGTTGAAATAATTGTAAAACCTGTAAAGTTTTTTTTCCAAATATTCCATCTGGGTTACCTACATAAAACCCAGCACGATTTAAACCTGCTTGCAATAACTCTACTTCTGGTCCTCTAGAACCATATTTTAATATTTCCATTTTACTTGTATAATATAAAATTGATGATATTAATAATCTTCATTTATTATATTATATCTCCTTTCATATTTTAATATTTCAGATTTATTTATTAATTATATTAACTTTTATCTGAATTTATTTCACTATTATCATTTTATAATATTTAAACAAAAAAAGAATAAACTATAAAAATTTATTCCTCAAATAATATTGGTATTTACAAAATATATTTTGCTAAAAACATATGTTCTTATTTAAAAACGTATTGGATAATAATCTTGAATTAAAAACATTTTTGTTTTAAATAAAAAGAATGTAGTATCTCATTAATTTGAAATACTACATTCTTTTATCATTTAATAGTATATATCTAATAATTGACGTCAGTTAACTGATGCTATGTATTAATATTTTCTTCACAAAATCAAGCGTTAGAATATTAGGGTTATTAATTACAAACCAATGATGGCATATATTATTAAATTTTCTTTCTAAAATAGATCCTGTTTGACCAGGAGCACAATTGCTACAACCAAAACAAAACTTAATATTCTTCCATATTACTTCTTTTAATTCATCAGTCATAATTAAACTATAGAATTCATCGGAAAAATTCAAGAAATTTATATGCCAAGAACCATCTTCAATTCTATGATATGGTGCAGTACCAAATAATCTGATATAACATATACCTTGACCTTTGAAATTAACTTTCCATGAATTAGCAGATGCATAATTAGGGGTCAATTTATTTGTTCTTAAATATTCAATAAAATCCAAAGCATTGCTTTTATTATTATCACTTAGGACTTCGTTTATAACATCTTCTATTTGGGGTTTGTTCTTCTTTGATTCATCCATGTTTTTCATTATTTTTACCTCATGATGTGCAATCGTCAAATAATCATTTTTATTAATATTACTAGTTAAAAACGTATAACGCAAATATATAATATATTATTACCAAAAAAAGTGAGGGTAGCATATTTGCTGTTTTAATATGTTCTTTTCGATAATCAATTATAAAGTTAATTCCAATGCACAATAAAATTGCATAACCAACTACACAAAAGGCATTTGAAAAATCAGGATGTAGTAAAAAATCTTGAGCAAATCCGGAAATACCAAAAATCAATAGTTCATAAAGCAGTAATGGAATTGCTGAGAAAATAACCCCATATCCTAATGTAGATGCCAAAATGGCGGCTGTTATTCCATCCATAATCGCTTTTGTATATAATACCGTTGGTTTTCCCATAGCTGCCTCAATAGAGCCAAAAATGGCCATTGCGCCAACACAAAAAATAACTGTTGCTAAGACAAACCCTGCTGAAAATTTACCTTTATTAATCTTGCGCTCAACAAAATCACCAAACCTTGTTAGTTGGGCATCAATATTTACAAGCCCTCCAATGATGGACCCTAATACTAGACATACAAGTAAAATCATTTCATAATTGGTTGAAATCACAAATGCTTCATCGACAGTTATCATTGCCTTAACAACACCAGATATTCCTAAGATGACAACTACTACCCCGATTGCCTTAAGAACTAAACCACAAACTTCTTCTTTGATTTTTTTGCCAAACAATGTTCCAATAAGGCCACCCAATAAAACTGCACCGGCATTAACTAATACTGCTATCATACTATATCCCTTCTCTATCTAATTATCTATTACTAATTCATATATAATGGCATTTTTTATTTTATCTACTTTTGCAACAATTCCAACATAAGCCAATATATTTAAAGCTAACTGCGCATATTTCACATTAACTTTTTCCAATTTCGCATAGTCTTTACTAGTAAATTGTTTTGGTAAGTTTGATGGTACTAATTTGCGATATTCGCTTTTATTTTCAACTTTAATTTCTTGAACAATTTCTAGCGGAATTCTCTCATAGCATGATGAACCCCTTTTCTTTGTTTCATTATAACCATTTAAATGACGATATTCTTCAATCTTCATTTCTATAAAACAAAACTGCAAATTATCATTTAATAAATAGGGCTTTATTTTATAAAGTTCATAAAAAATTTCTGCATATTTCACTGGTTTAGGCGATTTTCTTCCTGCACTTATTTCTCCTGTGTCCATATTAATCCAATATAGAATTTTTGAATTAAATATTGGATAGACGATTGTGACTTTACATGAGGGCAATGCTTGGAAATAATGGGTTAACTTTTCACGAAGTTTATTGAAATGTTTTGTTTGTATTTCAATAATCTCATTTTCTATATATATGTCTGCATAGAACTTACCAATTTTTTGTTCTTGATAATTTTTATCATTACAATAGTAGTTTTTTAAAATTGCATGCAATTTTTTTTCTGATAATTCACCAATGATAGATTTTGGCGACATATCAATTTTTGATTTGGCTTCCTTTAAGCGCGAATTATACTCATTCATATTTAAAAAAAGAAGAAAAGTATTAATTTTCTTCGACCTCGATTCCTTCATTTTGATAATAAAGAAGTAATTTTTCTAAATCACTACTTGCCTCAACAACTTCAACAATATTGACTTTACCATCAATCATTGCCATAGATAGTAATAATTTGGTTAGATAATTATAAATCATGCGACTATAATTTTCAGGATGAAGATTGTGACTTGTAATAAATTGATCAACTTTAGCAAATACTTTAATAAAAACCGGCACTTCTGCTAAACGTTTTTCAATATATTCAGAAATTAAATTAAAATTTTTCAAATCAATTTCTTTAACTAGTAAAGCAAAAATATTATTATTTCTTGATGTGATATAACTTTGCACAAATTCTATTTCTGACTTTTCTAATTTAATATCAGCTAGAGCCACTTTTAAAAGTAAACACTGTGTATATAAATCAAAATCATATTCTAATTCTTTTTGAGAATGGGAAAAAGGAAAAAAATCTTTGTTAATCTTATCATAATCTTTAAAAAGCATTTCTAATATTTTTTCAAATTCTTTTGTTAACTTATTAATAAAACGCAAATATTTTTCCATATATTCCCCCATTATTTTACAAATTTTCTACAGAAAATTAATTCCGATTGTTCCAACAAGTGCCAAAATTGCAAATACCCAGAATAAAATTGTTATCCAAAGTTTTTGGGCCCATTTTTGAGAAATTTTATACATCCAAGCTGATAAAATAACCGCAATAATCAAACAAACATTTGCAATTGTGCCAATTATTCCAAAACTAACTTCTGCTTTAAATATTCCAAGTAAAAAATTAATTGTATAAATAATACCTGAAATCATTAAAGCAATAAATGCACACGCACCAGCTATACGTCCTAATCCGTTTGATGTTCTATTTTTTGCCATACTCTTTTCCTCCTTCTTCTAAAATTATTTTATATTTTATATTAAGGTACTTTGATAAGACCTTATCTGATATGCTCTTATTAATATGAATAATTACTTTTCCTTTTCCCTTTTGTGGGAGAGGATTTTTTTTGTATAACGACTCTATTACTTTAGTTGTCAATACTTCATCAATTGGTACAACAATTACATTTTTTAGAAATTCATATATTTCGGTTTTTAAAAGTAAAAAATGAATTTTTGAAGGAATAATAACATCAATGTCTTTTTTTGCAGTTGCTAGCAAGCATGCCCTTGTTTGAGCAAACGATTCACTGGTTTTTGTTTTGCCTTCATATAGAAGTTTATCCATATCATCAGCAACCAAAGTATATAAATGATTATAACGGAAATTTTTTTGGTATATGTTAGCTTCAATCATATTATTACATGCCATGAAAGCTAAGTTTTTATATTCAAATTGTTCATTGACGTAATCGATTGTTTCTTCGACAATTTGAATAATAGGAATACTATAACTATTTACTAATTCCATGCAATATTCAACAATTGTATCACTAATAACTAATAATAAATCAATATTTTTTTCCAGTAATAAATCAATATTTTTTTTCACAAGAATATTAAGAAAATCAATATCAATATTATCGTAATTTGTTATTGTTAAATCGGTAATATAAAAAATATCATCATTTTTAAATACATTTTTTAGGTTATTTAGAATTGGTAAACCGCCAAGTCCCATATCTATAACACCGATTTTCTTGTTTGCAACTTTATCCATATTGCCTCCATAAATTAGATAATCACTTTATTAATTCCTTCATATTGATATTTGAACCATTCAATTTTTATGTTTTGTGGTTCACCAGTACATTGTAACACAACTTTTGGATTTTCGCAATTATTCAAGTATTTTTTTTCTTTTAATACGGCAACCACTTCATCTACAATTGCTTCTGAACTATTTACAACATTTATATTACCCATAATTCTAAGAATGTCATTTTTTAATAAACCAAAATGGGTGCATCCTAAAATAACGGTATCTACTTTGCCAACTATCGGTTGTAAAATTGGTTTTATAATATCATAAGCTTCTTGTGTGTTTTGTTTACCATCTTCAACTATTGTGACGAGTTCACTACAGCAGACACCTATCATCTTGTCAAATAAGAACTTCTCATATGCTTTTGAGTTTACAGTATAGTTAGTTGCTAATACACCGATATTTTCTGATATAGATAGCGCCTTATTAGCCGTCGGTTCTATTATTCTAATAATTGGGATATCACTTTTTATATGATAACTATTTGCTGTTGCGGTATTACAGGCAATGACAATCATTTTAACATCTAACCCTTCTAGATAATGAATATTTTTTTCAACTATTTCTTCTAATAGTTCTTTATTTTTTGTGCCATATGGGCAGTTTAATGTATCACCTAAATAAACAAAATTCTCATTTGGCAAAGCCTTAATCAAATATTCTAAAGTTGTTAGTCCCCCAACACCTGAATCAAAAACGCCAATAGCTTTTTTATTCATTTTTTATAACTTCACTTTCTTGAAAAAATATGGGTATATTGCCATTGCAACAAATATTAAAATTGCATAGCGTAAAGCATCCAAAATAAAGTAATCACCTATTAAACCAAATAAAAGTTTTGATCCTTCTTTAATTCCAAATACAATTACAAGTCCAAGTATTACTCTAATGATTTTTTTTATCAATGTACCTTCTTTAGGATTAAAATCGACAAATTTTCTTTCAAACAATACACCAAACGCTAAACCAAATGCTGAGCCAATGGCTTTAAACGTATCTGATTTTTGAGCAACTATTAAAGCAAGAAGCGACAAAACTATTAAACCAAAATATAAATAGACTCTTTTATCATTGTTAAATTTAATAAAAATATGATATCCAAAATATGCACAGACGAAACCAACCATTGCCCCAATTACTACATCCAGTGGCCAGTGCACCCCAAGGTACATTCTAGATAGCATTACTAGTAAAACAATAACCACCGACCATATCCATAACTTTCTTTTTTTGTAATATAAAGATAAAGTAAATAAACCTGCACTAATGCTTTGAGCATGTCCACTAGGAAATGAATACGATCCTTCCTTTAAATTAGCGGTATTAACAAAAAAATTATCAATGTCTACAAACCTAATCATCTCATTACCAATGGGTCTCTCAATTTGGGCAATGTCTTTTAGTGCCCCATTAACTATTAAAGATGTAAAACCTGTGAAAGCAACAAGCTCAGCCACTTCTTTATTGACTGACCAATATAACAAAGGTAGTGCAATAAATAATATTATCTCTTCTCCAAAGGAAGTAATAAAAAGCCAAAAGAAATCAAAGAAGCCATTAAAATTTTCAAATAGACCTTGAAACCAGACCATTATGTCAACTTGCATATTTTATTTCCCCACCTTTTTTATTAATATCTATTATTGTATCATAAAAACTATTTAAAAGCAATTTTATATTTTCTAAATATAATGAAAAAAGATTATCTTTATGATATAATAATTAATGAAGTAAAATGTTATGGAGAATATTATGAATATTAATCAATATCTTTCTTTTAGTGCAGAAGTTAAGGAAGCCATAAAACAAAATATGCCTATTGTTGCATTAGAATCAACTATTATAAGCCATGGTATGCCTTATCCAAAAAATGTTGAAACAGCATTAATGGCGGAAAAAATCGTCAGGCAAAATGGTGCCATCCCTGCTACTATTGCTATTATTAATGGACAAATAAAGATTGGCTTGTCAGCTGAGGAAATTAATTACTTCGGAAAAAAAGGACAAGCAATTACAAAAGCATCTAAACGTGACATTCCTTTTTTAATAACAAATAAAATGGATGGTGCGACAACTGTTGCAGCAACCACTATTATTGCCCATATGGCAAATATAAAAATCTTTGCAACTGGAGGCATTGGTGGTGTCCATAGAAACGCGGAAACAACAATGGATATTTCAAATGATCTTGAAGAAATTGGTAGAAACAATGTCGCAGTTGTATGTGCAGGGGCCAAATCTATTCTGGATCTTCCAAAAACTCTTGAATATTTAGAAACTAAAGGTGTGCTTGTAATAGGTTATCAAACTGATTTTTTTCCTGCTTTCTATACTCGTTCGAGTAATTTAAAAGTTGATTATCGCTTAAATAGTGTTAAAGAAATCGCTGAATTATTGAAGACAAAAAATAATCTCGGAGGGGACGGAGGGATTCTAATTGCCAATCCTATTCAAGAAGAATATGCAATGGATGAGCGTATTATTGATAATGCCATTAATGAAGCAATAGCTGAAATGAACAAGTTAGGTATTTCTGGGAAGGCATCTACACCTTATTTATTGGAAAAGATAAATCAGATAACACAAGGTAATAGTCTAGATACCAATATAAAACTCTATCATAATAATTGTCAAGTAGCAGCACAAATAGCAAAGGCAATGCAAAATGAATAAAAAAATACTAGGTCTTGTTTTAGAATTGAATCCCTTTCATCTAGGTCATGATTATTTTATTAGCCAGGCAAAACTAAAGCTAAATCCTGACTTGACAATTGCCGTCATATCAAGCAGTTTCACAATGCGTGGTGATGCTATGGTAATGGATAAGTTTTTCAAAGCTAAATTAATGATGGAATATGGGATTGATATTGTCATGGAACTGCCTTTTGTTGCGGCCGTCAATAGCAGTGATTTATTTACTTATAATGCTATTTCTATTCTTATTAATATGGGGATGACTCATTTTGCTTTTGGAGGAGAAATTAATAATATAGACATTTTAAGACAAATGAATGAAATTTCTTCTACAAGTGAATTTAATAGACTTGTTAAGAACTTTATGGATAATGGTTTTTCTTATAGTACTAGTTGCTATAAAACCTTACAACTTTTAACTGATGATATTAATATTATTGCCAATTATACACTACCAAATAATATGTTAGGAATGGGGTATATAAGAGCCATTGATAAATTAAAGAAAGAAATTGAAATTTCTTTAATTGAAAGAATTGGCAATAATTATTATGACACAAATATTCAAAATAATAATTTTAATAGTGCCACTTCTCTTCGTGAATCTATTACAAAACAAAATGATATTACTGATTTTATCCCTAAATATGAATATTCTTTTTGTAATCCAAAGATTATGAATCAAAATCTTTTTATTATGCTACAGTATTATTTATCCGTTAATGATGATATTACTGGTTTATGGGGAATAAATGAAGGAATCGACAAGAGGTTGAAAAACATTATTTATCAATATGATAACTTTAATGATTATATAAGTTATGCGCAAACAAAAAGATATTCAAAAAATCGTATTCAAAGACTAATTTTGCATATCCTACTACAAACATCAAAAAAATGGGAAAATAAATCTATTGATTATTTGCGAATTTTATCTATGAATGATAAAGGCCAAAAACATCTAAATACTTTGCCAAAGGATATTAAAAAACAAATTATAACGTCTTTTAAAAATATTGATAATGAGATAGTATCTATAGAACTACAAACTACTAAACTTTGGGGAATTATTGCTGGAAAGCCATTAATATATTTAGAAGAATACAATGTTCCATTTAGAAAGAAGGATTAATAATGAATACTTTAGAAATAAGAAAAAGAATTGAAAATGTAATTGATGAATCTCGTCATCAATCATTAAAACAATTAAATGCTATTAAACATATCGGTATTGATGGTGAAAAAAATATAGTCGTATTGATTATTGAAATAGGGATGTTAGGCGGAGATGCTGAAAAAAACTTAAAACGAAACTTAGCTAAGATTGTTAAGGTCGATTTAAATTTTACTGGAATAAAAATTCAATTTCAAGAAACAAGATCTTATCAAAATATTGCCAATAAAAAAACAAAGTTCATAATTATTGCGTCAGGTAAAGGTGGAGTTGGCAAATCAACTGTGGCATGCAATTTAGCCTATGCCTTAACTAGACTTGGTAAAAAAGTCGGATTGATTGATGCTGATATTTATGGTTCTAGCCTGCCACGAGCTTTGGAAATTGTTCATTCATCCGTTGAAGTAGGTGAGGATAATAAGATTATACCATTCAATGCTTTTAATATGGAAGTCATATCAACAGAGTTTTTTGCCGATGAAGGTAGACCAATTATTTGGCGTGGAGCAATTTTAAATAATATGATTAATAACTTCTTCTATCAAGTTAAATGGAATAAAAATCTTGACTACATGATAATTGACTCTCCTCCCGGAACCGGTGATGTAATGCTTGACTTATCCAAGCTTGCACCAAAAGCCGAGATCATTGTTGTAACTACCCCACATCTAGCAGCATCACATGTAGCAACCAAAGCAGGAATTGCTGTTACTGATTTAAAACATGAGATTATTGGTATAGTTGAAAACATGAGTTATTATAAAAATCCTGCCAATAATAAAAAAGATTTTTTATTTGGCCAAGGTGGTGGGATGGATGTTGCAAAAAAATTATCGTCTGAATTGTTAGTTCAAATCCCAATAAATCAGCCAAAACATCATTTGTCTTTATATGAAAGTGATGAGGAAATTGGAAAGTTATATGATGATTTAGCTATGCTTGTTTCTATAAGAAACTAAATAATCTATTTTTTATATTATATGTCAAACAACAAAATCACTATTTCAATATTGAAATAGTGATTTTGTTGTTAAAATATATTAACAGCGAACAGCCTTACGCTTAAACCCGATTTTTCCCCGTTCTTCCATCTTTTGAATTGCTTCCAAAGCAGAGGACACAGTACATGAGCCCTTTGACGATAATATATTAATTTCGCCTATTTCTGCGGCTGCTTTTACTGCTTCACTATATAAAGGCAAATACGACACTCCAACTGCCACTACAAAACGGTTCATAGCAAGCTGGACTATGGTAGATTCTTTATGTATTTTGTTAATTACTAAATCTAGCATGCTTTTTATTTTTTCTTGATTGAAATCATTATTAGGACGCCATCCTAAAAGCCATTCATAGCATGACCAACCTGCTGATATACGAAAATCATTATTACTTATAATCCATTCATCTGATACGCTTTGTGCACAAGGTGCTTCTGCCAGTGTAACCGCAACTATAAAATCTGATATCATTGGAAAGTATGCTTTGTCTATCCATCTATCAAAATCACATGGTGTCATTGATTTCGGATCAGCAATCATTCCTGCGAAGTACATAGCATCATAATTACCAGTTGCATAAAGTTGTTCAGCTAGCTGATGATTTATTTTCACTTTCTTAAATAGATCTTTCATAGCCCCAGTAGATACCCCAAATATTGGTTCCTTGGCACCATTTGATATATAAATTTTTTTCATTCTTTCATTGCCAAGTATCTCCAACTCTTTCATAACTTCTTCAAATGTCATTTTTATTTCTTCCATGGTTTACCGCCATCTAGCCATCCCATCTCTTGCCAATAAGAATAATCACTTGTAGTTTCTTCACCATCTTTTAAAAGTTTTTTATTTATCATTTTTTGAGCTATCCTCATTATTCCGAAAAGAAATCTAATTTTAAAGCGTGGTTTATTAATAGGCATATTTAATTTTTTGGCAATTTTAGTACATTGTTTTTTTATATTTATTTTAGTCTTTTCCGATGTTTTATCCCAATCAGTATAAAATAAAGCTTTTTTAATGGAGTATCTTTTTGCTACACCCCAAAAATCAAGACTAACTCCTATATCTTTAATAACACTATTCATTCCACGTCCTGCTGCATTTGTTATTATTACAGCTTTTTTCATAAATAGTTCTTTTTGTGGAGAATGGGCCATCCATTTTGAACCATAATGGTCAAGTAATGCCTTTACTTGACCAGTTGCACGCATGACATAAACTGGCGATGTGAAAACTATCAGGTCAGATTCCACAATACTATCCCATATTGCATTAGTATATTTACTATGTGGACAAGCACTAATATCCTTAAAAAAACAAACCTTACAGCCCGTACAAAAGTTTGGAGAATCAGTTGGCAAATTATACTCTATTATATCATGTTCACTACCTAGTGACTCTAAAAACATATCCTTCATTCTATAAGTAGCTCCTTTATAACTTACACCATTTATTACAACTATTTTCATATTTATTAACTTCCTTTTTTATAAAAATATTTTTCTAGTACTATAAATATACTTTAAATACGCCATTTTATTTTTGCAGGACTAGATTCATTTTCAATCATAATGTTTTTAAAAGCATTTTCTATCTTTTTACATTCATCAATATATATATTATCATAAATTTCCTTAGATGCGTTTAATCCCACACTATCATAAGCAATTGCCGCTATACCATAAAAAACTATTCCTAATGAATGAGATGGCATATGAATAGTTGATGCTCCTTGTCCACATGCTCTTGCTGCAGCCTGAGCGGCTGGATTTTCTTCTGCTTCTCGTGCAGCCTCATGAGCAATAAGTATTTTCTTTTTAGCTTCTGGAAATTTTATTTTTCCATCCATCCATAATATGGAGGCAGCAAGTGCCTCCCTAGGTCTTAAGTCATTTGGATATGCTTTTTCATATATTGGAAGAATGTTTTTTGTAACATAATTTTCGCAAAATCTCACAATAGTTTCTTTGCTTTGAGTTTCTATAAGGCGCATTAGTCTTATAACACAGGGGGAGTTAATACTTCCCAACATCTTTTTATTTTGTTTCATAATATTCCTCATTTAATCGACTATAACAAATATATCTTCTTAGTAATACAATTCATTAATTATTTATAATATCCCTTAAAACTTTATTTATGAATTTCTTTTTTATATTTTGATATTTTTTTAATTGCCCAATCATAATGACTTGGACCAGCACTGACAAAATATTGACCTAACGTTGTAGTACCTGTCCATTTGAAATGACTTTTTATATACAATTCTTCTTCACTCAAATTATTTATAATTTTACAAATTTTTAAATGAGTTTCTTCAAGAGAGTCTTTAGCCTTTTCAAGGGGATAGTGTTGGTACATTTCCCATATCATCAAGTTCATATTACCAGTAGTCTTCCAAGTATATCCCTCCCTTGGAATAATTGGCTTAATTTTTTGGATGCATCCCTCGCTATACCAACGAATCATCATGTTTTGCCATTCATATAAATGGACTAAAACATCTCTAATATTTTTATCTCGATCTTCAAAACCAAATATTCCATTTTGTTCTTCAATAGAAAAAGTATTTATCAATTTAATTAATTTGGCATATTGATTTTGATAATCATTTATTAAATCATTTTTTGTTTTGGCTCTTGACATAAAATCCCCCTAATTATGTAAGTTTATTATTTTATAGTATTATATTAAAAACTTATTTTTAATATAATACATATTTGCTATGATAAATTAATCCAATATCTTTGTTCAATTTGACCTTCTTCGTCTAGTACTTCATTTTCTAAAATGCCACCATTTTTAATGATGACTTTTGCACTTGCCAGATTTTCTTTATCACAAACAACTAAAACTTTATCAATGCTCATTTCGACACATTTTTTAATTCCAAGTGCAAGAGCCTTTGTTGCATATCCCATGTGACGTTTACTTGGTCTAATACCATAACCAATATGACCCCCATGCATTAATAAATAATCATTTAAAACTGGTCTTATATTTATCGCACCAAGTATTATATCACTATCTGTATCATACAAGAAATATGTATAACCTTTCATCATACCTATAATTGTTCCTTGATTTTCATCTTGAAACCCTTGAACAAAAGCATTGAAGTCATGGTAATCTACTCTTCTAATAGAATATGGGATAATCTTTTCAATTTTATTCCATTCTTCCATCATTTCAATTATTTGCATTTTATATTCTAAATAATCATCTACTAACAATAACATATTACATCTCCTTTAGTTATTATATCAAATATTTCTATTATATTCAAATAAATTAATTATAAATATAAAGAAGGGGCTGTAAAGAAATAAATATTTTAAAGCCATAAACGAATAAAAAAACGAATATGAAGCATCACAATATATAAACTGTGATATTATATTCGTTTTTTATTTATTTAGTTTTATTATTTTAAATACTTTTATAATTCGGACGTGTTTAAAAAACTGTTTTAATAGTTTTATTGAGAATTAACTTATTGTAATACTCTATATAATCTATTATGATATTTTTGTATGTTCATTCCAATTGCAACTAGACTTATTTCTAATAAAGCTTTATCAATGCCCCGTCTAGTAAACCTTTTATATCGCATATCCTCTTTCATTACCCCAAATGTTCCCTCAACTTGGATAGAACGATTTATTCTCAAATTGATTCCTTCATCACTATCTAGATTATTTCTAACTATTTCTTTTAATCTATCATATTCTTCATTCATTATGATCATTCTACCCTTATTTGATGTAGTACAACTATCTTTATATTTACATCCATCACACTCAAAACAAAGGTATTGTTGTTCATATTGTGTTGAATAAGTATTCTTCATTCTTCTATTACCTACAAAGACTAACTTCTTATTAGGACATATATAATTATCTTCCTTGTCTTTTTTGAAGTTTAATTTATTAAATAGATTATTTTTATATTTCTTTTCCTTCTCTTTTGCATACATTGTATACTTCTGATATAACCCCATTTTGTTTTCTTCACAATATTTATAGTTATCAAAGTTTCCATATCCTGCATCAGCTACTGGTATTTGGGGATAATGACCATACATATCATAATATTTTTCTATAAAGGGTATGAATGTTTCAAAATCAGCTCTATCCTGATATAAGTCTATAGCCATTATATATTCATCACTTACTGCTATTTGTACATTATATCCAGCTTTTAATTGACCATTCATCATATGATCATCTTTCATTCTCATAAACGTTGCGTCATTATCAGTCTTAGAATATGAATTACGATGATTACCAATTATTCTTAAATGTCCTTCATATTCTTTCATCTTTGAGGCATATTCTTCGAAATCGTCAAATAATCTTTGAACGTTAGTTTTTCTCTTTCCCTTACCATATGCACAAACTATATTATTAGTAGTAATGATACTTCCTAGATTAATAAATATATCATTTAATTCCTTGCTTGTATATTCATCTTTAACTGGAAGAGAACTATATCCATTAATTTCAAAATAGTGGTTAACATCCGTAATAGATGCTTTGATTTTATCATTTAATTTTGCTTTAAATTTAATAATGGATTTCTTCCAAACAAAAGTGTATTTATTAGCATATGCTTCTATCTTGGTTCCATCAATATAAACAACATTTTCATTGATATTATCACTTTTCATTATTTCTTGATTAATATCTAATAGTAGATTATCGATATTGTTGCTTAAACTATTAATTACATTATTTATAGTAGTGTGTGATGGTGTAAGACCATTTGTAAGATACATGAATCTTGTGTCGTATTTACAAAGGGAGGAAATTTCTCTAGTTGATCTAATATGGATGGAATATGCGAATAGAATAGCTTTTAATATTAATTCTCTTTTATTCTTTCTGCCTCTAGGGTCAAATGTATTTCTTGTGAGATATTTCTTTAAATTCAGACCATCAATTAGGTTATTGAACGTTATTACTTCATCAGTTACTTTGAAAGTTAATTCTAAATTTAGTGGTAATTGTAATTGAGTTGTGATATAATTAGATTGTATATACATTAAAAGAAGCCTCCGTTTTATAATATATTTATAATTATCCTGGAAGAAATTATATATTTATATTATACCACAAAAGGCTTCTTTTTTAAATAGCATTGTATTTTAAAAGTGACTGCTCTTTTATTTGAGACAGTCACTTTTACTTTGGCTACATTTATTTCTTTACAGCCCCTTCTTTATATTTATAATTAATTATTCGTGGTCTTTACAACCACATCCACAATGACCATGTTCTTCTTCGTCTTCACAATCTTCGCAATCGCATTCTTCACAATCTTCACAGTCACAATCATCTTCTTCCATATCTTCAGCAAATGATTTCAACATTTCTTCAATTAAATTCCACTCTTCTTCAGCTTGAACTTCAAATAATTCGCCAACATTTCCGTCTTCACCCTCAGTATATGAGGCTGCCATTACATTAATATTGCCTTCTTCATCAACTTCACCAATTGGGTAGAATAAGACATAATTCTTTTTGAATTCTTCCGAATCAAAAGTAAATAAAACTTCGCAAAGTATTTCATTACCTTCCTCATCAATATATGTTAATCTGTTTTCATTTTCCATTTTTCTTTTCTCCTTTATTTTAATATTTTGGAATTGAATCTAAGTAAGTTTGCAGGATAATAGTTGCTGCAATCTTATCCACATTTTGTTTGCGTTTATCTCGGCTTAAATCCGCTTTTAACATTGTACCATGAGCCATCTTAGATGTCAAGCGCTCATCAATCATAATTACTGGCAATTTTATTTCTTTTTCCAGCATATCTTTAAACTTCAAACAATATTCTGCTTGAAACCCAATTGAACCATTCATATTTTTTGGTAAGCCCAAAACTATTTTTTCTGCTCCTTGTTCACGCACTACTATTTTAACACAATTTAGTGCTTCTTGCAAATTATTTTCAGAAATTCTTAATGTTCCAACGGGATTTGCAATTATCCCTAAATAATCACTAACTGCTACTCCAATTGTTTTACTACCTAAGTCTAAACCGATTATTCTCATATTTTGTATTCTAGTTCCTTTCTTACAATATTTAGTGCTTCATCTACTCTTGTAATATCTTTTCCACCAGCAGATGCGAAATCCGACCTTCCTCCACCATTGCCCAAAGTTGCAATAGCGGCCATTTTTGCGATATTACCCGCATGAATATTTTCAACTTTACTTTTAACAACAAAAACAACTTTGTCACTAATAATAGCTAATATTATAATACACTTTCCTAATTTATCGCTTAAACGATCAACGAAATCTTTTGCAACATCAATATCAACATCTTTTATTGTAGTTATGAGTACTTTAGAGCCTTTTATTTCTTCTACTTGATTTAAGTAGTTTTCTAAAGCAATTGAGCTATTATCTTTCTGTAATTTTTGAAAATCTTTATCTAGTTTTTTGACTTCTTCTTTCAGTAATTCTAACGATATTCGGTAATCAATTATACTTTGATAGCTTTCTTTTATTCCAAGAAAAGATATGTTTGCATAATAAAGATTTATATTTTGTTGTTTTGCTTGATTGATTATTTCTTTTTGCTTATTTTCTAAATTATTTCTTTCAACAATCAAATTTGTTAGTTGTTCCATAATCATTGATTCAATATTAGTATTTGTTGCTGCAGTAATTCTAAAAATACCTGAGCCTTTACTTTCAATACCTACAATAGCAAACTTCTTTATATCATTAGTTTGACTAACGTGAGTTCCTCCACACAATTCCTTACTGAAAGTCATGTCAACAACGCGAACAATACTGCCATACTTTTCCCCAAACACTGCCTGTACACCTTGTTTTTTTGCTTCTTCTATTGAAGTTTCATAGATATTAACTTTATAGTTATTTTCTATTTGTTGATTTACTAACTCTTCAATCTTTGATATTTCCTCATTTGATGGCATATTAAAATGATTAAAATCAAATCTTAAAACATTATTTGAAACATATGAGCCCTGTTGTATGACATGATTTCCTATGACCTCTCTCAAAGCTTCGTTTAATAAGTGCGTTGCAGAATGGTTTTTTTCAATATTTTTTCTAAACTCTATATCAACAATACATTTTACTTCATCGTCAAGTTTGATCTCTGTATCTTGCATATCAACTATCACAGCATGCTGACCATTTGGAAGTTTCGTTGTATCATCAACATCAAAATTTTCTCCATTAAAAAGAATTTGCCCTAAATCCCCAATTTGTCCTCCCATTTCAGCATAAAATGGAGTAATATCACATACTAATAAAACTTTTCCTGTAGCGCTTTTTACTTCTTTTTCGCCTTTAAATAATCCGATTACTTTACTTGTTGTTTCTAAAGTATCATATCCCAAAAATTGACTTTGCTTCTGAAAATCCATCATTGCCTGATTTTGAACATTCATTGATTGAATAGTATTTCTAGCTTTACGAGCTCGTTCTTTTTGTTTTTGGAGTTCTTCTTTAAAGCCTTTCTCATCTACATCATATCCATGTTCTAATGCAACCTCTAATGTAAGTTCAAAAGGGAAACCAAAAGTATCATATAGTTGGAAAGCCATCTCTTTATTAATTATTTTTTCTGTTGGATTATTTTTAATATAATCAAGTAGTCGTTTTTCACCACTTTCAAGTGTTGATAAAAATTTTTCTTCTTCTAATTTAATTTGCTTAGTCACTAATTCTTCTTTTTCTAATAAATACGGATAAAAAACTTTCATATTTTGTACACAAGCACTAACTAGTTTGTAAAGAAAAGATTCATTCATTCCAAGAACACGGCCATAACGTACTGCTCTACGAAGAATTCTTCTAAGAACATATCCACGACCTTCATTAGAAAATGTGGCTCCATCACTTAATGCAAAGACAGTACTACGAGTATGGTCAGCAATAACTTTAAATGCCATTTGACCATTATATTTTGTGCTTGTTATTTTTTCTGCTGCATTAATAATATCCATGAATAAATCTGTGTCATAATTTGTTTCAACTTCTTGCATTATGCACGCAACACGTTCTAATCCACACCCTGTATCAATATTTTTGCTTGGCAGTTCTTTGTATTCATTACGTGGCACACCTGGCTTGGAGTTAAACTGACTAAATACTATGTTCCAAATTTCAATGTAGCGGTCATTCTCGATATCATTTTCAATTAATTTTGGACCAATATTTTCTTTATCATATTTTTTTCCACGATCAAAAAAGATTTCCGTATCTGGTCCACACGGTCCCTCCCCTATTTCCCAAAAATTGCCTTCAACAGGCACTAGATGATCTTCTTTAATACCACATCTTTGCCATAATTCATAAGTTTTTATATCTGTAGGATAATAAGTAAAATATAACTTATTAATATCAAGATCAAACCATTTTGGACTTGTTAAAAGCTCAATAGCCCATGGTAAGACTTCGTCCCTAAAATAATCGCCAATTGAAAAATTGCCTAACATTTCAAAAAATGTGTGATGACGTGCTGTCTTACCAACATTGTCAATATCATTTGTTCTAATTGATTTTTGGGCATTTGTTATACGTTTGTTTTTAGGAACTTCACGACCATCAAAATATTTTTTCAATGGTGCCACACCAGAATTAATCCATAATAATGTTGGATCATTCAAAGGAATTAATGGAGCACTTGGCAAAACATCATGCCCTTTTGATGCCCAAAAATCTAACCACAACTGTCTAATTTCAAATCCTTTTAATTTCTTCATATTTCTCTCCTAATAAAAAAACCTATATTGAATTTTATCATGACAAAATTCAATATAGGAACGATTTTGAATCGCGGTACCATCCTACTTATCAAAACAAATATTTGTTTTAATCAACTTTATTATTGTTAACGCCAAATTACGGGGATTATTAATCCCAACTAGAAAGGAGCATCAATATATAACTTTGAGCATTCCACCACCCTGCCCATCTCTATTTAAGCCATATATAAACATCTTTCATCAGTGTCTATTTACATCTATTATTTTTATTAAAACCATTGGATTTTTTTGTGTGTTACGAATAATTGTTTTTAAAATATCATCACGCAAACGGTTTTTGGCTTCCATCCAATCTAAATTGCGTTTGTACATATATCCTATAACCTTTTCAGATACTTCGTCCTTGATTAATTCAATTAATTCTTCCAAAGAATCTAGAATAGCAAAGCCCTTGCAAATAATTTCTGGTCCTGAAATGATTTCTTTTTTTATCTCGTCAATTGCTAAGGCAATAATAACTACGCCATCTTCAGCAAATAACTCTCTATCCTTTAAAACCACTTCATTAATATCACCAATTACTGAACCATCAACTAATACATCTCCGACCGAAACTTTTTCTTTTATTCCTACATAAACGCCATCAACAAATTCAGCAACCTCACCATTATCTAGCATGACAATTCTGTTTTCTGGATATCCTGCATCAATAAGAATATTTTTATGCTGATATTGATGACGATACTCCCCGATTATCGGAATAAAATATTTTGGATTTAACATTGTATAAAGCATTTTTAAAGTTTCCGGATCAGCATGTGAACTCTTGAGTTGTCCTTTTTTAATATCCGTAACTGTCGCTCCACTTTTTAAAAGAATATCCATTGTTTTGGCCGCCATTCTTTCAGTTCCTGGAACTGGCGGAGTAACCATTATTATATTATCTTGCTCATTGATGGAAATAAGTCGATCTTGTTCGCGACACATACGTTGTAACATAAAAAATGGTTCATGTCTTAATCCAGTAATGATAACCACTAAATCTTCTTCGTTATTTTTAGTAGTTTCATCCATATATCGTAAATTAACTAAATTTTCTTCAGGAAATTTTAAATAGTTGCTATTCATTGCAATATTAACGATTTTTTGAGCTTTACGACCAATAATGGCAAATCGACGATTATGTTCAACACATCGATTAATTACTCTTTGTAATTTGTCTAAATCCGATGAAAACAAAGAGACAATTACACGTTGCCTTTTTTGAAATGCTTCATCAAGAGTATTATCAAGTGCTAGATGATTAGGAACACGATTCAAGTTTGAAGTTCCAAGACTTTCAGCACATAATGCCAAAACGCCATACTTTGCAATATCATTAATGCGCTTAAAGGAGATTCTATATCTAGCATCAATATCTGTATCAAAACAAAAATCTGGAGCATAAACAATTACACCATCTTTTGTACAAATAGCAATATTGATGGCCTCGGGAATACTATGACTAACATTATAGAATTCAACCGTTGTTGGACCAAATTTCATTACTTTACCTTCATTAATGCGGTACAAACGATAATCGGTTAATTTAAGACTAGCCTCAGTTATGGCATCTTCAATTATGGACATTGTGAAATGAGTTGCAAATACTCCGATATTAAAGACTTTTAATAATTCAACAATAGCTCCAACATGATCTTCATGACCATGACTAATAAAAAGTCCCTGAACTCTTTCTTTATTTCTCACAAGATAACTTATATCAGGAATAATGGCATCAACGCCATATAAATCTACACTAGGATATTTTAGACCGGCATCCAAAATGAAAATACGCTCATCTACTTCACAGATAAACATATTTTTACCGTTCTCGCCCAACCCTCCTAATGCAAAAAATTTTACTTGTCCCATACTACCACCATATTATATTCAATATTATATCACAATTCATATGAAAAAGCCAATATAATTTGTTTTATTTATACTTTAAAAATTAGTGATTATGCAATTTATTGATTGCTATAATCACTAATATCATTATCGACTAAATGTTTGACACCTTGTATCTCTTGGTGTCATTGATTGTGTACCATCAATACGAATATTTTCACTTATGCAAACACCACGACTATTATATCTGCAGTCACGACTATCGCAATCAACACTTACATGTGGATTAACATTTTCAAAACTTCCAATTTCTGTTTGATAGTTATTGTTTTCTGAATATCTCTTCTTAATGAATGATTGGCAGGCCGTATCAACGGGTGTTTCTGCTTCGGCACCGATAACTTTTATGACACTTTTTGAACATCTAGTATCACAATTAAAAACACATTTTTGAGCGTTACATTTTAATTTTGGCATTTTTTACCTCCTAGCCGCGTGGTTTAAATATTAAGGACATTATGAAGGCAAAAATTATTGCCGCAACAATGCCCGCTGAAGTCAGTGAGAACATTCCTGTGATAATACCAATGTAGCCATCTTGCATAGACTGCTCAACAGCAGCATGTGTCAACGAATGGCCAAATGATGAAATAGGAATAGTTGCTCCTGCCCCCGCAAAATCAATTAACTTATCATATAGATTGCCAAAGCTGAACAAAGAACCTAGGCAAACAAAAATACTTGTAATATATACCGGAAGCAATTTACATGTATCCATTAAAATTTGTCCTATGGCACAAATTGCTCCACCTATTAAAAAAGCATATAAATATATCATTCAACCACCTCCAGAGCTACTGCATGAGCTATTCCTGGGATACTCTCTTTTTGAGCAAGAATTATCGGATTATGTAGGGCACCAGTAGCTATTAATAATACTTTTTTATAAATACCATTACGCATTTGGTTTAAAATAAAGGAATAGGCTACCCCTGGAAGACAGCCACAACCACTACCTCCACTTTGAACATCTTGGGTTTCCCTATCATAAATCATTAATCCACAATCTTCATAGTTATTATGAAGATCTAAATTATGAGCATCACATATTTGAAGAAACAAATCCTTACCAAAATAAGATAAATCTCCAGTAACTATTAAATCATACTCAGAAGTACTAATTTTAAAATCTTCAAGATGTTCTTTTAATGTTTGGTATGCAGCTGGAGCCATAGTTCTTCCCATATCAGTTGCATCACTCATTTTATAATCTATTACTTTACCAACTGTTCCTCGAGTGATTCTTATTTGCGATTTTTGGTTACCAATAATTATCGAAGTTGCTGCTGTTGTTGTTGAGGTCATACTGTCTGGCTTTTGACCACCATATTCCGTTGGATAACGAAACTGTCTTTCTGCCGTTCCATTGTGACTTGAAACACTTATCATAACATTATTGGCATTAGATGCATCTATTACATTAGCCCCAATTAATACGCCCTCAATACTAGAAGCACACGCATTAAATACTCCCATATAATTGACATCATAATCTCTAAATAAATAATTACCAACAATAATTTGATTATTTAAATCTCCACTTATTACTAAATCAATATCCTTAAACGTTTTATTACTTTTTTTAAGTGCCAATAAATTAGCTTCTTGAGCCATTTTGATTTCGGCTTTTTCCCAACTTTTTTCATTGCAATGCACATCATCATAACCAAAATCAAAATACTTGCCAAGTGGTCCTGCATTTTCCTTTGGTCCTACAACAACTGCACTTTCCTGGATATAAACATTTTTAAATTGCCAACTGCTATTACCTATTTTCATAGTACCACCTCGAATAAATAGATGAAACTTGCAACAACAAAGGCACTAATAACTCCTGCGACAATAACACTTCCAGCTAGTTTAAACATATTGGTAATTATTCCTACTACTAACCCTTCGCTCTTTGATTCAATTGCACTACTTGTCATTGAATTAGAAAACCCTGTAATCGGTACTATGGTTCCTGCTCCGGCTATTTGACCAATCCGGTCATATAATCCAAATCCTGTCAAGACTGAACCTATGAAAACCATAACGACAACACCAACAATTCCTGCTGCTTTATCATCCATCCAATTTTTTAAGATATCAATGATTGCTTGAGCAAACACACATATTAAACCACCAAAGATAAAAGCCATCAAAACATTTTTTAAAACTTTTCTTTTTGGTTTAGTTTCTTGAACTAATTTATTGATTTTTTCATTGCTACTCATTTTTTCACCTCTATTATTTCTTATTATTTGAGTGAATTCAAAAAATATACAAAAAATAGAATAAAATAAAAAAGAATCAACAAGTTGATTCACCATCCAGACTAACGTCTGGACTTTTTCGTTAAAACTTTATTTTATGTTCAATTTATGATAAAATATATTTGTGGGGAGACTATGGAAAATTTAACTTTTAACTATAATCGC
>JAVBLL010000015.1:0-112535 GCA_031553555.1 Bacilli bacterium
CTATCTCGCTTATACGAGATAGGGCTATATTTCATTAAACTTTTTGACAGAATCCATCAGTATAATTTTTGACAGGGGCTATTTATAGCCTATAAATTCATTTAATGAATTTATTCATCAGTATAATTTTTGACAGAGCCTATATATTCACCTAATATAACTAGCCATCAATACCTTGATTTGTTAACCAAACATTGTAAGCAGCAAGAGCATCATCATATGCTTGCTTTGCTTCATTGAAATCATCAATTTGTGTTTGTGTATATTTATCAAGAGTAAGCGTCACTTTTGCAAAAGCTTTTGCAACTGATGCATTTATAATACCCATGTTCTCAACTGTAACGTTATTATAATCTTTTACAGCAATTTCCATTGATAATGTTGCAGCTTTCAATAGCGCAAGAGAAAGGTCATAATCATTTTTCAAATATGTTAAACTAGCTTGATATGAATCCACATAATATTCAACCGCTCTTGTAGCTTTTGCATTGTTAGAAGTATTCCAATCAAATTTTCCTTGAGTTACTAATTCCAAAGCATTTTTAACCATATTCAATTGGAACCAAGCTGAATTCTCAAAATCCGTCTTGATAAGTGAATAATAATTTTCTATGCTAGCAATTTCAAGATCAGTTAAATCATCAACCTCTTCGCCATCTTTTTCATAAATTAAGACATTTTCGTATGATGGTAAGCCAATAATAACTTTGTCTTTAACTGAACGGGCAGTAAATTTTGTCGCAACTAAAACATGATATCCATATTGTGTTGTCAAAAATTCACCTTTGCTATTATCAATCATATCATCATAATATAATGTAGTTTCTAAAGCTGTACCTTCTTGCATACCAGTATCGGCTTTTTCTTGTTGTAACCACATGTCACGAACTGCTTTCTCAAATTCAGATACCATTTGATCTGCTGTTGCTGTACCAGATTCTGTCTTTACCACTAAACCTAATGACTTATATTCAGAAACCTTAATATCAATTCCGCTTATATTAACAGTATATTCTATTTGAGAATCATCATAATAAGTATCATAATATATTCCATCAATATTGATATGTGCTTGTTGTGAAGCAGTATTATATGCAATATCGGCTATAAATTTAGGAGAAGTATTAAATGCTGTAACTATCTTTTCAAGTACACTACTATGGTTAGAAGGACGAGATTTCTTTAGTATTTGGTAAACAACTTGATACAATTCTTCGGATGCTGCCTTTTGTTCATCAGTCCAAGCCGTATCAGCATCTTTCATTGAAGAAATACTACCTTTACTATCTAAAACATATATTAAGAAATGAGTGTAATTAACTGAGAAATACTTATCATAAGCATTTTGCATAAATGGTAAATAATATTCGTTCCAATTATCTCCATTAACAGCACTTAAATCTTCCATCATTTTTGAAACTGTCATTTCATAGATGTAATATAATTTTAATTCATCATTATTTGTAACTGTCAATCCCATAGTTTTGAAATAATCTCTCAAGAAATTTTTCCAACCATAACTTGCAGGATATCCCTCAGATTCAAATGAACCATTACTGAAACTCAATTTCATTGTTTCAATTTGAGTAGCAATGTCATTGAATTTTGTTTCTGGAGAATCATCTGTTTCATCAGCGTAAACAGTTAAAACGATATTTGTTTTAGTACTAGTACTATCATCAGCCACATAAGTTAATGAAGAATCAGTTACAATCTTAGGAGTCCCTTTAGAAGTACGAGTACGTACTAATACGTCATATTCTTCAGTAGCATTCATTTTTTTGAATGTAATAGTTCCTTCAGAAGTGACTTTTGTCCATGAAGTAACTGGATCAGTTGTACCTTTTTTAGCAAGAGCATATTCAGTAATAATAACTGAATTTTTTAGACTTGCTCCAGCTTTATATTTTGCATAATCAATAACTTCATTTTGATACAAAACATATTCATATTGGAATGAATCAATGCCTGCTAAAGCTCCATAATTTTCTTCAAGAACATTGAATATTTCTTGAGCACTCACTTCAAATGTTTGTTTTTTGTTATCATCATCTTTCCAATTTAATTTTGCAACAATTGTAGAATTGTTCTTTTTTGTTGTTTTATAATCAGAAGTATATGTTGATGTATAAGATGTTTCAATACTATCATCATAGATTATTAAGCCATAATCATTTCTAAGTTCAGCCATATAATTATTAATAATTGCACTTGATACAGAGTTATCTAATAATTCTAAAACTTTTGCCCAATACTTATCATTTTCATAATCAAATACTTTATTTCCGTCAGCATCTAAAGTATATTTAATATACCCTAAGTTACTAATTGTACCATCCTCTTCATATGCATCTTCATCATATAAAGTTCCATATGCTTGTTCATAAGTCTCAACAATTATTGAACTTAATTTTACACCAACAATATAATAATTACCTTTTGTTTGAATAGAATTAGTATATGTCTTAGTCCAAGTTACGCCTTCAGTATAAGCAGATGATAAACTCTTAATATATGAGAATATAGACGAGTCAACAGCAGTAAGACGAGCTTTTGTATAATATAAAGTATTTTCAGTTGCATCTTCATCCCAAACTACTTTATCATCTTTATCTGTTGTATTAACAACTTCAGTCTTAAAAATAACTCCACGGTAAATTTCGTATGCTTGATATTCTTCTGAATCAGTTGAAGATACTACATATTTTGAGCTTAATTCAGCACCAAGTTTTTTATATTCAGCTGCAGTAATAGTTTTAAAAGTATATAAAACTTTTTCATTAGCTGCTAAACTATTGAACTCCGCAATTGATATGATATAAGGAGTATAGTAAACTTTATCTGCAGCTTCCAATGCTTCATAACTAGCAGAAGTAATTTTCTTTTTTTCGTAATGTGTGCCATCCTTTAGCACTAAATTAGCACTCGGATTTAAAGCATTAGGAAAACCAGGAGCTTTTGCAGCATAAGCATTATTGTACAATCTAATTAAAACTTCCATTATTTCATAACGATCTAAGGCATGTACATCTGCAGTTGCTGCAGTATAATGACTTGATGTATATGGTTCATGTGTTGCTGGATCAATACCATCGTAACGATACCATGTAGAACTGAAAATAACTACGCCTTCTTGCAACAACGCCTTTTGTGCTTCGGCTTCTGTTTGGTAAGTTACAAATAATGTCCAATAGCTATCAATATTATTAGTTTCATGATTTGACTGAACACTTGCTGCAGTAATAGTTGTCCCTTCAGTTGGTTTAGTAGGGGCAGTCTTTGTATCGCCTTGTTCATATTCATATAAATCAGCTAAATATTCTTCATATTCATCAATAAACTTTTCGTAATTTTCTTTTTGATCTTCTTCAAGTCTTTCTCTTGCGAAAGCCTTACGAGCTAGTATAATGCGATAATATTTTGCAAGGTTGTCCTCACCTGTTAAAGTAACCTTGATTTCTTGATTATCAATTTCAATATGGTCTTTATTAATTTCAATACCATAGTAAACATACATTCTATCAATATATGCTTTTATTGTTGTAATGGCATCATCGTATTCAGTTTCTTCAGAATCATAACCATTAGGGAATATAGCCTCAACAACTGCTTCTTTAATTTCATCATCAGTAACTTTTTGAATATAATTTTTGTCTGTTAATAATTTTGTATCTATTAAATCCACCAATACTTGTAAACCTGATTGGGTTTTTAAATCATTATAGATTTTATCGCGACTTATCACAATTGTTTGTGCTTCACCAAAATTATTATTGCCCAAATCAACAGATAAATATGCCCCATTAGGATCATCGATTTTTGGTGCTTTGTTACTTCCAGAAAAAACGGTACACGAAATAGCGACTATTAAAATAACGGCTAAAGCTATTATAAGTGGCAATATACGATTTAGAACTTTCTTACTATTCATTTTTTAATTCACTCCTTAGTTTTTTAAATAATATATTAGCGTTTTGCAACAATAGTATTTTACCACTTTTATAATAAATTTACAACAAAAATTTGTTTTTTTTAGGCGATAACCAATTTTTATTATCATTTTCAGCATATTATACATCGGGAGGTGATTATAATGTGTAACCAAGTTCCTAATAGATGCTGCAAAAAGGGAAATAATTTTTTTCCACTAATACTAGTTTTATTTATTCTTCTAGCAATTATTGCCTCTGTATGGGCATGCTAATTAACTATTAATTATTGTATCATAAGATACTTAATTTTTTCTTAAATGATAGGCTGATGTCTATCATTTTAATTTAGGGACATAAAAAATACGACGATCCATCGATAAAACTGGAGCTGTAAATTCTCCCACTTCTGTTTTTAGTGTTTCTAATTCTAAAGCTGCAATTTTCGAGTCACTCAAATCAAGGAAATGAACGAGTAAAGCTTCTGGGGTCATTGGCTCTTTGGGAGAACCATATTCTAGTTGACCATGATGAGATAAAATAATATGTAAAAGGTTGATTATTTCCTCGCTTTCACAAACTCCCATATCTTTGCTGGCAGCATATATTTCATTTGCCCCTAAAGCAATATGCCCAATTAACTTTCCAGATTTAGTATATTCTGTACCCTTATAACCACTTAACTCTATTAGTTTACCCAAATCATGCAAAATAACTCCTGCATATACTAAATCTTTATTAATAAAATTATATAAATCTAAAAAGGCATCACTTAGTTTTAGCATACAATAAGTATGATACGCTAAACCACCAATATAATTATGATGCATACTGACTGCTGCAGGATATTCATAAAATTTATTATAATATTTTGTTAAAAGAATTGATGTTACATCTTTTAATATTGCATTATCAATCTTCTCTAAATAATCATTTATAAAAGCTCTTAGTTCTTTTTCTGAGTAACAAGCTGAATCGTAAAATTTTGAGCGATCTACATCATCAATCTCATTTATCTGACGTATATCATTGATATTCAATTGAAGTTTACCTTGATAATCTTTCATCCGCCCATTAACAAAATAAACCTCACCATTTACTAACTTACTCCTGAGTTCATCAGTGAACTTCCACATTTTTGCTTCAATTTTTTCTACACCATCATATGCAATCATTGAAGCATAGTCATCGTTTGTTTGCGTTTTTTTGATTTGAACATCAGATAGTCTAACAATTATTTCAACATTTTCAAGGTTCTGACAATCAGCAATTTTTTTCATCTATTCATCAGCCTCGCTTTTTATATATTCAAACATGAAATTATGTAATTCTTCATCAAAACGTTTTTGATTTTTAATGACTTTTCTCAAATTATCATTATTTTGTATAAACTCATTATTTTGCTTTACTATTGACTCAATATTAACTAGCAATCTTTGGTTTTCCATTGCCAATAATTTCATTTCTTTTTCATGCAACTGCTTTGCTTGTTCTTCTAATCTCTGCTCAATCATATCTAAACGATGATTAGTATAAACTTCTTCATAATCAAAAGTTTCTTTATCTAAATTAGGTGATGTTTTAATTGCAATTTCCTCATTTTTAGAATTAGCTACCTTATCATATTCAACTGGATTTTCTTTTGAAATACCATTTAAATCATAACTGATATTTTTTTGTCTAAGATTTTGTAAAACAAAATTTTCAATAGCTGCATAATCATTCTCTAAATTTTCATTTAAGATAGCTGAAACAATATCATCAAGTATTGAAGGAATATGAACAACATCCACTTGATTGATAATGGCCAAAATATCTTCACCTTTATAGGCTAAGTCACATACTCTTTTTACTGGTAGTGCATTAAAAGCCTTTTTAATCCTTTTTTCTTTTTTTCGAGATTTCCCTATTAAATAATTAATGCGATTAGCTTCTAAACAACAATCAAGACCCGCCCCAAACAAAGTAAAGGTATCATATTTCGCTTTAGGGTTTGTCAAAGCAAGTGTATAGATATTTGTGAATATAGCATCATTTTGAACATATGGAAGATATCTATCATCAATTTTTTTATCACGGACAAAAGCCATTAATAATAATTCTTCAAAATCGATTTGATTATAATGTTGGCTTAGAGCTCGAAAGCCACTTCGCAAGCCTGGAATTACTCTATCAACATTTGTTTTTTGAAACATTACTATAGCTTTTTTAGTATATTGCTCAGAAAAAATTTTCTTTAGCTCTTCAACAATTAATCCAATATTAGTATCAAGAAGATTTTTTCGACGTTTTTGAATAGCCTTTTTTGTTTTATATGATAACTTATAATTCAATTCACTAACTAAAGAAAATGCTCTTAGCATCAATTCTGGATTTTCAGTGAACCTTTCTTTAGCGTTACCAATATGATTAATGCGCTTTTTCAAAACATCTTCATATCCACCATAAGCATCTGTCAACTTACCACTATGACTCATTGCAATAGCATTTATACTATAATCACGTGTTGCAAGATCATCAAGTAAATTTTTTGAATAATGCTTATTTAATGGTGCCTTACCATTTGATTTTTCTATATTGAATATTTGAATAAAAAAAACATAATCACAATATATTATTTCCAAAGCACTGTCATTTATTTCATCAATATGATAATTTCTAAAAATATGTTTTAGAGCACTAAATGAGGCACTTGTCACAATGTCTATTTTCTTGAAATCTTTTTCAACAATAGTATTACGAACAACTTCGCCTATAAAATAAGCTTCATGACCATTATTTATTAACATTTTTAAGATTTCTTTACCTTTGCTTAAATAATCATTCATAATGTTTTACCTTTCTTAAAATATAATATTTGATAATAATTTATTAAACTTATTATATACTATTTTAGACAAAATTTCTACCTTTTTTTAATTTATTTATTGGTTTTTAAAGCTTTATAGATTATAATATTAATTGGTGATAATATATGTATACAATTAATCAAGAATATCAATATGAGCAAGTCATAAAAAAAAGTCGTTTTATATGTACAATAGTTCCAGTTAACTCCCTTGAGGAAGCAAATGATGCTTTAAAAAGGATTAGAAAAAAATATTATGATGCCACTCATAATTGCTATAGTTATATAATTGACGAACATACTATCAAAGCATCTGATGATAATGAACCTAGCCAAACTGCTGGAGTTGTCATTTTAGAGGTTTTAAAGAAAAATAATCTGACAAATGTTTTAGCGGTTGTCACTCGTTATTATGGGGGAGTAAAACTTGGTGCTGGTGGGCTTATTAGAGCATATAGTTCCACAACGAGTGCTACAGTAAATACTATAAAACCTATTATAATTGAAAAATTAGTTATTGTGCATCTATCATTTGCCTATACATACGCTAATGAAGTAAAACTGTTAGTCAATGATTATATTGAGATTTCTTCTTATGGTGATTTAGTCAATATGACTTTAAATATTCCTGAAAATATAATAGAAGAAATTATACAAAAATTAATTAATATAACTAAAAACAATATAATCATAAAAAAATAGAACATCTCATTTGAATGTTCTATTTTTTTTCATTATATCCTTTTTCATTGACATAACGTCTTCTTGTTGACTCTCCGCCACGAATATGCCTGACTTGTTTATTATACTCTAAAAGATTCTTTACTTTTAAATATAATTCGTCATCTATATATTGTAGTCTTTCAGTGAAATCTTTATGCACTGTTGATTTACTACAACCAAGAGTTTTTGCCACTTCTCTCACGGTCGAACCATTCTTCACAAACAAATATGCTCCCTTTAGAACTCTGCTGTCGATTGAATTTGCCATCATCTCACCTTTATAGTACATTTATATGATTATAAATACTATTTTATGTACTGAAATTTATTTTTTACATATATCAGTACCTTGCTTTTTATAAAAAAATTTAGTATAATTAATATATTAATAAATCATTGAAGGAGTACTTATGTCAGTATTAGTTTGTGAAAACATTTGTAAAAATCAAGGGAAGAAAGAAATTGTAAAAAACTTCTCGTATAATTTTTTAGATAATCAAATATATGCTATTATTGGCAAAAGTAATTCAGCCGAAGATGAATTATTAAATGTGATTTGTGGGAAAACAAAAGCATCCTCCGGTCAAGTATATCTTGATGGTGAATTACTTTATAATAATCGTGAAATGAATGAACGTTTATGTTATATATCACAAAACACAATTTTTCCAAAAAATATTAGAGTAATTGAAATATTTAAAATTATGCAATCCTATTTTCCTAAATGGGATAATGCCTATGCATATAATTTAATACAATATTTCAATATTGATGTTAATAGCCATTTTGTGTCATTTAATGAAAATACTAGAGCCCTTTTTGTAGCAATTATTGGGCTTGCAAGTATGGCCAATATTACAGTTTTTAATCAACCTCTTGATAAGATTGATTCGAAAGACCGATATGATTATTATAATTTTTTGTATACACATCATGAGCGTTATCCAAGAACATTTATTATTACAACTGATTTAATTGATGAAATTGATTATCTTGTCAATAAAGTTTTATTTATTGATCGTGGTAGATTATTTGCTCAATTCACAATTGATGAAATAAAGGAAAATTT
Organism: Bacilli bacterium; assembly: GCA_031553555.1. Classification (GTDB taxonomy): domain Bacteria; phylum Bacillota_I; class Bacilli_A; order ML615J-28; family CAG-698; genus CAKOMG01. Next base: position 8,570 of record JAVBLL010000015.1, read on the forward strand.
TCGTTACTTATCTGGCAAAACCGAAGTATTGAGATCCTTAATAAGTGGTGTTAAAATACTAGGCATTGAAGATAGAGGAAAAAATCTATCTGTTTGTATAAGACAAAAATTATCAAAAGATGATGTTCGTAAATATCAGAAGTATTTAATAAAAATATCAGAAGTTCCTATTAGAAATGTTTATATTTATCTAATGAATATTCGTGAAACAAAGGAGAAATCCTATGTCTTTGATTAAAGTATTGAAATTACAGTTTATCAGCCTATATCGTTTGTATTTATGGTTTATTGGGATTTGTATTGGTGTTTCAGGTATTTTACTAATACCTTTTGATAAAAATAATATCCATGAAATTCGCACTATTATTGTCATTATATATTTCTTAGTTAGCTTGATTATATCATTTATAATTGGGAATCTGCACTATAACCCAATTGGTAAAACTTATATGCAAGTTCAATCAAATCGCTCTTCTTTTCCGCTTGCGGTTATTTTATATAATATAATCAATTTATTAATAATGATAGGATTATTTTCATTAGTGAAATTCACTGCTTTTTTCTATATAGAAATGTTAAGAACTAGTTTTGATTTATTTTTGTTTATACAATTATTTGTTTGGTATCTTTTTGTTTTCACTCTAGGTAATAGTTTTTGCTTGTTTTTCAGAAAATATAAAAGTAGTTATATAGCTATTCTTTTTATTGTTTTAATTTTGGGATTTGCTTTTCCCCAAATTTTTACAGATATTTTGAATTATACAAAAAGTTCACTACTTAACACAACTTTTATGATGAGTATAGTATATCCATTTGAAGAATATGGTAATTATTTATTAGTTATTTTTTTTATTACTACTTTATTATTAACAATTATTAATAGTTATCGTTATAATAAAGTCAATATAATTAAATCTTATTAAATACAGAAAAAGCCTACTTTTGTAGGCTTTTATTGTAAACTTTACTATTGTAAGTCTTTGCTTAAATCTTTACCAAAATAACTTTCAGGATTATAATTAGTATTTTCTTTTACCAACTTGAAATATACATGGCTAGCTAAAGTGTTATCAAATTCACAAACACCACTGACACCAATAACTGCTCCTTTTGCTACTTCATCGCCTACTGCAACTGATGCATAGGATAAACTGCTATATTCAGTATATATATCATTATTATGTTTAATCGTAACTGTTATTCCATAAATTGGACTTTCTTCAACACCCATTATTTCGCCACTCATAGTAGCAATAACATTAAAACTAGTACTTGCAGTACTTATTAATGCTACACCAGTGCTCGTATAATATCTTTTACCAAATTGGATTACCGCTAATTCTTGTGATTCTTGAGAACCAGTGGCATCATAATACTTTCTCACAACTTCAAAACTTCCTGCTAACGGTAAACCTAATGTTTCAGCAACTACAACTGGGTCCTTATCGTCAGGATTGTCAATTGGGTCCTTATCGTCAGGATTGTCAATTGGATCCTTATCGTCAGGATTTTCAATTGGATCCTTATCAATAGGATTCTTATCACTTGTTGCAATGCTTAAGGAAATAAAGAAAGCTGCGAAAACCAAAACTAATAAACTAATAAAGACTATTCTTTGAATTTGATCTTTAGTTAAATTTCTCATCTTATTTTTCATTTAAAATCACCTCAAATATAGTATTTGCGCTGATTTTGAATTTATACATTAAAATTTATTTTTTAGTCATTTCAATTATTCTTTCGATTATACTTGAAAATGTACTAGCAAATAAAAAGGCAATTATCACGCTAAGTATCATTAATAATATTAATAGTTCCCTACTTTTGCCATTGCGCAAAATCTTTGTATAATCAAAACATTGTAGACATTGATAAGCTAAATAAACTGATGGAATAAATACAACAAAAAACCAAACATTAGCAATTATATCAATCATGTTATACCTCTTTCATTCTTATATGCTAACCGATTTTTTCCGGTTATATATGGAAGATTTATAATTTATTATAACATTTTTTTTAAATAGTTTCAATACATTATTAATATTATGACATTTCAGGAGGCAAAGTATGCATGACAATTTCACAAATTATATTCAAACGCCAAAAATCGCTTTAGATTTATTGCAAAAATATGTTCTAATAGCTAAGGATATCAATCAAAATATTACTTATTATTTACTTCATGACAATACTATTATGGTCATAAATGAGCATTATAAATATTATATAAATATTGAAAAATTTATTGAAGATTTCTATTATACTAAGTTTTTTATTTATGAAGAATGCAATAATATTGATAAAGAAATAGAATATTTTTATAAACGTCAATAGCATTTATTTGTTTATCAATTAAATTAAAAGAGTATTATACTTAACTGATAAGTTAGGCATAATACTCTTTTTCATTAAATTTATTTTTTCGGGGAACAGGCCCTGATTATATGATATACAATTCCTTGAATTATAACAGACAATATTAGGAAAGAAAAAATTATATTTATAATTCGTGAGTTAAGATTAATATTCAATAATAGAATTGCACCACTTTGTATTAAAATAGCATAACGAAATTTATAGGCTGCACTTCTTTTAAAGCCTTCAAAAACAATATAAACAATTGGAGTGAATAGTGATATAATAATCATAAGATTTCTAAAAACAAATACAAAGTAATAACTGGTAATAAATGCATCGCCCATATACCTCAATGTCGTCAAAGAACTTACGAACATCATTAACAAATATAATCCAATAAGTGAGCACATTACTATTTTTATTACTAATATTTTGCTTTTACTTTCGTATTTTTTACTATTTACTGTTGTTGTCATATTGCTATCATTTTGGTATTGAACTTGTTGCATTTGCCCGTTAATACTACCACGAAGCAATTCATCAATAGTTATTTGAAAATAATCTGCAATAGTAATTAATTGGTTTGCTAGTGGCATAGCCGTATTATTTTCCCATCTTAATATTTCCAGTTCATCCATTCTTAACGCACTCGCCAGTTCTGCTTGTGTCAAATTTCTTTCTTTTCTTAATCTATAAATATTATTACCAATTTCATTCATAACAAATCCTCCGTATGAGTTATATTTTAACATATCCATAAAAGTTTGTAAATAATAAATAATATTATAAATATATTTTAAAATATTTTCTAATAAGTTCATTACTAATTTTACTTGGTAATATTTTCATTAAAAAGTATTGTATTTTGTTTTTTATACCTATGACAATAATTGGTTTATGCTTTTTAGGAATGCTTTTAATGATTGTTTGGGCAGCCTTTTCAACAGTCATTCCATCTTGTTCACTATGTTCAAGAACTTTGCAAGCATTATGAAAACTTTGTGATGCTGATGGATATATTTTTCTTTTATAGGTAAAATTAGTTTTAATACCACCTGGAAGAATGGCCGATAAAAAGATATTGTATTGATTCATTTCTATATTTATATCTTTTATTAACGTATTTAATGCACTTTTACTAGCACTATAAAATGGATCATAGGGAATAATTGCTTCACTTGCAAGTGAACTGATCACTAAAATTCGACCACTATTATTATCAATCATTATTGGAAGTACTTCTTTCAACATATTAATTACGCCAAAAAAATTGACTTCAAATAAATATCTATAATCTTCATCAATTGAAGGTAAAAATTCAGATGCCATACTAAAACCAGCACAATAAATAACTATATCAATACTATCATGCTTGTTTAATATTTTTGAAATGACAAATTTTATATCTTCTTTGTTTGTTATATCAACTTGATAGTTTGTAATATCACTTAAAGAGCATGGTCTTCTTGAAGCATTATAAATAATGTATTTGTTTTTATCTAGTTGTTTTGCAATTTCATAGCCTATACCGCTTGATGCCCCAATTAATAAAACTATTTTTTTCATATTATCACCAGTATTATTATTTACCAAAAAACAACAATTCATTAAAAACGATTAACTCATTATAAAGATTTATTAAAGATGTCACAAGACAAGAGCCTATAACATATAATGTATCGAGGTGAATTTATGATACTTTATGTTGTTAAAAGTGGCGATAGCATATATTCTATTGCTTCAAGTTACAATATAAGCCCAAATAAAATAATTAGTGAAAATGATTTGAAAAATCCTGAATCGTTAGTAGTTGGTCAGTGTTTAATTATTAAGTATAATGATTATGTTCATTACGTTCAACCAGGAGACACATTAACAACCATTGCTACAAGTAATAATATTCCGTTAGAGGAATTATTGAAATACAATCCAGAAATTAAAGTTCCTTATATATTAAATATTGGTCAGCCAATAAAATTAACTCTAAAAAGCGATAGACCAAATATCAGAATTAATGGTTATGCATATGAATATAGTGATAAAAGTCTTATTGAGAAATCATTACCATATTTGACTTACTTATCTATTTTTTCATATGAAATAAATGATGATGGTAGCTTATCAACTATTGATGATGATGGTCTAATATCTTTAGCCAAGAAATATAATACTGCTCCAATGATGGTTATTAGTAATATTAGTTCAAAAGGTTCATTTGAAAGTGAACTTGCAAGCACCATCTTAAATAATGAAGAAATTCAAAATAAGTATATTAATGAAGTCTTAAATGTATTTGTAAATAAACAATATCAAGCATTAAATGTTGATTTTGAATATATCTACCCACAAGATAAAACTGCTTATGAACAGTTTATTAAGAAATTGGATGATAGACTTAAAAAACTTGGTAACTACCCATTGTCAATTGCTCTTGCTCCAAAAAACAGTGAAAACCAAAAAGGATTATTATATGAAGCCCATGACTATGAAATACTTGGTAAAGAAAGTGATTTTGTTGTCTTAATGACATATGAATGGGGATATACATATGGGCCAGCTATGCCTGTTGCTCCTGTTAATCTTGTTAAAAAAGTAGTTGATTATGCAAAAACAGAAATACCATCTAAAAAAATTTTTATGGGAATTCCTAACTATGGATATGATTTTACATTGCCATTCAAAGAAGGAACAGCTGCAAAAGCCATAACCAATGCCAATGCTATATCTTATGCTAAAAGTAAAAATGCTGCTATTCAATATGATGAGCAAGCGCAAACGCCATTCTTCACTTATTATGATGATTCTAGTAAAGAACACATTGTATATTTCGAGGATCCAAGAAGCATCAAAGCCAAAGTTTTGCTTTCTATAAATAGTAATCTTGGTGGGCTTAGCATATGGACTATTTCATCATATTGGAAACAAATGTTTGAAGTAATCGATGAATATTATAAAATAGTAAAAGTTAATTAGAAAAGTCGAGTTCAAATGAACTCGACTTGTTCATTTAGAACTCGCCTTTTTATTTATTTAAAATAATATCAGTTAAATCAGTAGGTTTTACTATTTTACCATTTTGATAAACACGCATATTACCACTTGCTATTTCATCAATTAAAATTACTTCATTATTATTGAAACCAAATTCAAATTTGATATCATATAATTCTAAACCTTTTTTTGACAAATCACTAGCAATAAGATTAGTGATTTTTAATGTTTGATTTTTCATGCTTTCAAACATTTCTTTGCTCATAATATTTAATGCAACTAATCCCTCACATGTAATAAGTGGATCACCTTTTTCATCATCTTTTAAAGTGGTTTCAACATATCCGCCCTCTAAAATAGTACCATCTTTGATATATGCACCATATCGTCTAATAAAACTTCCTGTAGCACGAAGGCGACATATCACTTCTAGTCCTTTACCAAAAGGTGTAGCTGGCAAAACTTCCATTGTTGCTTCTTCTATATTTGCACCTACATAATGAGTTTTTATATTAGCATTTTTTAAAATTTCAAAATAATAGATTGACGTTTCCAAATTTGCCTTACCAATACCAGCAATCGTTAAACCTACTGTATTTTCACCTGGATCAAATACTCCATCTTTACCAGTGCAATCATCTTTGAATTTTAATAAATAATTGCCATTTTCTAATGAATAAACATCTTTTGTTTTTCCAATATATATTTCTTTCATTATAGTCCCCCCTTTGTACTATAAAATTATATCATATTTTTGAGAAATCTAAAATATTTTTTTATTATAGTAGTACGTTTTCATAAGTTTGAAATATAAATATACAATATTATTCATCAAGAAACATTAACCATTTATTCAAGCAATATAGTAAAATACATAAAGAATGAACCATAAGAATCTCAAAAAAGCCTGATAACCCCAGACCAAATAAAACTATTGCTGATACTACGACAATACTGGTCATACCAATAATTGCTTTTTTGTAAATTTTTTGGTTAATGTTTTTTAGATTGATTATGAATATATACATTGTAATTAATAAAAGAATAACTCCAAGTATAGAAAAAATATTATGAGTTGGCGAGAGTGGCGTAATAACTGTCAATATTAAAAAAATACATGATATTAATAATAACCATTTAGTACTTTTACTTGTAATATTATAAGCAGTAATTAAGTATCCAATAGCTATTAAAAAAAATAGTGCTATATGGATACCCCACATAATTAGAATCTTGCGATTGCCTTCGATATTCCCAATGATGGATAAGGTAAAAGTGAAAATATCATCTTTTATAATAAATACTAATGAATATATAGGTATAATAATTAATCCAGTAATAATAAAAACCCAATTTTTCATGCGTATGCTTTTACTCATAACTCCCTCCTCGTTGATAATTGTATATATCATATTATAATATACAATTATCAACTCAAGGTAAACTTACAATTTTTGACATAATAATTTATTATGTCAAAAACTATTAACAAAAAGCAAAAAAAATGATATAATATTAATATAGGAGACAGGGTGATAGGATGAAAAAAATTTTTACTGCTTTATTAATATTGTTTACTTTTTTGTTAATCGGTTGTGCTGATGATACAAAAATTGATTATTCATCATTAATAACTTTTCTAGAATTTAGTGAAACAGAACATACGATGAATATTGGCGACAGTTATATATTGCCTATTGTATTTGAAGGTAAAGGAGACGTTGTTGACATTATCTTTACTGCTGATGAAGATGGACTAGTTACATTTGATGAGGAATTAATAACCGCTACTACTGGAGGATATGTACAAATCACTGCCAAAGCAAAATATAATGATAATTTATCTGATTCTATTTTGATCACTATTCTTGATCCTAATATCCGTCAAGAATATTTACGCTTTAGCCTTCGCACAACGGCTTTGAGAGTTGGTGATTCTATGCCGATTTTCTTAGCTAATTTAAAAAATGTTGGAGCAACTTCACTTGATGAGTTTATTTTCGAAATTGGGGATTCATCAATTATAGAAATTGATGAAGATTATAATATCGTTGGTTTAAAAGAAGGTTCTTCTACTTTAACTATCATTCAACGCGCGTATCGCATAAATACTGGGACTATAACAATATATGTTGGTCATCAATCTACCAAAAAAACTACTTTAGGTGAACCTAATGATGAACCGTTAGTTTTATATTTAGAGGATAATGTTTATACAATTGAGGCAGGAGTCGACAAACAATTAAAAGTTCTGGGAGCAAAAAATTATCAAAGATATTCATATGTTTCTAGCGACAGTAACATTTTATGTGTGTCTGATGAAGGGATGCTGATGGGAATCAAAGAAGGAACAGTTATTATTCGAGTTTCTTCGAAAGATGCAGTCGCAGGAACAACTAATCAAATCATTGTAAATGTTGTTGGTGATAAAAAGGTAAATTATATTGAAACGCTTTTGAAAGTTGCTTTAGCTGAACAAGGATACACCGAATGGACAGGAAACAACGACACAAAGTATGGTGAATGGAATAATTGCAATTATGAAGCATGGTGTGCCATTTTTGTATCTTGGTGTGCAAATAATGCAGGAATCCCTTCAAGCATATTATATAGGTCTATTAGTGTTACTGTTTATATGGATACTTATATTGGCAAAGAAGAATTTTATTATAAGGAAGATTATACACCAGTAGCTGGAGATTTAATTATCTTCAAAGGTAATGGTTCAAGTCACGTTGGCATTGTTGTTAAAAGTGATAGTTCTACTGTTTATACTATAGAAGGCAATACATCAAATATGGTTGCTCGTCGTAGTTATGATTTAATGAATAATACAATTACAGGTTATTGCCATCCTAGTTATGGACAATATTCATATGATCCACAAATTGAATGGAAATAATGATATTTTAGAAAAAGTGATATTCTTTAAAAAGAATATCACTTTTTTGTATTTGAATAATTTACTTGTTCTACTTTAATATCACAGCATCTTTTTGAGTGCTTCAACACCTTCTGTTGTCAAGTATTCTGATGCCATTTGCATTAATTCTTTTTGTTTAGATTCCGTACTTTTCACAGTGTTTTTGATTAAAGAAAACATGGAATCAACTAATTCACCAAGTACCATTTCCTTGCCCGGCTTTGCAAACTTTTTAAACATGAGTATCCAAAGTTCTCTAGACTCTTCGTCCGAAATCATATTTTTTGCCATTTGTTCCCTCCTATTTTGATATTTATATTAATCAAATTATTTTATTTTTTCTAAAACTTATTCAATCTATTTCTATACTATATTATACTATCTTTGCTTCATTTTGTAAACGAAACTTCAAAATACTTTTTTATTCATCTGTTTACTTTTTCTATATCAGTTCATCAAACCTCAATTGCAATATCTTTTCATTATTCATATTAGTTAATTATTAATTATATTTTTTCATCTTTAAACGCACTATTGCCATATAAATCATAACCAACAATAACCGGAAAATCTTTTATTTTCAATTCATAAATGGCTTCTGCTCCTAGTTCTTCAAAAGCAATACATTTTATACTTTCAACACACTTAGACAACTTTGCTCCTATCCCACCAATAGCTATAAAATATATGATTTCTTTTTCTTTAGCAAGATGACGAACTTTTATATCTCTTTGACCTTTACCTATAGTAGCCGCTATTGGTATTTCACTAAGTATTTCCATATAGCTATCCATTCTATATGATGTGGTTGGACCAATTGAGCCTGGATGAATACCATCTTTTGAAGGGGTTGGACCAGTATAATATATGATTTGGTTTTGCAAATTAATTGGTAAGGGTTTATTACCATTAATTAGTTCTTTAATCTTTTGATGGGCAGCGTCCCTAGCAGTATATATAGTTCCTGTTAGATAAACAATATCTCTAGCCTGGAGTTTTTCAATATCTTTTGTTGTTAATGGTAAGGTTATCTTCATTAAATAATAACCTCCTTGTGTCTAGCAACATGACACTGTAAGTTAACAGCAACAGGAAGAGAGGCAATATGACAAGGTGCACAGAGAATTTTGACACTCAATGCGGTTAAATTACCACCAAATCCCATAGGACCAATATTTAAACTGTTTATTTTTCTTAATAATTCTTCTTCTAATTGTTGAGCAATTTCATCATAATTTTGTGAATCAAATGAACATAATAAAGCTTTTTTGGCGAGTAACGCACATTCTTCAAAATTACCGCCTATGCCAATACCTATTTGTAGAGGAGGACAAGCATTTCCTCCAGCCTTCTTTATAACAGACAAGACAAAATCAATTATACCATCCTTACCATCACTTGGAGTAAGCATTTTTATTTGACTCATATTTTCGCTGCCAGCACCTTTTGGACATATGGCTAATTTTATTTTGCTACCTTTTGTTCTTGTTTCATGAATAATTGCTGGAGTATTTTTATTTGTATTTATTCTTTTTAGTGGATGCTCAACAACTGACATTCGCAAATATTCATCAATATAAGCATCAGACACTCCTTTATTGATAGCCTCATATAAATCCCCTTCAATAAAAACTTCATTACCTATTTCTAAAAATACAACTACTAAGCCTGTATCTTGACATAATGGGATATGATCTCTTTTACTTATTTGAATGTTATCTAGTATTTCTTCGAGTATTTTTTTTGCAAGAAGATCATTTTCCGTATTATAACCTTTTCTAAGGCGATTTATTAAGCATTCGTCAAGGGAAAAATTTGCTTCTTTAGCAAGTATTTTTGTTTGTTCATAAATTTCTTTTGCCTTAACAATTCGCATATTTTTAATCTTCTTTCTTTAACTCACTTAACATTAATCTACCAACTTCTTCTCTTGGGTCTTGATGTTCATAGATAACCCTATAAACTGCGTTAATGATTGGTGTATAAATATTATGTTTTTTAGCCATTTGATATGCTGAACGACAAGTTCTTGCCCCCTCAACGACCATCGTAATTTTACTAAGTGCTTCATCTAAATCAATTCCACTACCTATTAATAAACCCGCTTGATAATTACGACTTAATTTTGATGTGCAAGTAACAATTAAATCTCCTACCCCTGTTAAACCATTCAACGTTTCTTCTTTAGCCCCATAAGTTAACGCTAGCCTTTTCATCTCGGTTAAGCCTCTTGTAATTAAAGCTGCAATGGCATTGACACCAAATCCTAATCCAGCCGATACACCTGCAGCAATTGCATAAATGTTTTTTAAAGAGCCAGCTAGTTCTGCACCAACTAAATCATCAACCGTGTAAACACGAAAATATGTTTGATTACTAAAAAGTTTTTGAGCCTTTTTTGCAAATTCTTCGTTATCACTAGCAGCAGCAACAACCGTTAAATTTTGTAATATAACCTCTTCTGCATGACTAGGTCCTGTCAAAGCAACAAATCCTTGACAAAGAGGTTCAGGAATTTCTTCTCTCACAATTTCTGATACTCTTTTTGCCGTATCTGGCTCAATTCCTTTTGAAGCATTAATGAACAATTTTGGTTCTTTTATCACACCAGCAATCTCTTTTATTACTGAACGTATAACCGCTGTTGGTACAACCAAAACAATCGTATCACTTGTATTAATTGCATCATATAAATTGTTTGTTCCCTTAACGGTTAAAGGTAAAATGCCAGAGAACAATTTCTTTTTATTTGTATGATGTAGATTAATCTCATTAATGGTTTCGATATCTATATCATAAAGAATAACATTATGCCCATTATCACCAAGAATGCGACCAAGTGCACATCCCCAACTACCTGCACCAATGACAGTAATATTTTCCATAGTGCCTCCTATTAAACACATTAATTATATTGATAATATTTTACCATAAACCACATTAAAAATAAATAAAAAAAGTCTTTTAAATGAAAAAGGTGGATTTAGTTTGTCCATCTTTATTATCATTATATCTGAAAATAAATAAAATTAACTTTTAATGATCTCAATTATAATAATCGATTTTTCTTTTATACTTTTATTATTTTTTACCAATGATTATTTAATTAATCTTTTTTTAACTTTATAAATTTCCTATCATACAATAAAGCGGCATTTAATACCACTAAAACAGAACCACAATTATGAACTAAAGCACCTGTAACTGGATTAAGAATATTTAAAACCGAGAGAATAATGGCTACAAAATTAATGAACATGGATAATGTTATATTGAACTTAATCGTTTTAATCGTGGCATTAGATAATCTTTTTAAATATAGAATCTTTTCAATATCATCACCTATTAATGCAATATCCGCTGATTCAATGGCTACATCACTTCCCATACTTCCCATCGCAATGCTAACACTTGCACTTTTTAAAGATGGCGCATCATTAACTCCATCACCGATCATGCAGACATTATTTCCATTATTTAATATTTCTCTAATTGCAAACATTTTATCTTCTGGAAGTAAATCAGCTTTTATTTCAGAATCCCTAGTTGGCTAGCAAAATAATTTGCAGTCAACAAATTATCTCCAGTTAATAAAACTACCTTGTTATTCAGTAATTTCAATTCATCAATCATGCTTTTCGCATTATCTTTCAATGTATCTGATAGAGCAATAGAACCAAGAACTGCATTTGCTTTAGCCACTATTATTATTGCTTTGGCTTCATTTTTTAAGCTATCTATTTCATTATTTTCTTTATCACTTAAAATGATTTGATTGTTTGATAAAAATCTTGAATTACCACAATAAACAATTTCATCATTCAATTTTGCTTTTACTCCATTACCTGGTATCATTTCAAAATCTATTATCTCTATTAATTCTATTTTTAGTTCTTTAACATACTCAGTGATTGCTTTACCAATGGGGTGTTCTGAATAAGACTCAATACTTGCAACTAACTTCAATAACTCCTCTTCAGTTATTGTTTTATCAAATGATTTTACATCACTTACTTTTAATTTTCCATATGTTAAAGTTCCGGTTTTATCAAAAGCAATACAATTAACTTTACCCATTTTTTCTAGTGCTTCGCCAGACTTTATTAAAACACCATATTTTGTTGCTTGACCAATTGCCGCCATAATTGATGTTGGGGTTGCTAATGCTAAAGAACAAGGACAAAATACAACTAAAATAGTTACCGCTCTTGTCAAATCTTGAAAAACAAAATAGGTTATGATGGCAATAAGTAAGGCAACTGGCACTAACCATGATGCCCATTTATCAACAATTCTTTGCATAGGTGCTTTATTATTTTCAGCATCTTGCACCATTTTAATAAGTTTCTTTAAAGTTGAATCCTCTCCAATTTTAGTCGCTAATATCTCTATTGATCCAAATTGATTAATAGTTCCACAATATACTTCATCGTTGACTGTTTTATCAGCTGGCAGTGATTCACCAGTGATTATGGCTTGATCTATTGAGGTGTTTCCTAATATAATTTTTCCGTCTACTGGTATTTTTTCTCCTGGCAAGACTCTTAATCTATCATTAAGTTGAATTGCATCTACTGAAATCATTTCTTCAACTATCTTGCCTTCAATTTTTATTATTTTTCTTCCTTGTTCAGGAGCAAGTTTCATTAATGATTTAATTCCTTTTTTTGCTCTTTCAACAGTATAATCTTCAAGAATTGCTCCAAGTGCCATAATAAAGGCTACTTCACCAGCGGCAAATAATTCCCCAATAACAATCGAGGCAACCATTGCTATAGAAATCAAAAGAGCTGATGATATTTTTTTCATTCCTGATTCAATAAATATCCTTCTTACCGCTAAATACAAAAGCGGTAGTCCCGATATTATAATTGTAATCCAAGCTGGATCAAATATAAAATTAATTTTACATAATATTAAAATCAAACTAGCTATAAGGAAAAATCCAGAAATAATTGTTGCCCATATTCCAGATAATAATTTGTTTATTTTATCTACCATACTTATCAATTACTTCAAAAATTGATTAATTGCTTTATTTAAGTCAACTAACACTTCTTTATTGTCTTTTTCAATTGCAATCATCACACAATGTTCTAAATGATCTTGTAATATTAATTTTCCTATATTATTTATTGCAGAACGAACTGCCGATAATTGAATTAGTAGTTCAGCACAATCCCTGTTATTGTCTATCATTTTTTTTATAGCTTCCATGTGTCCAATTGCTTTAGACATTCTGTTTATTAATGCTTTATCGCTCTCATGTTGATGTTTCATTCTTTGCCTCTTTATCCCCCGGTGGGGGTTGCAAATATTATATAATGAATTACTTATATTGTCAAGGAATAAATATTTAAAAATAAAAAAAGATGTTTGCCATCTTTTTTATTTTTAAATATTTTAGTCAATTGCCTTTTTGTATGCCTTATACATTAAATCATAATATTGTTGTATACCAGTCAAAGTTGCTCCAGTTTTAACATTGTCAATACTCCAATATTTTAAACCGGTTAATGTGTCAGCAGTTCCTTGTACTAAAGTTACATCTTTTAATGCTTTTCCTTTTAAACTTGCTACTAATGCATCAATGTTACCTTGCCAGCCTAATGGATAGCTTTCACCGCTCCAATACTTTCCTTCTATTTTGCTCCATCCCAGAGTATTTGCAGAAGCATATGTTGTCAACGCCACTCCATCACTACTGCTTACAAATGCTTTATCGCTTTGGATTGCATTCACGTACCACATGCATGCTTCTTCGGAATTTTTTAAATGAACATATAAATCAGTAATCTCGCCACTACTATATTTTATTATTTGATTTGAATAAGCTACATCATCTATTGTAACTCCACCTTCACGATATTCCCCAGTAAATACTTTACCATTTATATTAATGTACTTAGCATATGTTGTTCCATTAATATGAATGACATTGTTTGGATAAACCATTTCGCCTTCTTCTTCAGTGCCTTCAACTGTTATTTTTGCCCATACATGTGGCAAAAAATATTCATCAAAATCAATCGTTTCAACTTTGCCGTTTTTAACAGTCACCTCAGCAACTCCTACATAATCTTTATAAATAAGTTCATATGCCTTGCCTTCGCCAGTTTTATCTTCATCAGAACAGCCAAATAAGGTTAAACAAAAAATAAATAATACTATTATAAAAATGCCTTTTTTCATTTTCGCCTCCAATTATCATTTTAAAATGACCTATATTTATTATCTCACTATTAGGGAATAATATAAATTAAAAGTTTAAATTACCAAACTTTGATAATTTAAACTTCCAGATTTTGGTTTTCTAAATTGTATAAGATATTATTAAGCGGTTTATATAACCAAATAATACTAATAAAACTACTCCCGCACATTATCAATTCAAATATTATATCCGCTGTTAGATACGCAATAATATCTATTTTATACATAATATACTGAGGTATAATAAAAACCCAACAATAAAATAAGCTAAATATTACTCCTAAACCAGCAATTATATATATATTTTCAATTTTTTTAAAAATAGTACACATACAAATTGGAATAATCATCCAACCTACCAACATTGCTGGGGTATAAAGGAAATTCAAACTACCCATATAAAGATTATCTAGTATAACATGAATGATTACTATTAGTATTGTTTTGAATAAACCTTGTGTTTTACTATAAACAAAAATTAGAAGCACTGTCAACTGTATATTGGGTAGTAATGAAAATAATTGTTCTTGAACAAATAAAATAACTGCTAAAATAGGAATGATAGTAATATCTCTAATAGTAAGTTTCATAATTAATATGTTTCCAAAGCAAACAAAATAATATCCTCATCTATTGGTATATAATCTTTTATCCCATACATTGCATAATCGCCATTTATATAAATAATAAACCAAATATTTTCAGATGGTGATGAAGAAATTTCGGAGAATCCCACTAACATCCCATCATTTGCACCTGTTCCCATAATGATTGTGAATTCACTATTCAGTATTTGATATAATGTCTGTCCACCTTTTACTTCAAGTTCTTTATTAATAACTAGGTTGCCATCTACATCTTTCGCGTGAATAGTTATAGTAATTAAGTCATCATTATCATTATTTTTATTTATATTTTTTATAATAAAATATGAAACAATAATAAGTCCAATAACAACAAGAGTAGAAAGTGTAACAACAATATTAATTATGATGTTTCTTTTCATATTTTCCTCCTTTACTTGGTCTAATTAAACAATCATTACTAAATCCAATTAAATCTTGACGATTTGTTTTTATTAAGGCTTCTTTTACCAAATCATAGTTTTGAGGAAGCCAAAACTGTATAAGTGCTCTTTGCATTGCTTTTTCATGATTATTCTTTGGTATATATACCGCCTCATTAGTGAATGGGTCAATACCTGTATAATACATACAAGTTGAGGCAGTTCCTGGAGTTGGATAAAAGTCTTGAACTTGTTCTGGTTTTTGACCACTTTTTTTAATATAAAGAGCCAAATTAATTGCTTCTTTTAATGTTGAGCCTGGATGAGATGACATTAAATATGGAACTAAAAATTGTTTTTTTTGATGTTTTCTATTCAAGTTTTTAAACGTTTCAACAAAATCATCATATAATTGTTTCGATGGTTTACCCATTTTTTCTAAAACATTATTATCAATATGTTCTGGTGCTACTTTTAACTGCCCAGATATATGATGTTCTACTAATTCATCAAAAAACTCTTTATTCTTATCATACATTATATAATCATAACGTAACCCACTTCTGATGAATACTTTTTTAACTTTGGGAAGTTTTCTTACTTCTCTTAATATATCTAAATAATCACTATGATTCACTTCTAAATTATCACATGGTTTATATCCAATGCATTCTTTGTTATAACAAATGCCATGTTTTGTTTGTTTCTGGCATGAAGGATTGTAAAAGTTTGCTGTTGGACCGCCTATATCATGAATGTATCCTTTAAAATCTACTAAATCCGTTATTTGTTTCGCTTCTTCAACAATTGATTGTTTAGACCTTGACTGGATAATGCGACCTTGATGAAATGTTAATGCACAAAAATTGCAACCACCAAAACAGCCACGATTAGATATAATAGAAAACTGAACTTCATCAATTGCTGGTACATGACCTTTTGCCTCAATTAGTGGATGGGTCGTGCGCATATATGGTAAACTATAGACCATGTCCATCTCTTCGCTTGATAGTGGCAACTCTGGAGGATTTTGAACAACGTAAATATCTTTATATGGTTCTACTAAAGCTTTCCCATGAAAAGCATCCGTATTTTGATATTGTTTTTGAAAACTCTTCACGTAACTATATCGATCTGTTTTAATCTTTTCATATTCCGGAAGCACTTCATATGTATATGGTATTCTATCTAAATCGCTAGTTTTCCAAACAGTATTACGAATATGAATGATATCACGCACATCCAAGCCACCATCAAGGGCATCTGCTACCTCTATAATTGTTTTTTCACCCATGCCATATAAAACTAAATCGGCTCCTGACTCCAACAAAATTGACTGTCTAACACTGTCAGACCAATAATCATAATGAGCAAGTCGGCGAAGACTCGCCTCAATTCCACCAGTAATAATAGTTGACTCCGGATAAATCGACCTAAGCTTTTGACAATATTTTATTACCGCTCGGTCTGGCCTTTTTCCCATTTCTCCATTGGGCGTGTAAAAGTCCTTGCTTCGTTTATGTTTCGCAACTGTATAATGATTAACCATTGAATCAATATTGCCACTACTTACTAAGAAAGCAAGTCTTGGCAAACCAAATGTCATAAAATCTTCATTTTTATTTATATTGGGCTGTGAAATTATACAGCATTTATAACCAAAGTTTTCTAATACTCTGGTAATAATGGCCGGCCCAAAACTGGGATGATCAATATATGCATCACCAATTATATAAATAAAATCTGGTTGCTCCCAGCCATAATTCTTCATTTCTTTAATAGTAAGTGGTAAAAACGGCATATTAATCTCCTATAAAATATATAGAATTATTATAACATATTTTGATGTTTTTTACTATATTTGATTAATTTTTGTAATAATTTTTAAATATTTGCATATACTAATATTAGCAATATAAAAACTATTTGAGATTATATTGTTATGGAGGATTGATTTATTTCAATCAACCGCAAAAGATTTATTCTTTTGTAAGAAGGGCTATTCAGCTCTTCTTTTTTGTTTCAATATAAAAAAGGACAAATAATTCAAAATATTTGTCCCCTTACTTATTTACCAATTAGTAGATAACATTCTATAGAAAACATGACCTATTTGATTATATCCATTAGTGGATGCATGAATTCCCATATTAGCACCGATTGTTTCTGTTGTAGTATTTTCATCATTAACTTTTTTTGTTGCAGTTGGCATATTATTTTCTACATCAAACTGCCCAGCTACGTCAACATAACGAACAAAACTACTATAAGCACTTTGCATTGCAAATGCTTCTAATGTTTGATTATAATTCATTGCTGTAACAAATTGACCATAATTATCGCCATATGAAACATTGATAGCATAATAATCACTTAAACCACCTTGAACAGAGGGCATAAAGATACCCATTAATGTTATTTTAGCATTTGGATAGTCTTCATGAAATTGATCTACGAATTTCTTTATATATGTAAACATGGTTTCATTCAAAGACCATTCTTTCATTCTTCCACCGACACCATTCCATGTCAACATAACATATATTTCATCAATTCCTGAATAACTATTTCTTGTACAATATTCGGAAAAGCTTATGCCACTTGTGGTAGTTGTAGATTTAAATGGTGTAGGTCCGTATGGATATGATTGACTAACTGTTGATGAACCATCTCCTGTAAAAAATGTGCTCCATTGCCATCCGCTGTAACCTTCATGTTTTACTGATGATGATGTATGTGTGCCTAGTAAATTAATTGCACCGGCTCCAGATGATTTATTGGCATTATATAAAGCTAAACCTTTTGATATCCAAACGCCTCCAGCAGTATTACTATCTCCAACACATAATATATTACGACTTTTTGATGAAGTTGGAGTAGTATTTATTATTAATGTAGTTGTATCTGATCCCAAAACATTACCCATATTATCACATACTTCAACTTTTAAAGTTTGATTTCCTGCCGCCGTTGGTGTCAATTCATAATAACGTGGATAGGATTTACCAACATTCCCTGTTAATTTTATATAATAATTGTAAGGATTTACTGCTTGAATAATACTACGATAAAATAATTGGAATGTCTCTCCAACAACTAAATAATATTTGCTCGCTAAATAAACATTGACATTCCCACTCATAGCACTACTCTCCTCTTTTAATTCGTCGATTTCTTTTTGCATTTTTCCTTTATCACTTTGCAAACCACTAACTTTATTTGATAAAGTTTGATTATCGTTTTTTGCTTTTGTTAAATCATCTTGTAAATCACTAATTAATTGATCAGAAGATTGCAAATCCTCTTCTAATTGTCCAAGACGATCCTCAGCATCATTTAAAGCATTTGTTAAATCAATTAACTTTTGATTTAATTCATTATCTGTTCCACAACCAACTAGTGTAAATATCAAAAACATTAAAAATAAAAGCGAAATAATTTTTTTCATTTTGGCACCCCTTTTAAATTATTATAACATTTTATTATTCAATATGCAAGTTGGAGAGCAATATAAAAAGATGATGTCTTTAAAACATCATCTTTATTTTTTCATTTTTTAATCACACAAAAAGTCACGACAAGCATCAATTATCTTTTTAGGATTATGTGATAGCAGCATGAGATGGGAAATTTCATCGAAAACAATAGTTGTTAGATTTGCACATCTTTCCTTAAAAAAGTCTATAGTGCTAATAGGAACTAGTTGATCAAGCTTTCCCCAAATCAACAAAGTTTCATTTTCAATATGATCTAGTCCATCATTGCAATATTTAATGATTTTTCTAAATACCCTCAAGTATTTGATTGTATAATTTGGAAGCATTATTTTAAAAAATAATTCAAAGCTAATGGCTCGATCTTTTTTTATATCCTCATGTATTTTTAACATATTTTCATAATCAGTAGGATTTTCATCTTCTTTAATTTTTCTAAGTGAGCGTTTAACTGAATGATAATCTCGTTGAACTTGAAAATTAGCGCGAGGATATTTCATATTAAGATATTTATTTGCAGGTGATAATAGAACGATTTTACGTATTGGAAATGATTTTGTCAAATGACTAGCTATAGCTCCACCCATAGAAAAGCCAATAACATCTACAATTTCATATTTCTCACATAATTCTTTTGTCTTCTCCTCAGCCATTTGCATTGTGGCTTCACATGTGAAGCCTTTCATTTTTTCACCCTCATTGTGACCTGGTAAATTGACTCTTTCAACATGATCATACATTTTTGCAATAGTTGGTATTATTGCATCTAAATCTTCTTTATCAGTAACAAATCCATGAATTAATAGAATAGCTTTCATTGTTTTACCTCAATTTTATTTTTTCTTGTCTGCAAATATGTTGAATTGCAAACTTTCCAGAAACGATAGCATCTACAATTCCACCCGGAGATTGTTGCCAATGACTCGCCAAAAAAAGATTATTGATTTCTGATATGCAACCATCATGAACAATATTTTTTCCTAAAGGTGTAATATTAAATCCATATAATGCTCCTCTATAACTCTTTGATATAGTAATTGGATTATCTATGTTAAGTTGATTTATCTTAACCTTTGGATTAATATTTTGCAAAGTTTTTTGAATAGTTGTCCATATTTTCATTTCAATTTCTTGAACCAATTTTTTATTATCAATAATTATCTTCCAAAAATCATAATCATCGTATTTTTGGTTTATTATACAACTATATATGTTATCGTTTTTCTCCTTTATATGTTTTACAAAATTCAAATAATTATGCATATTAGCGGCAATTCTCGTTGCCGGTATCGCAATATACTCCCGATCATTAAGCGAAACATTATTCAAACTAAAAGTAGCTATTATGGCTGAAGATACTGGATAATTTTTGTAGTCTTCATATCGCAAATAATAGCGGCGATCCCGATATTTTTTCTTCAACAATTTTTCAAAAACATACTGTGGGTCACAAGTGGCAATAAAATAGTCACCCTTAATTGTTTTATTATCCGATAATTTTATACTATCAATATGATTAGGTTTTGAAAAAAGCAATTCCATAACTTCGGATTTAGTTTTAATCTCCCCATTCATTGACAAATATTTCATTTTTAATTGGTCAACTAGATTGGTATTATAATCGTCTATAATATTAATTTCATTCATTGCAAATTTTCCAAGATATGAAAAGAGAATCAAACAACTTGTTTCTGGTACCATAATTGTTGCTAATATGTTTTGTAATTTTGTGCTTTTAAAACGGCTTAAATATTTCTTTATATCTAAAGAGCCAATTTTTTTATCAAGCTTTTTATATATACTAATCTTGTTTTGTTCTTTTCTTGCTTCGAAAACACCGATTAAATCACTAGATTTAGTGGTAATCATATGGTATGACATTCCAAGTTGAATTAGTTCAATAAACTCTTCAATATTATCAATATCATATGATGATATCTTTTGTAGTTCATCTTTTAATTTTTTTAAATCTTTATGAAAGAAAAAATCAACTTCTTCGCTCTGGTAATGAAATAGATAATCTAGGTTATGGATATCATTATCCTTGATATTAATTAATTCTGACCATAACTTCGCCATATCACTTTGTGTGCTAAGACCATATATTATACGAGGGAAACTATTCATAAATTTTTGTTTATTATCAAAACCGCTATATTTACCACCAATTTTTTGATTAGACTCATAAATAGTACTATCAAAACCATTTAGTTGGGCATATATTCCAGCACTCAAACCTGCTAGACCGCCCCCAATTATGATGACTCTTTTATTCATATTTTCCCTTTCTTCACTTAATATTTATGCGAGTGGTGCGAAAAATTCTAAAACACTAATATAAACGCGCCATAAAATACTACGTTTTTTATAATATTTTTTGGGTGGCTGTTTGGATTGTTCCAAAATATTTAGAAAATCGTCTTTTATCTTTAAAGTCGTTTGATTATCTATTATATAACACCCACATTCAAAATGGTGAACTAAACTACGATAATCAAAATTAATTGTCCCAACTACCGCTATTTCATCATCAACAATAACATTTTTCGCATGGATAAACCCTGGTGTATATTCATAAATTTTTACGCCTGCAGATATTAACTGAGCATAAGAGGCTCTTGTCATAGTAAAAATGATTTTTTTATCCGGAATTGATGGGGTTACAATTATTACTTCTACTCCTCTAAGCGCGGCGTTCATCAAACTATTAGTCATATTATAATCGACTATCAAATATGGCGTTGTAATATAAATATACTTCTGGGCTTGGTTAATCATATTCATGTATACATTTTGCCCTATGTTATGTGAATACACTGGTGCTGGTCCATCACCAAATGGTTGTACGAAAGCCTTGCTATCACAAGGTTCTTTTTGATATACATTTGGCATGAATTTACTATAATCATCAGTTTTATTGCTATAGACTTCAAAAGTAGATAAAAACATAATTGTAAAATTTTTTACAGCTTCACCATATAACCTGACACCAGTATCTTTCCAGTAACCAAAGCGACTAATTATATTAGCATATTCATCTGCCAAGTTCATTCCGCCAGTATAACCAATGTATCCATCAATGACGGCTATTTTACGATGATCACGATTATTGTGTACTGCTGATGCTATCGGAAGATAGTGATTGAATTTTACACACTTTATTCCAAGCCTTCGTAAGTGGACATCATATCGATAAGGTAATGATTTAATACTACCCATATCATCATAAATGATCCTTACATCTACTCCTTGTTTTACCTTTTCTATTAATATTTTTAAAATTTTGGTAAATATGTCGCCAATGCCAATGATAAAATATTCTAAAAATATGAAATGCTCAGCTTTTTCTAAATCAATAAATAAATGTTTGAAATATTCTTCCCCTGTTGCAAAATAGACAATATCTGTATTTTCATATATTGGCATGCGAGAAGTATTTTTAATATATTCAGATTGTCGGCAATATTCCGGTTTATCATTAATTAAGTTGTTTATAACTTCTTCTTTTTGTACTAAATAAGGATTAGAGCGATCAATTGTACTTTGATATAAACGACGATGTTTTCTAGAAACATAACCTTTACCAAACATTATATAAATTAAAAGACCAAATGGTGGGAGTAATAATACAACAATCATCCAAGGAATTTTATGATTAGGATTACCATTTTTATTTAATAACGATAATAAAGCAATAATACTTAGAACTGTAGCTCCAATATTAAAGTAAATATAATACTCATTAAGTAAAGCCACTAATACTAAGAAGAAAGCTACTTGTAAAATAATTGACAACGATATTAGTGTAAAGCGACTAAAAAGGGCTTTAATAATTTTCATATATACCTCTACTTTAAACAACTCATAATAAATGAATCAATATGTTCCATTACTACATTATCAAATTCCACTAGTAAATCATAATCTATGGAATCCCGAAATTCAAATAGTTTATCATCAGGGACTACTTTAAATTCACTTTTTAATTTTTCAAACATAAATTCCACTTGGAGATCATATATTACCGCCTCATCACTAATATTTGGGCGATGTCTTTTATCAGGAACAAGTAAGTATTTCACATATGGGTTATTATTATTATTTGCTATTTTTGTTATTTGTTGCAACTGAACCATATTATCCATCGTGCCTTGGACAACTAAAGTATTAACTTTAGTTGTTTGCAAGGAATTATATGTTGAAAGGGAAGCATATTTTTTAAATTTTAATTTTTCATTTATTCTAAAAAACCAACATAAAAAACTCATACGTTTACCGGTTTTTTCAATTAAATTTTTTCTAACTAAACTTATATAATTATCAGCTGGCGCTAATGCTACTACTCCATCGATATGGTTATTTAACATAACAGCATTACATACAGCATAACCACCCATGCTATGACCATATAAAATGATTTTTTCTTTTTTTAAGTCCTCTTTGTTTTGAATATAACTCAAACAACATTCAAGGTCCATAACTGCTTGTGGTAATCCATTTATTTTTTTTCCGTTACTTGATGCTGTACCGGTATTATCATAACTTATAACTTTAAACCCTAAAGAAGCAAAATGAGCAATTTCTGTTATATAAGCTAAATGACCTCCACCTATGCCGTGAGATACAACTATTATACCCAAATAATTATCTCTATCATACATATAAATATAACCCTTTAATTTTTCATGGTTATTATTATCAAAAGAAAATTCATTTGCTTTTAACCCAGAGAAATCATTAACGGAAAAATACTTTAAATGTTTTGGATTTTCAATACGATGTCCGAAGACGGATTTATTCATTAACATAACAATTATTACTAACATTATAATCAAAAATAAAATCAGACCAAAAAAAACTATTAATAAAATCCAAAAACTTTCTAACTTTAAAAATATTAATTCAAAAAGCATATTTCGAATCATAACTATTTATCTCCTATAAAAACGAATCTCGGTATCATTTGATTATCTTTTTGGACTTTTTCTTCCCACATATGAAGTGGCCTCACCCAGTATTCTTCTTCATTCTTTAATGATTGATATACAACCATATCTTCATTAGTTTCACTGTTTCTTGCAATCATTATAACACGATATAAATTACCTTTGAAATGACGATAAATACCTTTTTTAATCATTATTTAAAAATCCTCACATAATCTTTTTTACGTTCTTTAACTGGTGGCCACTCGTTATTTTTGGGATATCCTAAAACACAAGTACCAACAACTTTATACTTTTCTTCAATACCTAATTTTGTTTGAAAGGCAATTCCTGCTTTAGTATTCATTAAATCTTTAAGATAGTTAATCCAACAGGAACCAATATTTAAAGAAGTTGCTGCTATAAACATATTCTCCAAAGCCGACGAAGCATCTTGTATTGGATAAATACATTCAAAGTCAGCAAACACAATAACTATTGTAGGAGCCTCAAAAAAGGGATTAGTTCTTTTTGGAAATTCTTCTTTGGTAATATCACAAAGTTCTTTAATCAATTCTTCATTTTGTAAAACAACCAACAAGGGAGATTGCTGATTCATAGCACTAGGAGCAGAAATGCCAGCTTGTAAAATAAGTTCTAGTTCAATATCCGTAATTTGTTTTTTTTCAAATGCACGAACACTCCTTCTTTTCAAAATAGTTTCTATCGTATTATTCATTCACTTTTCTCCTCTTCATTGATTTTAGTTGCTCTTTTTCTTCATTGCTTATTCTAAATGATTCAGTCATTTTAGAAATAGCTTTATTATATGTCCAATCATCTAACTCGCATTTTTGTAAATATTGTAAAGTTTCATCCTTAAATTTAACATAAGCAGTCGCAATTAACCATGCCTTTGCCATTTTTACATAATACCCTTCATGCTTTATTTCGTCACACCTGGAAAAAATAATATCAATATATTGCTTTCTTTGTTTGTTTATATACCAGCCAAGCATCATGATTAATCCAAATCTAATTGTATATTCATCATTCGTTTTGGTATATTCTACCAACTTTGAAAATAAACGTTCATATTCTTTGTCGGCTATTTTCATAGCACCAACCGACATATCACATATTGCCCAGTTAGTAATATACGGAAGTAGCGTATCTAAATATTTAATATATTCATCATAATCAATTTTTAAAAATCCAACAAGCATTCCATGAATGACCTTTTCTTCATGTGAGTGATGCGGTTCATACAAATAAGAAATATTATTTTCTTTTGCTAAAAGTTTAGCAATCTTTCTTAAATGCTCTGCTCTTACCCCCAATACCTCATCATAATCTAGAATTAATTTTTTATGAAATTCCTTATAATCTATATCAACTAATTTTTCTAACTCTTCTCTTACATTCATTACTACTCCTTATCATCTTTAAATAATTCCCAAAAAGTATTTTCTGTATATATTTTTATTCCTGCATCAAGTAATATCTGAGAGCATATACCATTCTCACATATTAAATTATGAGAAAAAGTGCCATCATATATTCCCAAATATCCACAAGATGGACTTTTTGATTTCAGTATGACTTTTTTTATATTGTTTTTATTTATTTTATCTAATGCTTTATATGCTCCATCTTTGAAAAACTTTGTGAAATCTTCACCATCAATATTAATCACCTTATCTATAAGGACTTCAGCTGGTTTTCTTGGTATTCCAAGACCTCCTAATACTTCTGGGCAAATAGGTATGATAGTATGTTTTTCAAGATGTGATAATAAATCCAAATTTTGATTATTTGTACCATCATATTTACAGTTATGACCAAGAAGACAAGCACTTACGGCAATAGTCATATTATCTTCCAAATAGAGATTTTTTTTCTTCTATAGAAACTACTTTATAACCTATATCTGTTACTGTTTTATTTAAAATTTCATCTTCTATGAATTTATCCATTGATATTATAACTTCCTTAGTTTCTAGTTTAACATTGACATTTTTTATACCATCTACCATTAGCAGAGCTTTTTCAACTTTTGCTTGACAGTGTTTGCAACTCATTCCTTCAACTTTCATTTTCTTTTTAATCATATTTTTTCCCTCCTTATACTTCTAAAAAAACGTAATCTTAAAGCATTTAAAACAACACATAATGAACTACAGCTCATGGCTAAGGCGGCAATCATTGGATTCAGTTTCAAATTAAACAATCCATAAAATAAGCCTGCAGCTATTGGAATTCCAATTATATTGTAAATAAAAGCCCAAAATAAATTCATTTTAATATTTATCATTATTGCTTTACTTAAACGTATAGCCGTTACAGCATCAGTTAATTCTCCACGCATCAAAACTATATCGGCTGCTTCTATTGCAATATCGGTTCCCGCACCAATTGCTATGGCAACATCACTTCTGATTAGAGCAATAGAATCATTTATGCCATCTCCTACCATAGTTACTTTTTGATTATTTGCTTGGAGTTCTATAATTTTTTGTTCTTTAGCAATCGGAGACATTTGGGCATAGCAATAATCAATTCCAAGTTCATCCTTGATTGCCTCAGCTGTAACTTCAAAATCACCTGTAAGCATCGCGACTTTTAACCCCAAATTTTTTAATTCATCAATTGCTTTTTTGCTATCTTCTTTGACTTCATCTCTAACAGCAATAATACCTAACAATTGATTGTTTTTTCCAAGGTAAACAACAGTTTTTCCCATTTTTGATAATTCATAGACTTTATCAATTATATTATCAAGATTAATTTTTTTATCAAGCATTAGTGCTTGATTACCAGCATAATATTCATTATTATTTTGTTTGATTATAATTCCATAACCTGGCAAAACATTTAATTCTTGATATTTTTCAGTTAGGGAAATATTTTTATCACTTAAATAGTTAATTATGGCTTGTCCAATCGGATGTTCTGAGTGTTGTTCTAGTAAATAAGCAATTTGATTAAAATCGCTTGTTTCTATTATAGAAACTATATCACTTACAACTAACTTCCCTTTAGTTATTGTTCCGGTTTTATCTAATGCAACAATATTTGTTTTTGATAATAACTCTATTGCTTCGCTTGATTTAATCAAAATATGATTTTCGGCCCCCATTTGTGTGCCTACCATTATTGCCATTGGCGTTGCAAGACCCAATGCACAAGGACAAGAAATGACTAAAACAGAAATGGCCATTGATAATGCAATAACAAAATCTTTATAAATCAACCAGTTTATTACTAAACTTATGAGACTTATTCCTATAACAATAGGAACAAAATATAAACTAATTCTATCAACCAATTGAGAAATAGGAGCTTTACTATTACTAGCTTCATCAACAAGGGCAATGATTTGTGACAAAACTCCTTCACTATTAGTCTTTTTAACAACAACGCGCAGGAAACCAGTTTGGATAATGGTTCCGCCAATTACTTTATCTTCAATTGTTTTTTCAACTGGTAGACTTTCCCCAGTAATCATTGCTTCATCAATTGTGGCACTGCCCTCAATAATGATTCCATCAACAGGAATAGTCATACCTGATTTTATTTGAAGGATATCATTAATGATTACTTCTTCAATTAGTTTTTCAATAACTTTATTTCCTTCTTCAACAAATGCTGTTTTAGGTGTTAGTTTTATTAGTTTCTCAATGGTCTTATGAGCACGTCCTTTACTCTTTGTTTCTAAATATTTCCCTAAAGTCACTAAAGTTAGAATCGTTCCTGAAGATTCAAAATATAAATCCATTCCATAATTTTTCACTAATTCATTATTGTTTGTTGAAACGCCGATAACAATTTGTATAATTGCAAATAAACCATACAAAAAAGATGCAACAGAACCAATTGCTACTAAAGTATCCATATTAGGATTACCTTTAAATAGTTTTCTCAAACCATTATTAAAATAAGACCAGTTTACAACAATTATTGGAATAACTAATATTAATTGAATACTAGCAAAAATAATTACATTTACACCTTCCATTGAAGTAATAAATGATGGAAGTGGAAATTTGAGCATATGTCCCATAGAAATATAAAATAAAGGAATTAAGAAAATAAAAGAAATGATTAGTCTTTTTTTCATTTTATTTAATTCAACAGATTGCTTATCTATTATTGATGTATCTTTTCTTTCATATTTACTAAGACCATATCCATCATTTTTTACAGATGCAATAATTGTTTCTTCTGAAAGAATCTTTTCATCATAATCAATTGACATCGTGTTATTTGCCAAATTAACTTGACATTTATTAACACCATCTAATTTACTTATTGTTTTTTCAATAGAAGCTTGGCAACTTGCACAAGTCATTCCATTAACATTATATTTTTTTTCCATAGTTCACCTATAATTCTTTATATTTATTATACCACTTTTTTGTGTTTCTTACAAGAAACATTACTTGGCTTTTAAAATAAAAAAACAACTAGAATTTATTAGCTGTTAATTCTAATTGTTCAATATTAATTTGATCTTTTTTTAAATAAGCAATTGATAACCAGTAATTATCAACTAACTCAACGGAAAAATAATTTGCTGGCGGTTCATTTATTAATAATGCAATATTTTGGTCATCATCTAAAACTATTTTTTCAAGGTTACCAAATATTCCTTTGCCCAGTGCTTTAACATAACTTTCTTTAATAACCCATTGTTTATATAATTCTTTTAATTGTAATGGTTTATTCATCTTTAATAACTCTTCTTTTGTTAATAATTTTTTTTGTAGCAAAGTCATTTGTTTCTCAGTCATTTCTTTTATTGACTGAATATCTATTCCTACTTCTTGGTCACTAATCACACAAGCCACTTTTGTTCTGCTATGAGAAATATTAAAGAAATATTCATTATTATTTTTAAAATAAGGTTTTCCAAAAGAATTATAGATAAATGTTAAATCAATACTTAGATTTTGTAACTCCAAGACTTTCTTTAGTAATAAAAAAGCCCCAAGTGATAGCTTTTGATCATCAATAGCTTTATACTTTAAGACTTTCTCTTTTCTTTCTTCATTTACTAATTCTATATTTTCATTTATATCTAAATTACTTACATCTGCAATATAAACATTAATCATTTCTTGGTATTTGGGCTTTCTTGAGTTTTTTGGGCTTTGATACTCTCCATTGATTCTTGAACTTTTTTCTGATATTCTTCAGCAAATCTTTTGTTTTCTTCAGCTTCTTGTGCTAAACGTTCTTCTTCTAATCTTTCTTGTTCAAGTCTTTCTGCTTCCTCTTTTGCTTCTATAGCCGACATTCTCTCATCATGACTTCTTAGTGCTTGAATCATTTTAATAAATAAATATATACAAACGATGGCTAATAAAATAAAGATGATACCAAAAATAATATAACTCACACGATTATCAACCATATCATCCATATAAGTACCTAGCATCGTCGCTGATGATATAGCCAAAACAATAAATAAAACGAGGTCTCCCATCATCCAGGTTTTTAACTCCGTTTTATTAGCTTTTTTAAACATCTATTTTTCCTCCTTTAGTAGGCTTTAATAATTGCTTGGTTTGTTCAATTTCCATTTTTGTTTGTAAAGAAATGAGATCAAGCTGCAATTTTACTATTCTTTCAAGTTGTGAATCTTGACGATAATCAGCTTCACAAATGAAATTAACACGGCCATCAACTAATAATGACATTACTTTTTCTTTTTTTCTTTTTGGATATACAGCTAGAGATTTTCCACCTTTGTCTTTTATTAGACGCATACAAGGTATATCTGTAATTCCATCCCCTAGATAGATCATATTACGATATAACACTTTACGAGAACCTTCTTCGATTCTCTTATTAACTGTATCATCATCATTTATACTATCGACACCTTTAGAAATTCTAAAAACAAATTGTGTTTTCATTGTATAATTAATGGCAATCTTTGGCCATACAACTTTTCCAGAACTATCATACATATATTCACAAGCATAAATATCTTTAAATTCTTTAGCAATTGTTGAACCTTCAATAATTGGTTTTATACCTGATGAGATTATATAGTGTTCAACATCTAGATTGATACTATGAGCATAATCATTAATACGTTTAAACCATGTTTCTACGCCCTCATAATATTCAATTGTTTTACCAAGTGAATGCAGATATTCTTTATTAAAAACAATTCCTTTTTCTTTAGCTTTTTGGTGCATCATATACATATATGCTAATACTTTTTCCATATTTTCTTTTTCGCCAAAACTTGTCGTTTCCGCCCAAAAAGCTTTTGGTGTCATAGACAAATCAGGGATAAAACCATAATTTTGCATATCTTGACTACATAGTGTTTTATCAAAATCATACATTATTGCCACAATTGGTCTTTTTTTCATATTGACACTCCTATTTTTTGTTCTTTATATAATAATTATACCATTATTTTCAAATAAGTGCAATAAAGTAACTAATCAATTTGCAGGTTTTTTAGGTTTATTTAATATAAGATTGAAGGAATTTATCTTGTTTTAATAATTCTATTATGATATAATATAATCACGGAAGGAGATTGAACAAATGAAAGGATATGTAAAGACTTATAAAGGTTTACCTTGGATCGTTAGATTGATTTTAGCGATAATTCCAGTTACTGGTTGGATTAATGCTATTCTATACCGTCTTGCCACTGGACACATTATTGCTGCCATTCTATGTATACCGTTTGGTTTTATCGGTTGGCTTCTTGACCTTATCACTGTAATTTTAAGTGGTAAACCAACAATTTTTGCTTAATCATAAATTAAGTATAAAAGAGGAATGTTAATTCCTCTTTTTTATTTGTTTAATATTTTATGTTTTAATTGGCCTTTCTTGACCGAAAATTCGCCCTCTAATAGCGTTGTTCTCCATAAATGATATTTTTACTCATATATATGGATTTTTTTATTCCGCAAGATATTTCGCTAATAAAACTATTTGTTAATCTTCTTCATCACAATCTACTTCAATGCAGCCTTTTTTGACTTTTTTAACTATTTCTTCTTTTGAAGGCACCATTACTATTTTGATAATTGGGATTAATAAAAATATTAACCAAGCAGGATGCCAAATTTTATATCCTAACGAACTAGCAATCAAACAACCAACAACATAGATTATAGAAATAACTAAAGTTACTGATAAAATGATTTTTTTCTTACCAATGATATATGGCATTAATGGTACTAAAAGAAATATTAAAGCACCATATCTCCAAGCAGCCTTATCTTGGAAGATAAATCCAAGTGCTAAATAAATCACTAAACAACTAAGTGGTGTAATAGCTAATATCTTTTGTTTTGCATTCATTATTTTTCCTTCCTTTGTGGTAATAGTAATAACATTGAGGTTCTTCTTTTATAACCAAGATAATCCTCTTTTGACTTTATAAGCCTTTTTTCAATCATTGGAATACTTATAAAAACAAATAACAATATCATACAAATAGGGCAAAATATTAGCCACCAACAATCAAGTCTTGCTGATAATAATACTATATATATTCCAAACCAGAAACTTATTTCTCCTAAATAATTTGGATGACGACTATATTTCCATAAACCAATGTCAATAACATCTTTTGATGATGTTCTGGTTTTAAAGTATTTAAAAATTTGTAAATCACTAAATGTTTCCAATACTACTGCACCAACCATTACAATATATCCGATAATGGTAAACACATTAACTTGTGGTGCTTCCATATAAAAAAACATCGGTTGACATCCTATATAGACAATTAAAGTTGGAAATAGTTGAATTCCAAAAAAATTTACTAAAGGAAATAACTTTTTACTTTTAGCCTTCAAATTTGCATAACGCCAATCTTGTGAATTTAAATTTTTAAAAGTTTTTACCCAGTGTACCGTT
The DNA here is from genome assembly GCA_031553555.1 of Bacilli bacterium. Classification (GTDB taxonomy): domain Bacteria; phylum Bacillota_I; class Bacilli_A; order ML615J-28; family CAG-698; genus CAKOMG01. Next base: position 40,385 of record JAVBLL010000015.1, read on the forward strand.
AATCTTATTCCCCACAAAGCTACACAACCAAGGAGTAAATAGGTCCCTATATTATATGCTTTACTTATTATCATCATACCAATTCCTAGAACCAGTGGTTGAACACTCCAATAAGGATCATAGACTGAGGCATTTTCTAAAAGACTACTCATCAAGAAAATAAAAAACGTTGATGCCATGTTTGCAAGTAAAAATCTCCAAATTATTAATTGGTCCTTTGTAAACAAACATACTAATACTCCAAGCCATATGGCAAGTAAATAAGAAATTCCAATAAACAATAAACCTATCCATTTTTTTGTAAACATTTTTTCCATAAATAATACCTCGAAATATTCTAATTTATTATACATTATTTTCGTTGTTTTTGCAATAAATTCTAATAAACCTTTTTTAATTCAAACAAAAAAGTTGATTGTTGAAATATTTCAACAATCAACTAACTTATTTATATAAAATTCTAACTCTAATAACACCTGTAATATTCTGTAATTTTTTTATACTTTCTTGATCTATATCTTTATCTAAATCCAAAATAGTATAAGCAAGTTCTTCACGACTATTATTAACTAAGCGATTAATATTGGCTTTTAATGAACCAAAAACATTTGTGAATTGTCCTATCATATTAGGAACATTTTTATGGTTAATGGCAACACGAACAGCACCACCGATATCACCAGCATCACAATCTGGATAGTTAACTGAATTACGAATATTACCTTTTTCCAAATAATCTTTAACTTCATTTACTGCCATAATTGCACAATTAGCTTCCGCTTCTAATGTAGAGCCACCTAAATGTGGAGTAATAATAGTATTCACCATATTCACAACTTTTGGATTAGGAAGATCTGTAAGATATTTTCCAATTTTGCCAGTTTTTAGAGCTTCTTCTAGATCATTTTCATTAACAATTGCATCACGAGCATAATTAATTAAGATTACACCTGTTTTCATCTGCTTAATTGTTTCTTTATTAATCATATATTTTGTATCTTCTTTTAGGGGAACATGGACTGTTATATAATCACAATTTTTTAAAAGCTCTGATATTTGATTGACACGGCGAACAGTTTTGGGAAGTCCCCAAGCATGTTCAACTGAAATATATGGGTCATATCCGTAAACTTCCATTCCTAAATTAACAGCCTCAGTTGCAACTCTGCCACCAATTGCCCCCAATCCAATAATCCCTAATTTTTTTCCATAAATTTCAAGCCCAGCATAAGTTGCTTTTTCTCTTTCAACTTTTTCTACAATATCGGGATTGTTTTTCATAGACTCAACCCACTTTATACTGCCAAATAAATCTCTTTTAGCAATTATTAAGGCAGCAATTGTCATTTCCTTAACAGCATTGGCGTTTCCACCAGGACTATTAAATACAACTACTCCTTCTTTACCAAAACGCTCATATGGTATAGTGTTAACACCAACACCAGCTCTTCCCATAGCAACTACACTAGGGGATAGTTTCATATCATGAATTTTAGTGCTTCTAATCATAATAGCATCAGCGTTTTCTAAAGTGCCTTTTTCATATTTATCTTTTGTAAATAAAGAAGTCGCTTCTTGAGGAAATGGATTAATATAAGTTATCTTATACATTTCTTACTTTCCCCCATTTTCTTGGGCAAACTTATCCATAAATTCAACAAGCTTCTTAACGCCTGCAAAGGGCATAGCATTATACATTGAAACACGGATTCCACCAGTACGGCGATGACCTTTTAAATCAACTAGTCCGTTTAATGCTGCTTCTTTAGCAAACTTTATATCGGTTTCTTCATTTCCACAACTAAATAAAACATTCATTCTTGATCTTTCATCTTTTAAAACTTTTGTTTTATAAAAACTTGAATTGTCTAAGTAGTTATATAAATAATCAGATTTCTCTTTATTCATTTCCTGAATCTTTTTAACTCCGCCAATACTTAACATCCACTTCAACATTTTACCTGTCATATAAACAGCAAATGTTGGTGGTGTATTAAAGATGGAATTTCCTTTTACATGCACTGAATAATTAAGCATTGATGGGGTTCCGGGTAGTGTAAACCCAAGTAAGTCATCACGAATGATGACAATAGTAGCACCAGCAATACCTGCATTCTTTTGTGCACCAGCAAAAATCAAACCAAATTTACTTATATCTATTACCTCAGAGAAAATATTTGAGGATATATCAATTACCAAAGGTATATTCTTTGTATCCGGATAATTTTTAAATTTTGTTCCAAATAATGTATTATTATCACACATAAAAACATAATCAGCATCTGGGCGAATTTCTAAGTTACTTATATCAGGTAGTTTAGTATAACTTGATTCCTTACCACTTGCAATTATTTTGATATCACCAAAAAGAGTTGCTTCCTCATATGCTTGTTCTGACCAGTGACCAGATACGATATAATCTGCTTTTCTATTTTTCATTAAATTCATAGCAATCATTGCAAATTGGGTAGTACCACCACCTTGTAAAAACAATATTTTGTAGTTACTTGGAACGTTTAGTAATGTTCGTAAATCTTTCTCTGCTTCAATAACAATTTTTTCAAAGTGTGGCGAACGATGACTCATCTCCATTACCGACATACCAAGGCCTTGATAATCAAGTAATTCTTTTTGACATTCTAATAAAACTTCTTCTGGTAATACAGCAGGACCTGCTGAAAAATTATAAACTCTAGCCATTCGTTTTCCTCCCTAATATCTATATCGTATATTATATCATTTTTGAAAATTAATTGTAAAGCAAAAATCATTTTTAATAAATAAAAGTGTTTTCACTAAAAAAGACTATTTATGCTTTTATCTATATTATATGATTAATTAAACTTATTGTGATAGATTTTATTGAATTTGAAATATTTTATATATAAATATCTGCCCTATTTTACTGGGGATATCATTTTAGTTTACATTATTTATCAATATCATTTTGCTTATTATCCCAAACCAAATTTTCTTTATTTTATTTAAAAAATAGCTAGAGATAATAAATATCTAGCTATTTTTCAGTATGTTTATATCTCAAATTATAAATTTCAAAATTAAAATGATCATCACAAATGACTTTTTAATATTCTTCTCAATATAATTAATTGATAGATTTAGTAAATATATTACATATTCATGCTACAAATCATGAGCTTCAATATTTAAAAATTATGAAATCTCAGTTCTGATATAAGTCGCTTTCCTTTTTACAAATTTCAGGATAAATTCAATTTTTGTAAATTGATAAATCTGTAAAAGCTTCTCTAGCTTTTCATCTACATAAACTGGGTTTTGTTTTATTTTTATATTTAAAACTAACTTGTAACTAAAATAGCATCTGGAAGAGTAACAATAGTAGACCCAAAATGAGAACATTTAATTTTTAATGTAAAACTAATTCCTGACATCTCAACACTAGCCATTATAGTATATATATCTTGATTATCTGAGACTTTTATTGTGATGTCGGTTAATTTTAGTTCTAATACTGAAAGAGTATTGGCATCTAATTTCTCTTTACCTTTTTTTGTTAAGATATATTCTCCATCTTTTAATTTAAAATCCTTACTTGTAAAATTATCAATTTCCTCTAACGATGATGTTATTCCATACATATCAAGAGCGGAGGCACTTGTTCCGGTAATATACTCCTTATACCATTGATTTTCACTATATGTGTAAGTGCATATTCCAACATCAGTTTGTTCCATATACATTACCTCTTCAGTAACTTCAGTAGACATAAGACTAGACATTCGATAAAGAGCTTTGACATTGCTAGCATCTTGCTCAAGCTTTACTGTTATGTTAACTAAAGGAATATTTACACTAGATATTTCGGTTGTCAAGTTAGCATCATCTTTACCAATTTCATCAAATAGTTTATCTAACACATTACTTTTACAACCAGTTAGTATAAAACTTATACTGATAATAAATAAACAAATAGCAATTTTTACAAATCTCTTTTTCTTCATGTTATCTCCTTTCAATTATTGAACTGCATTAACAATTATCATTGCAATTCCTAAACCAGTTAAAACTATTCCAGTAACTCTATTTAAAATCTTAGGCTCTGCTTTATTAGCAAGCTTACTAGTTAAAACAGCGGCTGCTAAGGTTGAAGCAATGCAAATCAATAAAATTTTTATATCTGGTTTATCGCCTAAAAGCACATGGCTAAAAGCACCTGTAAAAGCCGTAAACGTCATTATAAAAACACTAGTTCCAACCGCAGTTTTTAATTCATATCCTAGAAAGCCAGTCAAGACAATCAATAACATTAAACCACCACCGGCTCCGAAGAAACCACATATTAACCCGACAATAACGCCTGATAATAAAGATTTAATAGTCTTTGTTTTTTGTGATTGCATTTCAGCTTTTGTACTCCCTTTCATAATTGGAAAGAAAATAAATCGCAAACCTAAAATCACTGTCATGTATAATGAAAAATCCCCTAATAGGTCCGGTGGCATTATTGACCCTAGATAACTACCCACTATAGTGAAAATAACTGTAGTGATTAAAATGTAAATACCACTTTTTATATCAAGATGCTTATTTTTACCATAATAATAAGCACTAAATCCACTTGCCAAAACGTCACTTGCCAAACCAATACCAATTGCAGTATACGCATCTACTTTCAAAAATATATGTAACATTGGGGCGATAACAACTACTGCTGATAAACCAGCTAATCCTGTTGAAACCCCGGCTCCAATTCCTGCAGCAATGCAAACTAATAATGTAACTAAATCCATTTTCTTACCAAATAAAACTTTATCTCTTATCTATTCTTATATGTACGATATACCTTTACTGTACTACCAGTTAAACGCTTAATAAATTTAACAATAGAATTATTGCCTTCTGGTAATTTATCTATTTCCATTTCTAAAATTTTTTGGGCTTTGGCATTTTTATATAAAACATCACATAAATGAATTGCTAATTCTGTGTTTTGATATCTTGGAATAATACATAGTTTATTTCCAATAATTCGTGACACTTTATTTTTTTTGAAGCGATAAACAAAACTTTTATATCTTCCTTTCGTTCTTATTAATAATTGATTATACTCGGGTAAACACAAAACAAAGCCAATTGGTTCGTTTGTTTCTATTTCACGAGCTATTAAAAAATATCTATAATCAATTTGTGATTTTAAATTAATTAAATACTTTTCTAACTCATTAATATCATTATTATCTTCCGCAATATTTTTATACATATGAAAAACTTTTTTTATATCTTCCATTTCTATTTTATAATTTCTATTATTAAAAGGTTTAATGGATAAATTATAACGTCTACTAACAATATTACTTGCTTCATATAAAATATTTTCTAAACGTGGTGAAGATTGGATTTTCATAGTTATACTATCAACTAATTTTACTAAACCTACATCTTCTAATAATTCGTTATAATATTCATAATTGTAACTATTATTTTGTGTTGGTGGATTATCAAATCCATCAATTAGTATTCCATTATTCAGATCATTTTCAAAAGGGTACCAACTGCTTGTAAAATTATTAATATTATTTTCTTCCATTTCTTTAAAGATATAAGCAAATAATTGCCTAGAAACCTTTTTGTTATTTATACAATCAAAAAATGAAAATAAGCAAGTTGTATCATTATCAGTACATTGATATGAATAAAGTATTCTACCAATAACTTGCTTGTTTTTAACGGCGATTAGGGCAGTAGAAGTCTTATCTTTTAAACAAAGTTTTTTCAATCTTTTTTTGAATTCTTTTTTAGTAAAGACATTATAGAAATTACATGGTTTATATAATTTATTTATAAAATTCACAAACAAAGATAAATCTTTTTTATCACTTATCTTAATGATTTCCATAATCCCTCCTAAATCAACCCATATTATACTACAAATACCTTAAATATATAATAACATCAAATAATTTGACTATTTGTCTAAATCATCCTGAGTTATCTCTTTTGATTTTTTTATAACTTCTTTTCCTTTTGTACCAACAATTGTTTGGTTGTCTTCAACATTATGCAAAACTATAGTGTTAGCGCCAATCTTTACATTATCACCAATTTTTACATCTCCAAGAATTTTTGCACCTGCCCCAATCATAACATTATTACCAATGGTAGGATGTCTTTTGCCTTGTTCTTTTCCTGTACCACCTAGTGATACACCTTGATAAATTGTGCAATCATCACCGATAATTGATGTTTCACCAATAACAACGCCAACGCCATGATCTATAAATAGACGTTTACCAATTTTTGCCGCAGGATGGATATCAATACTGTAATGTTTACGAATGATATACATAATCCATTCCCCAAAAAACTTTAATTTATGACGATACAAGAAATTAGCAACCCTAAACCAAATCATCGCATGTACACCCGGGTACAATAAAAGTATTTGTAGTGTATATCTTGCTGCTGGATCTCTTTTTTTAATTGATTCAAAATATTTCATATTACATCTCCCATTATTAGATTATGCCGAAGAATGAAATTAAATGTCATTATCAGACTATTACTCCTATTATTATAACATATTTTTAAAAAATTTCAAAAACAATCGCCAAAAAAAAGAACTAAATATTTAGTTCTTTTCCATATCTTCTTTTTGTTTTTTTCTTTCTTGAAGTTTTTGAATCATTAAGTTCATCATTTCTTCCGGCGAATTAATTTGCACATTATCTTTTTTCTTTTCCTCAACCAGTTCTTGGACAATATCTTCTAAAAAATGGTAGAAAGCTGGAGGATACTGGGGAGTCGTTGATAGAATAACTTCTCCATCAATTACTCTAATGTAGAATACATCCCCTGGTTTTAAATTTATTTCTTCAATTACTTTTGCTGGTAATAATATATGCCCATTTTTCTTTAGCCTAGTAATCATATGTACTCCTCCTATTACAATAACGTATATTTATTAATACATTTATTATAAATAAACATAGAGAGAATGTCAAGAAAATTGTCAAAAAAATATTACAAATTATAATTTTATTTTAAGTTTTTATGTTAAAACAACATATTATTATGATAATATTCATTTACATAACATTTTATCAGCAATATTGATTTTTAGGCTCTTAGCAAAGTCCAAAGTTTCTGCCACTTGTTTTCCATGAAAATCTTTAATATAATGCGCATCGCTGCCAATAATGATATTTGGATAATCATATTCTTTCACAATTTTCCAAAATTCAGGATAAGGGTATTTACCTTTACCATTAGCATTTATCTCTAAATAGGCATTATTCTTAATAGCAGCTTCGATTATTCTTCTAGCTATTTCTTTTTCTTTAACATTAAAACCACTTCTATTATATAAATACAAATCTGGATGCACAAGGCAACTAAATAATCCAGTAGCTAATGCCTCTTCGATGATTAACGCATATCCATCTAATTCATTATCGTTCATTGGTAAATATGTATTAATGAGCTGACCCTTATAGAAAAAGTAGTGAATGCCTAGATTGAAATAATCAAGATTTGATTTTAAGTCTTGATAATAATCTATATGTCCGGCAACATATTCTATTTCCAAGCCTTTTAGGATTCTAATATCCTTATATTTTTTTATACAATAATTTAGTTGTTCCAAATAATCATACTTAAACTGATTATAATTCATCATTTGACTAAGCCATAATTCTTGATGAGCTTTCTTGCCCACCCATTCCCAAGGTATGGGAGCATGATCAGAAATACCAATTTCTTCATATCCACATTTAATCGCTTCTTTTACATATTCTTCTACATTACCCTGAGCATGTCCACACAAAGATATATGACTATGATAATTACTGATTCTTTTCATTTTTACCTCCAATATTTAAATTAAAAAAGGGCAAAGAACCTTTGGTTCCCTCGCCCTTTAGTTCCTTAATTTACTTTTCTGTTTAAAGCACTAATTAAAGCATTAATTGAAGCCGCGATTATATCATTGTCAATGCCAACTCCCCAAATTTTTTGTTTATTAACTTCGATACATACATATGCAATTGCTTTTGATGTTGCGCCTTCTTCAAGAGCATATTCCTTATAGGAAACAATTTTATAGTCGAAATCAAAAATTTTTTTGATAGCATTATTAAATGAGTCGAGTCTTCCTGTTCCAATTGCATTTTCATCAATTATCTTATCTATAAAATTGACTTTTATTTCTGCTTCAAATATATCTTTTTTACGTTTATAATCATAATCAAGAACATTTATTTTTCCATTCTTATTAACATAAGTTTCATTAAAAATATTATATACTTCATCAGGCATCAATTCTTTATGACGAATATCCGAAACATGCTTTACAGCATATCCAATATCTTCACGCATTTCTTGAGGAATTTCAATTCCAAAATTATGTAACAAAATATAACTAATTCCACCTTTACCAGATTGAGAATTTATGCGAATAACATCGGCTTCATAATTTCTAGATAAATCAGTTGGATCAATCGGTAAATATGGTACTGTCCATTGTGATTCATTGTAATCAGCACGGAAAGTCATTCCTTTTGCAATAGCATCTTGATGAGATCCAGAGAAAGCTGCAAATACTAATTCTCCACTATATGGGTGACGCTCATATACTCGCATTTTAGTTGTTTGCTCATATAGTTCAACGATTTCAGGCATATTTGACAAATCTATTTTTGGGTCAACGCCATGTGAGTACATGTTTAACGCCAAAGTGATTATATCAACATTTCCTGTTCTTTCACCATTTCCAAATAGTGTTCCTTCAACTCTGTCAGCACCAGCCAATAATCCAAGTTCTGTATCAGCAACGGCTGTTCCTCTGTCGTTATGTGGGTGCAAAGATACAATAATATTTTCTCGATTTTTTAAATTCTTACATATATATTCAACTTGAGTAGCGTATATATGCGAAAGAGACATTTCCACAGTAACTGGCAAATTTAAAATTGTTGGTTGCTTTTTAGTAGGTTTTAGTACATCCATTACTTTATTAGAAATTTCTAATGCAAAATCAATTTCAGTACCAGTAAAACTTTCTGGTGAATATTCATAACGTAAATTGCCAGGAAAGTTCTTTCCTAATTCAACCATTAATTTCGCACCTTCAACTGCCAATTCAATAATCTCTTCTTTTGATTTTTTAAAGACTTGTTGTCTTTGAACAAAAGATGTTGAGTTGTACATATGGACAACTACATTTTTTGCTCCTTGAATAGCATCAAAAGTTGTACGGATAATTTTTTCACGAGCTTGTGTTAAAACTTGAATAGTGACATCATCAGGAATAAAATCTTGCTCAATCAATGTTCTTACAAATTGATATTCTGTTTCAGATGCAGCTGGGAATCCAACTTCTATTTCTTTAAAACCAATTTTAAGCAGTAATTGATAAAACTCAAGTTTTTCGTCTAAACTCATTGGCGTAACTAACGCTTGATTACCATCTCTTAAATCAACACTACACCAAACTGGGGCTTTATCAATATATTCCTTATTAACCCAATTGGTCGTATATTCAGGGGGCAGATAATATCCCCTCTTATATTTTTTATATTTTTCCATTTTTTCACCTTATTCTAAAATAAAGTCATCAATTCCTGCTCCAGCCGGTACAAGCGGCAATACTTTATCATCAATACTTATATCAGCATTAATCAAAACAGGAACCCCCAAAGTGACCGCTTCTTTTAAAGCTTTAGAGTATTCTTCTTGGGTTCTTACATAATAATTTTTAATATTGAACGCATCAGCAAGTTTATTAAAATCTGGTCCTCTATCTAATGTTGTATGTGAGAAACGATGTCCATAAAATGCTTTTTGCCACTGTCTAACCATGCCTAGTGTTTTATTGTTAACTAGTATTATAATTATTGGTAGTTTATAGTGTTCAATAGTAGCAAGTTCAGTTAGGTTCATTCTAAATGAGCCATCACCAGCAAAATGCAATATTTGTGATTTTTTATCTCCAAAAGCAGCACCAATAGCCGCTCCTGTTCCATAGCCCATTGTTCCAAGGCCACCTGAAGTGAGTAGTTTACGTGGTTCCGAGAATTTATAATATTGAGCTACCCACATTTGATGTTGGCCAACTTCCGTTGTGACAACAGCCTTACCTTTAGTAATCTTATTTGCTTCTTCCATCATATATCTTGGATTTAGATTCTTATTATCTTGAAAGTTATTAAATGATTTTTTCCACGTTGTGATTTGTTTTATCCAATCAAAATTGTCTTTTTGTTCAAACTTTTTTAATAGTTCTAGCAAAACCATCCGAGCATCACCATAAACGGAAATATCAGGCTTTATATTTTTACCATGTTCTGCTACATCAATATCAATATGTACTACCTTGGCATTAGGAGCAAAGCGATTGATATTTAGCAAAACGCGGTCACTAAATCTAGTGCCAATTGCTATTAATAAATCACTATTTAAAACGGCTTTATTTGATGCTACTGCACCATGCATTCCAAGCATGCCAGTTGAAAGTTCATCAGTTTCTGGATATGCTCCAATTCCCATTAATGATGTTGTAATTGGAGCATTTATTCTTTTAACAAACTCTCTTAGTTCTTTGGAAGCTCCACTCATAAGAACTCCACCACCAGCAAAAATGACAGGTTTTTCTGCCTTCTGAATCAAGTCTACTACTAAATCTAAATCTCCAGTAAATGGTTCAATAACAATTTCTTGCGGTTTTTTATAAGTATATTCAATTACTGCCGCTGTTATGTCTTTTGGAATATCAATTAGTACTGGGCCAGGTCTTCCGCTTTTTGCGATTAAAAAGGCTTTTCTAATTGTATCAGCTAATTCATTTATATTTTTAACAATAAAATTATGTTTGGTAATCGGCATTGTGACATTAAAAATATCTATTTCTTGGAAAGAATCCTTACCTAAAAGTGATGTTGATACGTTACCAGTAATTGCAATCATAGGAATAGAATCCATATAAGCAGTTGCAATTCCTGTAATTAGGTTAGTTGCCCCAGGACCTGATGTTGCTAAGCAAACGCCAACTTTGCCAGTAACACGTGCATAACCATCAGCAGCATGAGCAGCATTTTGTTCATGAGCTGTTAGAATATGTGTAATACGATCGCTATTTTTATATAGAGCATCATAAATATTTAAAATTGCACCACCAGGATAACCAAAAATGGTGTCAACTCCTTGTTCTACAAGACATTCGATTAATATTTGCGAACCATTAATTTTCATCTTTTCACCTAATCCTTAAGTATAGCCCCAGTATCAGCTGAACTTACCAATTTTGCATATCTAGCTAAATATCCATGTTTAATTGTTGGTTCTGGCTTAACCCAAACTTTTCTTCTTTGTTCTATTACTTTTTCATCAACTAATAATTCTAGTTTATTTTGAAACATATCAATACTTATAGTATCACCATTTTCAACAAGTCCGATCAAACCGCCAGCAGCAGCTTCTGGTGAAACATGGCCAATAGAGGCACCTCTAGTAGCACCTGAAAACCTACCATCTGTGATTAGTGCAACAACACTATCTAATCCCATACCCGCAATGTTAGCAGTCGGTGCCAACATTTCACGCATACCTGGGCCTCCAATAGGTCCTTCATAACGTATAACAACAACATCGCCTGCTACAATCTTGCCACCATTTATCGCAATAGTAGCCTCTTCTTCAGAATTAAAGACTTTGGCCGGTCCTTTATGAACTAACATTTCCTTAGCCACCGCAGATCTTTTTACTACTGAACCATTTAAGGCTAAATTGCCTTTTAGAACAGCAATTCCCCCAGTTTGGCTATATGGATTATTAATATCACGAATAACTTCATTATTATTATTTATAGCATTTTCTAGATTTTCTTTAAGCGTTTTACCAGTAACTGTCAATAATTCAGTATCTAAAAGATTCTTTTTTGTAAGTTCTTTCATAACTGCACTAACACCACCAGCAAAATATAAATCTTCCATAAAGTGTGGACCTGCTGGTGCTAATTTACATAAATTAGGAATTTGATTACTTATATCATTAGCAATTTCCAAACTTAATTTTATACCTGCCTCATGCGCCAAAGCTGGTAAGTGAAGCATTGTGTTTGTACTACAACATAATGCCATATCCACTTTTAAAGCATTAATAAAGGCACGCTCTGTTAATATATCTTTAATTTTTATATCTTTTTTAACCATTTCCATGATAGCAATTCCGGCTTTTTTTGCCAAACGTAGACGTTCAGCGTAAACGGCTGGAATAGTACCATTACCTGGCAAAGCGATTCCTAAAACTTCACAAACGCAGTTCATACTATTAGCCGTAAACATTCCTGAGCAAGAACCACATGTTGGACATGTTTTTTCTTCAAGTTCAAGCATTTCGGCATCAGTAATTTTACCAGCGTTGTAAGCACCAACCCCTTCAAATGTTTGTGACAAACCAACCTTCTTGCCACACACCTTGCCTGCAAGCATGGCTCCACCACTAATCACGACAGTTGGACGGTTTACTCTAATGGCTCCCATAACCATACCTGGAACAATTTTATCACAATTAGGAACCAAAACCAAACCGTCAAATGCATGAGCCATGCTCATACATTCAAGTGAGTCAGCAATTAATTCCCTTGTGGCTAAAGAATATTTCATGCCGATATGGCCCATAGCTATTCCATCACAAACGCCGATAGAAGGAATTTCAATCGGTGTTCCACCAGCTAATAATATACCCCTTTTTACTGCTTCGGTAACTTTATCCAAGTAAACATGACCAGGAACAATTTCGCTTTTAGCTGTGACCACTGCAATTAATGGTCTGTTAATTTCTTCATCGATAAATCCCATAGCCTTGAATAAAGAGCGATGTGGCAGTTTTGATGGTCCCTTTTTTACATTATCACTTATCATAATTATACCCCCGTAGTATTTATTTAATGGCAGCTGTTATTAAGTCTCCCATTTCTTTTGTACCAACAACATTCATGCCTTCGCTATAAATATCTTTAGTACGATAATCTTTTTTCAAAACTTCTTTTACTGCATTTTCAATTGCAAGAGACTCTTTTTCTAAATTAAAAGAATATTTAAGCATCATAGCAACTGATAATATAGTAGCAATTGGGTTAGCAATATTTTTACCAGCAATATCTGGAGCAGAGCCATGAATTGGTTCATATAGTCCCAGTTTTCCGTCCCCAAGAGATGCAGATGAAAGCATACCAATAGAGCCAGTTATTATACTTGCTTCATCTGATAAGATATCACCAAAAATATTAGATGTAACAATAACATCAAATTGCTTTGGATTAGCAATTAATTGCATTGCTGCATTATCAACATATAAATGTGAAAGTATAACTTCTGGATAATCCTTTGCAACTCTATCGGTTACAGTACGCCATAATCTAGAAGATTGTAAAACATTGGCTTTGTCAACAACACAAAGTTTCTTGTTTCTTTTCATAGCTGATGAAAATCCAACTCTTAAAATCCTTTCGATTTCCATAACAGAATATTTTTCTAAATCAGATGCAAATGTTTTTGAATCATCTTCAGCACATTTAACATAGTTTTTTTCACCAAAATATATTCCGCCAGTTAACTCTCTAACAATTAAAATATCTAAACTTTCTCCAACAATACTTTCTTTTAAAGGACTTGCATGACGTAGTTCTTTATATAAGACAGCAGGACGTAAATTTGCAAATAAGCCTAATGCTTTTCTAATACCTAAAAGGCCAGTTTCTGGTCTGTCTTTTGCTTCTGGGTTATCCCATTTAGGACCCCCTACAGCGCCCAGTAAAACTGAATCTGCCTTAAGGCAGGCTTTTGTTGTTTCTTCAGGAAGTGAGCAACCTTTTACATCAAGAGCAATACCTCCAAGTAGATGTTCTTCAGTTTCAAACGTATGACCATATATAACACCCACTTTATCTAGCACTTTTAAGGCTTCACGTGTGATATCTGGTCCAATGCCATCTCCTGGCAATGTTACTATTTTATATTTCATTATTTCTTCTCCTTAATATAATTTACAAGGCCGTTTGCTGAAATGATTTTTTGCATAAATTCTGGAAAGGCTTCACTTTGATATGTTTCCTTCTTTGAAACATTTGTAATAAGTCCCGTTTCAAAATCTACCTGAACTATATCACCTGCTTGAATTTTTTCAGTTGCTTCTGGACATTCAAGAATTGGTAAACCAATATTAATAGCATTTCTATAAAATATTCTCGCAAATGTTTTAGCGATTACACATGATGCTCCTGATTCTTTAATAACAAGTGGCGCATGTTCACGGGAAGATCCACAACCAAAGTTTTTATCAGCAACGATAATGTCTCCTTGTTTTACTTCTTTTATATAATTTTTATCTATATCTTCCATACAATGTTTTGTAAGTTCAGCAGTATCAGAAATATTTAAATAACGAGCAGGAATAATAACATCTGTATCGACATTATCTCCATAACGAAAAACTTTTCCTTTAACTTTCATCTTATTCTACCTCCAAATTTTCCGGATTAGTAATATATCCCGTCAATGCTGAAGCGGCTGCTACAGCTGGACTGGACAAATAAACTTCTGATTCAGGATGTCCCATACGACCAACGAAATTACGGTTTGTCGTAGAAACAGCTTTTTCACCCTTAGCTAAAATCCCCATATGTCCTCCAAGACATGGACCACATGTTGGAGTACTAAAAACGGCACCGGCCTCTACAAAGTCTTGTATAATACCTTCCATTAATGCTTGTAAATATATTTTTTGAGTTCCAGGAATAACAATAACCCTAACACCTTTTGCTACTTTTTTGCCCTTAATAATATCACGAGCAATTCTCAAGTCTTCCAAACGACCATTTGTGCATGACCCGATAACAACTTGATCAACTTTGATTTCCTTCTTACCAATTTCATCAATTGTTTTTGTATTTTCTGGTAAATGTGGGAAAGCGATTGTTGGGCGGATTTTTGCTAAATCTATTTCATATACTTCATCATATAAAGCATCCGCATCTGCAGTATATGCTGTATATTCTTTTATACTATGTTTTTTTATAAAATCAATTGTTAATTCATCAACAGGAAAAATTCCATTTTTCGCTCCAGCTTCAATTGCCATATTAGATATTGTGAAACGATCAGCCATAGTCAAGTTTTTGATACCTTCACCAACAAATTCCATTGATTTATATAAAGCACCATCAACACCAATTTTACCAATAATATGTAAAATAAGATCTTTACCACTTGTATATCCTTTAAATTTTCCTTTTAAAACAAATTTTATGGCGGAAGGTACTTTAAACCATGCTTTACCAGTAGCCATACCAGCAGCCATATCAGTGCTGCCAACACCAGTTGAAAATGCTCCAAGTGCCCCATATGTACAAGTATGAGAATCAGCTCCAATTACCACGTCACCGGCTACCACTAAACCCTTTTCCGGAATTAAAGTATGTTCAATACCCATTTCACCAATTTCAAAATAATTTTCAACTTTTTTATCTAATGCAAATTCTCTAATAACTTTGCACTGTTCAGCTGATTTTATATCTTTATTAGGTGTAAAATGATCTGGGATAATAGCCACTTTTGATTTGTCAAATACTTCTTTTACGCCAATCTTTTCAAATTCTTTTACAGCAACTGGAGTAGTTACATCGTTTCCTAAAACCAAATCTAAATTGGCTTCAATCAATTGTCCTGCCTTAACACTAGCTAAATTAGCATGTTTTGCAAGAATTTTTTGTGTCATTGTCATTCCCATTTTTTTACCTCTTATATTCATTATGTAATTTATATTCTAAAGCATCTATAAGTGCTATCCAACTTGCTTCAATAATATTTGTTGAAACACCGACTGTATTCCAAATCATTTTGCCATCAGTTGTTTCAATCAAAACTCTAACTCTAGCACTAGTTCCAACATTAGTATCTAAAACCCTAACTTTAAAGTCTGTTAAATGCACATCTTTAAAAATTGGATAAAACTCTTCCAATGCTTTTCTTAAAGCAATATCAATTGCGTTGATTGGGCCATCACCCTCAGCCGCTACTAAATTTATTTTATTCTCAACGCCAACTTTTACAATTGCTTGCGCACTAATACGCTCGCTAGTTGTTGGGTTACCACTAATTATTTTAAAGTCCTCAATTGTAAAGAAAGACTTATACATATTCATTTCTTTATAAACGATTAACGCAAATGATGCATCTGCTCCTTCATATTGGTAGCCTAAATATTCCATTTCTTTTACTTTGTTGACAACATTTGCAACAAGTGGATCATCTTTTTGAATACTTTCGTCTATTTTTTTAATCTTACGTAAAATAGTACCACGTCCTGCAACTTCTGAAAGTAAGAAACGGCGACTATTTCCAACCATACTTGGATCTATATGTTCAAATGATTCGGTTGCTTTTAAAACTGCATCAATATGCATTCCTGCTTTATGCGCAAAAGCACTTTTTCCAACATAAGGCATCTGATCGTCAAGTGAGATATTAGCAATTTCACAAATACGTAAAGTGATAGCTTTTAAAAGTAATAAAGACCCGTTAGCTAAGCACTTATATCCAAGTTTTGCTTCTAAATTTCCAATAATTGTAGAAAGGTTAGCATTACCTGTTCTTTCTCCAAAACCAGCTAGAGTTCCTTGAACTTGACTAACACCTGCAAAAACTCCCATCATACTATTAGCTACTCCTTGACCAGTATCATTATGCGTATGAATACCAATTTCCACCTTAATATACTTTTTTACTATTTTCACAATATCATAAATTTCATTTGGAAAAGTTCCGCCATTTGTATCACAAAGAATAATAACCTCAGCACCACTTTCCTCAGCAGCTATTAAAGTTGCTAATGCATATTCTGGATTTCGTTTATATCCATCAAAGAAATGTTCTGAATCAAAGAAAACCCTACGATTATGACTTTTTAAATAAGCAATACTATCACTAATCATTTTTATATTTTCTTCTAAAGTTGTTTTTAGAACATCAGTAACATGGAAATCCCATCCTTTACCAAAAATAGTTACCACTTTTGTATTAGCACTTAGAAGACTATTTAGACCAGCATCATCTTTTGCTTCAATATTGCATTTTCTAGTACTACCAAAGGCAGCAATAGTTGCATGCTTTAATTCTATTTTTTTTAATTCAGCAAAAAACTCCATATCTTTAATATTTGAAGCAGGATTACCAGCTTCAATATACTCAATTCCTAATTCATCTAAAGCCTCAACAATTTTTAATTTGTCACCAACGGAATATGATATTCCTTCAGCTTGGGCTCCATCTCGAAGTGTTGAATCATAAATGAAAATTCTTTTATCTTGTGTCATTTTTTGCCTCCTATCTTTACAAATAATGAGCAAATGCTAACATTCGCTCACTTTAATTAGTCAAATTATTATTTATTTTTTTGACCATATCACTACTTCTAAATTCATTGTCAATTTTTTTGAAGTAATTAGCATATTTCTGGAACATTTTTTTAAAAACATTATATTAATATCCAATAAAATTTAAATTATTTTATTTTTTTTAATTCTTGTTCGCCACGTTCTAAAGCAACTAAACCTGTTCTAATGACTTCCTTAATTCCATATGGATTAAGCATTGTAATTAAAGCATCAATCTTGCTTTGATCTCCAGTAACTTCAACGATTAAAGCTTCGCTAGCTACATCAACAATTCGCGCTCTAAAGATATTTGATATTTCAACAATCTCAGCACGATTTTTATTATTTGCATCAATTTTTATCATTACTAATTCACGAAATACGGAATTAGTTGGATATAATTCAACAACTCTTATAACTTCTTCTAGTTTACTTACTTGATTAATAATTTGAACAATCATATCCTCACTAGTATAAACAACTATTGTAATTCGAGAAATACCTATATCTTCTGTTTTCCCAACAGCAAGGCTATCAATATTATAACCACGGCGTCCAAATAAACCAGTCACACGGCTCAATACACCTGAATTGTTAATTACTAGAACAGTTAATACATGTCTATCCATTATTTCACCTCATAAGTCCAACCAAAAGTATCCTCAATTAAACCTTTTTGAATACCTGTAATTGTTTCATATAATTTTAGAGTCAAAGGTCCAATATCACCATTGCCAATTGTATATTCATCACCTTTATATATAAGTTTACCAATAGGTGAAACAACAGCAGCAGTACCTGTTCCCCAAGCTTCTTTTAGCCTTCCGGTTTTAGCAGCATCAATAATTTCTTCAATGCTCACTTTTCTTTCAAATACTTTATGGTTCCAATTTCTTAGAAGTTCTAAACACGAATCTCTTGTAATCCCTGGTAAAACACTACCATTTAGATTACAGGTTAAAACTTCATCTTCAACCAAAAACATAACATTCATAGCGCCAATTTCTTCAACGTATTTATTTTCAACGCCATCAAGCCATAATACTTGATCATACCCCATCTTATTGGCTTTGTCCTGAGCAATTAAACTGCCGCCATAATTACCGCCACACTTCGTCGCCCCAGTTCCGCCTCTAACCGCTCTAACATATTCATCTTCAACATAGATTTTAACGCCCTTTAGAACTTTATCACTACTATAGTAAGATCCAGAAGGAGAAAGTATTATCATAAATTTATATGTTTTAGATACATGAACACCTAATACTTCATCAGATGCAAAAATAAAAGGTCTAATATATAAAGAACTGTTAGGCGTATTTGGAATCCAAGCGCGCTCCAATTTTACTAATTCATTGACATAACGAATGAAATCTTTTTCTTCAATATGAGGCATGCATAATCTATCATTTGAATCATTCATTCTTCTAGCATTCATTTCTGGTCTAAACAAATTTATCTTACCATCTTTTCCATGGTATGCCTTCATTCCTTCAAAAACTTCTTGACCGTAATGGAGAACCATACAACACGGTTCCATGCTTATTGGACCATATGGAACAATACGTGGATCAAACCATCCTTTGTCAACATGATAATCCATAACAAACATATAATCAGTAAATACTTTACCAAAACCAAGATTAGTAAAATCAGGTTTTGTTTTTAGTTGTTCTCTTGGTACAAATTTAATCTTCATAAATCCGCCTCTTTTCAGATACAATAACTATTTTCTATATTATATCTTTTTTCTAGGGAAAAAACTAGCATTTTTTATCAAAAACGTTTACAAATGATTTTTCTTTAAAATATATATGTAAAAGGAAAATAAATTTTTTTGTTTTATAGACAATTTTTTCCTATGTTAAAATAAACAATTACTTATTAAAATAGTAAAAAATAACTGAGAAATTCAAAAAATGGAATTGCTAAAATATCAGTCACTATCAAAACTATTCTGATAATGGCCTTCTTGTTTAATTTCTCTTTAAAGATAAAATAAGAAAATATAATAGTTATTAATATACTTAATTTATCCATTGGCACAACAATACTAGTTACTCCATCCTTAAGTGCTTTGAAATACCGTAACCATGACAGACCAGTACATAAACCAGAAAGAATGTTGAAAATATAATTTTACACTGTCACTTTCAAGAAATCCTAATCTCTTCATAATTAGTTATATTATAATACTTGCTATGAAATACGTCAAGTTTTTAATATAAAAATCCGAATAAGTAACTTGTTTTAATAAGTTTTTATTCGGATTTCATAATTAATTTATTCATTACTTCATTAAATTTATTACTAAAACTTCTTATCTTTCAGTAACTGCAGTAACGTTTAGTAAGTACAGCAATTTTCACCATTAGGTAGTGGTTCATGATTTTCTTTAACATAAAAATCACAATTCCAACATCTTTTTTCATGTTGCAAAGTTGGTATACCAAATCGATAAATAGGTGTATAATAAAAAGCATGCGTTATGTAAACTAAATAATCACAATCAACACATATTCTTTCATGGCCTTCGTCAGTAATATTACCTGTATAAACCATTGTATGTGAAACCGTTTCTTTTTCTGCTGCGCATATTGTACATTTCCACATATGCGAATGTAAGTTATAATTCCATTCATAATCATGATCTTCGTAAACAAATGTATCACAGAATTTACACCTTAGCACATGTTGATCGCCCATACTAGCAACCGGAATAAGATTTCCTCCTGTTGATGAATGGCTAGTTGGAGAACAGCTAACTAGAGAATATGACTGGCTATAAGCCAGTGCCGTAACTGATTTTATACCATTACAAAGAAGACACCTAACATAATATTTATTATTACTTATCTTATACATTTGCCAGATATGATCAGAATCAGTATGAATCCCTCTATTAATTGAAACACCAGCAACATCTTTATATGTAATCGTAGAATTATAGCCCATTAATATTTCATCATGATAATGCATAGATCCATTACAAAGATCAGCATACATATCATTTAATCCCAACATGTGTCCTATCTCATGTGATGCTACTGATATAGCTTCATCAGGATCCCTTACAATACCATATTCATTGAAAAAATGTTCTGCATCAAAACGAAAACGAAAATGATCTGCATGATATGTATTTAAATTCATATTCATTCTCCACATATCAGCCACTGTTCCACCACCCAGATTTTGATGAGGACATATAATAACATTATAGTCATTGCGGTTGCCTTCTTCAACATTAACAAGCTGAGTATACCCTAATAGTTGCCCGCTGCTATCATATTGGGCAATTTTAATATTACCCCAATTTCTTATTCCTTCTGAAAGGTATTGTTTAATCTCAGATATTTCATATGAGCCGGATGGTTTTGAAACAGTCCATGAATGGAAGTTGTGTACAGAATAAATACCAAGTTCATTATATGTAAGTCCTTCGCAAAAATAATATTTTATTGTTGGAACTTCATCAGAAATATGCCAATTTAAAAGTTTAAACCATCTGTTACCAGACACACAATCTTCAAAAGTGACATCGGGGCTTTGATCATGACCAGAAACTTTAATATTTAGTGTCAATAATGCAAATGTAAAACATATAAGCAATAAACATAATTTTGTAGATTTTTTATTAATTTTTTTCATTTTTCCCCCTCCTTAGTTGGTAATTCATTATAACATTAAATAATTATTTTGTAAATATTATTTTCTATATGTAATAATAAAATGTTATGCAGATAATATTTTTTGATAATTATTTAAATTATATCGTCCATAATATAAAAATCCAAATAACTAACTTCTTCTAATAGGCTAGTTATTTGGATTTCATAATTTATTCATTCATTACTTTTTCAAGTTCATCAACTAAAACTTCTAATCTTTCAACAACCGCCATGAAAGTTTCTTTCTTAGTAAAATCAACTCCAGCTTCTTTGGCTTGCTCAACCGGATATTTTGATCCTCCTGATTTCAATAAAGAAACATATTTATCAAATGCACCTTCAACACCATCTTGATAGTCTTTATAAATCTTAAAACTAGCTGCAAAGGATGTTGCGTATTGATAAACATAGAAAGGAGTATAAAACATATGGGGAATATATGCCCAAACATACTCTTTCACTTTTTCTTTCTTGATATCTTGTCCATAATACTTTTTATATAAATCAACCATAATCTGGCTTAAAATCTCGTGGTTAATTGGTTGATTATTATCAACTAGTTTATGTGCTTCATATTCATATTCAGCAAATAATGTTTGACGATAGAAAGTTCCATAAATTTCATCAATTGCCTTTTGAAGTAACATAATCTTTTCTTCTTTTGTAGTATTTCCTTTTTTCATGAAATAATCAAGCAATAAATGCTCATTAAATGTTGAAGCAATTTCAGCAACAAAAATAGTATAATTTTGTAGCATTGCTGGTTGCCCCTCATTAGCATACATAGAATGAATAGAGTGGCCTGCCTCATGAGCAACTGTAAAAACATCATCTAAAGTGCCACTATAATTAAGTAAAATATATGGGTGTAGATTTGTTACGCCAGATGAATAAGCACCGCTTCTTTTACCTTCTTGTTCATAGACATCAACAAAACCATCTCTTAGCACTTCTTGAGCTTTATCTTGAAAATCTTTTGGAAGTTCTTTGATAGCATCGAAGAAAATATTTTTTGCTTCTTCATAAGAATATTTTTTATTTGAATGAGCTAATTCAATAAAACGGTCATATGTATAAATTTGTTTTAAACCTAAATATTGTTTTCTTAGTTTAATATACTTTTTTAAAGCTTTATTATTTTTTCCAGCGGCTTTTATTAAATTCAAGTAAACTGATTCTGGAATATTGTTTCCAAACAAATAACTTTCTAAACTACTTTTATAGTTTCTAGCTTTTGCATTTGCTTGATCTGTTAATAATACAGTATTATAAATATCTCCATATGTTGACTTATGTTGTTCATAATAATTGAAAATGGCTTCAAATATTTTTTTACGATCACTAGCATCTTTTGAATCAGCAATTAAAGATCTCCAGTTTCCTTGAGTGACCTTTATTTTTTCCTTATTTTTCAATTTCACTTCTACATTCTCACCATCACTAACCGACAAAGCGCTATATAAACTTGAACCTCTACTATGTAAACTAGAATAGTATGATAACAATTCTTCGCTCTTAGTATCTAAAATATGTTCATTTTGGCGAAACAATTTTTCCATAGGAAATTTGAATTCTGCAATTTCTGAAATATTATCAATATAATTCATAACTGTTTTCTTACCAAGTGATAATATTTCTGGATCTGACCAAGATAGTGCTTGATTAACTTGAATAAGAATATTTTGAACTTTCATTTCATTTGAACTATTTTCAACATTCTTTCTATTTAAATCGCACTTTAAATGAGCGTATAAATACACTCTACTTACTTCTTCATCAAACTGTTTTTGTAATACTAAAAACTCCTTAAACTTTGTTTCTTCTTTTAATTGTCCCTCGAAATTTTTAAATAGCGTTAGATATTTGCTTATTCCTTCTAAAACATTTAAAAAATCCTCATGTGTTTTAAATAAATATGTTAAATCCCAATTCATAAAATATCCTCCAATATATTTATTATACTACATTTTTGATATTTTATAAAGTAAATAATAAAAACAATCATATAATTGAGTTTGTTAGTTTTGATTTTACATATTTTTTACTACTTATTTATTATTTTCAAGCAAAAAAGAGTTAATTCACATTTGTGAACTAACTCTTATATTATAACAATGTATCTGAATGTTAATGTTTCACTTATTTGTTTATATAATAGTTAATGTTAATCTTACTACTATTTTAAAATTTATTTTATATCTTCCTTCAATAATTATTTCCTCTGGTCCATTTAAATCAACACTTTCCCAAATACTAATAGTCATATATAATAAGCTTGTACAACCAGCCAATTATATAATGTATTTTATTGATAAGGAACATTTAGACTATTTAATTGTACTACATATAGCTGTCTATTTTCAGCATAATATAATATATCAAATATATTTATATCAACAAAATCCTTTATAGAGCCATATAAAAGACTGACTAAAATATAAATTTTAGTCAGTCAATGTTTTTATCTAGTTGGAAACATTCCATTTAATAAGTTCCAAGATGATGTTCCAGGAACAACAGCACTTAATTTAACAGTCTTAGTAGTTGAACCAATTTTTACAGAAAGTGTATAAGAAACACTCTTTGTAGTAAGTGGTTGACTAACTATACGACCTGTATTACTTAAAATCGTTGTATCATCCGATATTAATTTAATAGTTGCATCAGAGTATTGCGTTCTAACAAGGTACTCTAGATCAACCATTTCCATAAATGTTGACCAATAATTAGCTGCTCTTAAAGATTGAGGACAATTCTTACCAGAAAAATTGTTATGTTGTTTAACTCTATTAGAATCAAGTTGATGATCAACTAATAACTTAGAAACAAGTTTTGCTGTACGTTGCCAAGTATCATAAATATCACCATCTTTATTAACGCACATTTCAATTCCTGTTGAGTTTAAGTTTCCACCATAAGAACCAATTACACCACGAGTAATTTCCTTATTTGCAAAATGAGTATTACCCAAATAATATTTTCCATCTGTTCCAATTTTCCAACTTGGACCTAAGTCAACAAAATATGATTTATCTAATATTTGGCCGTTAGGACCTGTAGTTGCTTTAATTGAGGATTGTTCACCATTAATTGTATAGTATCCTCCAGTATTAATATCAATAACTGGGTTTGTATTGCCATTAGCAGCAATGCCAGTGTCTGACCATTTGAATGATACCGATGTACCATCAGCAGCATGGTGAGCAGTATATTTTGTATCCATATCTTGGATTACACCCTTATCACCAACAGTGAAGTGAATTGATGTTGAAGAATTAGTATTAGCCCAAGTTACTCCATGCGCAGCTAAACCAGCAGCAATACTAGCAGTATCATGTACAGTAATAAACTCAGTAGAAGATTTCAAACCACTAGTTTTAATTGTATTTACTGTTGGGTCAATTAGATAAGTAGTGCTATCAATCACTAAATTATCAAATAAATATAAGTTTACACTTCCATAAGTAGATGCATAATATTGTTGATATCCAGAATAATTATCATACATTAGTTTTACATTTAATGTTTCAATAACTGGTCTACTAGCATTAATTAATATAGATAATAGTTCACTTACCTTATCACTCTCAGGAGTATCGATAACTGTAACAATAAATGTCAATAAAGCATTAGATGGAGCGCTCGCTAAAGCAACTTCAATTGTAGCTGATCCAATTGCTAAACCAGTGATTTTACCATTGGCATCAATACTAGCAATCGTTGGGTCAACTGACTTAAAGACAAAGGTTGAAGCACTATATCCATTAACTCCTGCAATGGTCATATCTACTGCACCATTTACTTTTAAAGTACCATTATAACCACTTTCAAAACTAACATTAATATCATCGCCAGCAATTACTTCAATTTCTATCGTTTTAGTAATCTTGCCATTATAAGTCGTTACTGTAATTGTTGCTTTTCCAGCATTATTTGCTGTAACTAAACCTGTATCAGAAACTGATAAAATTTCTGGATTACTAGTTTTATAACTTACTTTTTTGTTATATGTATCAGCCGGTAAAACATTAATCTCTAATTGATGCGTAGCAAATTTTGCAAGAGTTGATATTGGACTAACAAATTCAATTCCTGTAACTGGATTTGTTTCTTCCCATTTTGCATATAAAGTTGCCTTATCACTAATTTTTGTAACTGGTGAACCACTGAAATCAGGAGTTAAATACCAACCATCAAATGAATAGCCCTCTTTATAAACTTCTGTAGCTAAAGTCACTTCAGTTTTTGCTCCACTAAAAGATGTTTTTTCTTTTTGTTCAATAAATGTAGGCCAAAAACCATTTCCTAATGCTTCAGTACTATAGTCGGCAGATACCCAAAGAGGATTGGCATCATGCTTAATTCCTAGAACAAAACCACGAACCTCGTATGCAAAAGCATAAATCCAGTTGCCACTAATTTTTGTAAAATCAGCCACTGTTTTTGATTTAAGGAAATCAGCACAAGATGTTTTATTCGTTGATGCTCCAACTTCAGCTAGATACATTGGAATCCATTCCCATTTTGAGCGATATGTTTCATTAAAAAAGAATGTATGCATATTTATTTCACTCATTGATGCTCTTGGGAAATTTGCAAATGTCCAACTTTTTCCTAGTGCAGTATTATAATCATTTATAAAGTCTAGAGTCATTTCCATTCTTGTTTTATATGTGAAATTACCACCATTAAGCTCATATTTATATGTAATACTCCACTCTATATATCTAATTTCTATTACTAATGATCCATCTCCTAGTATAACACCATCATATGTTTCGTATTCTGTCATATAGCCAGTATATGTATTAGGTTGAACTGTCACAGTAGTATCTGTAGTACCACTGAATATATCAGTACTGCGTAGTTCAAAATCTAAAGTTGTTAGGTCCTGAACATAATGCTTAACTTTATATCCTGTATCAGTATGCGCTGTAAATACTGCAGTTAAAATAACATCTTCAAGAATTTGATTATTAAATTCCCATTTTTCTGCTGGATCACCAAAATACCAACCTTCAAAATCATAACCTGGTTTACTAGGTTCTGTAGGTTTTTCAACTGTCGCCTCATACACTACTGAAACTTTTGTGCTATCTTCATCAATATAAAAAGTGACAGTGAATTTTGCTTTTTCCCAACAAGCATATAATGTTGTGTTTTGAGAAAGTTTTTGATTAGTATACTTTGTAGCAAATGTATCTTCATAGTACCAGCCTTTTAAAGTATAACCATATTTTGTTGGCGCTGCTATTGATGTAATAGCTGTTCCACTCTTCAACTTTTCAGTTGTTTCTTCGCCTTCATTATTATAAGTAACTGTTATTTTACCATAATCAGGATCTGTTACCCATTTTGCATATAGAGTCGTGTCTTCTCCAACAACTTCATTATTATATTTAGTTACATACTCATCATCATAGTACCAGCCATCAAGCTTATACGCTGCTTTCACAGCATTTGGAAATTCAGTAATAGCATTACCTGCAGACATTTTGATAGTTGTATCACTACCATCATCAACAAATGTAATTGTTATTTCAATAACCTTTTTATCCCATAATGCTGTTAATGTAATATCTCCAGTTATTTTTTGACTTGTATATTTTTCTGATCCATCACTATCATAAAACCAACCTTTTAAATCATAACCTTCTTTTGAAACAGAAGGGAAATCTGCTGCAATTAAAACTGCGTTTTCTTTTACTACTAGTGTCTTTACTTCAACGCCTTCATTTACAAACTTTACGTTGAATTTTTTCTCACCACAAGCAAAGCCAAATAAACATAGTACCACAAAAAGTAGTCCTAACAATATTTTATTTTTTCTCATTTTGTACCTCCACTATAACATTGTATCATTATTAATGTAAAAAGTAAAGTCCATCATGAAAATGTTTTCTGAATTTGTCTCAATTCCAAAATTAGTCAATATGCTTCTTTTAATTGTAATATTATATTAAATATGTTATAATATTAATATGGGTTAGTCATGGTTTCGACAGGCTACTTGAAATGATGTAAGCATGCCTTGGTTGCGCAAGTAAAAACGTTCGAGATTTTAAATAATCGGAAACACAAAACAAAATTTAGCTTTCGCTGCGTAAAATGCGAAGCACTCTAGTGGTAAACCGTCTATCAGGGTTTGCCTATCTAGAGTTTTAGAAACTGATGGTTGAATATAGTGATTGCCTTGGCTCTATATTTGAAATACAAAGGCTAGCTATTCATAGTTTGTTTATTACATATGAATGGGTGAACTAAAGATAATAAAATAAGCATGTAGAAAACAAAATGGATTGTTGTTTGGACAGGGGTTCGACTCCCCTCTAATCCACCATTGATATTAAAGTTTGAGCCGCACAGTACAATATGTATTTGTGAAAGGCTTTGTATGCAAAAAGGGTAGCGCTTGAGCGTTGCCCTTTTTGCATAAGTCCATAAACTTAATACGGCTTTCATGCGCATTTTTTATTCAGAGTTAGATATTAACATAAAAAATGGTATGAAACAAATTTTCAGCATAGCAAGAACGTTGTTAAATTTTTTTCGATGCCCTCCGCTTGACTTGTACACAAGAAGTTAGTATAATATAACTATTAATAAAATCCATACAATAAAAGATGAGCATAACAAAGGGATACTTCTCCTGTTGTATGGAATTATTATATCACAAAATAATTAAGGGGGGAATATACAAATGTCTGAAATTAAAAGTTATGCGGGAGCATACATAGGCAAGGACACAATGCTCGGATATACCTTATCGGTTTATAGGAGCGACGGTACAAGTGCGCATTTTGTAAGGTATAACGGCAAATGGTGTTTTGTCACTACGGGTACGGGGTACGCCGAGGGCAATAAACTATTTACAAAAGTGATACCATGCCTTGCGACAGACAAAATAAATAATGCTAATGCGACAATTTTTTGGGGCGATAAATTATTATACGACAACAGTGGCACTAGAGCCAACGATTACCCTGAATATTATATTAATGCCGAGGAACTTAAAGGGTTGTCGTTTAACGGGCTTACGGACAATATGCCAGAAGTGCCTGTTGAATTTACGAATATACTTGATGATCTTTACGTTTTCGGCGAGCCTATAATTCGCGGCTATGAAGGATGCGAAAAAACAGCGGGAGCGTATGCGGGCAGAGATAAAGCAGGAGTTATAACGCTTTCCATTTATAACGATCACGGAGATAGCGGTCATTTTATAAAGCATGGAGATAAATTCTTTATGAAATATATCGGTACATTTTCCCTTTTGGGCAACAACGATATGACGACCCGTGTCGCGGTAGTAGCAACGCCCGACAATAAAAGAGTTGGAAAGGCATTTTTTGAAAGACAGAGAAAAATCACTCATAAAATAAGCGGCGTTTGGGAACCTGAATATACTGAATATCATTTATTCACGGGCGACTTAAAAGACTTCTGCAAACACTTAAATATAAGTTTTCCGTATAAACCAGATGGAACGATACCCGAAGAATGGCAACAACCACTTGAAACCTTGTGGAATATAGCGATGACAAAACCGGAAATAAATCCGCCAATAAGCGCGGAGGAACAACACGGCGACGTACTTTTGTATGTTACGGCAGTCAGCGACAGCAAAAGTCTAGACGATTATTCGGATAAAGCGAATTATTTTTGCTTTGTGGGGATAACAGCAAGCGGCAAGGTAATACCGCTATCCGCATCCGTCCGAAAAGATCCGAAAGATGTTGACGCATGGACATTTGCCTTAGAGGAACTTAAAAAACAGGATGGGAGTGAAATTATCAATTTTGTATACGAGGCGTGGAGCGGAGCGTCCGACGCTATAGCCGCCCTTGCAAAAGTATACCCTAACGCTAAAGGTTATGACAAAGCGTATCTAATTCCAAGCGACACGCCATTCAAGCAAAAAATCTCCGACATTAAATACAAGGTGACTAACGAGGTCAAAAAGACAATGAGTACAGGTCCGTTTGCTACGCTTGCCGATATTGAAACCCGCGCAAAAGCGTTTGTAACCGAAAGCAAGGCGACGTTTGCAGAATTATAATTCCAAACGATATTGATTTGCGTAAACTACTTCTAACTATCGACCATAAAGCATTAGTAAGCATAATTTGATTCATTTGTTTCTAGTTCTTCAAATAAAAATATCCGAACTATATCGTAATAAGCGAGTAGTTCGGATTTTTATTAAAACATTATTCCATATAAATATCCAAGTAATTTTTTGTATTTACAAAAAAATTTTAATATAGTATAATAATGTGGAAAAGATTATGAGTATTTTTTCATAAAAAAGCAAAATAAGGAGGATAAATTAATGAAAGTAACAATTGAAATGAACGATGAGGCAAGAGAATTTTGGATACTTATGTTAAAAGAATATGCAAAACCGGGCAAAAAAAAGGTAATGGGTGAATTAGTTGATTTTATGTTTTCTTTAAAGAAAGATGATGAGGAATATTCTGAATCAGATAAAAAAGCGATTATCCAAATGGCCAAAGGATATTTAACAGATGAAGGTATTGAAAGTTTGGAAGATTTATAAAGAAAATATTAGATAATTTATGAAAACAACTAAAACTCTAATATTTGAATCACTAACACCAATATTTTTTCTTTTTACTATGTTTATGTGGTTTTTTATTCAGTATGATTTTGCCGAAGCTAATTTTTATATGTTCAGTGTTAGGGGAATGAATTTAGCATTCGGTGGTGTTGAGGGATACCCAGGCTTTTTTATATTCTGCTTACCGTTATTTTTTTCAATATTTGGAATAGTGTTTTCTTTAATTGCTATATTAAATAAAAGTTTAAAAGCAAAAGGTTATTTATATTTGTTCTGTGGAATGCTTGCTTTATTTTCTAACATAATATATATTATAACATATTTCCATATCACTAATAAATTTGGTAATGTGATTTGGACTGTCTTTTTTTGGGGCGCCTTTGCTTTATATTGCATAAATTCAAATTTTACTTTGTTTCGTTTTTATAGAGCAAATAAGAAACTTTGACAAAATAAATAAAAATAATTAACTCGTTAATTATTGTATAAGATTATCCTATTAAACTGGAGTAATAAAAATGGAAAATATAATTTCACTTAATTCAGAAAACGAAAAAATATGGGCAAAGCTTTGTTGTCGTTTATGGCCAGAAAATAACATAGACTCTTTTTTGAAAGACAATAAAGACAATAATGAGTGGGCATTTTTATATAAAGTTGATAATAAATATGTTGGTTTTATTAATTTATCTTTGCGTAATGACTATGTTGAAGGAACATCTACTTGTCCTGTTGCTTATATAGAAGGAATTTATGTTATACCAACATTTCGCAAAAAGGGTATTGCAAAAGCACTAATTGAATTCTCTAAAATATGGGCAATTGAACAAGGGTGCTCAGAGTTAGCATCTGACTGTGAATTGACAAATCAAATTAGTAGAGATTTTCACAAAAATGTTGGTTTTGAAGAAGTTAATATTATCGTCTGTTATACTATGAAACTAAAATAGTTATAAATATGAATAAAGGAAATGCAAAATAGCATTTCCTTTATTTTTCTATATATATTATTATTCAAAGTATCATCTTTCAACAAGACCACTTGTAGATTCAAATTTTAAAAATC
Source organism: Bacilli bacterium (assembly GCA_031553555.1). GTDB lineage: Bacteria > Bacillota_I > Bacilli_A > ML615J-28 > CAG-698 > CAKOMG01. Next base: position 71,110 of record JAVBLL010000015.1, read on the forward strand.
TTGTTCCTTGAAACGTTAAAGTACCCCATTCATTTAAAAATATATTCTTATAAACTCTTCCACTAACTGAAAATTTCATTTCGCTTCCTGTATCTAGTTTTACAAATATATAAAAACTTTCGCTTACACTCATCATACCATCGGCATCAGTCGAAGTAATTTCATCCCGTTTTTTATCAATAATAATCGCTTTAGTGGCTATTATAGGAGACTTCTCATTTGCAATATATCCTGAAACTAATTTTATAATGGTAAATAGCAATATCGCTACAAAAATAATACCAAATATTCCAACGACACCAGGCATTTTACTCCACCATCCTCTTAAAAATCAAAATCTTTGTTTTAATATATTTTTTATGATTATTAATCTAAGAATTCTTCTTTTAAATTATCTAATCCAAGTATCCCAAATCCTAGTATGCCGCATCCAATATGTGCACCAACAGTTGGGGTAATAGTCATAATTTCAAAACGAGCAGCATTACTAACGCGTGACTCTAATTCTCTTTGTAACATTTCAGCCTCTTTATATCTTCCAGTATGAGCAATTAGATATAATGCTTTATCATATTTTTTTCCATAATCAATTGCTAAATCAACACAACGAGCTACAGCTTTGGGATGTGTGCGCACTTTCTCACAGGCAACAATTTTACCTGTTTGGTTTAAATGTAGGATTGGTTTTATCTTTGCTAAACCACCAATAAATCCAGCCGCCCCTGATAGACGACCATTTTTCACTAAATACTTTATGTCATCAACTACAAAATATGCTGTTGTTTGGTCGCGGACTTTACCACATTCAGTAAAAATTTCTTCTACTGTATAACCCTTAGCAACAAGTTTTTCCGCATAATGGGCATTATATCCTTGCATAAGGCAAGCTGTTCTAGGATTGAAAATATGTACTTTTACTCCTTCAACAAGTCCCTCACTATATTTTTCTAAATTTAATCCATAATCACTTAATCCAAATGAAATAGGGAAATGAATGACATCTGTACATCCGTCATTCTTCCATTCTTCAATCCGAGAAGCTATTTCTCCTGGTGTAGGTGCAGAAGTTGACGGCACACATTCACTTTTAGAAAGTAATTCATAAAATTCATCAGCAGTAATATCAATTCCGTCAACATAAATTTTATTAGGAAAGTTGATAGTTGTTCTAGTAATTTTTATATTATGTTTAAATTTTGCATATTCAACTCCAGAACTGCAATCAGCTGTAATTCCAATTTTCATATTTCCTCCATATATATGCATTATTATACCATATATACCAAGAAAAAACAATATCCGTCATTAGTTAAAACTTTTCAAATAAGAAAATATTCTGATCAAGAATATATTTATTATTATCTTTTACTATTCCAACTTTACAGGATTTTGCAAGTTCAAAAAGTTTTTTATTATCTATAAATATTAAATCTTTTGTTTTATTAATGAATTTCATTGCCTCTTTGTGATACGTTGAATTAGTAGTAAACACCCCTAATTGTCCCCCTTCACAATGTAGTACTCCATAAAACTCTCTAACTTCTTTTAATGTGATTTGAGTTGAAGCACGAACTTTTGCTTGCATTAAAATAATTTGATTATGTCCAAGAAGGTTAGTGATTTCTAAAATACCATCAATTCCATTATCAGTAGAGCCCCCCGTAACTTGTGATTTTAGAATAGTATATCGACAAGATTTGAAATATTCTTCAAGAATCTTAACCGAAAATGCTTCAAAAAATTCTCCACCTTTATGATTAATAACTTTAATAAAGTTATCATAAAGTTTTCCACCCTCATAAACGTCTTTCAAACAAGACCCTACAAGGGTATTGGGATATATGGCATGATCCGCCATATAATAATATTGGTTGTGTTTTATAATTATTTTTGTTTTAATTAAGCGATTTAGAATATTATCAACCACTCCATACAAAAGATAATCATCATCTGGAGATTCTGTTAAATTAGTTTTAAAAAAAATACTACAAGATTCATATAATTCTTTTTTTGTACGTTTTTCTTGCTTTTTAAATAAAATTCCTAAATACTTTTCAACCTCTTCTTCTTGCAAAATTACTGTAATATCTTTACGCAAAAATAATTCTTTAGTAGGTGATGAATATAAATCATCATTAATTAACATTTGCGCAATTACTGAACCAATAAAACTTTTACATTTAGTATAAATACTATTATAAGTCTTATCTTTCAATTAATCAATCGTTAAATTGAATTCTTTTACACATGAACTGATTAGTTCTTTACGATACCAAGATTTTTTCTTTGCAAAACAATTAATAATATATTTCTTTAATATGAAGGCATTTTCTTCAGTATATATTTTATTCATTATATTAATATCTTTTAACATATTTTATCTCCTGCTCATTAACAACTTAGAAAAAATTACAATAGGAACACTCCATTTTGGCCAAATAGTTCGACCTCTTCCTTTGACCATTCCGATGATTGTACTTCACCAATGTGCATCTTTTTTAACATATACATACACATTCTAGATTGACCTATTCCACCACCAATAGTTAATGGTAATTTATCATTTAAAATATCTTGACAATATGGCATATCTAGTTTATATAACTCTTGTTTTTTTGTCACTTGGGCTACAAGCGAAGTTTTATCTACTCTAATGCCCATTGAAGATAGCTCTAAAGCAATTCCTAAAACATCATACCAAACTAATATGTCTCCGTTTAATTTCCAATCATCATAATCGGCAGCACGACCATCATGTGATTCTCCATCACTTAGTGGCCATCCTATTTGATATATAAAAACAGCCTTATACAGTTTAGCAATAGCATTTTCTCTTTCCTTGCGAGAAAAATCAGGATACATCTTTTCTAGTTCAGTTGTTGAAACGAAAGTAATGTCTTTTGGTAAACCATGATTTAAAGCTGGGTATTTCTTGACAATATCCGCTTCAGTCATCAAAAGTGCTTGATATATTTTTTCAACTGTTTCTTGTAAGTATTCTAGATTTCTATTATCTTCAACAATTATTTTTTCCCAGTCCCATTGATCAACGTATAATGAATGAATGTTATCTAATTCCTCATAAGGGCGAATAGCATTCATATCCGTATATAATCCCGTTCCCACCTTAAAATCATATACCTTTAAAGCATTGCGTTTCCATTTCGCCAAAGATTGTACTATTTCTAAGTCTTTGTTTAAATCCATAACTTTAAACTGAACGGCTTTCTCATAACCATTTAAGTTATCATTTAATCCCGTTTCTGGAGCAACAAACAAAGGTGCTGAAACACGAATTAATGATAATTTTTCTTGTAATCGACGTTCAAATGTATCTTTCACTAGTTTAATTGCTAGTTCTGTATCTAATAAGTTTAATATTGATTTATAATCTTTTTTAATAATAATATTTTTCATTTTTCACCTCTTTAATCATTTCTTTATTTCTTCCATAATTTTTCCATTTTCTATTATCCTGATAAATGCAAAACCTTCATCAAGAGTAGGAGGAATTAATTTTTCATTATAAGAATATACTACTTCTGGCGGTAAGTATAACGCACCATTTTGCTTATTTCTTTGAACAACTCTTTCATAACATAATCTAATATCTGTTTTTAAGTAATATACACCAATCAGCACATCAACTTCATATTTACTAACTTCATTAACAAAGCGACTTCTAACATTTGGAGTAATACTAGTAGCATCAAAAATGACATCTTTATTTTCTTTTAAAAATTGTGCGCATTTTTCATATACCATCGGCCATACTTCTGTTTCCTTGATACTAGGGCAAGATGAACGAACCAAATCCGTTGAAACAATTTCACATTGTAATTCTTTGGCTAATTGATTTGCGAAAGTCGTTTTTCCAGATCCTTGTATACCTACTAACATATGAACCATATATAACCTCGTTAATTATCATAATCATCCAAAAAATGATGCTTTTTTCCTTGTGTTTTATAACTAATCATTGTATCAATATTAACATTATAAGAGCTTTTCAGTATGTTAATATCAACATTTGGATTTATTTCTTTCAATTTTTTTATTAATGCTTTCATTTCTAAACGTTTGGAATCCATTATTCCGCCTGTTATATTATTTGTCTTTTCTGTGAAACGACAAGCACATTGAATAAACTCTAGTTCATTATGATTTACCCAAGCAATAATATCATTTTCTTTTACAAAATAAAATGGTCTAATTAACTCCATACCAATATGATTAGTACTCTTGAGCTTAGGTGGCATGCTTTGCATTTGTGAACCATATAAAATAGACATAAGAATTGTTTCTATGACATCATCAAAGTGGTGTCCAAGAGCAATTTTGTTACACCCCTTGGATTTTGCATAATCATATAGACATCCTCGTCTCATTCTAGCACACAAGTAGCATGGATTATCATCGATCTTATCCACAACATCAAAAATATTCGAAGAAAAAATATCAATTGGAATATCTAATAATTCAGCATTTTCTTTAATCAAAGCAAGATTTTTTTCATTATATCCTGGGTTCATTATGATAAACTCCAGTTCAAAAGGTATATCACTATGACGATGTAATTGTTGAAAGCATTTTGCAAGTAAAACAGAATCTTTACCGCCGCTAATGCAAACAGCGATTTTATCGCCCTCTTTTATCATTTGGAATTCTTTTATAGCTTCAATAAATTTACTCCAAATTCTTTTTCGATATGTTGTTATAATGCTTCTTTCAATTTGTTTATATCTATCCATAATTTCATCCTGATTGTTTTTATACTATATTATAACATGTTGATAAAAAAACTACAAATGAAAATATATTATAATAACGTTTTTTAAAAAAAGCAAGTTCAATGACTTGCTTCTAAAAATCTAATTTTTTTCAAATTTAGCATAAACAGTTGTTGCTTTATTAACACTTAAAAGTACATCCCCTGTGAAGTTGGAATTATCATACCAGCCTTTAAAAGTATATCCATCTTTATAAACAATAGTAGGTAATATAATTATTTCATCTATGTATTCAACAAAAATAGCATCGTTAAATAAAACTCCAGGAATATTGTCTAAAGCATCCTTAACACGAGCTGATGTAAACCAGCTATACCTTGTTTGCAATGTAGAACTAGTAAAGTAAAAAAACTTGGCTGTGTCAACTAAAGATGCCCATGGGCTAAAGAAGAAATCATTTCCATGGTTTCCTGGTTTTGTATAACCTTCATCTGTACGCCAATATGCAAAAAACTGCATTAAGAATGGAATAAAATCTAAATATTTTCCTTCTTGATAACAATACCCAATGAAGGTAGTACTCGGTTGATTTTCCAATAAACCATCTGTTTCTTGTGTTAGATAATAACTTGCAAAAGCATTACCAACTCCATATAAATCACTTTGTCCATTAGCATTCCAGTTTATACAAAAATCCAAAAAACTTCTTCGATCAAATATACCATACTGTAAGAAATCAACTTCATAGTTATCTAACATAAAATAATAAAAATCAGACATATAATCAATAAATAGAGCTTCTTTGTTTAACCAAGTATCACTACCAACATTATATTTAACATAATAATTAGTTTCCTCAAAATCATTATTAATCCATGAAGAATAAATAGTAGTATCTTTAATAATAGGACTTGAAAAATCATATATCTTTGTACAAGCAAGATCATTATACCAACCTAAAAACTCTCCAATATCGCTAACTGGATCATCTGGTTTATAAACTGTTTCATTTTTAAGTACCAATTGGCTCTCAATATCACATAGTCCATATGTATCAAAAACAACTGTATACTTTCTCTCGTCCCATAAAGCATATAATGTAATCTTTTCAGTAACTGGTAATGTAAAATCATATTCATTTAAACATTCTTCATTGCTATACCAATCAACAAAATTATAACCTACTAGATATGGAGCTTTTGGTATTCTTGCTGTATCTCCTTTAAGAATAGTTTGTGATTCTACTGCTGTTCCGCCATTTGTTTGAAATGTTATTTCATAATATTCTTTGGGAATATTATCCACTGGAATTTCAACAGGCGGCGTTTCACAACCAACAAAAAAAACAAAAAAAAGTAGTATAAATAATATATTAAATAATTTTTTCATGATAAACTCCTTTTTGAAAATATTAGTAATTTAAGGCTCCAATGTATTTTTTTAATATATTAATCAAATAATATTATTGATATAATATATCTTTGGAGGTCTTATGAAGAAAAAATCAACTAAAAAAATTGCTAATTTAAGCCTTGTTGAAAACTCTGATTATTTCTATCGCGATTCGGAAATGTATCGGACTGATGTTTCTATGGAAACAGATGATTTGAATTTTAAAATTTTTTCCGATAATCAACCTAATAAAGTCGATGATTAACATCGTCTTTTTGCTTTTTAATAACCCTATATATAATAAACAAACCAATTAAAGTTCCACTTAGATAACCTAAATAATCTATAATCATATCGGATATTTGAGCACTTCTTCCATCAGAAAATAATTGCAATATTTCAGCAATCATGGAAATAATAAAACCTACTGACATACTTACAAACAAAGCACGCTTTAATTTAATAATAATTAGAGCATATACTATATAACCACACAAACCAATAAATAGAAAAGAACCATAATGTCCTATTAGTTTCCTTACCAATAAATGCAGTACATCAACGTTAATTTGCCATTTATGAAAAGTAAGCCATTCTAATAGATTTTTTATAAACGTTGTTAATTTTTGAGAACTACCTCCAGAAACTGCTCCGGTTTGTAGGGATGATGCAAATATTAATAAAATTCCAATAATATATAAACATAAAAATAAATATAGAACAGACCTTCTTCTAATCTTGTTGTTCAGATTCATCAATAATTTCTTTTATCTCAGTAACTATCTCTATTTTGTCTTTTTTCTTATAATTACTAACTACACCTGTCAAAAATGCTCCAAGTGCTAAAAATAGAACAGCAATAATATAACTCAAAGGTTTTGTTGCGCGAACTTGTTCATTATAGTCTTTAATCACGGCATATATAATGGCAAATGGTGATGTTAGTAATAAACCAATAATTGTAAAGTAAACAATTTTACTATATTTTTTAAGAAGCCAAGAAATCACTCGCGAAGCGGCAACTATTCCTAATAATATTCCTATAGCAAACGACAGAATAACTAAGAAATTATTTAAGAAACCATCAAAATTCCAAGTTAAAAAATTATCAAACAAATTATCAATTGTAGAAGTAATTATCATATAATACCCAAGCGCCATCAATATTAGTGATCCACTTACTCCTGGTATTATCATAGCAACAGCACTAATCAAACCGCATACAAAGATAATAATTAAAAACCATACATTTAAATCGGTATTTATTTCACCTGCTGGTTTTAGTAACGCAATTCCTACTACTACTAAAGCGGCAATTATTAAAAATATATAATCTAAAACTTTAGCTTTACCATATTGTTTTGTTGTTTTAAAAAGGGTGGGTAGTGAGCCTATTATCAAACCAACAAAAAACAAAGTTGTTGGTACCGGAAAATATTCTAATAATTTAACAATCGAAAATATAGCAATTACAATTCCAATAGCTAGTCCTAAAAAGAGAGACCAAACATCTTTAATTGCTCTAATTGGATGTTTAAAAATCATTCCTATTGCTCCAATAAAACGTTCATAAACATTTAATATTATAGCCATTGTACCACCACTAAATCCTGGTATAACATTAGCAATTCCTATTGCTATACCTTTGAAAAAATCCAAAATAATTTTTTTCATACTCTATTTACATAGACCATAAATTAATACTGCTAAACCTATCGCAACACAATAATAACTAAAATAGCCAATTTTTCCTCTCTTTATGATTTTTAATAAAAATACAAATGCGAAATAAGTCGCTAATAAGGCAACAATAAAACTAATGCCATATAAAATCCATTGATCAGATGCTATTTTACTAAAATCACCTGATACTAATTTTAACACAGTTGCCCCTAAGACTGCTGGAATGATTAATACAAAAGCATAATCGGCTGCTGTTTCTTTTTCAATTTTACGAGCAAAAGCTCCATATAAGCATGAACCACTTCGAGATATTCCTGGGAATAAACCAAAACATTGAGTGGCCCCAATAACAAGTGCATCTACATAATTCAAATCTTCCTTTGTTCTTGTACCTTTAATTCTTGGCATAATCCATAAAGCAATACCATTAATAATCAATAATAGACCAACCAACCAAATCATACTATCAAATTGTTCAAGATAATCTTTTAAAAATAAAGTCACAATTACTATTGGGATAGTCGAAATTACTAACATAATGCAATATGTAAACTCTATCTTGTATTCTTTGTTTTTCTTAAAAACATATAAGCAAAATCCTTTAATTAAAATCCAAAGTTTTTTTCTTAAAAAGAAAACAATAGCAATTAAACTAGCCAAATGTAGAAATATTTCAAACGTTAAGGATCCATCAGACAATCCCAAGATATCACTTACAATAAGTAAATGTGCGCTTGAAGAAATCGGCAATACTTCAGCAATCCCTTGTACAAGTCCTAATATTATATATTTAATAACTGACCTCATATTTTCTCCTTAATTTTTTATCATTACAATATATTTATTATCTTTTATAGTATACCACATAATATAAATAAATAAAAGTAAGAATTCGTTTTTTTGAATTCTTACTCAATTATCAACTATTAGTTATTTAATAAATCATTATATGTTTCTACCGTACAATATGTATCTTTGCAAATTAATTTAATATTATTAATTATATCTTGTTCCATATCTGCAATAGCAATAACAATTAAATCTATTTTATATTTTGCAACCATTCTAGGAATATCATCTGAATTTCCCACAACTTTTATTTCATCAATTATTCTTCCAAGTTTTGAACTATCATCATCAATAAGGCATATGGGAACTGCATTCAAATCTTTATTAGTACGAAAGAGTTGAATACAATTAGCTCCTTTACTTCCTGCACCTACTACCATTACTCTAGACTTGGTATTAGCTTTTATTTTTTTATTTTCAAGTTTATTTTTAAAATATTCAATCGATTTTGGCATAAACCGAAATAACATACAAAAAAACAACTGAAATAAAGTAGTAATTAAGCACCATCTTAAACTAACAAATGATATTTTTAAAGCGCCCTCCAATATTAATTCTATACAAGAACTAACACAAAAAATTATTATCATACTAATAATTGTTCTAACAAATTCTGAGATGCCAGCATATTTCCAAATTGTGCTATATAAATGAAAACATAGAAAAACTACTATCGACAAACAAGACCAACCAATCAAAAAATAAATAGTTGTTGGAAAGAACGTTCCTTTTAAATTCATATTAAATATTAAATATGAAAACATACCAGATAAAAATATAATTACTATATCAAATAACATTAACAAAAATGTTAATGTACTTTTTTGCTTTAAAAACCGCTTCATTTAATTTCCTCTTTTTCTTAATTCATTAATTTATAAAAATATTTTTTAATACATAGTTAATTTTAACACATTTTATAAATTTATTCAATGTTTTAAACTGATTATATCATTTAAACATTGATATTTTTTTGTAATACAAAAAATATTTGCAGATTGTTAAATGAATTTTTCCTATATTTATTCGTTTTTAAATTTTAAATCAATATTATATGCCGCTTTTTTACCTGCTCCCATAGCTAAAATAACTGTCGCAGCTCCCGTAACCGCATCGCCACCAGCATAAATGTTTTCACATGATGTCAGTCCTGTTTCCTCTTCAACAATTATTCCACCCCATTTTTGAGTATTCAAAGAAGGCATTGTTGCTTTCATAAGTGGATTAGGCGAAGTGCCAATTGCCATAATAACAGAGTCCACTTCTATTAAAAAATCAGAACCAATTCTTTCTTTTGGAGATCTTCTTCCTGATGAATCTTCTTCTCCAAGATCCATTTCTAAACAATTAATTGCTCTTACAGAGTTGGTACTATCACCTAAAATAGCTGTTGGATTAATGAGTAATTTGAACTCTATGCCTTCTTCTTTTGCATGTTCAACTTCTTCTTTACGGGCTGGAAGCTCATTTTCTGAACGTCTATAGATAATATAAACATTTTCGGCTCCTAAGCGTTTTGCACATCTGGCAGCATCCATAGCCACATTGCCACCACCTACAACAGCTACTCTCTTAGCTTGTTGAATTGGAGTATCACTATTTTCCTTATAACTTTTCATTAAATTAATTCTTGTTAGAAATTCATTGGCTGAATATACACCTTTTAAATTTTCTCCAGGTATATTCATGAATCTTGGTAAACCAGCACCCGTACCAATAAAAATTGCTTCATATCCATATTCTATTTTGAGCTCATCAATTGTTAAGGTTCTTCCGATTACAATATTAGTTTCAATGTGAACTCCATATTCTTTCAAAATGGCTATTTCTTTTTCAACAATTTCTTTAGGCAAACGAAACTCTGGAATACCATATACTAATACACCACCAGCAATATGTAATGCTTCAAAAATTGTCACGTCATATCCTTTTTTCGCGAGTTCTCCAGCACATGTTAAACCAGCTGGTCCAGAACCAATCACAGCCACTTTATGACCGTTTTTAATGACATTCAAGCTAGATTTTGCAGATTTATTATTGTGATAATCTGCTACAAATCGCTCTAGTCTCCCGATTGCCACCGGTTCTCCTTTTACTCCTCTAACACAATACTTTTCGCATTGATTTTCTTGTGGACAAACACGGCCACATACAGCCGGTAAAGAATTAGTTTTTGAAATTGTTTGATAGGCCTTTTCCAAATCATTATCTTTTAAACAATTAATAAAATCAGGTATTGATACTTGAACAGGGCAACCATTAATACATGGTTTATGTTTACAATTCAAACACCTATTGGATTCATCAATTGCTTGTTCTAATGTATAGCCAAGAGCAACTTCTAAAAAGTTTTTATTTCTTATATTGGGATCTTGATGGGGCATTGCATTTTTTTTCAAAGACATATTTGCCATATTAACTACGCTCCTTCAATAAATTACAAGTTTTTTCACGAGCTTGTTTTTCAAAATCCTGATATATTTTTGACCTTTCCATAGCTTCATCATAATCTATCTCATGTCCATCAAAATCAGGACCATCGACACAAGCAAATTTCACTTTTCCCCCAACTGTCAAACGGCAACATCCACACATCCCAGTGCCATCTATCATTATTGGATTCATGCTAACCACAGTTTTTATATTATATTCTTTTGTTAATTTACTCACAAATTTCATCATTATTAAAGGACCTATAGCAATAACTTCATTATAAGTTTCGCCATTTTCAATTAATTTACGAAGCGCATCAGTGACTAATCCTTTATTATGATAACTTCCGTCATCAGTCATAATTATATATTCATCACTTACATCTTGAAATTCTTTTTCCAAAATAACAAGTTCCTTATTTCTAAAACCCACTATGGAATGAACAATACTCCCTTGTGCATGTAATTTTTTTGCCACAGGATATGCTATTGCACAACCAACCCCGCCGCCAATTATAGCAACCTTTTTCAATCCTTCAGTATGGGAAGCAACACCGAGAGGTCCTACAAAATCATATACATCATCATTTTCATTTAAATCATTTAATAAAGCCGTAGTTGATCCAACAATTTGGAAAATAATTGTGATTGTCCCTTTCTCACGATTAAAATCCGCTATTGTCAAGGGAATACGCTCACCATCACTATTAACACGCAAAATGATAAATTGACCAGGCTCTGCCTTTTTAGCGATTAGCGGCGCATCAATGACCATTAATGTAACAGTTGAATTCAGGATTTGTTTTTTTAAGATTTTATTCATAATTCACCTATTTCATATAACCGCTAAAAACTTTTAAAATATGATTTTCATTATTTTCATTATTTTTGATATTTATCAATTTTAAAGTTTTTTGAGATTTTGTTATAATTACTTCTTCCTCAGTGTTTAGAAGTAATTGATTCTTTCCATCTATTGTTAATAAATATTCTTTATTATAGCTTTCAACCGTCACTTTTATGATATCATTATCACTGACAACAATTGAAGGCATTATTGCCGATTGTGAACAAATTGAAGTTATTGCAAAACACGATGCTTGAGGCAGTAACAATGGACCACCTGCACTCAAGTTATAGGCACTTGATCCCATTGAAGTTGCCACTAACATACCATCAGCATAAAAAGAATGGTTCCAATCATGATTAACTTCCACTTGAAGTTTAATCATTTTCATAGACATACCTCTATGTAAAACCACTTCATTGAAAACTGTATTATGCTTTCTTTCATTATTCAAACTATATTCAATATCAATTAGAGTTCTTTCGATAACTTCATATTGTTTGTTGATTAAAGAATCTAATAATTTTTGATAATTCTTTTTATCAGCTGAGGTTAAATACCCAACTCTTCCGAAATTAATACCGATGCATGGAATTTCATAATCAGAAAAGTTATGAACAGCTGTTAAAAATGTTCCATCTCCTCCCAATATCAATATGCAATCAAGTAAGTTTGCTAATGCGTTGGTAAAGGGGTAAACTTTATAACCACTAAAATCATTAATTAACTCCTCAAGTAAATAAACATTTACTTGATTATTACTTAAATAATTAATAATCTCTTTAGTTCTGAAAAAATTATGATCTTTATTTTTATTTATATAAATTAAAATATTCATATTTTCACCCCGTTTTTTTATTAACATCTATTTTATCATATAAGTGAGTCAATATCAACAAATTTCTTTAATAACCTCAGGAATTTGACTGATTATATCACTTGATAGTACACAATATTCCGTTTTATCAGCTGCTGCTAATTCACCAGATCGTCCTAATATATAAGTAGCTAATATCGCTGTAGAGATAGGCGTTAAATTCTGTGATGACCATATACCGCCAAGAATGCCCGCCAATACATCACCGCTTCCAGCTTTAGCTAAGGCGGGAGTCCCTACTACATTAAAATATACTTCTTCTTGATAAGAAATAATAGTGGTTGAGCTTTTTAATACAACACAAACATTGTATTCATCCGCAAATATTTTTGAAAGTGTAATTCCATCATTCATAACTGCTTCCACATTTTTTTTGGTCAATCTTGAAAACTCTTTAATATGAGGAGTAATAATCACTTCACACTTTTTATCTTTTAAAATGTCTAACCCATATATTGCTAACGCATTTAGGGCGTCTGCATCAATAATTAAGCGTTTATCATAATTTTTTAAGATGATTTTTAAGATTTCATATATTTGTTCGCTTACTCCTAAGCCCATTCCTATTACAATAATATCATTATTTAAGAGTTTTAATATTTCCTCAGAATTACAGACAATATTTCCATCATTATCATCTAGCAAAAAATATGTCGTTTCAAGGTTTTTTAAAGCATAAATATTATATAGGCTACGAGGAATTGCCATAGTGGCATAACCACTTCCAACCAAAAGACTAGCCATGGCATTAGCACTAACTACTGATGCTCCAATATATTCCTTGCTACCAGCAATGATGGCAACACGTCCATAACTACCTTTATGTGAATTATTTAATCGCTTCTTGAAGAAATGTTTATAATCATTTTTTTCAAATATTTTTACGGTTGATAATAAATAATCTTTGGGATATATACAATTTATATCAATAATAGATAGTTCTTTATAACTATCAAGACCATCATTTAGATAATGACCATATTTAGTATTTTGGATAGCGATTGTTAAATCAGAGTTTATATGTGCACCTAAGCTAATGCCATTTTGACTATTAATACCTGATGAAATATCAATTGATATTACAAATGGTTTATTAAAATGATTTATTTTTTCTATTAGTTCACAATATTCATTATTCAGTTTGCTATTAATTCCAATGCCCAAAAGTCCATCAACAATCACATCATAGTCATCATTAATATCATTAACCATTTTACCAAGGTATTTTTGTTTTTGAACTAAACAATTAAAACTTGTTGTCTTTGGAAAAAATAATACCTCAACATTATAACAATGCTCTGCCAGCAAACGGGCTACCACAAAGGCATCTCCCCCATTACCGCCACCACCGGCAACAATTAATACTTTATTGCTAGAATCAAAACGTTTTGCTATTATGCTATATATTTGTGTTCCAGCATTTTCCATAAGCATCAAATCATTTGAGCCACCTTCAAAAGTATATTGTTCGATTTCTTGCATTTGTTTTGGTGATAAGATATATTTCATTTTTCCCCTCTTCTAATTAATCTATTATATAGTCAACGGAAATACTACTTTGTCTGGCTTCATGCATATATTTTTTAACAACTTCTTGATGATACTTGTTTTTTTGATATATTTCCATATCTTCAATTGAATTAAATACCACTTCTAGTACAATATCATAACTACGTTCTGATGATAAAAAATCAACTCCAACTTTAATATCGACAATTTCATCAACATTATCCTTCAAAGACATCAATATTTTTTTCGTGTTTTCTCTTTTTTCATTGCTATTATCTTTTAATTTATAACATACAATATGTTTAATCATTATATTCTCCTATAGACCTTTAAAATATTTTAGATTTTCAATTGAATAAGTTATTTCGTTATTTTCAATTTTTTTAATCACTTCAATTATTTTTTTATTACAAGGGGTTGGAACATTATATTTATCTCCATAATCACAAATAACACCGTTTATAGCTTCTATTTCACACTTCTTACCTTTTTCTAAATCTTGTAGCATACTTGCTTTTAGGTGACGATGTTTTTTAATCGCTATCGGTATTAGCATAAAAGATATTTTCTTTTTAATCATGCCTTTATAATTTAATAGTTTTACTACATCTTTTCCTTGGATTGGTTCAATTTTAATACTCGCAGCAAAGGCAACATCAATTGCTTCTTTAATCAACGTCTGTACATACTTACGTGTTTGTTTATTTTGAGCAACTTCTCCGAATGTCATACCAAAAGTAGCACTCATTCCACTCATTGCTGAATTCACTAATAGTTTAGACCAACGCGAGCCTATGAAGTTTTCATCAATCTCAACTATTCCCATTAATTCTAAAATTCTTTTTACTGCATCAAGTTTTGGGTGGTTGTTATTTGTTAGAGAGCCAAGGGAAAAGGTAAAAGTATCTGGGCCGGACGTTAATTCGACAACTCCTGGGGATATTAAAGTTGCACCCCATGCAACCGTACAACCTAATACTTTATCTTCACCGACGATTTTTCCAATACCAATTTCGGGAATACCATTTTGTAAAGTGACAATTACCCCATCTTCTGCTAAATGATTTTTCAAAAAACTGACTACTGCTAGATTATTTTGTTGCTTTGTTAGTAAAAAAATGATATCATAATTCCCAGACATCTCTTCTGGTAAATATGCTGCGACTTTTTGTTCGAAGTTAACTGCTCCAATAATATGTGCTCCGCTTTCTTTTAAAGCTTTTATATGTTCTCTATTATGATTAAATAAATCGATTTTGATACCTGATTTTGCAATATAGGCCCCCAAAATAGTGCCTAGGCTTCCTGCTCCGTAAATTGCTAAACGCATTTGTTCTCCTCCTATTAAAAAAGATAATATATAAAGTATATATTATCTAATATTTTACCATATTTTTCATTTAAACACAATTTTTTTATTAATTTATTATGGTAAATAATCCAAGACCTTTTTAATTTCTAAATTGGGATTTTTCCACCAATTACTACTAAAAATTCTAACGATACGCCAACCACGACTTGTTAGATAGCGGTCACAATAAAAATCATTTTCTCGATCAAATAAATTCTCGCTTTGTAATGAACTATCACATTTTATTGCCATAATAACTTTACTAGTTTTTTTAGATAATATAGCCAAATCTAAATTGAATGTTCCTGTTTCCAAATCACATTCAATATAAAATTTATTTTTATCGATTTTTTTCTGTAATTTTTCATAAATGTCATCCGTTAAAGCACTACGACTATTTTGAATATTATTACTTTCTTCGGGTCTATATAAACTATTAAGTAGTTTTTGTTTCTCATTAGACATATTTTCACTTACATATTCAACATATTCTAAATATTTTTTGAAAAAATATGGTCCTTTATTTTTCTCATTTATTACAAGTTCATATGACAGAAATGATTTAACGATAATGATTTTCTTTTTAGCCCTAGTAATTGCAACGTTTAAGCGATTTTCGCCAGCATTCATTGATAATAAACCAAAATTGGTATTTAGTTTTCCTTGTCTGTTTTTGGCATAAGTAATGGAAAATATTATAATATCCCTCTCGTCACCTTGAACATTTTCAATATTTTTCACAAATAAACTAAAATCTTCATTAGTTAATTCATCGATTCTTGATAACTCATTTAATAAAAGCAATCTAAGTTCTTCACTTTCATTTTTTATACTTTCTTTAATTAACAAATCCATTATTAATTTCTTTTGTTGTTCATTGAAAGTAATAATACCAACAGTATCCATTTTATTCTTTGTTTTCAATATTGACAAAACACTATTAACAACTACGAGTGCTTCTTCATAATTAACGCCATCTTCCCACATGCCATTATTGACCCTAATGACTTCAAGGGGTTTTTCATAGCTATAATTATTACAACTAGAAAAGAACAATTGATTATTATAGAAAGCTCGCGAAGAAAACTCAATTAAATCCTTTTGCTCACTGCGATAATGATATCTCAAATATTTTTGCATATATTTATGAGCCGCATAATCTAAAAGACTTTCTTCTTCTAATGCCGCTATATTATATTTTTCCATTTTTTCAGAATCAAGTACGCCCGAATCCTCAACATATCGACTAGAAAATACTGAAGATGGTCTTAACTGTTTTGCATCTCCTGCTATGACAACTTTTTTCGCTCGGTAAATGGCTGGAACAGCATTTTCAATAAACATTTGCGAGGCTTCATCAAATATTAAACAATCAAAAATATCTGTTTGTACCGGAAGTATTGCTGAGGCAACTTCCGGGGTCATTAGCCAAATTGGATAAAGAGTTTTCAAAGAAGGAAAAGTTTTGTCAAGCACATAAGGTATTCCTTTACGTCTTTGTAGATTGGCTAACCTTTGCAACTCCTTAATACCTTCGAAAGTATTTTTATCAAGTTCCGAGTTTTCCACAATATTTTTAACAACTTTTCTTGTTATAATTCTTTGACATAGACCTTCTTTTTCAATCATTGCTGCTTGAACATCATTACAATTTTCTTCATAATTTTGAATAAATTTTAAGATATCCTTATTACCCTTACTAGCATTATCATATAAGTAACGTTGATATAATGAAGTTAATTGTGATTTTGTTAAAGCATTTTGAGAAATGAAATCTAACAATTCAGAGTCAAAATAATTCACACTATTTTCTTTAAATAAATCAAGATTTAAAGAGAGTATTTCTTGAGATATAACTTTATATTTGTTTTTTAATTCTTTATTTAATTGAAAACCAAAAATAGCAATATTAGTAGGAATATTATAGTTATTAATTGGCAAACCATAATATACTCTATGAAAAAGATATCTTTTGGAACTATTTTGAATATTTAAAGAAAAGATTTTTTTAATCTTTTCAATACTATGCATATCATATTTAAACAACTCATATGTTCTATATTTTTCCAACTCTTCTTTTAAAAGCATATAACCATTAAAATAATCATCTTTAAAAACATCATTTATTTTATTACTAAAGCTTTCATTTATTTGGGAAAAGTGTTTAATTTTACTTTGATTTTCCTTAGATAATGGATATTTTTGATTTCTTGATATTTCATTAAAATCATACCCATCATAATTATTGGAAATTACATCATGATATTTATGCATATTTACAAAAAAATTATTAATAATTTTATTTTTTTGATAAACTTTATTTTTGCTTTCTTCTGGTTCTTTTTCCATTTTTTTAATTGCTTCTAATGTATTATCAATTTGCTTATAAAAATCTCCCTTTTCCTTTTCTAGATTTCTAATGATAAGAGCAAAAGGGGCCAAACCTTCAAGACGATTATAAATTACATCAATGGCGGTTTTTTTCTCAGAAATAACTAAAACATTTTTCCCTTTAGCAACATGAGTAGAGATGACATTAACAATAGTTTGACTTTTACCAGTTCCAGGAGGACCTTGTATGACTAAATTATTATTTAAGGAGTCTCGGATAATCATTTTTTGTGTTATATCTGCTTCACCAATTAGTTCTAATTTTTCTTCACGTGTTTGTATTTCTTCATTTTGGTTGAAATACTCCATAATTGGGGTATCCTTGTGGTGCTTAGATAAGAAGTTTTTTAATAGTGGATTAATATTTTCGGTCTCAGATATGTTTTTCAAGTCATAATAAATTGATTTTGAAGATATTGGAAAAATACCAATAATAGCATTATTAGTAATTTTAAAGTCACCAGGATATAAAGCAAAGTTTTTTTCATATGTTGGTTTTGTACAACTATTAAATAATTGTAAACGATTATTTGTATTCAAATCAATTTTTAAAGCCAAACGATCTTTTAGAAACTTTACTGTTGATTTGATAATATCTTTAGAATGTGTTAACTCAAAATCAAAACGCTGATGTGGCATTCTGTTTTCTGCTAAATAAGATATAATAAAAACAGGATTTAAATAAACCGTTTCATTAAATTTTATAACTTTCAAATGGGGTGAAATTTCTAAATTGACAGAATGTAAAATCAAGGGGCCGCGAAAAACTTTACCATTGAAAAATCTTCCTTCAATAAACGGATATCCAATATATAAGTCATTTCGTGCGCTTTCCCTTTCAATCAATTTTGAAGTTTCAGCTAATTTATCTATTCCTAAATATTTATCCTTTAGAGGGTCCTCATATTTTTGGCATAATTCTTCAATAATATTTTGTAGGCTATCTTTTCCTAAATCATTATATAGTAACTGCAAATCTTTTTCAGTAATAATAGGGATAAGTTCTTCAATATTTTTTTTGAAAGAATTCTTTTTTTCTAAATATAATGATTCTTTTTCACTACACAACTCCATTACTTTCCTTGGAATTAGCGGATTAAATGGAAAAACCATTTTTGTGTGCTGATTAATAGCAATGTTCAAATTGAAATTAGGATTAAATAAATCAGCATAATTAACTAAATCAATGGAATCGACAGCCTTAAGCATGCCCAAAAAATAACTTCTTGAACGAGCGTTATTATCTATTAGACGCTGAGCGAATCTTTCTAATAACTCTTTTGTCTTTTTATCCATTTTCCTGTCCTCTCATTAATCGAGCTTGTAAATAATATTTTAAATGCTGCTCATAATTATTAATTTCTGTCTTCTTATATAATGGAATTAAATCCAGACCTAAAGACACATTAATAAATTGATATTTTTTTAAAATATGCACAATATCCAAAACATCATTACAAGTTAATTTATAAGTTCTTCTAATATCGGATAATTGTATAGATCCATCGGCACTATTCAAAATCTTAAAAATAACCCAGCTATATTCAGGATTGTCATAAAACATTTCTAAAATTTTATCTTGTGATAGAAAACTAAAATTTTTTTCATCCAATATTTCATAATATACATTTTTTAGACAACGAAGGTAATCCTCAATTAAACTTACAAATAAATTCATTTTTTCAAAATCATTTCCTAAAAAGACAAAATCACGACTGGCATTTTTACCGTTAAAGATTATTTTCACCATTTTGAATTTATAAATATATATTGGATAATTATCTGAGAATTTCTCATCTTTATCACCATTGTCTAGATGATAAAGCCATGTTTCTTTGTCTAAAATAAGCCCCGCTTTTTTACTTTTTGAAGCATATGTTATTTCTTTAGTTTCAATTTTAATATTATCATAACTAAATAATTCTTGAATTTCTCCCTTCTTATTATACTTACTTACAAATAAGGAATTAAACTCAAAAATATTTGCTTCATCTTCAAAAATGATTTTGGCATCTTTTCTTGTAATTAATTGAAAATAATGCTTGGAAATGTCTTGTAAATCAATTTGATCATAACTGAAGAAAGTCCCATCAAGACGGTAAAAAACTCGCATCTTGCGAAGTTGGGTGATTAATACAATTAGTTTATCAATAATATAAGATGATTGACTAGGATTATATTCAAAGGCAACCATATTATTACTTATTCTTTTCTTCTCTTCATTAATCTCTTCTAACCCTAATTTTATTGTTTCTTTCTTATATGAATATATAAATAATGTTATAATTTTCAAAAGTATATTGCGAATTATTAATTTTCGTAATATTTTATTAATCAACGAAATACGCTCTACCGATACCAGATTTGCCTCATTCGCTTTCACGTATATATTACGTAGTTTTTGAATATTATACATACTATTCTTTGTTTGCCTAACTATCATTAAAATCACCTATAATATTATCATTTTACCATTTTTACTATAAAAATGCAACTCAACTGTAAACAATAAATAAAAAGCAACATAGTGCTTAGCTATAGTAGGCTAGCAATAGTTACTTCTTATTATTTCCATTAAATACAAAGTTATATAATTCTTTTATAACAGCCACAAGAAAAAGCAAAAAACAAAAACAACTGAGACTGCTAATCCCAAATATCCAAAAACTTCACCTATATGGGAAAGGGGAATCAAATTAGATTTAGCCGGTTTTTTTCCAAAAACAATTGCCAAAACACTAAAAATTACGATTGGCAAAAGCATTCCAACTATCCCAAAAATGAATGATAAAATAGGGAAATCTATTAAATCGGTTTTGTGGCGTTGTCCATCATCTATTTTTTCGTGAAGAGCTTTTTTTATTCTCAAGCCCTCAGATACATCATATCCACAATTATCACATACTTCAAATGATTTTTCTTGAAAATCTTTACCACATCTTTCACATTTCATATTTTTACCTATCTTCTATCTTTTACTATTTTTTCCATATTACGTTTGGCATCTTGCTCTTTTAAATCATTTCGCTTATCATAAAGTTTTTTTCCTTTACACAAAGCAATTTTAACTTTTGCAAGTCCATGGTCTATATATACTTCTAAAGGGATAATCGTTAAGCCTTCTAGGCTTACTTTAGTACTTAGTTTTATTATTTCTTTTTTATGAGCTAAAAGTTTTCGTTCTCTTTCTTCTTGATGATTAAATATATTGCCTTTCTCATAAGGGGCTATATGCATATTAATAACATACAGTTCTCTATTTCGCACTTCACAATAACAATCCTGTAAAGAAACTTTACTGGCTCTTACTGATTTTATTTCGGTGCCAAAAAGAACAATACCGCATTCATATGTTTCCATAATAAAATATTCGTGGTTTGCTTTTTTATTTCTTGCGACGATTTTCTTTTCTTCTTGTTGTTTCATGACGTCCCCTTGAATGATCACTATGTTTTTGATATGAATATTTTACCATATTATCATTCTTTTTTCCAGCAATAACGAAATCTATTTCACGTTTTGCTTTATTTGCATCAACTACTTTGACTTTTATCTTATCACCTAAACGATACACATTATTAGTTCTAGTTCCACAAAGCGCCATTAAATTATCAAAGTATTGATAATAATCATCTTTCATTTGGTTAACTCGTACTAGTCCTTCTATGGTGTTAGGCAAAGTAATAAACATACCAAAACTGGTAACTGATGAAATTGTTCCTTCATATGTTTCGCCAATATGTTTTTCCATATATTCTGCCATTTTCATATCATTGACTTCATACTCACATTCAATAGCATCACGCTCACGTCTACTACTTTGCTCAGCACTATTAATGATTATTCTTGTATATTTCATTTGATCCTCAACATCTACTTTGCCTTCAAACAAATATAATCTTAATAGTCTATGTACTAATAAGTCAGGATAACGTCGAATTGGTGAAGTGAAATGAGTGTAACATGGGCTAGCCAAACCGTAATGACCAATGTTTTGAATACTATATTTTGCTTTAGCCATCATTCTAAGAAGCATTGTTGAAAGTCCAATATCTTTATCACTAATTTCATCAAGTAAAGATTGCAAAGTCTTAGTTGTTAGTTTAGCGCCTTTTTGTTTTAAACTATAATTAGTTCTTTTGATAATGCGATTAAAGGTATCTAGTTTTTCTTTACTTGGCATATCATGAATACGATATATAAATGGTAAGTCCATTTGTGTTATGCAAGTAGCAACTGTTTCATTAGCAATCAACATAAATTCTTCAATTAGCATTTCCCCTTTTCCACGTTCTCTCAAAACAACGTCTACTGGTTTTCCTTTGCTATCAACTATTATCTTAGCCTCCGGAATATCAAAATTTAAACTCCCTCTTCGATAACGCATTTCATATAAAATAACTGATAATTCTTGCATTAAATGCACAGTTTCAAAAATATCTCGGTATTGCTTCAATTCTTTAATATCATCATCTAGTATCTTATTGACATTTGTATAAGACATTCGATGTTTTGTTTCAATGATGGCTTCAAAAATACTATAGTTTTCAACAAGTCCTTCGTTATTAATTTCCATTTCACAAGCAATTACTAACTTAGGGGTTTTTTCATTCAAAGAGCACAAATCATTGCTCAGTTTATGTGGCAACATTGGTATCACTCGGTCAGCTAAATACACACTTGTCCCCCTATATAATGCCTCAACATCCAGAGGATTATCCTCCTTAACAAAGTAACTGACATCTGCAATATAAACACCTAGTTGATAGTTGCCATTGTCAAGTTTTTGAATGCTAACCGCATCATCTAAATCTTTAGCATCTTCACCATCAATTGTAATTATTGTTTTATTAACTAAAGGACGTTTTGATAATTCTTGTTCTTTTAGAGTTGTTTCATAATTATAGGCAATCTCTTTTAGTTCTTCCATCACAACATTAGGAAAATCTTGTTCAAAATCATACTTTAGAGCTACTGCCTTAATATCAATACCAACATCATGAATATTACCTAAAGTTTGAACAATTCTTCCACGAACTGTATCATTATATAAATACTCAACAATTTCAATAGTTACAACATCATCCACCACATTAATGCCAAAGTCATTGACTAGTACATTAAGGGCAAGTTTTTCATCTTGTGGTTTTAATTGACGTTCACCATTTTTATTAGTAATCACACAAATGATTTTTTTAAGATTCCTTTTTACTATATCCACGACACTTGCTTCATTTTTCTCATTATCATTATAGTTAACAACACTAAAAACTACTTTGTCTTTATTCATTGCCCCATTTATATGGTCTTTTGAAACATAAAGTTCATCTTCAAAATCTTGGCTTTTTATAAAACCAAACCCTTTTTCTTTAACTTCAATTATTCCTTGATACAAACCAAAATGTTTTAGTGGAGCAAATTTGTGTTTTTTTGTTTCATAAACGATAAAATCTTTTTTGAGTTCCATCAAACTCTTTTTTATTTGCTCTTCAGACTCTTTTAGAATAGTCGCCATATCCATTATTGTTAACGGGGCATATCCATCATCTGCAAATAAATCCAATATATTTTGTTTTAGAATATTCATTATTCCCTCCTAAAAAATAAAATAGGCCAAAATGGGCCTATTTTTATTTTTCAAATTATACGCGGCTTTTTAAAAAGAATGCACAAACTATCGATAATACAAATAATGCAATCGCCAAAATAGTTGTAATTCTTACAATCCAAACTTCTATACCAACTTTTTTTCTTTCGGAAAATAAAGCTGATTTTTCACCAGTGAAAGCTGATGTAGCATCTTCTTTGGATTCTTGCAAAATAATAATTATTATTAATAAGCACGCAACAACAAGCAATAAAATATCCCAAACTCCCATAATGCCCTCCTAAGAATAACTTAAAGATTTGTATTTTATTTATAACATACTTATTATACCATTAATAAATTAAAAAATCAATATTTTTTTATTTTTAAATTATAAGTTTATAATAAAGCCGTTTTTAATACCTCATCAACTGATGAAACCGGAATAATCTGCAAATCGTTTAATACAGACGTCGGAATATTTTCTAAATCTTTCATATTTTCTTTAGGAATTATTATCGTTTTTAACCCACTTCTATGGGCTGCTATACTTTTTTCGCGAAGACCACCAATTGGTAAGACACGGCCTCTCAAAGTAATCTCTCCAGTCATACCTACTGTATGATCAACTTTTCTATGAGAAAAGGCTGATGCAATAGCTGTCACTAATGCGACTCCTGCAGATGGACCATCTTTTGGTATAGCTCCTTCTGGTACATGGATGTGAATATCATTTTTGGTAAATAAAGTTCCATCAATATTTAGTTTTTCAGCATTACTCTTTACATAACTCAGGGCAGCTTGTCCACTTTCTTTCATAACATCGCCAAGTTTGCCTGTTAAAACCAAACGACCCTCTCCATTGTAATAAGTGACCTCTACTGGTAAAGTATCTCCACCATATTGAGTATATGCAAGCCCAGTTACAACTCCTATTTGATCTTGTTCATCAATCTTATTATATGTAAAACGAGGCTTTCCTAACCAAGCCGTTATATTATTTTCATCAATATTTATTTGTGTTGAGTCTTTCATTAAAATAGTTTTAATTGCTCTTCTAATCAAAGTTCCGATTAACCGTTCTAATTCACGTACTCCAGCTTCTTTTGTATATTCCCTTATTATCATCCATATGGCATTATCAGTCAAAGTGAAATCACACTCTGATAAACCATGAATGGCTAACTGTTTATTTATTAAATGTTTTTTGGCAATTTCGAATTTTTCATATTCAGTATAACTGGATACTTCAACAATTTCTAAACGATCTCGTAAAGCGGCTGGAATATTTTCTAAATAATTAGCCGTTGCTATGAAAAATACTTGACTTAAATCAAAAGGTTCTTCTAAATAGTTATCACTGAAAAATTTATTTTGTTCAGAATCCAATACTTCAAGTAAAGCACTAGAAGGATCACCTTTATAATCACTACTAAGTTTATCAATTTCATCTAATAAGAAAACAGGGTTTTTCACTTTAGCTTTTTTCATTCCTTGCAAAATTCGTCCTGGTAAAGCCCCCAGATAAGTACGACGATGTCCCCTTATCTCGCTTTCATCCTTTACTCCACCTAAACTTTGCTTAATAAACTGTTTGTTTAAGGCTGCAGCTACTGATTTTGCTAAGCTCGTTTTTCCAACTCCAGGTGGCCCAACTAAACATAATATTGCTTGTGGGGTTTTTTTAGTCATAATGCAAACTGCCAAATATTCTAAAATACGGTCTTTAACAATATCAAGGCCATAGTGATCATTATCAAGTTGTTCTTTAGCTTTTCTAATATCATTAGAATCAATTGATTCCTTGCTCCATGGAAGGTTAATCAAAAAATCCAAGTAAGTTCTTGCAATGCCGCTTTCACCACTGTTAGCACTCAAAGAACTATAACGGCTCAATTCATTTAATGCTTTTTCTTCAATATCTTTCGGCATTTTTGCTTCATATATTTTTTTTCTAAGTTCATCAATTTCTGTTTCTTTTTTGGCCTTATCGCCTAACTCATCTTGAATAACTCTCATCTTTTCACGTAAATAATATTCCTTTTGATTTTCATTAATAACCTTACGAACTTCATTTTCAATATTATCTTCAATATTGCGAAGGTATTTTTCACGTTTTAAATCTTCAAGTATATATTTCATACGCATAGTTACATTAATACAATTTAAATATTTCATTTTTGTATTATAATCAAGCGGTAAATTATAAGCAAACAAATCCGTCAAGATATCAGGAGTCACTCCTTCTGACACTTTATTCACTATTTCTGGATGACCTTTAAATAAAGTTTGTGCGTCATTATCAATTTCTTGAACAACCAAACGAACACATGCAAGTTCTTCACTCATATTTGTGGATTCACTTGGACGACTTACTATATTTACTCGATAATAAGGAACCGTAGTCAAAAAATCAATAATTTCACATCGAACTATTCCTTCTACTTTAATTTTTTGAATTCCGTTTGTTTCAACGGTAAAAGAAATTCGCCCAATGACACCAATTTTATTTAAATCACTTGGTTTTGGTTTTTCAATTGAAAAATTATTTTGTACCAATAAAACAATTAATTTATCATTGGAACTTAGAGCCTCCTTGACAGCAGTTTGGTTTTCGCCGCGAGCTACATCAAGACGCATTTCATTGTGTGGTAACGGCACTATCCCCCTAATTGTAATGGCTGGCAATGTTTTATTTATAATATCAACATTATTCATATTTTTTACTCCTTAAATAATTTTTTATTTTGAAAATATTTGTATAAAATAATAAACGGAAAACGTGAATCCTGAAATTCTTTAAATGATTCAGGTTCAAAGTCAAAACTCCGCGAAACTTCTAATACAGCATATTCTTCTTCTATTCCTCTCAAAGATTTATCATCATATTCGAATTCACATTGGTTAAAAATAACCGCTGTGACATATTGAATTGCAATATATTCCTCAGGATTTTGGTAATAATTATTAAAATCATTTTCCTCAATATCATTTCCCATTTCACGTTCGAAATGGCTTAAAACATATTTATCAATTTTAAAGTCATTTAATTTCGCTATTGCTTTTAAAATTGACATAACAGTAACATTAGTATTATAAAGGTTGTTATAGACATCATGAATTTTATTATAAAATTCTAGTTTAGTTTTTAGACCCAAAAGGTTTATTTCTTCAACGATTTTATCACTTAAATTCATAGCTTTTCTAATTACTATTTTACGTACTTTATAACTAATTATTCCTTCTGATTCATCTTCTATTTCGATAATATCATCTATTTTTTTATTTACAAATAAATTGGAATCAAGTTGATATAAATCTTCTAAATCATCAAATAGGTATTCAATATCTTTTTCAACACTATTATCTTGGGCATAATTAATATCAAAAATGCAAATAGATCCTTGAATTATTTTTGGTATTACTATTTCTCGATAATATCCTCTGGTAATCAAAAGTGCATCTATAAGTGCATTGAATTCTTCATTATCCACTTCATACTTTTTAAATTTGTATGTCGGCAGTTTCAATTTATAATCCCTAGAAACAAAACAAAATGAGCATGTTGCAGTTAAAGGCATATTTTCAGCAATTTTGCATAAATAATTTAGCTGCCAATCAGTAACAACAGCCATACCCCTTTTTTCAATTTCATAATGTATACAATATTCAATGGAACTTTGTACATAAAACTGTAATTCTTTTTGGAATTCAAGGCTTTTTTCATTATTACCATTTACAAGATTAGTGAATTCTTCTTCCAAATTTAATTGTTTGAAATTTATGGTTTCATATGGGTGTTCATCTAATGTTTTATTTAATGTTTGTTCTTGTCTAAACATATATATTTCTTTTAATTTTTCTTTAGATTCCGCATAAAAAGAATTTATTTCTGCTTTTGTAAAAGTCATATATAATTGATAATACACTGGACTTATTAAATTACCCTTAAATTCCATATATTTTCTCTTCTTTCAATAAAGACAGCCCTCTAGGCTGTCTTGCTTTTAACTTCGCACTTGGGCATACTATGTTCTAGCACAACACCTCTAGTAATAATACACTTATCAAGGTCCTTTCTTTCTGGAACTGTAAACATTATTTCTAACATAATATTTTCAATAATAGCCCTAAGTCCTCGTGCTCCTGTTTTTTGCTTATGTGCTGTTTCCGCAATTGCTTCTACTGCTGCATCTTCAAACTCCAAAGAAACTCCGTCCATTTTAAACATTGCTTGATATTGTTTAATAATGGCATTACGAGGTTCTTTTAAAATTCTCACTAACTCATTTACTTCAAGTGGATTTAAAGCCGCTAGAACTGGTAAACGACCTACTAATTCAGGAATAATTCCATATTTTTGCACGTCTTCATGATTGATTTTTTCATATGCCTCTTTATCATTAATTTCAATGCTTGTACCACTAGCTTCAAAACCAATTTGTTTTTTTCCTAGTCGGTTACGAACAACATCTGTTATACCTTCAAAAGAGCCCCCGCATATAAATAAGACATTAGTAGTATCGAAAGGTATAAACTCTTGGTGTGGATGCTTACGTCCTCCACCAGGAGGAACATTGGCCACTGTGCCTTCAAGAATTTTAAGCAGTGCTTGTTGTACACCCTCGCCGCTAACATCACGAGTAATGGAAACATTGTCTCCCTTACGTCCTAATTTATCTACTTCATCTATATAAATAATGCCTTTTTGAGCTAAATCTAAATTATAGTCAGCTGCTTGTAATAATCTTAGTAAGACATTTTCTACATCTTCACCTACATAACCAGCTTGAGTCAAACTAGTTGCATCAGCAATAGCAAAAGGTACATTCAAAATTTTCGCTAACGTTTTAGCAAACAAAGTTTTACCACTACCAGTACTACCCAGTAAAAGAATATTACTTTTATCAATTTCAATCTCACTATTATTATACAAATTATTTTGAACACGTTTATAATGATTATAAACAGCAACACTCAATACTTTTTTGGCATATTGTTGACCGATAATATAATCACTTAATTTATCAAAAATCTCTTGTGGTGTTAAATTCAAAGCAAATTCTTTGATTTCTAGATGTTTGGAAATATCTTCAGATTCTTCATCATATGGCAAATTCAGCATTTGATGACATACACTAATACACATTTCACAAATAAAACAATCTTCGCCTTCGATTAAACGACGATTACTACCGCCTGGCAAACCGCAAAACGAACAAATATCTTGTGTTTCTTTTTCCGCCATATATATCTCCTTTCTAAAATTTTATTATTTAATAATTGCACTATCTTTTATTAATTTGTCAACTTTTTGCATTTGAATGTATGGTAAAATACTTTCCTTGCTATAACGTTTCATAGCTTCTTCTTCTGATACTTTCATTTCCTGAGCAATAGTTTTTATTTCTTTTTCGTATTCTTTTTGTGTAACCTTAAATTTTTCAATTTCAGCTATTTTTAAAAAGACTACTCTTTGTTTAACAGAATTTTCAATATTAGGTCTAATTGTTTCTTTATATAATTCTAAACTTTCAACACCAGAATATTGTAACAATTGTTCAGCCGTTAATCCATATGCTTTCGCTTGGTTTTCAATTTGCTTTAATTGACGATTCATTTCCTCAGTAATCATACTTTCTGGAAGTTCAACTTTTGCGTTATTTACAACGATAGTGAATAAATCATCAACAAATTTATTTTCACTTGCTTCAGTTTTTTCTTTAAGAATAATTTCTTCAATATATTCCTTATATTGTTCAACTGTTTTAATATTTTCCATTTCTAATTCTTCAGCAACAAATTCATCAGTCAATTGAGGTGTGACACGCTTTTTAATCTCATGAATTTTAATGGCAAAATCAGCATTTTTACCCGCTAAACCATCAGCTTGATACTCATCAGGGAATTTAACTTTGATTACTTTTTCTTCAGCAATTTTCATTCCTAACATTTGTTCTTCAAAACCTGGAATAAACTGTCCACTACCAATTTCCAAACTATAATTTTCGGCTTTGCCACCTTCAAAAGCAACACCATCAACAAAACCTTCAAAATCAAAAACGGCTGTTTGGCCATTTTCCAAAACGCCTTCTTCCATTATTTCTAACTCTGCATGTTGTTTTAAAGTACGCTCTATGTGTTCTGCAATTTCGGTTGCTGAAACTTCAACTTTTTCTTTTTCAACTTCAATTTCTTTATATTGACCAACTTCAACATCTGGCCATACATCAACTGTTAAAGTAAATGCTACTTTTTTGCCTTTTCCAATAGTTTTATAATCAACATCCAATTCAGGATAATCAACTACTTCTAATTTGCTTTTTGGTAAAAACGCAGAATACGCTTCATTAACAGCAATGTTAATAGCCTCTTCATATAAGCTTTCTTCACCAAATTTTGAATTATACATAGCACGTGGCAATTTACCTTTTCTAAATCCTGATATTTCTATATCCTTAACTTTCTTCTCAAAAGCTTTATCTAAAGCTGCATCAAATTCTTCTGGTTTTAAGGTAAAGGAAAGTTTTACTTTACATCCTGAAATTTTTTCTACTTTTACGCTCATTTTTATATATTCTCCCTATTCATAATTTTCTTATTAATTATATATCAAATATCTAAAAAAAGCAAGTAAAAAGAATATCATTCTGCCAACTCAAAAATCACTGTCATAGCTAAACTAAATCTTTCAATTATGTTTTCTTCAAATCCTTGTTCATATAACATATTCAAAAGATCAAAATATCTAAGTAATAAATATTCTTTATTTATATCATTAGTATTAGGAAACTCCTCTACAATTTCAACAATATAATTAATCAATAACAAACAGTTTCCACACATCATGAATAACTCTTTGCTAAGATTATGAATGTTCGAATAATTTGCCTCTTCTTTACTATAATAAAATTTTATGGATGGATCGCTTAAAACTTTATCATTTTTAATTAATTCTATGGCTTTTATAAAATCTATTTTTCCAATATGTGATGCTAAAATATAATAATAAATATCAAAGTTACTATATGATTTGTTTAAAAAAATCGTACCTGTAGCAATCACCTCATCAAACTTTTTCATACGGAATAATGATTCTAATAATTTAGTCATTATTTCAGGATGATAGTTTTGTACATAACTAAGATTGTTTACAATCTCATGGTCCATTTGTGCCAATGCCTCATAGTTCTTCTCTTGCAAAGCTATTGAAACGTCATTGAGTAAGATACTCGTGTTTTTTGGGAATTTCATTGAATTATTCATTTTTTTCACTTAAAATAAAATTGTGCATTACCAATTTTAAATCTTTCTCCTTTCAGTATTATGCCTATTTTAACTAATTTTAATATAATGATTGTTTCCTATTTTTCGACAACATGCGACAATATAAAAAGAACCTATTTCTAGATTCTTATTGTTGTACTAATTCATATTCACTTAAATCATTTGGGAATACAATATCAGGGACTGTATAATTATATACATAACGCACCTGTATTTCATCTTGGCTACTCATAATCACCGCTAATTTTCCATCGTGAATAACGATAGTAACCGCCAAATCATTTGCACTTTCCGTATATTTGATAATTGTAGCACCCATTTTATCAATGCCTGCTTCAACAAAATTTTCTTCTGTCAATATAGCTGCATCAAAGATACTACTCATCTCAAACTGAATTTCTATTGCTAATTTAGCAATAACATCTTCCAAACTACCATCTGTTTCAAAACTAAATTTTTCTTCACCATACTGAATATATGCAATATTTTCATTTATGTATATAGAAAAATCTAAATCGCCATCTAACACCATTGATGCTTTTGGAAGTTCTCCAGTAAAATCAATTTTTGTTGTACCTGTATATGAATATTCATAACCATCTAAAAAACCAGTCATTTTTTGCTCATAAGAATACGTTTTTGCTTTTCCAGTCGCTTCATTTGCAGCAGTTAATGTAGTGATTGCTTCTGATAGTGTCAATGTACTTTCGTAAGTATATGCTTTATCAAAAACATAGTCAGCAACATTATATTTTTTTTCTTCGTTTTCATCACCGCAAGCAGTTAAAGAAAATGCTGAAGCAAATATAAGCATTATAACAAAAAACTTTTTGATTATAGCTTTCATAACAAACCTCCAAAAATTATTTACAAACCTATTATAGCATATTTTTTTTCTTTTGGCAATCATTTAATTAATAAAAATATATCCTTCTAAAATGATTGATTCATTAAAAACAAATGCATCTGCTAAACCACTTGATATTACTATTTGTTTACTTTCAGTAATGAAAATTGCATCCAGATTACTTTGACTTTCAATAAATGCTAATCCCTCGTCTAACCCCATCATGAATACCGCTGTTGAATAGGCATCAGCAATAATTGATTTTTTAGAAACAATAGTCACTGATAATAGATCGTTGTCCATTGGATATCCCGTATGTGGGTTTAGAATATGATGATATATATTAGGATCATCTAATACCTTTATATATCTTTCATAAACTCCAGAAGTCACAAAAGTTTTGTAATCATCAATTGCTGAAATGTTACCTATAATTTCACCATTACTAAATGGTTTCATAACACCAACTGACCATGGTCTACCTTTAATACTATTTTCACCACCAACTATAACATTACAACCAATATCAATTGTATAATTAGTAAAGTTTTTTGATATTAAATAATCATTAATTTTGTCCGATGCATATCCTTTGATAATAGATCCTAATTCAATTTTCATTCCTGCTTTCGCTAAAAAAATTGTCTTATCATTTTCATTTATAATAATATTTTCATAACTTACAAGTGATAATAATGATTCAATTTGATCTGTTTTAGGAATATTTTGTTGATAATAATATTCTAAAAAATATTTATTGCGAAAATCCCATAGTTCAGTAAGTGGTAAGACAGTAACGTCATATAAAACAACATCTTCAATCTTGGTTTCTTGTCCTACATCAATTGTTTTTTTTATAATATCAATAAATTCGTCATCAACTGTGACTGGTTTAATTCCAGCATTATTATTAACATGTGTAATCAAGCTATATTCTTTATTCACATTATATTTATTATCCAAAGATTGAAGAATATCATTCATTTCACTTAATAATACATCATCTTCAAATTGATTTTTGAAAGCACAAATTGTCACTTGAGGGACAATAGAGAAAGCGGTATCTAATTGAAAGAGTTTTGCAATTTGTTTATTATTCCAATCACAACCAGCTAAAAGACTAGTAAGTAATAAAACCAAGAAAAAGAACAATCTAATTTTTTTCATAATATTTTCCTAACTATATTTATTTTATCACCTTTAATAACTATTATGTATTTTTTGTGATTAAAGCTCTATTAACAATAATATTAATTAAAATTATTCTTAAAAATTTTTCCTTTTTTAAACGTTTTTTTGTTTTGATAACCAATATTTATCTATAACTTTATATAACCCACAAAAACATAAAACTACTACTACCCCTAATAAACCTGTTAATAATAAATAAAGTGGGTTAAAGATAAACTTACCAATTTCTATATTACTACCCCAATTATAAAACCATTCAATAGGTGTTCCTTCTTCTGGTTTTAAAGCATAAAAATAGTTTGCATCGAGTCCTAAAACAATGTTTAATATGTTACTTATTAATAATGAACTAATAAATATAATCAAAATAGTAATCAGTGTATTTCTTATTATTTTTTTATTCAACACTACAAATCCTTCAGCAACCGCAAATATGGACACTCCAACAATAATCATATGACCAAATAAATAAGCACCTGCTTTAAAAGTAAACATTGTGAGATAGTTTTCTAAAGAATTAGCAAAAATGATTGACATTATCGCTGCTGGCAAATTCAAACAATATGCAAGCCCAAACAATGTTTTATTGTCTTTTAAAAAGGCAAATAGCAAAACAAAATTAGCAAAGTGGCAAATTTGTAATGGTATTAACTCTGCATCTAATTTATAGCCATTTGTAATAAAAATTTCAATGTTGCGTAGTAACAAAAGTATTACAGCTATTATAGCAACAATAATCCCAATAGTTTGTTTTTGTTTATATGTTTTACCTTTAGCAATAAAATGTAAAATAACGAAAAAGATGATGGGTGATAAGATGAAAACAATATGTAACCAACCCCACATTGTAAATGTCATAAATCCTCCTAGTTTTTGTATACTTGATATTATATCATAACCAGATTCTTTATTCAAATATTTTATTTTCAACTATATTAATTATATATAATAAAAGAGTAGAATAATCAGTGAAATTAAACTACCCTTTTGTAATTATTAATAAGTGCATTTATCTAAAATGATTTTTCTAAATTGAACTATGAAAAGTAGAAGATAGATGCATAATAATTTAGTTATAAAATCAATATATCATTTTATTACTTAGATATTGACTTATGAAAAATTGATAATACATTACCTAACGGATTGCTCCAGGTATACTTGATATACAATTTTAAAATATTTCTATCAAAATAACCTATTCATTCAAATATTATTTCCCCTTTGATTTAAGATTATTATTCTATTTCACCACGATTTAAAATTGTAATAACCCCTTTACTTTTAATTTGTTCGGTTGAACTTTCGATTACCCGTCCTAAAACAACATTCCCATGTGAAGAAATTACAATATTTGCTTTTCGAGCAGTCACATTAGTTGCATTAATATCACCTGAACCACTAATATTAACATCGAATTTTTGACATTCACCATCAATAATATCAATATCACCACTTCCGTTAATTTTTAATAAAACATTATTTGCTTTATCTAATAGACCAACAGTAAAATCTCCTGAACCATTAATGAAGGCTTCGATATTACATACCTTATCCAACTTCACATTGCCACTACCATTAATATTAACAATTGCTTTTTCAATATCTTTTCCTTTAATAAAACCAGACCCATTTATTTTGGTATGTAATTCATCAAAATCTTGTACTGTAATCACTCCTGAACCATTGATTGAGAAACTTCCGCTAGCAAACTTCTTAATTTCCGATTTTAATTGTCCATTTCCATTGATTTTAGCAGCAATTTTTTTTCCTGTTTCACATGGAAATTCAATCCTTATTGAATTCTTTTGAGTCAGACCATAGAATCCATTATTTTCATCGCTATTGTCAATGTTTATTGATAGTGTATCAACTTGACTATTGACATTCAACATTTTCATAAAGTGACTATCACCTTTTGCGAAAACATGACATTTATTATCAGTCGATGGAATAATGTCACATGTACATGATAATAAATTAAGATTAAGACTTTCTAAATAATCAAAGTCAAAGTTTTTTGAAGTTATTAGCGAGTTAAAATCATTGGAATAATCGTCATTAACTAATAATTTAATTTCTCCCTTACCAATATTCATGACCAAGCGAGTTGATAACTCAACCGTACTTCCATCAATAAACTTTATGCCTGAACCATTTGTTGTTGAAAGAGTTTTAGTTGAGTAACAGGCTGTTCCTTTATAGTTGTAGATTAATGGCATTTCTTCATATATTTTTGGAAATACGACATTAGTTTGGATCGTATTTTTCTGACCAAATAAATATCCAATTTCAACTTTCAAAATAGTAGCAATTGTTGGAATAAGTGTGATATCCGGATAACTTTGATTATTTTCCCATTTGGAAACTGCTTGAGCAGTCACCCCAAGTCGACCAGCAAAATCACTTTGAGTCATATTCCTTTTTTTTCGTAAATCATATAATTTTTGACCAAATTCATAAAATTCAAACATAATAATCCTCCTAAATTTATTTATATGTAAATCATATCATTATGTCCAAAATAACGCAACAACCGTTGGTTGAATTCAACCAACGGTTCACTTATATAATGTTTCTTTTTGTCATTTTTCTTTGTAATTAATAGGAATAATTAAAATAAGTTGTATTCTCTCAAAAGATACTCACAATTTTATTTTACTTAAAATCTATTATTAATATCAAAAAAGGCTTATTGATTTTTGATTTGATTAATTAATTCTTTAAATCTATTATCATTTCTAATAAAATCATAATCAGATTTTTCTAAATTGCTTAGCAGAACATCAAAATCATTATATTCTACATTACTAGTCGAGTCAGACTTTTTAGTTATAATTTTATCTAAATACCAATATTCATATTTTGTCTGTTCTGGTCTATTTTCAAAAGCTTTAATGTAATCAAATGCTAGAAAAATATTTTTAAAAGTTTCTTCAGTATTTTTTAATTTGGCATAACTTCTTGTTATTTTCATATATGTTTGATATACATAGTAATAATTGAACCCATAATTATTATCTCCTAAAATCATTTTAACAAAATCAACAAATTTATGGCAAATCTCTATCAGTTGTAATGGACTAGTAGTTATTTTTTGATAGCCCCATAAAATATTATAAAACTGATATATCAAATCGTGCATGTTTTCTTGAGTTTGTTGAATAAGTTCATCGCCTTGTAAAACTAATGCTAATAGATTTTCTCTACATATATTTCTATGTGGCATTTTGCAAGCTATTTCAATGGCTTTGTCTGATTGTTTTTTATCATCATAGGCAAAACATAAACTTTGTAATGTTGAATATCTAATATCATCATCAATGCACCTTTTTAATATTCGCTCACAAATAATTATTATCTCATCCAAAATATAATCTCTTTTTTCATCTTGTGCATAATAAAACCCAAGCAAGGCCGATACTAATTTGTTTTGTAATACATAACTATCAGGATATTTCATCAATGCATTCCTTAATAATTCTATTCTTTGTTCTGTTTTGCCTAAATTAGCAAGTTTATGATCTTCTTCTAAAATCTTACTTATTTTTTCATTTTTTTGATAAACATCAACACCTAGTAAACTATCGACACTTACTTCAAAAATACTTGCAATAGCTGGCAATAATGAAATATCAGGGTACGTTTGACTATTTTCCCAACGGGACACCGCTTGAATGGATACACCTAACATTTCTGCTAATTGTTCTTGTGTCCATTCTTGTTCTAATCTCAATTTCTTTATTTTTAATCCTAAATCCATATGCTTCTCCTTTTATTAAATAACTAACATTGGTTATTAGTTTATTTTGTAACGTTACAACAACATTATACTATAATATATATTTTATTGCTAACACTCATTTGATGATAAAAATTAAACTAAACTGAGAATTATAAATTGGATAGTAAAGTCATCCATTAGTTACGTGGAGTTGTTATTAAATTCAGAGAAAGTGAGTTTACCACAATTTTGGGCCAACCGGATATGAAAAACAACTTTGTTAAATATTATTGGTAATTTTAGCCGATATATAGTAAGGAATTATTGATTAATGAAAATTGATAAGTATAATATACCTTTTTATACAATTGATAAATCAAGAAATGGTAAAAATAGTGGTTGATAAATTAAAGATACATAATGAATTCGAAAGCATAATAAACGAAGGCACAACATTCATCTTGAAATTTTAAAGACACAGGCAAGAAAAAAGTCACCAGTATATTATTATTTGTAGCAACCACTAACATTCATAAGAAAATAGTATATTTTATTTACCTTTTTTAAAAAACTATCACTAATTGTGATTGCCTTAAAAATTTCTTATTATTCAATAAAAAAGCAGATATAAATAAAATAATCTGCTTATCTTTTTTTATATTTATTAAATGCCTAGGCAATTATCAATTGCCTCTCTAGATGTTATTTGACCAGTAACAATCTTTTTAACATCAGCAAATAATGAGTCACGAACACTAGGGATTAACCTATCCTGGACAGCCTGTACTATGCCAGTACAACCTTTTGTCATCTCAAGTGCAGACATAACAAGAGCATTAGCGTCAGCAGGCGGTGTTGTTCCCTTCTTAAGTGCAGTTACAGAAAGAGAACCAAAAGAATTTACAACTTCATCAGTAGTCATTGCCATTATAAATTCCACGCAAGCTTTGCGTTTTGCTGAATCATCCCAAGCTTTTTTAGTAATATAATAGCCCATTGAAAGGCCTCCAACAATATCAGTTGCTTTTCTTTCACCTTTAGCCGGCACATATGTTACTGTAAAATCATTGATATCACTAGCATTTGCCTCAAACCATCCTAATTTCCAAGAACCATCAAGCATAAATGCTGCTTCGTTTTTTGTCATAAGTAGATTTGATTCGCTATCAGTCATCGTATTTGTATTTTCTGGAAAGAATCCACTTTCATAAAGAAATTTGATATCTTCAAAACCATCGGTCCAAATATTACCGATATCATCACTTGATCTTGTTGGCAAGGTTGCATGATTGTATATAGTGCCATTATTAAAAGTACAAAATTCAAAC
The DNA here is from genome assembly GCA_031553555.1 of Bacilli bacterium. Taxonomy (GTDB): domain Bacteria; phylum Bacillota_I; class Bacilli_A; order ML615J-28; family CAG-698; genus CAKOMG01. The sequence continues at coordinate 109,135 of JAVBLL010000015.1, forward strand.
CAATAATGAGGAACGTCATTTAATGAACAGGCAATAGGTGTAAAACCATTATCCTTTATAGTCTGACAGTCTTCAATAAACTGATTCCATGTATAATCAGCACCGGGAATATCAATACCACATTCCTGTAAAACTTTCTCATTAATGTAAAGTCCTTCCCAGTAACCATTCACAGGCACAGCATATTGTCTACCATCTGCCATTGAAACAGGCATCATTGAATCTTTCATGTTATTGGCATAATCTTTATAGCCTTTACGAATTTCACTTATTGGTACGACTTTATTATTTTTTATAAGGGTATCAGCATCTGCACCCGTAAAAAAGAAAAGGACATCTGCTTCTTCACCTTTTTCAAAATCGGAAAGAATTTGTTTTTTCCAGGCTTCATTTGACGTCCCGGATTTATCAATAATCGTATTACCAGAACTTTCTTCATAGGCCTCATAAGCATTGACGTAATTAGCATGATTTCCATCATTAATATCAAATGGTGAAATAACGGTTAATTCTACATTATCATTTTTATTACAACCCATGATAGCGATAGATAGTGATATAGTAATTATAAATAAAAATATTTTTTTCATTTTTGTTCTCCTTTAGTGTTTCTTATTATCACATAACTCATGAATTACACGAACAGTGTTCTTATAATCAATTGGTTTGGCTAAATGTTTGTTCATTCCAACATTAAGTGCCAAATCGATATCTTCTTTTACAACATTTGCTGTTAAAGCGACGATAGGAATGTTTTTAGCATCAGGTCTATCCATAGCACGTATTATTTTCGTAGCTTCATATCCGTCCATGACGGGCATTTGAATATCCATTAAAATTATATCAAAATGATTAAGCTCAGATTTATCAAAAATACTAATAGCCTCATGACCATTGATTGCTTCTTCGGTATGAATACCCGTGCTTGAAAGCAGTTCAATGAGAATTATACGATTAATATCAATATCATCAACAATTAATGCTCGCAATTTAGAAAAATCATATTCTATAATATTATTTTCAGTTTCTTCTTGAACTAAAGTATTTTTTTGATTCTTATCGACAATATTTAATGTTTTTAGGCAAACATCAAAATGGAAAGTACTACCATTACCAACTTCACTATTAACCCATATTTTACCGTTCATTAATTCAATAATATTTTTAGAAATTGCTAAACCAAGGCCAGTACCACCGAAACGTTTAGTAATACTTTTATCAGCTTGTTCAAAAGAAGTAAATAAACGACTCATTTGCTCTTCAGTCATACCAATGCCATGATCTTCAATGGAAAAATGATATTTAGACCATCCATTTTTCTGATCATCATGTTCTTTTACCGAAACGCTTATATTACTATTATTAGGTGAAAACTTAATAGCATTTGAAAGCAAATTTATCAATACTTGGTTAAGACGCAAACTATCTATCATAACATTATCATGCATAATGTCCAAATTATAGGTAATATTTATATTGCGTTCATTCCCTCTTGCTTTCATCATATTAATAGTATAATCAATATTCGCAGACAGAATATTCTCTTCTTCTGATAAAGCAAGTTTTCCCGCTTCAATTTTTGACATATCCAAAATATCATTTATGACACCAAGAAGATGATGCGATGAATTCTCTATGTTATTGATGCAGTCCATGACTTTATCTAAATCTTCAGAACGACGGGCAATTTGTGTCATACCGATAATTGCATTCATTGGCGTTCTTATTTCATGACTCATATGGGACAAAAATTCTGTTTTCGCCCTATTAGCACGCTCAGCAGTGCTTTTTGCGTTTGTAACTTCAGTTATATCTACCATTGACAACATTATGCATGACGCTTTTCCGTCAACTGCACCAGCCCCAAAAACTTGATGAAGCATTATGGAATAAACATGCGTTTCATTGTCCTTAACGCCTTTTAATGTGATTGTTGTACTTATAGATGGAATATCTTCAATATCAGAAAAAAATTGATTATATATTTCGGGCAATTTCTTTGATTTACCAGAAGTTAAAAGGTAAGCAAACAGATCATCATCACTAAGGGAAAAACCACCAACGGAAAGCACTTCATGCATTATTTTATTTCCATATACAAATTTTTTGGTTAAATCAAAGAAAGATACAGCCACCGGAACGATATCAAGATGACGACAAAATGTCTCAAATGTCATATTTATTCCTTCCAGAATCTTACGATAATCACCTTTATACTCTGATGTATCCACCCTAGAATCGAGTCCCCCAGCACCAGCTTCTATAATGACTTTGTAATTGTCGGCAATAAGCCCCGTTATGCTTTCAGACATTCGCTTCAACGCTCCAGCAATTTGCCCCATTTCATCACCCGGAAGCTCCTCATGATTAAAATAAATTTTCCCTTCCGCGATATCTTCAGTTGCTGTAACAATTTTTCGCACTGACTTTGTAATTGATGTTGTTACCATTACCCCAAATACAACCATAAACATTATGACAATAACAACTAGCACGATAATCAGCAATGTGGAGTAAGTGAAATTTTTTTCAGCGCTCATTCGACTTTCAGCAGCCTGCTGTTCATTTATTTCTACTAATTCATTTAATAAGTTATTGATAGTTTCGCCTTTGGGAATGACAATAGTATAAAGCCTTTCTTTGGCGATATCATTTTTTCCGTTAGCTGAATAGATTGCGATGTTAGTCATTTCTATGGACCAGTCAGCCACACTTTTACTTAATTCTGATAAAACTTCATATTCATATGAAGTTTTATCAGAATTATCATTTAACGTCGCTAAATAATCATTTATTGTATTACGTAAATCCTCTTGATATTCACCGATAAGTTCAATTTGGTCTATTTGTGATTCTTCATTTCCATCTATAATAATATCTCTGACAATTAAACCTATTTGATTAGTATCAAATGTAATTTTATTTAAATATACTAATGGTTTGATAACAATAAAATCATTATAATTGATAAGACTATTCATATGAAAAATATTGATAATACCAAATAATCCAATAATAAGAGCAGCAATGCTGGCAACAGTAAAAGATATAATTAATTTTGTTTTTATTTTAATATTTTTCAAATATATTACCTCTAAATTTTTTTATTTGGACATAAAAAATAATTTAATAATTAATATTATTATAGCACAAAGTAATTTTTTTTTCCATAACTTGTTGAATATAGCCTATATATAAGATTAAGAAAAAAATTATAAAAGAAAAATTCAATTGAAGATATTAACTTATTATTAATAAACAAATAAAAAAGAATCAACAAGTTGATTCACCATCCAGACTAACGTCTGGACTTTTTCGTTAAAACTTTATTTTATGTTCAATTTATGATAAAATATATTTGTGGGGAGACTATGGAAAATTTAACTTTTAACTATAATCGC
>JAVBLL010000012.1:0-11443 GCA_031553555.1 Bacilli bacterium
TACTCCATTTGCTCCCGTTGCTCCTGTCGGTCCGGTTACTCCATTTGCTCCCGTTGCTCCTGTCGGTCCGGTTACTCCATTTGCTCCCGTTGCTCCTGTCGGTCCGGTTACTCCATTTGTTCCCGTTGCTCCTGTCGGTCCGGTTACTCCATTTGCTCCCGTTGCTCCTGTCGGTCCGGTTACTCCTGTTGGTCCAGTTACTCCTGTTGGTCCGGTTACTCCTGTTGGTCCGGTTGCTCCTGTTGGTCCGGTTGCTCCTGTTGGTCCAGTTACTCCTGTTGGTCCGGTTACTCCTGTTGGTCCAGTTACTCCTGTTGGTCCGGTTACTCCTGTTGGTCCGGTTACTCCATTTGCTCCCGTTGCTCCTGTCGGTCCGGTTACTCCTGTTGGTCCAGTTACTCCATTTGCTCCTGTCGGTCCGGTTACTCCTGTTGGTCCCGTTGCTCCTGTCGGTCCTGTTGCTCCTTTTTGTCCTGGACACCCCATTGGTCCACGAGGCCCAATTGGCCCTGTTGGCCCAACATTTCTACTACAACATCCATCATATTCATATGGATTGCAATCTCTATTAAAATTCAAATAAATTCCCCCTTTCATATTTATTATATTCATCTTAATAAATTTTGAATTGGCTATTGTACTAACTATTTATTGAATTAAAGTAATTTACATTGTATAAGAAACTAGCATCATTTGGCTTTATTGTACCTGCTAAATCATTATATTTTTTTGACTCAGTCATTTGTCCAATCTTATAATATAAGTAGCAAAGTTGAATCGCTGGTAAATAATCATAAGCATCTTTGTCTATAAATGCACCAGAATTTATATTTATGTCTGAATTAAATGCTCTTTTATACCAATATATTGCATCATTATATTTATCTAATAAAATTAATCTTTCCCCTATTTTACAGCAAACCTCTGCCCTAGGTAATCCCAAATTAAAACTTGAATATAGTATACATAATGAATCTTCTATTTTACATATTTCTTTATAACAATCAGATAGATCAATATGACTTTGAATTTTATTTTCTAACCATAATTCATTATTACATATACATTTTTTGAAGATCACTATAGCTTCATTATAAAAACCATTAAAATAAAGTTCTCTTCCATAATAAAATTCTTGTCTTGCATCTAGATTTTCCTTTTGATCTATCATTTTTTGGAAAATCTTTAAATTTCTACCAGTTTCAGTTGGATGAATTTTATTATGAGTCACACACAAATCTGTATAAACAATATTTGAATCCATAGGAATGACCTCATGAATGCGGCCAATCCATTTATATTTTTCTTTTCTTAAAAAAATTCTTTCTCTGTTATATTCCAATGTTGAATTTCCGTTGCTATCAAATGATACAGCATACTTTGCTGCAAATTGTTTTATATTCCCATCTAGCATTTTTTTTATTTCTACTAATTTATTATAATCTTCTTCTTTTAAAATATCATCTGCATCAAGCCACATAATATAGTCCGTAGTTGCTTTTGAAAATGAGAAATTTCTAGCAGCAGAAAAATCATCTATCCATTCGAAGTCATATATTGTAACATTATATTTATTTAAAATTTCTTTGGTTCTATCTATAGAACCTGTATCAACAATTATAATTTCATCGAAAATATCTTTTACACTTTCCAAACAATTACCGATTGTATCTTCCTCATTTTTCACTATCATACACAATCCTAAAGTTTTCATAAATTTCACCCTCATTTTAATCTATGACATGAAACTAAAAACTTATAGGCAAGATTCGAATATCTGGTTAATGATTTTTAGATTATTGAAAATCCTCTTCTTTATAATCTAAAGTATTTTTCGACATTTCTGATATATCATTAAGTAAATCACAAATTTTTTCAGGATTTTCAATTCCAAAAAATCTTATTTTACGAGCAGAATCAGAATGAAAAAATCCTCCCCTTAAGTCAAAGTCGACACTATTTGTCTTGATAATAATATTACTTATTTTAGGTTTATTTTTATAAATTTTCTCTTCATTTAAAATAACCAGTTCTTTCATTGGATAATTATGACTCTGTTTATTTGGAAAATATATGCACAAATAATCACTATACACTACATATTTTATTTTTGAATATAAAATAAATATAATTGGAACGACAATCATAACAGGCACAAATAACATACAACATATAATAACAAATAGTTCTATTGAAAAAAAGCGGTAATTAAAATGACAGCGCATAAATTGGAAGTAAATATGAAAAAACATGCAACAGAACAGATTTTATCCTAGGTTTTAAGATTATTATTTCGCCATATTCTTTATTCATTAAGTTTCTCCTTTTTTGAATTTTGATTTAAATAAGAATTTATTATATACTATTATTTCTATATAACACATTTTAAATAATAATAAAACTATGTTATCAATTCAAAATCCAGTTTTTCTTGCATTTTTCCATTTATTATAATAGCAATGGAGTGGATTCCAGGATAATGTTTTCTCGTACTTAGATCTGCGAAAGAATGCTTTTTAGAATACATTTTCTTTTCATTTTCCTTCAAAGTTATTTCTGATATTTGAAATATCTTTCTACTAATTTTATTATTAAATTTCATATAATCAATTGCATATTCTAATCTTACATTAACGAATCTATTTGATGAAATTGAGAATGAAAAATTAATATTATCTCCAATTTTTATCGATGTAGTTTTTAAAATAAAATCATTGAAACTAACTGAAGTATTATCGTCACAGCCAAAAATAGCCAAGACCTCACGATTGCCCCTTTTGAGTAATGTTCTACAACCATGTTTTAGTATCCAATCAGTATAGGGATTTTTACCATACCAATCATTAGCAATTTCAACGATTAAATCTGGATGTGTTTTAGAAATATCATTTAAATTATTGGCAACACTTTTTCTAACATATAGTGATGGGTCTTCTTTTAGTTGCTCCAAGATAGGAAGAATAGGCATAGGATCGTTTTTATATTTTACTAATGCTTGCCCCCAAGGTAGTTGTGGGCGACAACCCTCACTAGCTAATCTTCTTATATGTTCATTATCACTTCTTGACCATGTATACATTTGTGCCATCATACGTTCCTCATTTTTAATAATGAATGGTCTTACCGCAAATTCGGAAGAAGCATATTGAGTGTATAACTCCAATGCATTCATTGACAAATCCCAGTTTATTTCATCTTGCCCGTAAACTTCCACAAAATCGGGAAAACATAATAAACCAGCACCATCATAGTTTACTAATACTTGATTTATTATATTAATTGCTTCATTGTATTTTGATGGTAAATACTTTCCTAAGTTCACACTAATTTTTCGTCCTCTTTCTTTTAGTTCTAAATTAATCCATGTTTCATCCATTATTGATTCTAGGAACTTGTCAATTTGAAATGTTTGATATACCTGTTTAATAGCCAAACCCAGTTCATGAAGTGAGCTGCGATTAAACATATTTTTTAATAATTCTGCCATATATTTTCCCTTCAAAAATTGTTTATTTAGTATTTTACTATTGATATTCTATCAAATTTTTTGTTTTTTGTCAAAAAATGAAGAAAAAAATAATGATACTGAAATCTAGATTTCAGTATCATACAATTTAATTAAAAATGTTCAATTAATTTTTCTTAAACCCTCAAAATATGTAAATTATTCTAGTTCAAATGCGCCAGTATACAATTGAAAATACTGTCCCTTTTGTGCAATCAAATCATCATGACTTCCCCTCTCAATAATTCTTCCTTTATCAAGAACCATTATTGCTTTAGAGTTTTTAACAGTTGACAAACGATGTGCTATTACAAAGACTGTTCGATTATTCATTAATCGGTCCATTCCTTCTTGTACTAAGGCTTCTGTTCTAGTATCAATACTAGAAGTTGCCTCATCTAAAATCAAAATTGGGGGATTGGATATGGCTGTCCTGGCAATCGATAATAATTGGCGTTGCCCTTGAGAAAGATTTCCGCCATCACCTGAAATGATAGTATCGTAACCATCTGGCAATAAATTAATGAAGGAATCGGCATTGGCAAGTTTTGCCGCTTCAATTACTTCTTCATCGCTTGCATCTAGTTTTCCAAAACGAATATTTTCTTTAATGGTTCCAGTAAATAAGTTAGTATCTTGAAGTACCATTCCTAATGCTCTTCTGAGATGATCCTTCTTAATCTTATTAACATTTATATTATCAATACGAATTTTACCATCTTGGATATCATAGAATCGGTTTATTAAATTAGTAATAGTTGTCTTACCAGCTCCTGTTGCCCCAACAAAAGCAATTTTTTGACCAGGTTTTGCAAATAAGGAGACATTATGTAAAACTATTTTTTCAGGATTATAACCAAAATCAACATCAAAGAAACGCACATCCCCAGTTACTTTTGTAATACTAATAGTCCCATCTTTGTGTGGATGTTTCCATGCCCAAATATTAGTATTCTTATTAGTTTCGATTAATTGATTGTGTTCATCATATTCAGCATTTATTAATTGAACATATCCATTATCTACTTCTTTATCTTCATCTAGTAGTTCAAAAATGCGGCTTGCTCCAGCACTTGCCATCATAATTGAATTGAGTTGCTGTGAGACTTGAGCTACTGGATTAGTTAGAGATCTTAATAAAATTAAGAATGCAGCAAGACTTCCTAAACTTAAAGCAAGTGGAGTATATATCGCAAATAGCGCCCCGCAAATCAAAATTATAACATACGATATTATTCCGATATTCATTAATAAGGGCATAGCCAGATTAGCAAAAGTATTTGCTGAACGACCACTTTGATATAATTCATTATTTATAATATCAAAGTCTTTTATTGCTTCATTTTCATGATTAAAAACTTTTATAACTTTTTGGCCATTAATCATTTCATTAATAAAGCCATTAACTTTTCCGATAGATTTTTGTTGTGCCCTAAAATATCCGCTACTTTTTTTATTAATAATCCCCATTGTTACTAGCATTGTAATTAAAACAGCAATAGCAATCAAGGCTAAATAAACATGTAATGTGAACATAGCTACTAATATACAACAAACGGAAAACGTAGTGCTAATTATTTGTGGCAAACTTTGTGAAATCATTTGACGTAAAGTATCAATATCATTAGTAAAACGCGACATAATATTTCCATGACTATTTTTATCAAAATAACTAATTGGCAAGGATTCTAAATGTTCAAATAATTCATTTCTGAGACTATTTAAACTATTTTGTGTAATATAAATCATTAGATTACTGTTAAGGGCTAAACAAAATAAATTTATTCCATAAAGTAAACTCATCCATAAAATAAATTTAAACATTTCCGTTAAATCAGGATTATTAATTTTAACTAATGGCGTAATATGATCATCAATCAAAGTTGATATTAGTAATGAACTTTGTACTCCAAGATAAGCACAAGTTAAAATACAAACTATAGCGATTAAACATTTAATTTTATTATGAACAAAAATATATTTTAACAATCTAAAAAATTGTTTAATCTTATTCCTTTGCATTTTTTTCTACCCCTTTCTTTTGAGAATCATATACTTCCATATAAATTTTGTTTCTAATTATTAATTGATTATGATTACCGATATCTTCTATTTTTCCTTTATCTAAAATAATTATTTGATCAGCATCTTCAATTGAAGCAATTCTTTGCGCAATAATGATTTTAGTAACATTCGGAATAAATTCATAAAATGCTTTACGAATCAAAGCATCTGTTTTTGTATCAACTGCTGAAGTGCTATCATCAAGAATTAGAATTTTGGGTGATTTTAGAAGCGCTCTGGCAATACACAAACGTTGCTTTTGACCACCACTGACATTACTTCCACCTTGATCTATTAAAGTTTCGTATTGGTCTGGAAAAGCCATAATAAAATCATGTGCTTGTGCTAATTTACATGCATGAATAATTTCTTCTTCAGTTGCATCTTTATTTCCCCATCGCAAATTCTGATTAATTGTTCCAGAAAATAAAGTATTTTTTTGTAATACAACCGCTACATTATCACGAAGTGTCGTCACATCATAATCTTTAACATTGATTCCACCAATTAATAATTCACCCTCATTGACATCATATAAACGTGATAATAAATTAACTAAAGATGATTTTGAACTACCAGTGCCACCAAGAATTCCAATAGTCTGACCAGATTTAATATCGATATTTATATTTGATAAAACCATTTTATTTTCTTTATATCCAAATGAGACATTGTCAAATTTTATATCACCATTTTCAATAATCATTATTGGGTTTTCACAATTATCAATATCACTTTGTTCCTTCAAAACTTCCATTATTCTTAAAGCACTGGGGCGAGCCATTATGAACATAACTAAGACCATTGATAGCATATTCAAATTCATTAATATTTGATAAACATATGTCAAGAAACTGAGCATCGCACCATCAGATAAAGTTCCTGCAATAATAAATTGTGATCCAAATAAACAAATCAAAATAATGCTTGCGAAAATTGTAAATTGTAAGACTGGACCATTCCAAACTATTAGTCGTTCCGCTCTTAGAGTATAATCCTTAAGTTCTTGGCTAACGTCCTTAAATTTCTCTTTCTCTTCTTCTTCACGAACAAAAGATTTGACTGTTCGAATCCCTCTTAAATTTTCTCCGACTACTAAATTCAAATTATCATACTTAACAAACATCTTTCTAAAATTAGGTGTTGCTTTGCTGATTAAAATAAAGAGGATAACTCCTAAAAATGGTATGGCAGCCATAAAAACTAAAGCTAATTTAGCGTTAATTGTTAAAGAGGCAATAAGAGCAAATATAATCATAAATGGCGCCCTCACCATAATTCTAATCATCATTTGAAAGGCCATCTGGACAAAATTAACATCCATTGTTAATCTAGTAACAAGTGAAGAACTAGAAAATTTATCAATATTAGAAAAGGAATAGTGTTGAATATTTTCAAACATATCTTTTCTTAAATTCTTAGCAAATCCGACACTGGCATTAGCGGCACACTTTCCTGATAAAATGCCAAACAATAGAGATAATGCCGCCATTACTAGCATTAATCCACCTACCATATAGATATAGTTCATATCTCCCTTTTTAACACCATTATCAATAACAAGTGACATTGCTATTGGAATAAGTACATCTAGTATTACTTCTAAAGATACATATACTGGTGATAATATGGCATCTTTTTTAAATTCACGAATGCTTTTTGCTAATGTTTTTATCATATTTTTTGTTTCTCCATATTCTTTTGAGCTTTTAATAATAATTCAAATAATTGTTTTGCATCTGACAAACTAAAATCATTTAATAACCTTTTTTCTGTTTTGTCAAGTTCTATAATAATCTGAGCAACTAATCTCTCAGCTTTTTCTGTTAATTTTATTTGTCTATGTCGTGCATCATCACCCACTGCTCGGTCAATTAATCCATCTTCTTCAAGATTAGAAAGCATTGAAGACACTGATCCTTTCGTTGAGTGAAAATAATCACATAAATCTTTTTGGTATATTTCACTATTTTTATCAGAATCTAAAAATAAAATAAATCTAGCCTGTTCCATTGTTAAATTTAACTTTGCAAGATTATAATCATTTTCCAATTTTACTGATTTTGATACTTGAGATAATAATTTTCCAAATGATTCCCTTTTCATTTTTTGCCTCCTATAATAGTTTGAATTCAAACTATTATACACTTATTTATTTTTTTTGTCAATAGAGAAAAAGAATTATTTTTTGAATATTACTTGTACTATTGTTTTGTTATTATCTCAAAAAATAAAATTTTACTACTCCTTAAGAATAATCAAATTTTATTTTTTAGTGCATAGTCATTAATATGTAAACTAATATATCTACTTATTTTATATTTGTAGATATTGAAAAGGGCAGTTATAATATAACAAAAAAAGTAGAAACATATAATTTATATTTCTACTTTCATTTTGTTAATTAATTAACAATTTTGGATGAAATGAGTATGCTTTATAACCCATTGTTTCATTTTAATGAAGGTGTGCGTTTATAAATATCCAAATAATCAAATTTATTTGTAACATTATCAAATATGATTACCGAAGTGTACCATCCAACATTAAACATGGCAAAAACATATGAAAAATATTCTCTTTTATCCTTTTTTATTACCTTTGCAATCATCTTATTATTTTTTCTTTCTTTAATTGCTCAATATTCCGTGTATATTTCATATTTTGTCTAGCATATTATATCATTATTCAGTAATAACTTCAATCAAATTATCATCAATTCTTAGAAATCAAAAAATGACCCATACTAAAGGGTTCACATGTTAATTATAATGGAATTGGCTGAATATAGTTTTACTCAATGATTGACTATAGTTTTGCATAAATTTTTAGACATATCTGAATGCCAGTTTCGAACTCTCACACCAATATTTTTTTGCCTATTTTTTAAAAAACATAATATTTGGTTTCTTAATCGTAAACAAGACTGATCCAATACCATCATATTCTGAAAGCATATTTCTATATTTTGAAGCAAGTCGATAAAATCTTCTATATGAAACATCCGACTCGATACAAAATTCTTCTCTTTCTATTCGTAAATCACCTTATGCCACGTATTATTCTACAGAAATAATTAAATCTCAATTAGTTTCAGTCGTTTAATAAAAATGCCTTTAGTGTACTTTGCAACATATAACGATTGTGCAGAGCAAAAGTGAAAATAAGGAAAAATGCCTATTTCTAGGCATTTGTTAAATTCTATTTAATATATCATTTCTTTTTTATCATTCTTACAAATACGTTGTATTGCAAACTTTCCTGTTACCAGGGCTGATGGTAAACCACCTGGAGTCATTAGCCATTGACCAGCCATAAAGCAATTCTTTAAACCTTTAATTTTACCATTATGGTTTAACTGCTTTTGCTTTGGAGTCATCATAAAGGCCATATATGCTCCCTTGTAAGCACCTAGATAGCGTGTATAAGAATAGGGGGTTGCTGTGTCAATTAATTTTAGTTTAGCTGCCTCTGGATACTTCTCACTAAACTTCCTAGCAATCTCCATTCCAACTCTTTCTTTTTCTTTTTTATAAGCAGCCTTATCATTATATAGTTTTTCCCAATACTTATAATCTTCACCATCTTGCAATAATGGAGCTATTAATGTTGTTAACCCATTACCATTATCAAAGTAACTATAATTCTTTAACCCAATCATACTTATCTCTTTATTAGCTACCGTTAAACAATCACACTGCATCATAATCATATCCGGTAGCTTATTTGCTATTTTACTATCTAAAGAATAAGCAAAATAACAATTAGCAATTATCGGAAAAGCTTTTTCATTTTTATATCTTGTTTCAAACTTTGGATCATTATATTTATTATTTAATAACTTATGATAAACAACGTCAGCATCAGCAGTTGGAATAAAATAATCAGCAATATATTCACTTCCATCTAGACAGATGGCTTTTGTTATTTGCTTGTTTTCTGTGATTAATTCTTTAACTGTTTTATTATAAATAATTTTACCACCAAGTGAAAGATACTTTTCTAAAATTCTTTCACTAAAATCACTTGATCGTAAGTTAGGGATTTCTCCATTACCACTCATAAAAGTTGCTAGTGATGTAACAAATGCCATTAATGAATATGAGCCTGGCATATATGAAGTTAAAAAGCCTTTTAGGTATTCACTGTGACATTTTTCGGCATATTCACTAATTGATATCTTTGATGTTATAGACACAGTTTTCATATATTTACCCATTGATTTACCTAGCTTAATATAATCAGATATTCCCATCATATCCATCGGTTTATCAGTTGGAGGTTCAATACCTTGCATTTTCTCGATATAGCCAATAAATTCATTAATAATAGTTTCATCCTCTGGTGCTACATTTAATAAGTTCTGTTTAAATTTATTGATATCACGATCAACAATAAGCTCGATATCATCTTGGCGATAAATATAGAAGTACGGTAGCTTAATTAGATCAACATTATCAAGAGCGCCAATCTGTTTCCAAAGGTCACTTAGCTTAGTATTTTCTTTTGTACCCGTTAACCAGTGAATGCAGCCATCAATATAGCAGTTATCACGAGTCCAGCCAATACATTCACCACCACAACTAGTGTTTTTTTCTAAAATGGTACTTTCATAACCATTTAGCTCTGCAAATACTCCAGCTGATAATCCAGAAATACCGCCACCTATAATAATAATCTTTTTCATACTTATTTCCTCCTTAAGATGTCTATAAACCAGTCTGCTTCTGGTATTGGATACTCTGGCCAATAAGCCAGTGTTTCAATCGTTCCTTGAATGGCACTCCAAAATGCTAATGATAAAGCAAGTGGATTTCCTTCTTTAATTGTTTTATTTGCTTGCCCTTGTTCAATTAAAGGAACACAGCTTTCAAAGGTTTGTGTTTGCTTTAATTTATCTTTTATCTCATCTGGAAGAGTTTCATTTTTTAAAGTTTGCCACATAAGAACAAACATCTTTACATAAAACATACTCATCTTCGGTAAATTTAAAATATATTCAACCGATTTTTCAAAAAAAACTAAAGCATCAATCCCCTGTAAGTCCATCATATAATTTGTACCATTAATACCAATGCTAATAAGTTCTAAAAATAATGCTTCCTTAGATTCGAAATAATGGAATAATAGGCCTTGCGACATATTAACAGCTTCTGCTATATCACTAATCTTTGTTGAGGCATAGCCTCTAGAAATAAATAGGTCTAAGCTCTTCTCTAGGATTTCTTGTCTACGTATTTCTTTTTGTTCTTTTCGTGTCATTTAATTGAACCTCAATTCATTGAATTTTTATTCAATTAAATTTTAACATATAAAAACTATTCTGTCAACTATTTTATAATAAAAAATAGCTATTGAGAAGATAGATGAATTTCCTTTTAGAGAACTATTTACAAAAGATATAGTTATTGGAAGAGAAAATTAATATTTCTAATTGAAGATTCCAAAAATATTGATGAAATTAATAACCAAACGAATCTAATACTTCCGGAATCACCGAATTCAAAATACGGCAAACAATATTTAAAACCCTTCACGGCATCGCTTTAAGTAATTAAGCAGTGCTTTTTTTATCTCTTGCAAGAGGACTGTTAGGGATTCAACTCTCGTCCAACATACCTTTTTCTATTTTATCTCTATTCTGCTCTACCTATTTTATGATAAACTTTGCGATATTGAAATTTTAAAAAAGCCTTAAATGATAAACTTTCGTCTTAATTTTGAAACAATTAGAAATAAAAAAGAATCAACAAGTTGATTCACCATCCAGACTAACGTCTGGACTTTTTCGTTAAAACTTTATTTTATGTTCAATTTATGATAAAATATATTTGTGGGGAGACTATGGAAAATTTAACTTTTAACTATAATCGC
>JAVBLL010000004.1:0-20742 GCA_031553555.1 Bacilli bacterium
TTGAGAAAGAGTAAAAAAATAGTTCTAGTATTATTAGCCTTAATGCTTGTTGGTTGTACACCAATAATTCCAGAAGAAAACAATAATAACAATATAATTATTGAAGAACCAGTTGAACCGATAAAACTGGCAACTAATCAAAATGATTTGAGTAATCTTGCAAAAGATATGAAATATGGCGAAGATTCTTTTATGAGATATCCAAAAAACCCCAATAATCTTTTAATAAATTATGAATATAGTGGTTTATATTCCTGCGATTTTTCAAACGAACTTGATACATATTATACATGTGCATATGTTGATAAAAGTTGTGAAGAAACATTGAAAAGAAATACTTCAGTGAGTCAATATGCTTATATGTCTTTACTAGGTTACAACCAGTATTATTATGCTTACGCAACAATTGTAAAAGATCATTCTGATTTTTCCAATGATTATCCATTAACATGGTATGAAATATCAAAAGATGTAGAAGTACCAAAAGAGATAGATGACAAAATCCTAATAATGATATATGTATCAAAAGATTTAGTATTTACTGATTTGAAAAATCCTAATAATGAACCAATAATCGTTAAGTTGTATGCTGAGGATGTTACGATTTATGTTGATTCTACATTTGAAGATTATGATTATAATTTTAGTAAGCGATATTATGATTTATTTTGCAATTTTACAACTCTAACAATTAATATTGATGCTTTTAAAGAGTATGATGCAAAAAAGAAAGAATATGTTACTAAATACTATATGGAAAATGAAAATCTCTATTTAAATACTGGCATTATGTCTTGGGCTTTCTTTTATGGAATGACTATAGTTCTATGGGAAAATGTATTTCCAAAGGAAAATTTAGACAGTTATGAAATCTGTTTTAATCTAAATGAAAATAATGATTTGATACTTTTTCTTGATAGTCGTTACTTAACATCTGATGATGAAAATTATTTAAATAACGATTTAATGGAGAAAATATTAGAATTAGATTATGAGATTTATGAAGATAAGAAAGATTGTTATGTATACCGATTCTCAGTGAAAGAATTATTAGAAGTAATAGAGGAATATATAAAAACTATAGAATGATTTTTTGAATAGTTTACCAAAAATATTTATTGTTGAAATTAAATTGCCTATCTCATCTATATGAGATAGACTTTTTTACATTTAATCGACTCAATGATTTGAAAAACAATATATTTATAAAACATATTTTGTGCTGTAATATATATTTTTTTCTTTTAATGAATTTATGTCATTTTTTCAATTGACAAATAATATAATATACTATATAATATGAACAAGTATTCATATGTTGAGATGAATGCTTTAAGAGGAAAATTAAATGCATTATAATATAGATAACTCAAATCATTTAAAAAAGAGTGCAATTATATTTAAGGCCCTTAGTGATGAGACCCGCCTTAAAATAATTGATTGTTTATTTGATGATGAGAAGACAGTTAATAGCATAGTTGAAGCAACAGAGATAAGCCAATCTGGTATATCTCATCAATTAAAATTGCTTAAGGATTTAAACATTTTGAAAAATGAAAAAAGAGGAAAATTTGTTTATTATTCATTGGCAGATGATCATGTAAAAACTATTATTGAACAAACTATTCTTCATGTTAAGGAGGGGTATTAATGAAAAAGAAATTTGAATTATCAAATATTCCTAGTATTAATATTTTAACTGAATTAGAAGCTAATATTGAACTTTCATCTATTGATAGTAAGGTAACGGTTAATACCGAAAAATATATCGTTTTTATTGAAACAACTGAAGAGTTTATGGAAATGGAAGTCAATAATATAACTGAGTATTTAAAAGCATTAGTGCCTAATATTGAAATAAAGGAAATGGAAGTTTTACCGACTCACCGTCGTATTTTAATTTTAGATAATTTAGATTGTGCTAATTGTGCAGCAAAGATTGAGAGAATTGCAAAACGAACATTTAATCATGAATTTATAGTTGTTGATTTTGCTACAACTCGTTTTATTATAGAGACAAGTGATGAAGAGCTATTGATTGACCTAGAACATAAAGTTGACGAAATCACTAAAATGGTTGATAATAATATTTTTGTCCATTATAAAACATCTGCTTCAGAGATGCCACACAAACATGATGCGGAAAAGAAAGTAAATAAAATTTTATTTATTGTCGGAGCGATTATTTTTATTATTGCTTTAGCTCTACATTATATTGTATTTCGCAGTTTATTTAGAGATATTGGTTTTGATCCTAATGACTTATCTAATTTCAGCATCCCTGGACATTTGCCTCTTGTCATTTTATATGGCATTGCATACCTATGTTTAGGTGGTGATGTTTTATTTGGGGCGATTAGGAATATTAAATCAGGTCGTTTTTTTGATGAAAAATTTTTGATGTCACTTGCGACTATTATGGCTTTTATTATAGGATCTTTTACTGAAGCGGTATCAGTTATGATTTTTTATAAAATTGGGGAACTATTACAAGAACATGCTGTCAATTCATCGAGAAGATCGATTTCAGCTTTAATGGATATTAAACCAGTCTCAGCAACAATGATAGTTAATAATACAGAAATGATAGTTGATCCTTTAGAAATTGTTCAAGGAGATATTATTATTGTCAAGCCTGGAGAAAGAATTCCTTTGGATGGGGTTATTGTTGAAGGAGAGGCCGCGCTTGATACTTCAGCGTTAACCGGAGAATCTAAGTTTTATGAAGTTAAAGCAAAAGATAAAGTTATATCAGGATCTATAAATACAAATGGATATTTGAAAATAAAAGTCACTAAGATTTATGAAGATTCAACAGTTGCAAAAATATTAGATATGGTTAGTAATGCTAGTTCTAAAAAAGCAAAGACAGAAAACTTTATTAGTAAATTTGCTAAATACTACACGCCTATTGTTTGTGGATTTGCCGTTTTAATAATTTTATTAAACCTTTTATTTTTTGAAAAATCAGCAGATTGGCATACACATTTTCATGATTCTATTTATCCAGCTATGATATTCTTAGTAGTATCATGCCCATGTGCCTTAGTTCTATCTGTACCTCTTGGCTTTTTTGGTGGTATTGGTGGTGCTAGTAAAAAAGGTATCTTAATTAAAGGCAGTAATCATCTTGAAAGTTTAAGTGATGTTGGAATGGTTGTCTTTGATAAAACGGGAACATTGACAAAAGGGTCATTTACAATTACTAAAATGCAAACAAAATTGACAACTGAAGAAGAGTTATTAAGATATGCAGCGTATTGTGAGGCTGGTTCGATACATCCGATTGCTAAATCCATTATTGAAAAATATGGACGTGAAAAAATTGATTTTGATAAAATAACATATATGGCGTCGCCGTCAAAAAAAGGAACGATTATTAGTTTTGAAAATAGTGTTCTTGCAGCTGGAAATATGGATTTTATGAAAGAAATAAAGGTCAAAGCACCTTTAAGTAAAGAACTTGGTCTTATTGTCTATATTGCAAAAGATAGTAAATATATTGGACATATTGTTTTAGAAGATACTATTAGATCAGAAAGTGCCCAGACTATTGCTACCTTGAAGAAGATGGGTATAAAAGTTGCCATGGTAACTGGAGACAATGAAGAAATTGCAAGTAACGTTGCTATGCAAGTCGGAATTGATAAAGTATATAGTAATATATCAGCTATTGAAAAAGTTAAAAAAGTTAGAAAATTAAAAAAAGAATTAATTAAGAAAAAACTTATTTATATTGGAGATGGAATGAATGATGCTCCGGTATTAAGTAGTGCTGATGTGGGAATTGCTATGGGAGCATTGGGAAGTGATGCCGCCATTGAAGTAGCTGACATTGTTTTAATGACTGATGATTTATCTAAGATTCCTGAGGCCATTGGTATAGCCCGTAAAACTAAAAGAGTAGTTGTTGAGAATATTGTTTTTGCCCTAGTTATTAAATTATTCTTTATGTTATTAGTAGTATTGCCATCAATAATCCCAATCAAATTATGGTTATGGGAAGCAATATTTGCTGATGTAGGTGTTTCGTTAATTGCTATAATAAACTCTTTAAGAGCAGCAAATTTATCACTTAAAGATGTAAAGAAATATATTGTTTAAAAAATTAAAATCATTAATGCTATTTTAGGCATAACATTACTTTTATAATAATATTGTGAAAACAAGGACCCCCATTATAAGGTGTCCTTGTTTTTATATTCATATTATTAATGAATAATAACCATTAATCATTTTTCGTTGCAAACGCTTTTTTTACAAAAAACAAAAAAACCAATTGACTTTAATTAATCAATAATATAAAATAACACTAATATATTAGGAGGTTTTTATGCCATTAACATTAACAGAAAAAATTATTCAAAAGCATACTAATGATAAACTTATTAGAGGAGAAACAATCAGACTTAAGATAGATCATACTCTAACTCAAGATGCAACGGGAACTATGACTTATTTACATTTACAAGCAATGAATATTGAAAAAGTAAAAACGGATTTATCGGTTAGTTATGTTGATCATAATACTTTGCAAACAGGTTTTGAAAATGCGGATGATCATATGTTCTTACAATCTATTGCTTCAAAATTAGGAGTATTATTTTCCAAAGCAGGAAATGGGATTTGTCATCAAGTTCATTTAGAAAGATTTTCAAAACCAGGTATCACTTTACTTGGTTCTGACTCCCATACTCCAACATCAGGTGGTATTGGTGCTCTGGCTATTGGTGCAGGAGGATTAGATGTTGCTTGTGCTATGGCTGGTGTGCCATTTTCAATGATAATGCCTAACATTATCAATATTGAATTAGTGGGCTCATTGCGTAGTGGGGTTGCTCCGAAAGATATTATTCTTTATATTTTATCAAAACTTACTGTAAAAGGGGGAGTCAACAAAGTATTAGAATATTCAGGACCTGGAGTTGCAACGCTATCGGTTCCAGAACGTTCAACGATTACTAATATGGGAGCAGAACTTGGGGCGACTAGTTCGATTTTTCCATCGGATAATAATACTTTAGAATTTCTTAAAAAGCAAAATAGAGAAAAAGATTATCAAGAATTAAAAGCCGATGATGGATGTCTATATGATGAAAAAATAATAGTTGACTTAACTACTCTATCACCACTTGCTGCATGTCCAAGTAGTCCTGATAACATTAAAAGAATAGAAGAACTAAAGGATATAAAAGTAAATCAAGTCTTGATTGGTAGTTGCACTAATTCTTCATATGAAGATTTTATCAAAGTAGCATCAATCTTAAAAGGAAAAAAAGTTCATCCAGATGTTAGTTTAGGAATAGCACCTGGTAGTAAACAAGTATTAATGATGATTACCAAAAGTGGGATATTAGAAGTTTTACTTGAAGCAGGTGCCCGTATATTAGAAACAACGTGTGGAGCATGTATTGGTATGGGGCAAGCACCTAATACAAATGGTGTTAGTCTTAGAACGTTTAATCGTAATTTCTATGGTCGAAGTGGCACAACTAGTGCATCAGTTTATTTAGTATCACCAGAAGTTGCTTCCCTTAGTGCCATTAATGGTTACATC
The DNA here is from genome assembly GCA_031553555.1 of Bacilli bacterium. Classification (GTDB taxonomy): domain Bacteria; phylum Bacillota_I; class Bacilli_A; order ML615J-28; family CAG-698; genus CAKOMG01. The sequence continues at coordinate 5,558 of JAVBLL010000004.1, forward strand.
TCTAATCCATTAGGAATAACAATGGATGCTTTCGAAAAACCAGAAAAATATTTAATTGATGATAATATGATAATTAAACCAAAGTTTCAGAGTGATGTTTATTATGGACCTAATATTATGGCATTACCAAAATTTTCCAAACTTAAAAAAATCGATAATGCATCCGTTATTTTAAAATTAGAAGATAATATTACAACAGACCATATTATGCCAGCAGGAGCTAACGTTTTACCATATCGCTCTAATATCGAAAAATTATCTGATTTCACATTTGGAACAGTTGATGCTACTTTCAAAGAAAAATGCCTAAAACATAGTGGTGGAATTATCGTTGCTCGCAATAATTATGGTCAAGGATCTAGCAGAGAACATGCCGCTATTGCTCCAAGATATTTGGGAATCAAGGCTATTATGGCTAATAGTTTTGCCAGAATTCACCGTCAAAATTTAATCAATTTTGGAATATTACCACTTATATTCATAAATGATGATTATGATAAGATTAGTTGTTCAGACATTATCGAAATAAAATATATTGAAGATATTCAAGAAAACAAAGATTTAATAATTTATAATAAGTCAACTAAAGAGACATATAAGGTTTCACATCAACTGACAGCTATCGAAATTGCCATTATCAAAAAGGGCGGTTTATTGAATTATATCGAGGAGGAAATAATCAATGAATAAATTTATTAATGACGAATATAATATTTCATTAGACACTAATAATATTGCTAATGATCTATATGATTTACATAATGTTAAGAAAGGATTACGTAATCCTAATGGAACTGGAGTTCTTGTTCTATTAACTAAAATTGCTGATGTATATGGTTATAAAACGGTTGAAGGCAATAAAGTAGACGACGAAGGACATTTATATTATCGAGGCTATGATTTAAAAGATATCGCCAAAATTGATAGAGGGGTTAATGGTTATGAAAAAACATGCTTTTTACTTTTGTTTGGACGTTTTCCAAATGAAGAAGAATTAGTTTGTTTTTCTGAAATATTAGCCAAAAATTATGAATTGCCTAATGAGTTTTTAGAAAACTGTATATTAAAAAACACAAGCAAAAGTGTAATGAACCAAATACAAAGATCGGTCTTATCGCTATATTCATATGATGATAATCCTGATGATGTATCGCCACTTGGGGTTTTAGAAAAAGGCTTGAGTTTACTTGCTAAAATGCCAGCTATTATGTGTTATTCTTATCAAGCAAAAAAACACTACATTGATAATAAAACTTTGCATATTCGTAGGCCCAGACAAAACTATACTTTTGCTGAAAACATATTATTAATGGCAAGAAAAGATGGACGTTTCACAAACTTAGAAGCGGACACTCTTGATTTACTTTTAATTATTCATGCAGAACATGGTGGTGGTAATAATTCAACATTTGCCAATATCGTTGTTTCCTCAACTGGTACAGACCTTTACTCGGCTATGGTCAGTTCCTTAGGTTCTTTAAAAGGACCAAGACATGGTGGTGCTAGTAACTTTGTTGATGATATGATGCAAGCAGTTATTAAAGAAATTGGTCTAGATGCCAGTGATGAGAAAATAACAAATATTATTAATCGCATTCTTGATAAAGACTTCTTTGATAATTCTGGGTTGATATATGGTATTGGTCATGCAGTATATACAAAAAGTGATCCACGTACAGACCTTTTAAAAGTAAAAGCATATGAATTAGCCAAAACAATGAACCAAGAACATCGAGTTTGTTTTTATGATAAATTTGCTACTTTATCAATAATTGAACTAAAAAAACGTAAAGCTGCTACAAACAGTTATTGTGCAAATGTTGACTTTTATAGTGGACTAACATATAGACTTTTAAATATACCAAGTGATTTATTTACGCCCATTTTTGCAACTTCTAGAATGATAGGATGGTTAGCACATAATATTGAAAATAAACTTTATTGTAATAAAATTATTAGACCAGCCGCAAAATATGTTGGTGAAATAAAGAAAATAGAGGAATAATAATGATATATGATATTGTTCTATTAGAAGGGGACGGCATAGGACCAGAAATTACAGAAGCTGTCAAAGAAATATTTAAAGCCGCAAATGTGGATGTAAAATGGCATCCACATTTAGCTGGTAGTGCTGCCTATGAAAAAGGTTTGGGTTTATTACCTAATGAAACAATAGATGCCATCAAGAAATATAAAGTTGCCCTAAAAGGTCCAATCACAACTCCAATCGGAACTGGTTTTCGCTCAATTAATGTTTCTCTTCGTTTAGCTTTTAATTTGTACAGCAATGTTAGACCTTCAAGAAGTTATGAGAATATATCAAAATTTAAAAATATTGATATTGTTATGATTAGAGAAAACACAGAGGATTTATATATTGGTAAGGAAAAAGAAGTTGAGGATGGTTATGAGGCCGCAAAACTAATTACAAAAACCGCTTCAACAAAAATAATACGTTATGCATTTGAATATGCAATTAAACACAATCGCAAAAAAGTTACTTGTGTTCATAAAGCTAATATTTTGAAAAAAACCGATGGTTTATTTTTAGAACTATTTAATGAAATCTCTAAAGAATACCCAACTATTCAAAAAGAAGATAAAATCATTGATAATATGTGTATGCAACTAGTAATGAAACCAGAGCTATATGATGTTATTGTTGCTCCTAACTTATATGGAGATATTTTATCTGATTTAATTGCTGGACTTGTTGGTGGGCTTGGTCTTGTACCTGGTGCTAATATTGGAGATGAATATGCCATCTTTGAAGCTGTTCACGGATCAGCTCCAGATATTGCCGGTAAAAATATTGCCAACCCTACCGCTATGCTACTTTCAGCAGTTTTGATGCTTGAGTATTTAGGTGAAACTGAAAAAGCAAAACTTATCACTAATGCAATTAATAAAACATTAAATCAAAATAATAACTTGACTCCTGATTTAGGTGGAATAGCTGATACAAAGATATTTACAAAACAAATTATTAGTAATTTATAAATACAAATTTTCTTAGTTTATTGAAATAAATAAACTATAACATTAAAGAATGATTTTCAATTTCATGGTGGATCATTCTTTTTTAAACAAATAAAAAATTGCAAATTTGATTTATTTTTGATATAATTAATATGTCAAATAATAGTTAAAAAGGAATATGCTTCAAGATAATTTTTTAATCTGAGCCAATTCTTTATCTTAATAAAACAAATTGGAAGGAGAAATCGATATATATGTTTTTAGTTGGAACAATCGTTTCTACACATGGAATTAAAGGCGAAGTTAAAGTTAAAAGTGATACAAGTTTTGAAAGGTTTAAAGTAAATGCAACTTTATATTTAAAAAAAGATAACAAAGAAATACCAATTATTATCAATAGCCATAGAGTTCATAATGGATTAGACTTAATAACTTTCAATAATCTAAATGATATTAACGATGTTTTACCATATATCAACTGCTCTCTTTATGCATTACATAATAATGATGAACTTGAAGATGGAGAATTTTATTATGAAGATATAATAGGTTTAATAGCTTATGATCAAGAAAATAATTTAATAGGTGAAATAGTAGATTTAAGAGAAGTACCACAAGGACTAATTTTAGAAATAAATTATAAAAATAAAATTGTTTTAGTTCCTTTTGTTGATGAATATGTCATGAATATTGATATAGAAAACAAAAAAATAATGATAATGGTTATTGAAGGATTAATATGATAATTGATATAATAACCATTTTTCCAGAAATGTTTTCTGGAATCATCAATTCATCCATTATAAAAAGAGCTATTGACAAACAAATAATTAAAATTAATATTCATGATTTTCGTTTGTTTTCAACAAACAAACATCATAAAGTTGATGATACACCATATGGTGGTGGTGCGGGAATGTTAATAAAGTGCCAGCCAGTCATTGATTGTTTAAAAAACATAGAAAACTATTCCTCAGCTCATAAGATAATAACTTCACCAACTGGAATAAAATACAATCAACAAAAAGCAAGTGATTTATCTCAAAAGGACCATATTATAATTATATGTGGACACTATGAAGGAATGGACGAAAGAGTAGTTAACTACATTGATGAAGAAATATCCATTGGTGATTATATTTTAACTGGTGGAGAGATTGCTTCAATGGCCATAGTGGATAGCATTATACGTCTTATTCCTGAGGTTATCAGAGATGAATCCATAGTAACAGAAAGTTTCTCTGCATCCTTATTAGAATATCCTCAATATACTAAACCATCTATTTATGATGAACTAAAAGTACCGGAGGTTTTATTAAATGGAAATCATGAAGAAATCCGTAAATTTAGATGCTTTGAATCATTAAAAAAAACCTACTTAAAAAGACCAGATTTATTAGAAAATTATCCATTAAATAAAGAAGAAGAAAAATGGCTCGATTTAATCAAAAAAGGCATCACTGATTATGGAAAGATATATTAGTCTATTCTTAGTATTGGCAATCATGATATTTCTTTCAGGATGCTCAAAACCAGTTCAACCAATTAATTCCTTTGAAGAATTCAATAAGTTATTACAAAGGAAATTTGAGGGTGATTTTAAAGAATCTATTGCATATGATTTGAGAGATGATGAAAATTGTCAGAATGGACATATAAAAGGCTTTATGTGTATTATGAATGAATATGAAACTATAAATGACTTATTAACAGATATTATACAAATATATAGTAAGAGAGCATATATATTCATAATTGATGCAAATGGGAGTGATTCTTTAAAGCTTGCAGAATTGTTGAAAGAGCAGGGATATAAACATATTATTTACTATGAAAAGGGCTATGAACAATATATCGTTGATTACCCTGATTTTGTTCCTGAAATTGGCTGTGATTGTTGAGGGAATAATAAAAATTAACTTATAAATAACAAAAGCCATTATCTATTTTTTTATAGATAGTGGCTTTTAAAAATCAATAATTTTACTCTACACTTTTTAAACTCTCAATCATCTTAATTCTACCTATTAGCATTCCAAATAATAAATTAATACCAAAAGCAGTCAATAAAGAAATAAGAGTTGCTAATATATAAGATATAAAATAAACATTATAAATAAAATTGACAAGTTCAATACGATTAATCGACATAACTAAATAAGTAATCGGATATCCAAGCAATAACCCACCAATTGTTCCAATACTTACTAATATCATAATCTCATAAAGTAATGATTTACTTATTTCATGATTAGTAAAACCTAAAACCTTCATAGTTGCAATATCTCGATGTCTTTCTTTAGTATTCAAAAGAGACAAATTATATAAAACAACCACCGCAAGTGAAATTGCAAAAATCATTAAAGTATATTTCATTGTATCAATAGAAGTGACAGCATTATTAACAGAATCCTTCAATTCCTGCATACTAGAGGCCGTTTTGGTTTGATTATAAAGATTTATTTTATCTATTAATTCATCACTTACTTCAGCTTTAATCCACATATTTAATATATGATAATTACTATCAAATATGTTTGAAGAAACAAAGATACCTTTGGTCAAAGCCGTTTCAATAATCTCCTCAATCAAAACAGTATAAGAGTTACCAGATATTAATAAAGTGACTTCATCTCCAACTCCAATACCTAAATCTCTAGCAGTTGAATGGGAAATAATAGTTTTATTAATCGCATTAATAGTTGTAAAAGAAGGGTTAGATGAAATATTATAAACCATAATATCTTTCATATTTTTACCTTGTGCAGTCATATAAAAAGACTTAAAAGTATCATAGCTATCAATTTCACCATTTTCTTTTAATAAATCCATTTGTGTTATAAAAGAATTAGTTTCATCTTCATAATAAGTAGTACTAATATCATAGAAAAACTGACCACCAAGCTCAAGTTCAATACTAGCATCAATTGTATCCCCAATTCCAAAGCTACAAACTAATAGGGCAACACAACCAGTAACTCCGATAATCGTCATAAAGGCACGAGATGGTTTAACAATAATATTTCGTATACCCATCTTTAAAGGTAGTTTTCTTTGATTTGTTTTCTTTTCTTTTTTACGGGATTTTAAAAATATATTATCTTTTGGAGGAATCGGTCGCATACACTGAGCAGGCTTTTCTTTTATCACTTTATAACAAATCATAAAACCAATTAAAGATGCTAAACTACAAATTACTAAAATAGCTAAACTACTCCATAAAAAACTAAAGACAATACCTTCACTAACTGGTAAACTATAAACTAAATTATATTTAATTTTCATAACATTTGGAACAATTAAAGGTCCAACAATAACCCCGATTATTCCTCCAACCAAACAAAGGATAACTCCAAAGCTTGCATAGTGAAACATAATTTTATAATTACTAATTCCTAATGCTTTCATAGTACCAATATTTGTACGTTCACGAAGTATTAGAGGGCTGATGGTTGTCATAATTACTAAAATAGATACTAAAAGAAAAACAACCGGAAAGACATAAATCATTTTTAATGATTGAGACACCTCGCCATTTAAGGTAACTACGGCTTCCATTGAGTCTTGATCAAAAACATATAAAAGATTATTATCATCCTTATTTTGAAAATATGAATTTATTTGTTCTTTGACTAATTCAACAGTATCGGTTTTTATTATAGCTTGATTTTGATAATAAAAGCTCGCCATTTCTGTCATATAAGTAAGTAATAAATTTTCATCAATATAAACTGGACAATAATTATAAGTATTAGCAACCTCAACGAACTCCATTAATCCAGTAATCGGATAAACTAAAGCATCATAACCTGGGATTTCTAAAGAAACAAAATCCCCTACTTCATAATTATATATTTTAGCAAAATGTTTATCAATTAATATGCCCTTATTACCTTCAACTATTAAAGGATGAGAAATGGAAGCACTACTGACATAAAACTTAGCACTTTTTTGATTAATGCTTCCTTCTAAATATAATCTATATTCAACATCTATTCCTAAATTCTCTAAAAATGATTTATCCTCATCAGAAATAATAGTGGTTTGAACTGTCAAATCCGCCAAATTAGATTTTTTATAAAAATCATTAACAGTTTTCTCTAATGTCAGTGTATTTGATATAAAACCACAAAATAAAGTGACAGCAAGAAAAGTAATGATAATCATCGAAAGATATTGTAACCAATTTTTACTAATATCCCTTAGTGTCATCTTAAGCATAAGATTATTTTTCATTACCACTCAATCTCCTCAACATCTAGAGGCTTTTCAATAAACATATTTTCAATTACTTTACCATCAGATAATTTAATAACACGATTAGCTACTAAAGCCAGTTTAACATTATGGGTCACAATAACAATTGTTTGTTTGTTATTTTTAGCAAGTGATAAAAGTAATTTTATAATACTCTTTCCAGTATTACTGTCTAATGCTCCAGTTGGTTCATCGCATAGAAGAAGTTTAGGGTTTTTAACAATCGCTCTAGCAATGGCAACACGTTGTTGTTCACCACCACTTAACTGACTTGGAAAATTGTTTAACCTTTTTTCAAGACCAACCATCTTTAAAACCTCTTTGGATTTCAAACCATTTTTTGCCTCTGCTAACTCAACATTTTCAAGAGCCGTCAAATTAGTCATAATATTATAAAATTGAAAAACAAAACCAATATCATTACGACGATATTCAATTAACTGTTTTTCAGATAATGAGGTTATTTCTTTATTGCCAATAAAGATAGCTCCATCTGTGCAATTATCCATTCCACCAAGAATATTAAGTAAAGTGCTTTTGCCAGATCCACTTGGCCCTAATATAACCGTTAACTCACCAGGAACAAGTTCAAAAGAGACGTCATTTAAGGCCCATATTTCATTTTCATTTTTGCCATATACTTTTTTAAGATTGTTAATTATTATTTTTTCCATAATTCCTCTTTAATATCATCAACTATAAATATATTCTGTAATTGTGATTATATTACTAACTATTTATACATGTTATTATAGTATGTTTTTGGCTATATTTCAACATATTTTATTTTTCCATATATCATACATCATAATTAATAATTTCAACCTAAAATATATAGCATTAATAATTTAGACATTATTATAATCTTGTGATATAATGAATAAAGCATTATTGAATTATCATCAAATGGTTTTTCTATGATCTATAGTTAGTTGCACTATAATTACTTTAAATAAAAGAAAAAGAGGTGAAATCTTGAAAAATATAATAGAAGTAAAGAATCTGTCAAAAAGTTATAAGGAATTAAAAGCAGTTGATAATATTTCTTTTGAAGTTAGGCAGGGCGAGGTATTTTCTTTTCTTGGAATCAATGGTGCCGGTAAATCAACAACAATTAATATCATCAGTGGTATTCTTAGTAAAGATAAAGGAGAAGTGATTGTTGATGGTTATGATATTGATAAAAATCGTGATGCCATAAAATCAATCTTAGGAATTGTTTTTCAGACATCTGTATTGGATAATCTTTTAACAGTCGAAGATAATCTAAAATCAAGAGCATCATTGTATAATATTTTTGCCAGTGATGCCGATAAAATAATTCTTTCTTTAGCAAATGAACTTGACTTCGCCGATTTATTAAAAAGACCACTTATAAAATTAAGTGGTGGTCAGAAAAGACGAATTGATATCGCCAGAGCCTTGATTCATAATCCTAAAATTTTAATTCTTGATGAGCCCACAACAGGGCTAGATCCCCAAACAAGAATTTTAGTTTGGAATTTTATTAATAAACTTCGAAAAGAAAAAAACATTACAGTCTTCTTGACAACACATTATATGGAAGAAGCTAGTGAATCAAACTATGTCGTTATTATTGACAATGGTCATATTGTTGCCAAGGGAACACCAAATGAATTGAAAAATCGATATTCTGGTGATTTCATTAAAATATTTATTTCTAAAAATGAAGATATTTCATCTAAGATAACTTTAGTGGAAAAAAGTAATTATAATTATATTATTGAAAATAATTATCTTAAGATAGAAGTTCCTAATCCTGAGAAGGCTACAGAACTTATTTTAAAATACCCCCAATTATTTATAGATTATGAAGTGGTCAAAGGAAAAATGGATGATGTCTTTTTAAAGGCAACCGGCAAATCATTAAAGGAAATGAATTAATATGATGAATAATATAAAAATTTTGATATCGTTAGTAAAAAGAAATATCAAGTTATATTTTAAAGATAAAATGAGTTTCTTTCTATCATTAATATCTCCCCTTGTTTTATTAATTCTATTTGTGACTTTTTTAAAAAATGTTTATGTCAATTCACTATTGGCTTTTATACCTGAAGGAATCACTTTAGATGCTAGTGTTATCAATGGTTTTGCTGGTGGATGGTTAATCTCTTCCATTGTTGGGGTTTGTTGTGTTACTATTGCTTTTTGCTCTAATATTGTTATGGTCAATGATAAAATAAACCGTAATATTGTTGACTTTGAGGTTACACCTGTAAAAAAGAGCATTGTCTCGCTTAGTTATTTTTTAGCAAACTTCTTAGTGACAATGCTTATATGTATGATTACTTTAATTATTGGTTTTTTGTATATCGCCAGTGTTGGCTGGTATATAAGTTTCATTGACATTTTATTAATTGTTGCAGATACTTTACTAATTGTTATTTTTGGGTCTTTATTATCAGGTATTATTATGAACCTTATTTCCTCACCAGGAGGAATGAGTGCTGTAGTTACTCTGGTCTCTTCAATGTATGGATTTGTTTGTGGTGCCTATATGCCAATTTCACAGTTTGCCACCGGAGTAAAAAATGTCGTATCATTAAACCCCGGAACATATGGAACTATAATCTTAAGAAAGCATTTTATGTCAGGCGCCATCAGACAAATTGAAGGCCTTGTAAGTCAAGAAATGTTAGATGGAATAATTGAAGGATTTGACGGAAAAATGTTTTTCTTTGGAAATGAAGTATCAGAATTGCAAATGTTTATTGTTTTGGGGGCGGTCAGTGTTGTTTTATTAGTGTTGTATATCTTGATGGTATATTTAAAAAATAATAAATCCAATAAAAAGAAGGATAAAGCAAAATGAAAAAAATTAAATATAATATAATTTATAGGCCAACATTAACAATAAATATTGCATTGTTTTTTGCGCCAGTAATTATGATTGGTATACTTTTAATATTAAAATTCTCGGTAGATTTTCCAAAAGAAACTTTCAATATATTAGTTATTTTAATAATTATAATAATTTTTTATGATATTGTAGTAACTCTGGTTATGTTTTTAAAATGGATTGTCATTGACGAGAGTGGGGTAAAAAGACGAAATGTTTTTATAACTCTAAAAAAACTCGTATGGCCAGAAATTAAATATATCTACCTTCATGAATGGACTAATATAGAAGGGCAGTTAGTAAAAAAGATATATTTTGTTGAAAAGAAAGAAGATATAGTAATGAAAAGTCTTTTTAATAGTAAGGGTCCTTTATGGATAGAATATAATGAAAAGAATGTTGAAATAATCAAACAATTCACTAGTAAAAGTCTTGTTGACTATAAACAAAATGGGGAAGACGAATATTAAAAAAGTTTAGATGCCAAGATAATTCTTGACATCTTTTTTCAAAAATGTTATTATTTTAACAAAGGCTTTCACGATATTAAAGTAGGCCATATGAAAGGATATATATGAGTGATATAAAATTTTTTACAGGTGAACAAGTTCCAGTGGAAATGCACAAGGTTAGAATAGTTCAAAAATTGAACCTTCTATCAATTGATGAAAGACTAAGAGCTATTGAAGAGGCTCATTACAATACTTTTTTACTAAAAAGCCGGGAAGTATTTTTAGATATGCTAACTGATTCAGGCGTTAATGCTATGAGCGATAGACAACTTGCCGCGATGATGTTTGCTGACGATGCTTATGCAGGGTCAGAAACGTTTTATCGTTTAGAGAAAAAAGTTCAATTCTTTTTCGATAAAAAATACTTTTTACCAGCCCATCAAGGAAGAGCATGTGAAAACATTCTGGCGGAAAGTTTTGTAAAACCTGGAACTCATATTCCAATGAACTATCATTTTACAACAACAAAAACACATATTAACCGTCAAGGTGGAATAGTTGATGAAATATATATTGATGAAGGTGTTGATCCAAAAGCAATAGCTGATTTCAAAGGTAATATTGATATCAAGAAATTAGAAAATTTGATTAAAGAAGTTGGTGCTAATAAAATTCCGTTTGTTAGAATGGAAATGGGAACTAACTTAATTGGTGGACAACCAGTAAGTTTAGAAAACATAATTGCTACAGCTAATGTTTGTAAAAAAAATAAAATAATGTTTGTTATAGATGCCAGTCTTCTTTCAGACAACTTATATTTCATTAAAAAAAGAGAAGCCAAGTATAAAGATTGGTCGATACATGAAATCAATCTAGAAATTTCTAAACAAGCAGATATTATTTATTTCTCAGCTCGTAAATTAAGTAATGCAAGAGGTGGAGGTATCGTTACATCTAACCCTGATTTATATGAAAAAATGCGTGAACTTGTGCCATTATTTGAAGGATTTTTAACATATGGTGGTATTTCTGTTAGAGAAATGGAAGCTATGTGTGTAGGACTTGATGAAACACTTGATTTTGAAGTTATTAACCAAGGACCACAATTCATAGAAGCCATGGCAAATGAGCTCACAAAATTTAACATTCCTATTGTTAGTCCAAGTGGGGGATTGGGATGTCACTTGAATGCTATGGAATTTGTTGATCATATCAAACAAGAAGAATATCCGTCAGGTGCCCTAGTTGCTGCTATTTATTTAATTAGTGGAGTGCGTGGAATGGAAAGAGGAACAATGTCAGAAGTTAGAAACGAGGACGGAAGTGAACATTTGTCAGCAATGGAACTAGTAAGACTAGCTCTACCTAGAAGAGTTTTCACATTATCGCAAGTTAAATATGCATGTGACCGTTTGGCATGGTTATATAAAAATCGCCATATGATTGGTGGATTGAGATTTGTGAAGGAGCCTCAAGTAATGCGTTTCTTCCTTGGCGAGTTAGAACCAATTGGTTCATGGCCAGAGGAATTAGTTAAAAAATTTAAAGAAGACTTTGGAGATAGTTTATAATGAAAATAATATTAAAAAAATTTAGCTTTGCTATCTTTTTAGTAATTGGAATAATCATTTTAACTGGATGCGATAATAAAAAATTAGTTAAAATAGAATTAAGTGAAAAAAGTAGTTTTCCAAAATCATATTTTATTGGTGATGAATATGATGCTGGAAATAAATATATAGTTGCGACTTATTCTGATGATAGTTTTGAAGAAATTGCTATCACTAATGATATGGTGAAAGGCTTCGATTCTTCTCGTGAAACAAATGATCTTGAAATCACTATTGAATATTATCAAAAAAGATTTTTAAGTAAATTGGTTAAAGAAGTATCGTATAGCGTGAGCATTACTGTGCGATCTGGATATACATTATATGAAGAGGATGGAGTAAGTTTTTATTATCCTGCAAGTTGGAGTTATGAATGTTTAACTTATTCTGGGATTGATAATCATATGATAACTAATCCTTCAAATGGGGATAACTTTGGGTATAATAGTGAAGCGTACAATTCTAGTTTTTCAAGGTTAACTAAAGAGGACTATGAAGATACATTAAGAAGCCAATTAGGAAATCAAGTATCTATTACTGTTAATGCTTTTGAAAGAGTTGACTATAAAGGGCATAGTAAGTCTATTCGCATTGAATATACCATCATGGTGTCTTCTGGCATTAGTATCACTGGAGAACAATATATGGTAAAACATGGTGATAAAATATATAATTTAACTTTCACAAAAGCTTCTAGTGGTAGTGCAACAAATGAAGCCCGCAAAATAATATTTAATACTTTTAGTTTTACGGAATAATAACATTGAAATTATTATTCAAAATTAATTGCTTTAACAATCCTTTTATGATATAATAATTGAGGTTAGAATTTTCTAATCAAGACACATTGTTCCGCTAGTATTGAAAGATATGTATGAACATTGGAAGAAGGAGCGTGAGTATAATGAGTCAACAATTGATTGATGCTATTACTAGCGAATATATGAAAAATGATATTCCTGAATTTCGCCCTGGTGATTCTGTAAAGATCCATGTAAGAATCAAAGAAGGTGAAAAGGAACGTATTCAGATATTTGAAGGTCTAGTAATAAAAAGACGCGGTGGAGGAATTAGCGAAACTTTTACAGTTCGTAAAATTTCTTATGGTATTGGTGTGGAAAGAACTTTTCCAGTACACGCACCAGTAATCGCTAAGATTGAAGTAACACGTAAGGGTAAAGTTCGTCGTGCTAAATTAAATTACATTCGTACTTTATCTGCTAAAGCAGCTCGTATTAAAGAGCGTCGCTAGTTTGAAAATAAAAAGTAATAATAATGATATATCATTGATAACTCATTAATATTACTTTTTTTAATCTTAATTTAAGTTAAAAAAATATAATCTATGATATAATCATTTCAGTATTATTTTAATCATTTTTTGATATAATATAATTATGAAAGTTTAATATGAAAAAATTAGAGAGGTGTATTTATGAATAAAATTATTTTGATTAGTGACTCATCATGTGATTTATCATTTGAAGATGAGAAAGCTTTAGATGTTGAGATTGTGCCATTTTATTCTTCTTATGACGGCAAAACATATCAAAAGGACCGGGTAGAAATAGAAAATGATTCTTTTTATAAAACGTTACTTGATTCTCCCAAACTGCGTCCTAAAACTACTTGTCCATCAAGTGGAGAATATTATGAAGTTTTTGAAAAACATATTAAAGAAGGTAAAGCGGTTATATGTATATGTTTGACACAAAAATTTAGCGGTTCTTATAATAGTGCTAATGTTGCCAAAAACATGCTTTTAGAAGAATATCCAAATGCTAAAATTGCAGTAATTGATTCGACTCTAATTACACTAGTTCAAGGGTTATTGGTAAAAGAAGTTTATGCTATGATTAAAGAAGGTATGGACTTCCAACAAATAGTAGACAATGTTGAAGAAATCAAAAAAACCGGAAGAATTTTCTTTACTATTGATACAATGGAGTATTTAGATAGAGGCGGTAGAATGGGCAAAGTTGTCACTGTTCTAACAAGCAAAGTCGGAATTAAACCAATTATTTATTTTTCCGAGGGAGATATTACAGCCAAGGGGGTTACTTTTGGAAGGAAAAAATCAATGACTAAAGTCATTGATAAATTCAACCAATATTTTATAGACAATAAATATAATTTAGATGATTATAATATTGCTGTAGGATATGGTGGAGATAAAGAAGAAGGAATTAAGTTTTTAGAAAGAGTACAGTCAGTTATTAATCTTTGTACAAATAAAGTTAAATTAACTTTAGAGCAAATTGGTTCAACTATTGCTGTACATACAGGACCATTACCAATTGGCATTGGGTTCTTGAAAAAACATGCAGTAAATTAAATTACCTATAACAACAAAAACGAATATGATATCTCATCAAATCAAGTTTTGAAGAGACATATTCGTTTTTTATTTACCTTATATTATCCCATAAGCATAAAACAATCAAAAAGTCACTGACAGTTTTTGTCAGTGACTTTTACAATTACCTTTGATATAATAAACTCAATGCATAAAATAATATATAAAAACACAATACACGGAGTAACATATAATGAATATAACCACAAAAAATAAGAAAAATGCAATAGCAATCCATAGAATATATTTAACTATTACTGATTTATATGATAGCACCAATTACCGAAATCTTTTTGATGAAATAATTATAGAAGGCAAAACAATAAGCGAAAATACAATAAATCAAAAATACTATCTAACAAACTCAAGCCGATGGATAAGAAAAACCCTAGAAACAATAGAGAGGTCAGAAGGTTTTGTAGATAAATTAATTACTGAAATAATTCTAATATTGAAATCAGAAGTTTTACATCCGTTTCCACAAAATGGATATAAAATATTAGCAAACTCGCCAAATGTCATAATGCCCAATGTCACTAACTTAAGGAATTGACAAATATAATATTTTATGATTTAGATAGAATTCACTATTATGTTATAATAATATTAAGAAGGGAGCATAACTGTATGAAACAACACCCACTAAAATATCTAGAAGATTATTTATC
>JAVBLL010000028.1:0-3509 GCA_031553555.1 Bacilli bacterium
GTATTAAAGTTGGACATAGATAAAACTCTCCTTTGTGTAATTGGTCGCAAATTAATCATACATGGGAAGTCATAACTATGTCTATTTATTTTTGGTTAAAACAAAAGATTCTTCTTTACCCCTACGGATATTGAAGAACCATTAAATCAAGATAAATTCTTGATTTTTTTTATGCTAAAAATTGATAAAAAACGCCTTTTTTGATAGTTAAACTATAAATTGATTTCAAATCTTACAATTATGTGACTTTATACTCCTTTTTTGATAATCTTTTAATGTAGATTAATCAATTTTGGGGAGGTCGAGAAAAATGGGCTTATTAGAGCTTGAAAGTGCAGTATCATTAGATGTGCTAAAAAATATTAAGAAAAATATTTCTTGTGAAGGAAAAAGTATAGATTTCAAGAGAGAGTTTCACTTCAAAGATAAGAGAGAGAAACTAGAAATTATTAAGGATATCGTAGCATTGGCAAATACTGATGGGGGATACCTTATCTATGGTGTAAACGAAAATGGAAACGAATTTCATTGGGAGGGACTTGATGAAAGGAGTGATACATTTAATGACATACAGATAGCTGAGTTTATATCATCTTATGCTAATTATCCAGTTAATTTCAGAATAGCTGAACATGAAATATCTGGTGATATCTTTTACATCCTGTATGTTAGTAAACATGCTGAGAGAGATTTAATTCAATTTATTAGAGACGGCAACTATGAAAAGATAAAATTAAATGGTAAGCAAGAATCAAAATGTGTTTTCAAAAGATATGAAGAATATGGACGCAAAGGAAGCAAATGCTGCGTTGTAAATACAGACACATTATTTAAGAAAACAAGGAATTCCGATACTAAAATTTTAACTAATATGTATGAAATGCCATCTCCTTACACACAATATGTAACTCGTGAGAATAAAGAATTAACATTTCTTGAAAAATTTAGGAACCCAAATATAAACGCCTTGCAAATAAACGGACTAGGAGGAATTGGCAAAACATCATTTATTAGAAACTTTTGCGAGAAAATATCTAGATTTGAAATTCCTGATATATCAGAGAAATACAAATTTATTGTCTGGATCACTGCGAAACTAACTTTGTTTGAGCCAACAGGAGAAATAAAACCTTTTAGGCAAAAAGAGATTTCGTATGATGATGTGATTAAACAATTTGCTGATGTGTTTTCAATTGATATAGAGCAACATGAAAGGGACTCGAAACGAGAGGACATGGTTTTGGATGCCTTGAAAACTTATCCTGCGATTATTATTTTTGATAATATGGAAACTATAAACGATCAAAAAATTATAAATTTCTTACAAAAAATACCATTTTGTTGTAAAACAATATTGACTACAAGAGAAGACATGGATGATATCATTTATCACAAAATGGTCCTGGATGGTTTTACTCACAAAGAATTTGTTACTTATTTAAAAAATCAAATACAAGAATATGATACTAGAAAGTCAATAAATTATGAAAAAGATATTTATAGACTGGAAAATGACATATTTTCGCTAACTCAAGGTTCACCAATAATTATTAATATGCTAGCTTATAGAGTATGCAATGGGGAGGATTTAGCTACCATGCTTAACGGGTTGCGAAACACAGATTTTAACTTAGTTGGGAAATCCAATGATGACATATCACTATATGAAAAAGCTATGAACTTCTGCTTTAAAGAAACTGTTTCGAGGCTTGATACCTTAGATAAAGAAATACTATACATATTGTCAACAACAGAAGCAACTGATGAGTTCTTCGATATTCATAATATATATGAAATCCTTGGACAAAGATATGATAAATCTTTAATAAATCAAAGTCTAAGCAGATTGAATAAAATATCGTTTATAAACAAAATAGAATCTAAGTATAACTGTTTAAATCTCATTAAATTATTTGCCAATAGGACATTAGGTGGGGATCAGTCAGTAGATACATTGAGGATACATAATGGACTATCCATATATTACAGATTAAAAAATAAAATTGATTTGGGGAATGAATTTTTATACAAAAATGCAAAAGCATATTCTTTTGAAGAAAAAATTGTAGTAAATAAACTCACTGATAGACTGTTAGCCTATGAAGAAACCAATGACTATGAAATGATTAGTAAAGTTTTTGACGAGTTAATAAGTGAAAATCCGAATTATTTTTATCTTTATTTTAGAAGGGCTATGGTCGAAAAAAAAGCTGAGTCTGACCCAGCAGTGGTAAGGGGTTATTTTGAACGAGCATTAAGATATGATGAGCAAAATGATCATATATGGACTGAATTTGCTTTTTATGAACAAACTGTTGGGAATTCAGCTAGAGCATTAGAATATTTTAAAAATGCAATTAAAATTAATGACAGGAACTTTAGCGCGTATCATGGAATTGCTCTACTATTGAAGAAAAGGTACAAAGCTATAGACGATGAAACTGGTAAACAAAAAAATATGATACTGGAATATTTTGAAAAAGGGTATTCACAATTAGAAAATGGGTATGGAATAACACATAATATAAAGAACTCGCATGCACATGCGCATTATCTTATGAAAATAAATGAGCTAGATAAAGCGCTAGAAATATGCAATAAAGGATTATCAATAAGAGAATATGATAAAAGTCTGCAATCATTGAAGGGGACAATTGAAAAGAAAATAGACCCAAATAAGATAAGTGAAACAATGATGAATAAACTATCTAGGGGTGTTTTTGAGTCAACGGATCCGGAAGTATTAAGGCAGTTAGCTGAGATGGTGTATAGTAAATAATTTTACTGGCTTCTAGTGATTTTTATAGATGCTCAAGCTACGATATATGCTTATTATTTATATTTGTCGAGTAATAAACTTGATTAGTGACTTGATTCGTTATTATTTCAATTATGTGAAAAAATCATGTTATTTAGTTGCTTTTTCAATAAAATAACTGCATTTATTCTAGTTAACTTTTGAAGACTGATAATGACAATTGTAAAGTTAAATTATGGCAGCATTAAAAAATGCAATTTCAATAGACTGAAAATATTTATCGTATCATTTCATAAAACGACATAAGATATCTCAATAAACTTTAATTAATTAACTGATAATATTGATGAAAGAGCAGTGCAATATTAAATATATAGTGAGAGCTGTACTCATTAAGTAAGAGGTAGAGATGTAAATGAATGGAGTAACAATTAATATCAAACAATTATTTTAGATTAGTAGTGTTTGGTAGGAAGAGGGCAATTTCAAAAAAGCTATCTATGATAGCTTTCCAGACTGTTGACAAAGTATTGAGGTACTTTGTCTTTTATTATACAGTGATAAAAGGATATTTGATATAATATAGATAGGTGATAACTATGATTTCTAGACATTCTAATGCGAATAAAAAAACGATGCAGATGGTTGATATCGATTCTCTAGTGCCACAAGGTCATCTTGTGCGCAAGATCGATAAAGTCATTGATTTTGAGTTTATTCGTGCCTTAGTGGCTCCGCTATATTCTCAAGA
>JAVBLL010000013.1:0-18854 GCA_031553555.1 Bacilli bacterium
TTTTCTTTTTCAGCTTTTAGTTTTTCTTGTTCCTTAGCTTTGTCTTTGGCTAACTTATCTTTGGCTAATTGCTTTTCTTTTTCAGCTTTTAGTTTTTCTTGTTCCTTAGCTTTGTCTTTGGCTAACTTATCTTTGGTTAATTGCTTTTCTTTTTCAGCTTTTAGTTTTTCTTGTTCAGTCTTTTGTTCTTCTAGTTCAGTCTTAAGTTTTTCTTGTTCTTTAGCTTTATCTTTGACTAATTTCTCTTTGGCTAATTGCTTTTCTTTTTCAGCTTTCAGCTTTTCTTGTTCTTTAGTCTTCTTAAGCGCTAATTTTTCTTTTGCTTTTTTCTTCTTCAATTCTTTTTTTATCTCTTCATCAATTAAATATTTATGAGAGAATCTAATTACAGAGAATAATTCTTCTTCAGTAAATTCTCCCTTATTTGTTAATTTAAACCATTGTTCGCCTTCAGGTGATTTTGGTTTTATAACTGCACCAGGGTATTTAATAAATACTTTTGATGCTGAAATAGGGTTTCTTTGAAATAAAATCCTGTAATCATTATTAGTTGATTGAATACTTAAAACTAATTTTTTCTTTCTATAAACTCTAAAATTATTTTCATCTATTCCAAAAACAATATTAATATCATTAAACGTGTCTTTAATATACTGAAGTAAAACATTTACACCTGGAACAATAATACGCTTTTCACGAATAGGCCTCACCTTTATTATTGGAGTAGGTATATCAACTAGATTTTCCTCAAGCAATTGACTATTTACTTCGTCTATTTGATCATATTCAAATGGTATTTCATCATTATTGATATTAATATCATCTAAAGTTACTGGCTCTTCAGTAATTTCCATAAAATCTTCTTCACTATCATCATCCTGATGAATATCGTCTATTGCGATATATTCTTCATCAAAATTATCATTTTCTAGTAATTCTTCATTATATATAATCTTAGATTCATTATCAATTTCATCAATCCTATTTGGCAACATAGCTTGAATTCGCTCATTACTCTGTCTTTTAATCTCTTCTTCCTCTAAACGCATGGCTTCACGCTCTTTGGCAAGTATATCATCATATTTTGCAATTTCATCCAAACGCGCTTGCTTTGCTGATTCATTAAAATCACTTTTTGCTTTAGAAATTTGTTCTTTTTCAAGTTCGGCAATGCGTGTAGCCTCTGTCATTTCGTTAGCGATTATTTCCGCAACTATTAATGAGTGCTCTTCATGAATCTTATCCATAGCCTCTTTTGAGCGAGCTTTTTCTTGTTCCTCAATGCGTTCAATTTCACCCTTTAGATTATTATTAATGGCGCGAATTTGCTCAGCAACTGATTCTTTTTCACGAGCAATTTTTACTTTTTTGCCATCTAGAATAACCGATAAAGCTTTACTATCTGATTTGGCTTGTTTATATTCATCAATTTGGGCAGCTAAAGTTTTACGATATTCCTCTTCTTTTTCGTGATTTTGTTTTTCTGATAATTTTTTAATTAATTTATTACTAGCAGCTTCCAATTCCTTCGCTAATTTCTTTTCCAAACGAATTGCGTCATTGAATTCAACCTCTTTTACTTCACGAATAATCTTGGCAATGTTTGCCTTTCTTTTAGCAATATCATAATCTTTTTGTGGATCCGTTTTAGTAACTAGCTTTGTGAAATAATCATCATCATTTACACTCAGTTCAAAATAAGAATCATATAAAGTATTAGTAATAGCATTAATTTCACGTATCGCCTTCTTTAAAGCAATATCTTCACTTGTTGAGCTCTTTTGATGCTGTTCAAGACTTTTCTTAAAAAGATTTTTATATTGGTTAAAATAATATTCATTTATACCAGTATCTTCAACCATAATTGCATCTGGACGATCAATAAAATCATCAGGATGAGTTTTTATACTCTTTGTACTTTTTTTAATTACTTCAAAATCTTCATACTTTTCACCAAATATTGTGTTACGATCTGGATTGTTACTTTCACTAATAAAGTATGATGAAAATGCTAGTCGATTAAAACTTTTTTCTATTTCTTTAGAAAGTTTTCTATTTTTTTCTTTTACACTAAGATCAAAACATAAAGTATTGTAACGATCCAAAAACAACCATAATGTATAACAATTTTTAAAATCATGATTTTTAGAAATTATATTTGTCATCATAATAGGCGGAGAAATTTTTGGACTATTAGATAACATTTTCATAAATGATGAATATTTATATGAATTCACCATTTGATGAAGTTTTTCAACGCGTGCTAATAATTGCTTATTATGACGTTCAGCAGCATTATTTACATTTCTTTTGACAACCATATCAATATTTAAATTGACATCATTCTCTTTAATAGTAAAATTCGAAACTAAATTTACATGATTTTTATTATATGATTGAATATTTTCCTTTATGATATTAAATCTATTTGTAACAAAAATTACTAGTCTATCAATTAATGTGCGAATAAATCTATTTTCATAAGTAACAAATTCTTGTTCAGTAAAGGTAGTTAGAATTTTTTTAGGTATGACATTATCATTTTCAATACTTTTTACAAACTGCGTATGCGAAGCAAGATGTCTAACTGATGCTGAATTAATTTTTTTTGCTTTTTCAATTATTACAACTTCTTCTTCATAACGAATATTTGTTCTAGGATTATTAATTATTTTTTCAATACTGCCAAAATATGATTCAAGAGTGGTAATCCACTCTTCATCAAAAATTTTTGCTTCTGTAATATCTTTTTGATATAATGTTCTAGTTCCAGATAAATAATGCTTATAAAATTCTTCAACAAATTTATTGTCCTGTTCTATTATATCAATTGCACCATTATAAGTTGCATAATATAAATCTAAATCATCCTTAGATATTACAGCCATAATTTCAAATCCTTCCCTAACTAACTATTTTTAATCATTGATTGAATATAAGAACTACATTCTGTGCACAAGCCTTTACCAAATAATTTATCAAATAATGCAATTAATTGATTTAGTTCATCGTGTAGAAAACTTAAATTCAAACTTTCAAATTTACGTAATATTTTATATGCTAAAAAGTAATCAAGACCTTGCACATCTGTTCCACCACATGCAACATACACGGGAACAAAACTTTTAATTTGTTTCATAATACGATTACCAAAAGTAATCTTGAAATTTTTAGCAATAAATTCATCTAATTTTGATATTTTTTCTAATAATTTTGTATCAAGTGGGTTGTTTTCTATTCCCTCTTGAAAAAGGTGCTCTAAGTAATCAAAACTCATACTAATATTTTCAGTATAAGGAGCATCAATATATTCCGCTCTAGCGTTCATTTCTAGTGTAATGGCACGGTCATAAACCTTATCCGTAATAGTAAATGTCGAGTCATCGCGATTGGCTGTACCTACAAACCATACATTTTGTGGTATTAAAATCTTACCATCTTTCAGATGCATCGGATCAGTGTCCAATGATTCAGCTACGATGTCAATTTTCCATTCATTAATATCTGGCATTTCCATAATAGACAAGAACTCAGCAAAGTAGTATTCAATTCTAGCTAGATTCATTTCATCTAGAATAATAAAGTTCATGTCATCACGATATGTTGTCTTATAAACCGCTTTTAAGAAATCCGTTTCCGTAAATCTTTTTGTAAATTCATTTAAATAACCAATGATTTCTGTTCTATCACGCCAAGAAGGTTGAACAGAACAAATTTCAGAATCGTTTTTAAAGAATTTTCCCATCGCATATGGTAATGAAGTCTTACCAGTACCAGAAATACCTTGTAGAATAAGAATTTTCGAAGTGGCCATACCCGCAAAATAAGCTCTAATCAAACGTTTATCATAAAATAAACGTAATTGTGAAGCAGAGTAATTAACAAAACGAGTTATTAAATCTGGAAGATTTAGCATATCCTCAGGTCCCATCATAATTGATGTTATTTTTGTTCGGTACTCTTCATCAACGGCAATTAGCTTTACAAATCTTGAAGGTCCCAGTGCACGCTCTTGTTTTGGTGCATCCAACTCAGGTGTTGGATTAAAGACTTCAGTAGCAGCCCCACCAAACCCTAAATTTGAAACTTTTAACGCAAGAATTTTATTTTTTTCATCAACTAAATCAGCAACCATTAAATTTAAAGATGCAATTTCTTCTAATAAAGCGTCCTTTTCAATTTCACGTCTAGTGAAACGAATATAACGCCTTAATATTTGAAAAATTCTTATACATAAGAAACTCACAAATGAAACAGTAACAATAATTACAACTAATTCGGCAATCCATCCAAGTGTTTTAAAACTATTACTAGCACGAATTAGGGTTTCAAAGTAGCTTCCAATATCTTTAAATAAAGCTTTTGAAATAGTATTCCATGACGAAACGAAAAATTCTCCAAAGTTTTTAAAAAACTCTGTTAAAAATTCCATATAATATTGTGCAAACTCGGCCATATATATCCTCTTTCAAGAAGAAAAAAATTTATTCTTCTGTTTTATTTTTATTCATTTCAGCAAGCAATTCAGCACGCATTTTTTCTTTTTCAGCTTCTAAATCAGCTTTAACTTTAGCTAATTGCTCATCATGGTCTTTTTGTCTTTCCTCTTCGTTTTTAAATTGACGCACTCTCATAAAATTAAAAATCATTGTAATTGCTACAAAAATAAAGAAAGCTGCTGTTGGTACTACAATGACAAATAAAAAGCCGTTTGGTGTTTGTAAATACTTCATTGCCTTACCAGCACCTGACATTTTAGATGAATAAACAGCTAAAACTTTATCAGAACTAATTAGTTCATAATTATCTGAATCATTCGCTCCACCAACAACATATTTTTTACTTGGATCACTTGCAATGTTATCACCTTGAGTAAAGAAATATTTTATTCCATCATTTACTTGTATTTCAACTACTCTATGCGTAACTGGCTGTATGCCAAAGTCTTCACCTTCATATTCTAATTTCCAACTGAAAGTTATGATACTTCCAACTTCTATTTTCTCTATTAATTTTTCACGATTTCTATCTTTTATGACTTTTACAAAAATCAAATCGTCTTTTGTAAACGAATTATCCCTATCTCCATCCATTGAATTAGTTGGGGTAGTAAGCAAACCATTACCAAAAATACTTGGGATATCAAGTGTATCTTTACGCCCCATATTACTAATGGAAAAAAGAAGTATAATTGCAATAAAAACATAGAAAACGACATTTATTACAATACTTATAATTTTCCAAACTTTATTTTCTTTTTTTGATTTTTCCATGATATCCTCTTTCTAAAAATAAAACTTTATTTTTTAAAGCGTTATTAGAAGTGCTATAAAATAGCACTTCTAATAATAAAACACAATTATTGAAAATTTTTATGCAGCTTTCTTACTAGAAAAACCAATTGCAGTAGTCAATTTTTCGCTCATTAATGCATTCAAGCATTCGCCATCCCAACCTTCAATCCAAATTCTAACGATTACTTCTTGTGCAGTTTGGCCAGATAAAGTACATAACTTTGTAGTAGCATCTTGTGTAAGCGTAGCACTCTCTGTAATTGTAGCATATGAAGTAGGAATTGCTGGCATTGTTTCTGATGTCATACCAATATAATATGCTGATGAACCTACTGATGTAGATGCACAGAAACCTTTAGTGTTTTTATTATCACCACTATTTAGACCACTTGTAGGTGCAGCTGGAGCTTCAAATACTGCTTTACTTGCACCAGCAACTGCAAATGACATACGCGCAGCATCTTTAACTGCGAAATATTGATTTGCTGTACCAGCAGCAGTTTCAGTTGTAGTTATTGTATCCCCATAAGAAGTTGTGAAAGCAAAGTCTGGAGTCCAAGATTTTTGAGCACTTGCAAATTTTGTAACAGTATTATCAATAAAAAGATCAATATCTGTAGCAGAACTTCCAGGAGCAATCTTTACAAAAATGCTAAATTCAACATACGCACCAGATGCAGCTACTGCACCGGTAGAACTTTTGTTTAATGCTGTAGCTGTAACAGCGTTGTCCTCTAAATCTTTAAATGTTAAACCTTTGTCAGCTGTTGTAATTGCTCTAAGTTTTACACCAGCAAAGTCACTTGCTCCATAAGAAAGTGTTCTTCTATAAGTACCAGCCTCACCAGTAAAACTAACTTCAATACCAGAGTCGGCATCAACAGTTGCCTCAATACTGTTAACATCAGCTACGCTAGCAAGCGTCATCCATGCATATGTAGTAGTTGCCAAAGCGATAACAGCAAACGCCACCGCTATAATAGAAATAAATAATTTTCTTGTTAATTTTGTCATTTTTTTTCTTTTCCTTCCCAATTTTGGTAATTATTATCTAACTTTTTTAGGCTAAGTTAGCAGCCTTAAATTTCAATTGTAATACAAGCTTATCACGCCTTATAGCATCAAAGCAGTCAGCATCCCATCCTTCAATCCATATATTAACAGTAACCTTTGTATAAAACCATGTTTTCGAGTTTTCATCCACCACTTTTTGAAAACTTGCAACCATAGAATTATCATCAACTGCTTGATATGGATTCTTGAATGTACTTAATGAATAAATTGTGTTTAAAGAATCAATAGGTGGTATTAAATCCATTTTTTTGCGTTTGCTGTAATAATCCAAAGCGCCATATGGTACACCATACCCTCTGCTTTCATTTTCACTTGGATCAAAAATCATTGAAAGCAAATTATTTTTTTTCTCAATTCCAAAAAATTCATCCAATTCCTCCTCCACTACTGCAATTCTTATTGCATCAGCGGCATAATAAGTTCCAATGGAACCCTCCTCTATATCTTTTTCTCCATTAGAGAAAGTGATATCACTGACCCACTCCACCCCTTGTGAAACAACATAAGTTCCATTGAGCTTTTTACCATCCTGATTGTCTCTTAAAATATTATCATATTTTCCTTCAACATGGTTTAAACTTGGTGTTATATTATCTACTAGGAATAGATTTTTAAGCGAAAGATCATCAGTCCTAAACCACAACTGAAAACTAACATAGCTTCGATTTGCTACTGCTATACTTTCTAGATTATAAGCTCTATAAAATATTCTTCCATTAGTTGTCGTAACATCTTGAACTTGAGCCTTTGAACCAATTACTTTTTGTAATTCCGAACCAGAAATCGTATTATGAAATGTTTTTCCATCAAGTGATAAATATAAATTCGATTCAGATAAAACTCCAAATTCTTGGGTTTCCCAACTATTTGTGTTGCTCAATCCAATCCAAGCGTATGTAACTTGAACAAAAGCTATAAAAGCATATAAAACTACAAATATAGATAATGCAAATTTTTTGCCATATTTACGCACAGAGTTTGTTTCCATAGCTTATTCCTCTGTTCCAATTGCAATAAATTGTAATCTAAATTTAATTTTAGCACTCGCTACACTATCTGTACAATCCGGATCTTCGCCTTCTAGCCAAATTAATATTGTGAATTTTGCAACACTATTTGCATAAAAACCTATAATTTTATCTTCTAAAATTGTTGACTCATTGACGAATTTAATTGCCGCAGGCATACCTATATATTCATATTCCTGAGTGTCAGGAGCCATATATAGTTTTTCAGTTCTTTCATCACCAATAGTTTTCACAACAAAAACTCTAATAGCTTTATCAATATTCTTTGTTACATCATAAAATGAAAAACTCATTTTAACATCCACAGTTTCACTGCCACTATTTTTCATATAAAATGTGTAAGCAATAAACCGATTTTCATCCGTTATTTCATCTTTTGAAAGTGATTTCAAATATATGCCATCAGTATTTTCAATTCGAGGCAGTTTAGCCGCAATCCATGGATATGTCATATCTCTAGCATCACTTATCGGATCACAAACTAATCTTATCCTTGGATAAATAAATTCCTTAGTATCAGACAAAGTGATAGTTTTATTAAAAGCATCATCATCAATTGCTATAACAAAATTACCAACATTTTGACCATAATAAGTAACAACCGCTATGATAACAAGTGTAAGTCCTGTAATTATAATTCCTAGGCGCAATAATGCCTTTTTCGAGAAACGTTTTTTAAATAGCATATTTCACCTTCCTCCACCATAAAATAAAAGCCACTTGCCATATATTATGACAACTGGCTACCATTTCAGGTCCTATAGTTTTGCGTCGCAGCCTTTCGACTGGTTTGCCTTTTACATAATGTCTATTTTTAAATAGACCATCAGTAATATTATATTAAAATTTCAATAAAATATAATTAATTTTATTGTTTTTTTAATATAGAAAAAGCCAACTGCCATTGTATATGACAACTGGCTACCATTTCAGGCCCTATAGTTTTGCGTCGCAGCCTTTCGACTGGTTTGCCTTTGCATAATATGCTTTATGAAGATGAGTTTTTTTCTATACTACTGCAGGTCCCTTAAAAAAAGCGCCAGCATCACTAAAAATAATGACGACTGGCTACCATTTCAGGCCCTATAGTTTTGCGTCGCAGCCTTTCGACTGGTTTGCCTTTTACAGTATTCTTACTAATATTATACTACAAACCTAAAAATTTGTCAACCAAAAAATACACTTTTTTTATTTTTTTTAAGTTTTTCCAATATTTTACATATTTGAAGAAGCAACATAAAATCCGTTCTGCTATTCTTTTTTAGATTTTGCAGGTTTTTTATTCTTAACAACCACTTTTTCTTCCCTAGTAGTAGATTCAAGTTTATCATCTATAGGTTCGGTTGGAATGCTTTTTTGCTTAGATTCATTATTTTCAGTTTTAACTTCATTATCAGATAATTCCGTTTTTGAAGATTTTTTTGATTTTACAGATTTAATATTTTTCTTAATATCATTATCCTTTTGGACTAAAGCATCAGCTATCGTATTTTGTTCATCTTCTTTTACTATTATTTCTGTATTTTCAGTGATTATACTATTTTCTTCTATTGATAATTTATCTTCAGAAATAACATTAGTATCATCTTCTAAAACAACATTTGAATTTTTCTTATCTGTTTTTTTCTTTGATGTCTTCTCATCTATACTTTCAGTAACAACTATTGAATCATCAGAATCAGTATTTGCTTCTTTTTCATTAATTACTTCAGAAATATAATTAGGGTCAAGTTTTTTTGATATTTCACTTTCATTTTTAACATAATCCATTACACTCTCTGGAGAAATTGGTGGCGAAACTAAATATCCTTGAATCAAATTAATTCCCATTTGACGAACTTTTTCAATTATTTTAACATTTTCTATTCCTTCACATATTACAATTCTATCAGTTTGTTTTGTGAAATCAATTAATAACTCCATATATTTATTTTGAATATAAGAATTATCTTCACTAAATAAATAATTGCTATCTAATTTAATAATGTCAATAGGTGATTGACCTAGTTTCGATAAAGTATTTTGGTCAATTCCTACACCATCTACTGCAATTTTGAAGCCTAATTCTTTTAGACTTTTAATATTCTCGAATACTACTTCATGTTTCTCAAAAATTGCAAACTCCACAATTTCAATTGTTATGCATTTTGGGGAAATACGATATTTTTTTAATATTCTTTGAAATGATACAGCAATAGTTTCATTTAACAATTCTTTTGGACTTAAATTTAATGATAATTGTAATTCCTTATATACAAATTGTTTTTTCAATTCCACATATTCTTTAATTAGAGTTTCAACGCCCCAAGCACCAATCCAGTTTATATCACCAGATTGTTCCAAAATATTAATGAAATTTCCTGGTGTTAACACCCCTAGAGTTGGATGTCGCCAACGAAGCAATCCCTCAAATCCATAAATAGTATTATCAGAGATGTTAATGATTGGCTGATAATATAAAACAAATTGTTTGGATTTGATAGCCTCTTTTAATTCATAATAGTACTGTAAATTTTCAGATTCTTTTTGGCCAAGTTCTTGTGAATATACAGAAACTTGATTTCCACCCTTTTGCTTTATAGTATACATCGTAATATCTAATGATTTCATCATTTCTTTTAAAGAACGCCCATGCATTGGATAAAAACCAATAGCAATGCTAACACTTGGATTAATAATTGTATCACTATATACTTTTACAGGTTGGTTGGCTTGTTCTTTAATTGCATTTGCAAAATTAATAGTTTGATTGCGATCAAAGTCTTCTTTGATAAGAATTAAAAATTGGTCAAATCCAATTCTTCCAATCTGAATTCGTGTTGGAAATATATTACGAATGTGTCTCATTGCATCATCTAATATTTTTTGACCATTCTCTTCGCCAAAAGCATTAATTAAATCATTAAAATGATCAAAGTCGATATAAATTAATGGGAAGGAGCGATCTTTAGGAACTTTGGAAATATGTGTATTAATGAATGAATGAATTTCATTTTTCGATAAAACACCTTCCATTAATTCTGCCATTTCTTGTCGATAACTTTTACGTTCACGTTTTGCTCTAAAATAAAGGAAAACAGTTATACCAGCTAAAATTGATATAGCTAAAAGGGAAAAGAAAATTTCCCCACTACTATTCATAGGTATTTTTTCAGTATCAAGAAACATCCGGTCCACCTCCATCTATATTTTCTGTAGTTTGATTATCTTCAACATTACCGTCGTTCTTAGTGCTTTTTGAAGAACGAACCGACTTACCTGCTTTTGCGTTATATTTATTTAATAATACTTCAGCATCATTATATGCTACTGGTTTACTAATTAAGAATCCTTGAATTATATTACAACCATTTTTATTTAAAAACATGCTTTGTTTTTCATCCTCAACACCTTCAGCAATTATCTCAAGTTCTAATGTCTTAGCAAGTGAAATGACTTTCGAAACAATAGTTCTTGAATATTTATCAGTATTAATATATTTTATAAATTCTTTATCTATTTTTATCGCATCAATAGGCAAATCCTTTAAATATAACATTGAACTGTAACCAGTTCCAA
The DNA here is from genome assembly GCA_031553555.1 of Bacilli bacterium. Classification (GTDB taxonomy): domain Bacteria; phylum Bacillota_I; class Bacilli_A; order ML615J-28; family CAG-698; genus CAKOMG01. The sequence continues at coordinate 10,955 of JAVBLL010000013.1, forward strand.
AATCATCTAGATGTATTTTGAAACCTTTTTTACGTAATAAACTCAATTTTTCGATTAACCCAGCAAAATTTTGTACTAAGAATGTTTCTGTGATTTCAATAGCAATAGCTCCTGGATTAATTTTATACTTTTCTGCAGCCTCAACAAATTGATTAACAAATCCTGTTTGCAATAGTTGGGCAGGTGATACATTCACAGATAAAGTAACATCATATTTTTCCAAATGTTTAGCAATTTTAAAAGACTTTTCAATAATAATCTTTCCTATTGGAATAATTAAATTATTTTTTTCAGCTAATTCAATAAAATGAATTGGTGAATCATTTTTGTATTTTGGATTAATCCAACGAGTTAACGCTTCAAAACTGACAATACGATTTGAATTTGTATCAAACTGCGGTTGAATAAATACGTCAAATTCTTCATTTTCAATGGCTTTTTTCAAATCTTCTTCCATTAATTGCTCACGTTTGATTAAACGACCTAAACTTAAATTATATACAACATAGTTGACAGATTTTAAAGAGTTCGCATGAGCTAACGCAATTTCAGCATTTTCAAATATTAACGCGCTAGTTAAATTCTCATATTTATCTAATTCAACATTAAAAATACCGAATTGTGATTTTATAGTCAACTGATTTTCATCTATCTCAATTGGTTTTTTGAATTGTTCCAAGGCGCTAGTTACCCAATTTGTAATATCATCATATGAATTTATTGCTTTAAATAACATAGCAAATGAACTGTCACTAATTCTATATAAAGTCATTTCATCATATTGCATCATTTTTTTAAACATTTCAGCAACTAACACAACAATTCTATTTGCTATTTGATTACCAAATATATTAACAAAACTATATAACTGATTAATATCAAAGAAAACAAGTGAACTATTAATAATCATATTTTGAGAATATAATTTTGATACAGTAATCAAATGATTAGTTAAATCTTTTTGTAATTGTTCACGATTTGGCAAACCTGTCAATTTATCAAACGAAGATAAATATGTAAGTTGTGCATGTTCGTTAAATGTATCCGTAACGTCTTCTCCAATAATATAACGATTAAAACCTGTTTTTACAGAAACCATAAAAAACGTTAAATTTGTTTCATCACGATCCAAAAATTGTAAATGTAATGAACGACTTCTATTAATTGAACTCACAATATCAATTTCATCGTCTGGAGTAGTACAATTATATATATAACGATATATTTTCCAGTCAATGTTTAGTTTCTTAAAACTTGAATTAACATGTAAAATTTTACCTTTTTTATTAACCTTCATAACATAAGGTTTATTATAATATAATTCTATTTTCGATACTTGAATATCAGCATTTCTTTTTAAAATAAAAATAAAAACAACAAAAATACCAAATAAAAAGACTATTGCATAAAGAACCATTAACATCACTAATGGATATAATATTGATTCATTAAGCTTGTTTAGATTAGCATATTCATACGTCTGAATTAAATAATAGTTTTTTGTTTGGCCTTCAATAATAAGTGGACTGATAGTAAAAAGACAATTTATTCCTAAAACACTTATATTTTGAAAAATTCCAGATTCATTAGCATTTACTTTCTCTGTAATTTCTTCAATCACAGTAGAATCATTAAAATTGCGCAAATAGTCAATAAAAAAATAATTATTACGGACATCACTAGTTGAATAGCGCACTGAACCTTCTCCCATAATTAAGTAACTTTTATTATTTAACTCATAAGCATTTTGGAAAATGCTCATAAGAAAATTATTAGCATCAAAAAAAGCAACAAAATCATTGGAAAATCTCAAAAAAAACATTTCAGCATTTTCAGCATCATTATAAATAGCCGAGAAATTAATTATATAATATTTATCTAATATATAAAGATTTTTCACTAGACTAGATTGATATTCATATACTTTATCATTTGTTTCTAAACCATTATTTAATATTTTACCAAAATACAAATGCTCAACATTGATGAACGTTAAACTCTCACTTAATTCATTTAATTCTTCTAATGTAGCGTTTTGATTATTTTCTAGAAAAGTTTCAATCATTGTATAATTATAATCTATTTGTGATTTCAACATTTCATTAACTGTTTGATTGACATCCAAAAGTGTTTCACCAACTTTTGAATTTACATATTGATCTACTATTCTTTGATACATAAAATAGGAGAATCCGCCAATCACAATAAATAATGATAAAAAAATGATAGTAATCGTTGTTACATATTTCTTCATTCTTACCTCCGGTAATAAAAAAACAACCAGCACTTTATATTATGCAACTGGCTGTCTATTATAGACCCTATAGTTTTGCGTCATCGCCTCACAACGATTTTGCCCCTCATTTGACTATATTATAACACTTTGCGATTAGACAGTCAATAAAAATGTAAAAAAAGTTAAATTTTCCAGTTTCTTTTATCCTTTTTTGAAAATTATCTCTAGAGCCATGGCAAAGTCTAAAGCGTCTTTTGCATAATAATCCGCTCCTATTTCCATAGAAATTTGTTTTGTTAGGACAGCTCCTCCAACAAAGATTTTGGCACGACAATTATTCTTTCTTAAATCAATTATAGTCTTTTTCATATTTTCAACTGTCGTTGTCATTAAAGCACTCAAACCTATAATATCTGGTTTATATTTATCATTACTAATAACGATATCCTTTATTTTAACATCCTTACCCAAATCTATAACGTTATAACCATAACTTTCTAAAACCGTTTTAACGATGTTTTTTCCAATATCATGAATATCACCCTCAACTGTTGCTAGCATTATGGTTTCCTTTAATGGTTTATCCTTCTTAAATTCCTTATTTAAAATATCAAATGCCTTCTTGGCGCTTTCTGCTACTTGTATCATAGTCGGTAAATATATTTCACCTTTACTATATTTTGCACCTATTTCATCAAGACATGGAATAATAATCTTTTCAATTATATACATTGGTTCATTGTCCTTTAATTCTTTTTGCACTATCTCCACTACTTCTTGCTTTAATCCAAGTGATATCGCTTCTTTTAAAGTCCAATTCTTTTTCACTTCATTAACTACAGGCGTTAACGAAAGATTATGCGCAAGGTAATTTTCAAAGCTCAAATCTTGAGACAACAATGCCCTAGAAGCATACATACAATTCATTATTTCTATGTCACATGAATCTATAATGGCTACATCTAAACCATAACTAATTGCCATTGACAGGAATGTTTTATTTAATAATGAACGATTAGGTAGGCCATAGGATATATTGCTTATCCCTAAAATCGTCTTTACATGTAATTTTTCTTTGATTAGTTTTATAGCATTTAGTGTTTCAACAACTTGTTCTTTTTCTGAAGCAGCCGTTAAAACCAAAGCGTCAATAATAATTTGCGATTTTTTTATTCCATATTTCTTAGCATTTTCAATAATGTTTTTAGCTATTTCATATCTTTCTTCAGACGTCTGGGGAATGCCGTTGTCATCTAAAGTCAACCCAACAACAATAGCACCATACTTCTTAACTATAGGAAACACTTCATCCATTACTGCCTTTTTACCATTCACAGAATTAAGTAAAGGAATGCCGTTATATATTCTTGCTGCCATTGATAATGTTTCTATTTTCGAAGAATCAATCATTAATGGCATATGTGTTATTTCTTGTATGGCACTAATCGTTTGTTTCATTACCTCTGTCTCATCAATATTCGGAACACCTACATTAACATCAATAATTTGAGCACCAGATTGCTCCTGCTTAATGGCCTCTAATACTATATATTGATAGTTTTCATTAATGATGGCCTTTTTAATATTTTTCTTAGCTGTAGGATTTATTCTCTCACCGCATATGATTGTTTTTTCAAAAGTTTGCAATCTCGTTTCACTACATACGATAGTTTCATATGAATTGTCTGGTTTTTTAACCGGCATATTTTTCAGTTTTGAAATCTTGCTTATAATACTTGGATTTGTACCACAACATCCCCCAATTACTGAAACTCCCATTTCAACATATTCTTTCATTAAATCTACAAATTCATCTTCTGGCATATTATATGTAGTGCATCCATTAGTAATTGTTGGCAAACCGCGATTTGGCTGGGCAATAACCGGAATGTGGGCAACATTTAAAATACCATTAATGATCGGCATCATCGCACTTGGGCCCATAGAACAGTTTATTCCTAGTGCTTCAACACCAAGGCCCTCTAACACCGCTGTCATTGTCTTTGGTGTTGCACCCGTTAATGTTCGACCATTTTCATCAAATGTCATTGTCGCAAATACAGGAAGATTTGAATTTTCTTTAATTGCCAATATGCATGCCTTAATCTCATGTAAACTAGCAAAAGTTTCAATTATATAACCATCGACATATTTTTTAGATATATCAACAATTTCTTTAAAAATTTCATAAGCTTCATCAAATTCTAATGTTCCAAGCGGAGACAGTAATTGACCAATAGGGCCAATATTATACATTATATGACTAGTGCTATTCACTGCACTTGCGTTTTGAATAGCACCAATTATCATTTCCTCTAATTTGTATGGACTATTAACTACCTTTAAACGATTAAGTCCAAAAGTGTTTGTTGTTAAAAAATCAACTCCAGCATCAATATAGCTTTTATGAATATTTTGCACTATTAACGGATTTGTAATATTCAACTCTTCAGGAATAACTTGCCAAGACAAATTATATTTGCTTATTTCAGTACCAATGGCACCATCAAAAATTAAAACTTCTTTTCCCAATTTTGATAGCATTTAATATTCCTTTCTTTATATTCGCATTTTGCTATTAATATGCACTCATCGCAATCATTTTTTTTATTTATGTTTAGGCCTATTATTCCGATGATCGATTTTTGGGGAACCATTAAACCAGAATCTAAAAAAGTAATTCCTAGATTTTTATGAACGTTTAGAATCTTGCCAATTATTAGATTATCCTTAATTGATGTATTTCCATATCCAGGACAAAATCGACTACTATGCAGAATTTTCAAATTAAATAATTCATACTCATTGGCCTCTTCTTCTAAATAAGCACTCGAAACAGCATCAAACACGACAGAATAAGCTAAATCGTAGTTCGACAAATATTTTATATAACGGTCAATTTCTATGCCTAAGGTGGCTGCCACTAAAATAACACCAGTACAACCCTTTAAGAATTTATGATATCCTTCATTATTTAAAAAACCAAGATTAGGATTAGATAGGTTGTAAAATATTTGAAAATTATATATGAATTGTGCTTTTTCAGATACTTCCTTAATGGCTTTATCTAAATAACCATCTATGCTGTCTAATACATTACGCGAGTGCCCAAGATATGCTAGCGCTCTATCTCTTAGCATTATGTATTTCCTTGTCGATTATATGCTTAATTCGTCCAACAATCTCCTTAGCAAGATTGGCATTATTCATTGTATAAATATGAATTCCATCAATATCATTTGACAGCAAATCAATTATTTGATGAGCAGCATAGTTAATACCTATTTCTCTCATGGCTTGTGGATCATCATTATATCTTTCTAATAAATTTTTCAGTTCTAACGGGATTGTCACACCACACATTTTTGTCATTTTAGTAATTTGTTTTGAATTAATGACTGGCATTATCCCTGCAAGAATAGGTGATTTAATGCCCATTTTTCGTGCTTCCTTAATCAAACGATAAAAATAGTTATTATCAAAAAACATTTGGCTAATAAAAAAATCAGCCCCGTTTTCCTCTTTTAATTTAATATATTTTAAATCCTCAAGTAATCCTGAACTTTCTGAATGCCCTTCAGGATAACATGCACCAGCTAAACATACTTTAATATTTTTTTGAGAAATATATTTATGTAATTCAGATGCATACTTGAAATTATGTAAATAAGGCACTGAACAATCAATTGGTGCATCACCTCTCAAAATCAAGATATTATCAATATTTTGTTTTTTAAATTCCACTAAAATATCTTCTATTTCTTGATAAGACGATGGTCCACCAGTTAAATGTGCTAGAGCTACAATTGAGGAATTGTTTTGAATATAATTAGCAATCTCAATAGTGCTGCTCCGATTATTACCTAACGCTCCATAGGTAACACTAATGAAATCTGGTTGTAACTCTTTTAAACAATCAATTGTTTTAAATACTTTATTTAAATCCTCTAGTTCCTTCTTTGGCGGAAATATTTCAAATGATAAAGTTTTTTTCTTATTTAAAATATCTTTTATTTGCATATTAATAACCCCTTAATTTATAATTGAAAATGAGTATTCATTTAATAATTTTTTGAAAAAATGAATATCTTATTTGATATTCATTTAAATTTCTTGGAGATCGTCAGGAACGAAAATATTAATGTCATCATGATTTGACATATTAGATATTTTATTTAATGGCATTTTGAAATATATAGCTTCTGCTGAGGCAAGTAAATTCCCATCCATATCAAACAATTCACCAACTCCTTCAAACAAACGGCTATTGGTTCTAGTTATTTTACCCACTGCTTTTAGCTTAGCATTATATGGGACTGGCCGACGAAATTTTACATGCAAATCCATAGTCACTCCCCAAGTTTCAGGTTCAAATATCCAAATTGTCCGTCCTATTAACTCATCTAACATAGCTGATATCAGCCCACCATGCACCCGCTCAGGATAACTTTGATGTAATTCACGGTATTCAAAAATGCTAACGACGGAACTATCTTCCATTTCATAGAATGGAGCTTTTAAACCATATTCATTTTCAAGACCACAAATAATGCATTTTTTGCTATTTGCTTGTTTTTTTATTATTTTCATAATTGCATACCTTCCTAAACTTTCAATAGAATAATCTTTAATAAATAATATACTTTAGTTTATCATAATTTCTATAATTTTTCAAGATTTTTATTTATTTATCCAAAAACGATGTCTAAAACCATCATTAATATGAACCCTATTGCTAAGCCTATCGTTCCAATATTTGAATGCTTGCCAACTTGCGTTTCTGGTATTAGTTCCTCAACAATCACATATATCATTGCACCAGCAGCAAAAGCTAGCAGATAAGGTAAAATGGGCACAAATAGTTTCATTAAAAAAATAGCAAGTAGTGCGGCAATAGGTTCCACTACACCTGATATTGTCCCCCACATAAATGCTTTAGTCTTTGACTTTCCCTCTTCTTTTAAAGGCATTGAAACAATAGCACCTTCTGGGAAATTTTGCAATGCTATACCCATTGATAATACCAAAGCACTCGAAATAGTCATATGATTATTTCCGCTCATTACACCAGCTAGTGCTACACCAACAGCCAATCCTTCAGGAATATTATGTAGCGTAATGGCAAATATAAGCATTGTTTTTTTCTTTAATTCTTTTCCCTTACCTTCATATTCTTGAGCATTGTGATGCAAATGCGGAATGACAGTATCTAAAAGTAGCAAGAAGGTCATACCAGCTAAGAAGCCGATAACAGCTGGCAACCAGGCAATATTTCCCTGAGCCCCTGCAAGTTCAATGCTTGGAATTAGCAAGGACCATATGGATGCCGCCAACATAACACCAGCAGCAAACCCTAAAAGAGCTTTTGAAATTCGTGGTTTAACTTCTTTTTTTAACAAAAAAACTAAAGAAGCACCCAAAATCGTTCCCAGAAAAGGCAACAATAATCCTATGATAATATACATTTTGATACCTCCTGTATTAATTATAAAGGTTTTTAAATAAATGTCAATTAATATGATAATAAAAAAGAATCAACAAGTTGATTCACCATCCAGACTAACGTCTGGACTTTTTCGTTAAAACTTTATTTTATGTTCAATTTATGATAAAATATATTTGTGGGGAGACTATGGAAAATTTAACTTTTAACTATAATCGCTT
>JAVBLL010000005.1:0-62368 GCA_031553555.1 Bacilli bacterium
ATACTTTCATCCACTGACTAATTAATAAAGCATTTTATGCTTTAGTCACACTTTCCCATTACTGATGGCACTTCATTTTTTGTGTATCACCTCCTTTCCCAAAGAACTAAAGTTCTATAGGTTCTTTATTCAATTAACCTAACTTATTTTGTATTATAAAGAAAAATTTTGATTTTCATCCCTTTTTGTGATATCATATATACACCAAAGAATTCAAACACCCTCTTTCTTTAAACACACCCTAATCATATCATACTATTAAAAAATCGCGAGGACATATAAGGACACGCGAGGACATACAAGGACATTTAGAATCAACTTAGTTCTAGGAGGCGTTATGACATTTAGTGAATTTGCAAATATTCTATATCCATTTTGTGGAAACGGATGTAAAACTTCTGATTTTATTGCTATGTTAATAGAAAATGTTATTGAAGAAAATATCAAGAATCCACTTGATAACCATATTGATGTTCTTACAAAAATATTTAGTGGTGTTCGTCAATTAAGTCAAAAAGATGCCGCATACATTTTAAGTAAAATAGATAGGTTTAGATTCATTGATTATCTATCTTCCCTTACTGATGATGCTACCCACATTCTTAGTAATAAACTTAATATTGTTAATATTGAATGTAATCCCTACAATGTTTTGGAAAAGTGTGCTGATATATTTGTTGACATAATTACGAGTGTTGCCCATAAGCCAAAAACTAGAAAAGAAGTAAAAAAAGAAAGGAGTACCCTTTCCCTTGAAATGGCTGAGGAATTCTTTCCAAATGGTGTTTCAAGAGATATTAATAACGATCTTTACTTCTTATCTGAGGTTAGATGTGTTTGTCCACTTTGTGGTAAGAGTCTTATACGAAAGAAAGGGAATGTGACTATTCCTGAATATAAAATAACTTATATTAATGAACCGAAGGTTCTTTATGAATCTTCGATTCTATATGAACCAACAAATATGGAATCAGACAAAAACAAAATTGCTTTGTGTCTTGAATGTAATAATACTTATTTAACTACTTTTTCTAAAGAAGCATTTCATAGTTTAATGAATAAGAAACAACAATTATCTAACTTATCGAAAGCTTTAGTTGACTCTAATAGTGTTGATCTAGAAGATAACTTACAAATCATTATTGATGAGCTTTCAAAGTTCTCTGTTGGTACTTTTAATGATACATTATCCAATAAGGCTTTGTTAATTAAAAATAAAATAGATTCTTCTAATTTGCTTCTTATTGAAAGAACGGAGTTTTATGTCAGTCGTTATTATAAGTACATTGAACAGCTTTTTATTAATGCTGAGGCAGAAGGGGTACTTGATTTTAATTTAGTAGCTCAAGAAGTTAATCTTTGTTTTGAGAAACTATTGAAACTTGGTTTATCTCAAGATGAAATATGTATACAACTTGCTGACTGGATCAAACATAGCACAAAGTCTTCTTCTGATATTGCTTGCCAAATCGTGGTGGCTTTTTTTATTCAAAATTGTGAGGTGTTTTATGAGATTACCTAGTAAGATTACTCCTTATAGAGATTCTTCTTTAGCTAAATTTTCTGTTGTTTTAGAGCAATTAGTTAAATCAGATAAATTAGAGGTATTATTTAAACAATTAAAAAACATTACTTTAAAAGAATATATTGAAATATTAGATTGTTTATTTGCTCTTTCCAAAATTGATTATAATAAAGAGACAAGGAGTTTAGTTTATGTTATGTAGTATTTCTAGTGATGTTTTTTTATTAGATAATAAAAAAAGAAGTCCCATAGATTTTCATCCGGGACTTAATGTTATTTTAGGGGACAATGAGGGTAGTAATTCAATTGGTAAATCGACTATGCTTTTGATTATTGATTTTGCTTTTGGTGGCGATGATTATATTAATAAATTAAAAAGTATTAAAGATAAGATTGGAGGCCATTATATAAACTTTTGTTTTGAATTTGATAATATAAAATATTACTTTACAAGAAGTACAGAGGATTATAAAATTGTTCATATGTGTAATGATGTTTATGACAAGGTCAGGCAAATAACAATTGAAGAGTTTCGAAATTTTTTATTTGTTGAATACAAAATAAATATTGATAATCTAACATTTCGTGGTCTTACAAGCAAGTTTTTTCGTATTTATGGGCGTAGTTGTGTAAATGAGAATTTGCCGTTAAAAAGTGCCGAAAATGAAAAGGTAACTGATCAAATCATTAGCCTACTTAAACAATATAATTGTTATTCAGTAATTTTGGATTTAGAAAAAACGGTTAAAGAAAAGAAAGAAGAAAAAACTATTTTTTCTAAAGCTCAAAAATATAATATTATTGATAAGATTACTAAAACGCAGCTTAAACAAATAGAAAAAGAACTTGTTTTGTTAGAAAATAAAAGACTTGAACTGTCTTTAAAAAGCACAGACGATTTATTAAATATGGATAGTATACAGGCTGATGAAATAGTTGAATTAAAAAGAAAACTAAGTAGTCTAAAAAGAAACCGAGGCCAATTAAAATCTCAGCTTCGAATGCTTGATAATAATTTAACAATTAAAGATTTTAATTTAGAAAATACTCTTAATAGTTTACAAAGGTTTTTCCCTAATGTAAATATAAAAACCATTCAAGAAACCGAAAAATTTCATAATGATATTACTAATCATCTATTAGAGTTGTATAATGAAGAAAAAGAAAGATTAACCAATTTATCAACTTTAATGGATAATGAAATATCACTTCTTGAGGATGAAATTAACTGCCAAGGGATACCTTCAACCATATCTCAAACCGTATTTAAGGAATATTCAGCAATATCTTCAACAATTGAGAAACTTGAAAAACAAAAAAAGAGTTATTATGATTTAGAAAAGTTAAATTATGATATTAAGGAAATGTCTAATAAGTTAGTATCTATCCAACTTGAACAATTGCATAATATTGAAAATGAAATCAATTATGAAATGGCAATAATAAATAACATGATTTTCTCAAATCTTGTCCATTCTCCCATTATAGAAATTTCTAAGCCAAACAAATATCGCCTCTATACGCCTTATGACACTGGTACAGGTATTGCTTATAAAGGGCTAATAACCTTTGACCTTGCATCATTGAATTTAACTCGTTTGCCTGCTTTGATACACGACTCCATTATTTTTAAAAATATTGCCTCTTCTCCACTTGAAAAAATCTTTGAACTTTATAGTAAATATGAAAAACAAATTTTTATTGCTTTTGATAAGATAGGAGATTATTCATCTACAACACAAGCGATTATCAATAATAATGCGGTATTAAAGTTATCAACAAATGGTAATCAGTTGTTTGGTAGAACATGGAGTGAATTGGAATAATTAATATTATATTTGTTTAAAATTTAAAAGAGTATTATATCTAACTATGTAATTAGATATAATACTCTTTTAGGTTCTTTATGGGATGGTAGGTTTTTGATAGTAAATAGTTGGTATTTATATAAACCATAATATTCTTAAAAAACCGGGAAGGAAGTAATGTAGAAAGGAGTAATAAGCTATAAATTATTTACAACACCAATAAACAATGGAGTATTATTGGCATCTCTTATAATATATATAAACGGATGATCAAGTTTAACAATCAATTCGATTGGAGCAGCAGATTCTGTCATCCCACCCCAAGAAACAGCGGCGGCTTTAACACCATTTTCTGTCAATTCAATTTTGGCGATTTGTTCAAGCAAATCTACATATAAAGAATTATCAGACATTTTACTGAAATTAGCAAAATCTGTAAACATATCAACAACTCCAAGTTTCATAAAAGGTTCTTTTAAATCATAACGATTTTCTATATCAAATTTTGGAGTATATAAAGTTACTGCTTCATTTACTTTATTTTCTTGATTCATAATACTTAACATCAATGTTTTATTATTAATAATATCATTAACTGAGCTTGTGCTACTTGGTAAAATATATTCGATTGTATTATTATTTTGAAAGTAATCTAGAACACTAGTATATGTATTATTGCTATAATATTTTGTTGACATTTTATGGCACATAAAACTTGTTGTTTTCTCTTCTTTCAAACCATAAAAGGTTGATGAGGAAATATCAGACTTTTCATATTTAACTTTCCATTTATTATCAAAATAAACCGTATTAACTAAAAGCATTACTAAATTGTTCATGTTCGGAACATCTTTTTCTTTCATATTAAGAAAATCAAAAGTATGATGGTTAATCCATTTAGCCAAATTCTTAGCTGTTTCATTATCCATTTTACTTTGATAAGCATCTGCATAATAATTAGTAGCTATATTATTAACATATTCTTCTTTAATTGGATAGTTTTCTCTAATCCAAATTGAATTAGCTAAACGGGCAATGCCGTCATCGTTGCTATAATAGTTATTGCTATAAGCTTTTTGCGTATTACTGCGAAGCGAATCTAAACTACTTACTCCCATTAACGTGGCAAGTTGATTATATGTTTCATTATCCGCACCTTCTAAAATCATACTAAGGGCCATATAAATACTAAGTGGTGAATAAACATAATTCTCATCTTCAGTAAATAATTCTCTAATTGTTTCATTAGTGAAACTATTAATACTGAAAATAAAATCTTCATCTAACTTTTCATTATTATAAGTTGAATTCGGCGAAGAAACAGCATTTAGTTTTTTGAATGCATTTGTTTCCTTTAAATTCAAATCATTTAAACTATTACCACATCCTGCAAGAATTGTAAATGTGGCAACTATTAAAACGAACAAAAATTTTTTCATTATTTTTACCTCTCTATATATAACAAACATATCAAACTTTTTTTTGAAATAATTTATTTATTTCAATCTGATTGATGTTTTTCATATAAACTTTTTTGCGTATTAAACATTTCAGCATAAAATCCATTATGCTCTAGTAATTCTTGATGAGTACCTTGTTCTTTAACTTGACCATCTTTGATTAAATAAATGCAGTCAGCGTCAACAACAGTTGATAAACGGTGAGCAATAATAATCATTGTTTTATTACCAGCATTTTTTAAAATCAATTTGTTTATTTGTTCTTCTGCTAAAGGGTCAAGAGAAGCTGTTGGTTCATCTAAAATATATATCTTTGCATCACTAGCAAATACTCTTGCTATGGCTAACCTTTGTCTTTCACCACCACTAAAAGCAGCACCATCGCGATCAAATTCTCTTGTGACTTGAGTATGAAGTCCTTTAGGAAATGATAATATCTTTTCTTTTAAACCAACCTTTTCTAAAGCATTCCAAACATTCTCTTCATCTTCTAATGAAACTAAACGTCTCATTAAAACATTTTCACCGATTGTTAGAGCATACAATTGAAAATCTTGAAAAACAATTGAATAAAGTTTTCGAATACTTTCTTCGTTATAATTATTATATAATTCATCATTAATTCTAATCTGTCCTTCTTTGGAATTATAGAATCTCAATAATAATTTCATCAAAGTTGTTTTCCCACCACCATTATGTCCAACAATGGCAATTCGCTGGCCTTGGTTAATGGTCATATTTATTTTGTCTAAGTTATTAATTTGGCTCCCAGGATAACTGAAGACAAGATTCTCTATGTATAGTTTCTTAAAATCAATATCAAAGTCTTTGCCTTCATTTGTTTCTATTTCTGGTTGATATTTGACTACCCAAATAAAATCATCAATGTACTGTGCACTATCTTTCATATATGAATAAAAAGATACAGCATTGGCAAAATTGCTTGAAAATTGAACGGCGGCACTAATAGTTGCTGTGAAAATAGGAATGTCTAGAAATTTTTTAAATAGCTTATATCCCAAAAAGGCATATGTTCCTCCTTGGCTAATAACGCTAGAAGAAAAGTTTACAATTCCTTGGGGAAGAAATAACTTTTTATAAGTTGATTTATATTTATCTTCAATAATATGAGCTTTTTCATGATATTTTTCAATTAACAAATCTCCAATTGATGTCGTCTTAAGTTCTCCAGCATACTTTTGTTGATAAAAAGTTCTGTTTATATACCAATAATATCTTCTGTCTTCTTCGGTCTTTTTATACAAGTTAAACCAATATTTATTTATCTTACTAATGAAAATAACATTTATAATTGCCGAGGCAAATATAATAAGAATTAACCATGCATCAGTAAAAACAATATATATACCTAAAGTAATTGAAACCGCAACATTAGTCAAGAAGTTAATAAAATTGTTATAAACATTAAAGCCTCTCCATGAACTATCTCTAGTAGCTCGAGAAAATTTATCAAAAAACTCGGGATTATCATATGATGGCATATCAATTTTTTTGACTTTTGAGAATAGGAAATGTAATATTCTTTTTTGATAAACAGTTCTATATCTTTGGACTATATAATTATTATATAAAACTTTGAAAACAGTTGCCACAGTAAAAATAATCATATAAACAATCAATGAGGTAAATAATTCAAAAATCGTCGTTCCATTAAGAACTGTTTCAACTAATTTTACGGCCTCAGCAATTATCAATACTTCACTTAATGAAAGAACGACTGATGCGACAATATTAAGAAAAGCAAATATTGATAAATAAGGGCAAAACTTGAAAACATATTTTAGGGCAAATAAATTTTTCTTTAAAACACCTGATTTTTTATTGTTCATAACTATCACCTATATATTTATTTGATTGAGAAATAAACATTCTTCGATATATTTTATTTAAATCCATTAACTCTTGGTGTGTTCCTCTTTCAACAATTTTACCATTTTCAAATAAATAAATAATATCAGCATTAATTGTTGTTGTCAGACGATGTGAAATAAACACAATTGTTTTATCTCTTCCAAGTTCTAACATATTTTGATATACCTTTGCCTCAGCAATAGGATCTAAGGCACTACTTGGTTCATCAAGAATAAATAGCTGGTAGTTTTGAGCATAGCCCCTAGCTATGGCAATACGCTGAATTTGGCCACCAGAAAAGACAATACCAGTTGAATCAAATTCCCTAGTAATTGGAGTATTAATTCCTCTTTCAAGTTGATAAACAAAATCGTATAAACCACAAAACTTTAAAGCATTATCAACTAATATGTAATCTTCTTTTGTTTTTGGAGAACGCAGTAAAATATTTTCAGCAATTGAAACAGCATATATTTCAACGTTTTGAAAAACAGCACCAACTTTAATTCTCAAGTTACTGACTGTTATATCTTTGTAATTTTGATTATTAATAAATATATCCCCAGAATTTGGATCATATAGTCTAAGCATCAATTTAACAAGGGTTGTTTTACCGGCTCCGTTAAATCCCACAATGGCAATTTTTTGACCTTTCTTAATTTTAATATTTATATCTTCTAAAACATTTTTCTTATTGTCATATGAGAATGTTAATCCCTGGATTTCAAGACTTTCAAAATCACCTTCAACATCGCTATTAATAACACCTTCAATATTGCCCTTCTTGGCTAATACTTCGTATGGTACCCTACATTCAACGTTGGCTTCTTGAAGTTCACCAAGAATAGTTGCAAGTCTTTTTATTAAAACGGATAATGTCGTTGCCGCCACTGATAAAGAAGCAAAGTCGCCAATATTGATATTATCCATAGTAAGCCAAGCTAACAATCCTAAAATAGCTGGATACATTGCGCCCATTAATATTTCCGAAAAGAAAGTCCAAATACTTCTTCTGGCCCCATAATTATCAAAAACCTTAATAATAGAGTCATATGCTTTATTATGGTTTTCTAAAAGAATACTTTCAATGTCCGTAGTTTTTAAATCTGCCATTCCATCTTTTAATGAAAAGGCACGATTACTATACCAAGCATGGCGTCTATATGGACGTTGCGAAGTTGAATAACGATAAGATAGTTTGCTCATTCTAATACGAATAAGGAAATAGCAAATACCCAAAACTAAAGCAAAAATGATTGTTAGATAATGCATTGTCATAATAACTATAAATACTGATATACTTTGGCATATAACTGTTATCAAACTAAACGTACGGCTGGCTGATAAATAAATGTTATGAACTCCTTCTTCTAGGGTACGATTATAATCATTTAAAAATAGTGGACTTTCATGAAAATCATAATCTATTACTGATAACTTTTTATAAAACATTGTTGAAAGACGAACAACAAAGTTTCTTTCAATATACTGATCAACTAAACTAATAAGAAAAGATATGAAGACTAAAACAGCATAGCCAAAAAATATAAGCAAAACAGTAATAATCATAATTTCTTCTTCAACTATAATACTTCCTTCATTAAACATTGCAATTATCCATCTCATAGTATATATTGGAATTAATGACATAGCAATGTTACTTAAAATATTGTATATTTGCAATAATAGATAATATGGAAATTCTTTCAACAATAAACGGCATGATTTAAAACTGTACTTCATATAAATAACTTCCTTTTTCATAATAATTAATAATAATATTATTATACAATAATTTAATTATTTTGGAAAGCAAATAAAACAAATAAAGGCTTAACTTCTATTATATCTAGAAATTAAACCTCAATATTGAATTATTAATTTTATTCTTCAAATAAATTAATTTAAACAAGTTAACAATAATTAATATACTATTTTCAATTATTCATTTAACTTTTTATTTTTAAATACAAACCAGTAAAATGAAAAACCACAAGCACCAATTATTAATATTGATGATATAATTATTAATATTATTTCTCCTACTGAAAAAATATTGTCTTTATTTACTACAATAGTATAAGTAATTTCATTTGAGTCTAAGTATTCACCATCTCCTGCTTTCATTATTGTTACTTCAGCAGTTCCTTTTTTCTTTAATGTTATATTACCATAAATATCGATTGTTAAGATATTTTCATTAGAACTTCGGTATTCTAAAAGTCCTGATCCACTACCTCCATTTGCTCCTAATATAAAAGGTTCATCATTCAATAATTTATTAATGGTATTTGGTCCAATAATAGTTAATGGTTCTTGATCTTTTCTTGATAGTACCTTTTGAAATGTTAATAAATAACCACCATAACCAATTCCTAATTGACCATAACTATCACTTCCCCAACTATATGCATAACCTTTTTCTGTTATCACCATGCTATGATAATAGCTAGATGATATCTTTACAACCTTGTCGTTTTCTAAATTAAAGTTATTTGTTATATTTAATGGAAGGTTACTACTAGTCTGTGTGCCATCCCCTAACTGACCAGATGAATTGGAACCCCAGCTATATACTTGACCTTTTTCTGTTAAGGCCATACTATGAAGAAATTCTGCTGATATTTCGACTATTTCATCATCTGTTATGTTAAAGTTTGATGTAATATCTATGGGAAGGATACTATTATTTGTTGTCCCATCTACTAATTGGCCAGATAAATTATTTCCCCAACTATATATTTTGCCTTTCTCAGTTAGTACCATGCTATGAACAAATCCTACTGATATTTCTTTTATTTTATCATTTTCTAGGGAAAAATTCAATGTAATGTTTTGGGGGGTAGTAACTCGGAAAGCAATATCACTTGTTACGCCAATCCCTAGCTGACCAAATTGATTATTACCCCAAGTAAAAATGCTTCCTTTTTCACTTAAAGCCATACTATGAAAATTACCTGCGGCTATTTTTACTATTTTATCATTAGATAAATTGAAGTTTGGTGTTATATCCACCGGGATATATATATCGTAGTGTGTGCCATTCCCTAACTGACCAGTTCCATTAATGCCCCAAGTAAACACGCTACCTTTTTCACTTAAAACCATACTATAAAAATTACCAGATGATATTTCTACTATTTTATCATTTACCAAATTAAAACTGGAGGTGATGTCTTTTGGAATAGTACTATTAGTCTGTGTGCCATCTCCTAACTGGCCATTTGAATTATCACCCCAAATATAGATTCTACCTTTTTCGCTTAAGGCCATACTATTTACTTCCCCGGTTGATACTTTTATTATTTTATCATTTATCAAATTAAAACTGGAGGTGATGTCTTTTGGAATAGTACTATTAGTCTGTGTGCCATCTCCTAACTGGCCATATCTATTATCGCCCCATGTATATACTTCCCCGCTTTTTGTTAATGCCATATTATGACTGACGCCTCTTGACATTATTATTTCTTCTTGAATTTTAACCCTTTGTGGATTAGTTATAATCAAACTAGCGTTAATACCGCATTGTCCCAATTGATTTGTGCCAACAACGTATAAGACACCACTTGAAGTTATTATCATACTATTACTTCTACTAGCAATCACTTCTTTTACATTATCATTTTTTATGTTAATACTTAGGGTGATGTCGATTGGAGTATAACTCCCCTTAGTGCTTCCATCACCAAACTGACCATCATCATTATTTCCCCATACATATATTCTGCCTTGTTCACTTAATGCCATACTATGACTATAACCAGCTGAAATACTTGCTATCTTATCGTTTTTTAAATTGAAGTTAGCAGTGATATCTATTGGCAAATTACTTTCTTTTGTTGCATCATTTCCTAATTCACCATATTCATTATTACCCCAGGTAAATACACGACCTTGTTCACTTACAGCCATACTATGAATTTTTCCTGCTGATATCTCTACTATCTTATCGTTTTTTAAATCAAATTTAGCGGTGATATCTATTGGACTACTGAAATCACGGTGTGTACCATCTCCTAACTGGCCGTAATTATTACTACCCCAAGTAAATATATGGCCTTCTTCACTTAATGCCATACTATAAAAACCACCAGATGATATTTCTATTATCTTGTCATTTGATAAATTGAAATTATTTGTAATATCTATTGGATAACTACTAGTAATTAATGTGCCATTCCCTAATTGTCCATACTGATTATTACCCCAGGTAAATACGCTACCAGCGCCACTTAAAGCCATATTATTTTCATAACCTGATGCGATATCAATAATTAAATCATCTATTAGATTAAAGTTATCAGTGATTTCTATCGGACTTAATTCTCTATATGCTGAGCTATTTTCTAACTGGCCGTAATTATTACTACCCCAGGTAAAAACTCTACCATATCTACTTAAAGCCATACTGTTACTATTCCCAGTTGCCACCTTGATTATGCCTTCAGTTATACCCCAGGTAAAGATGCGTCCTTTTTCGTTTACAGTTGTACTATTAATGTTTCTAGTTGCCGCATTCATCCTATTGTAACTCAATAAATTGAATTTGGATGTAATGTCAATTGGAATATGGCTATTTTTTGTTGTACCTATCCCTAGCTGACCACTACTGTTATAACCCCATGCATAAACTGTGCCTCTGTTTGTTACAGCTAGTGCATGGTCACTAATTGATGCGGATATAACTTCACCAATAATATTCGTTTTTTGGGCTATTTCATTTTCAACTGCTAATACTATATTATTTGAGTTAATAGCTAAAGAACTAAATAATATCATAACTAACACAATTATACTAATTGCTTTTCTTTTTAAATATTTTAATTTAAACATAATAACTCCTTGTTATGAAAATTTTTTGTTAACTTATTATTTCAATATATAATAAAAGACATCGATTACAACTATTTGGATAATTTCCAAGTTGAAAATGATACCCAATATTTTTATATCTATATTTACTAAAAACCAAGTAAATCTACTAATAATTTTGGCATTATCTCTAATCGATGTCAGTTTATTTTTATTAAATTTCTAATTTATTTTTTTCTTAACTTTTTTAGGAAGTTCAACTCTAGGAATAATGATTTGTCTTTTACAAATGCAGCATTCCAGTTTATAGTCAACTCCAATTTTTAATACAATCCAATTTTTTGATTTACAAGGATGTTCTTTTTTGAATTCCAAAATATCACCGACATTATAAATATTAGCACTATTCATTTTGCTTCTTTTCTGCTTGATGAACTACTATTTGATTAAGCGGTATAATGATATTATTATTTTCAAATGTTTCTTTTATATATTTTTTTAAAGCTCTTTGCACCGCATAATGTTCTTCAGCGTTAGTTTTTGCGGTAATACGAATAACAACACCTGAACTATTCAAGTCGTCAACCCCAGCAACAATTGGTCCTTCTAAAATCTGAGGATAGTTTTCTTTTAAAACAGGTAATTTCTCATCAAGTAAAGAGATAACCTTATCAATGTTTTCAGTATAGGAAACTGTCACATTAACAATTGCCATTGAAAAGGTTCTTGAAAAATTACTAACCTCAACAATTGCACCATTATGAAAAATCTTAATTTCTCCTTGAACATTAATAAGTTTTGTTGAGCGAAGCCCTATTTCTAAAACCCGACCTTTAAAACCGCCTATTTCAACAATATCATCTATTTCATAATAGTTTTCAAATACAATACCAATACCTGCCAAAAAATCTTTGATAATATCTTGAGCACCAAGACCAATAATTAATCCTGCAATTCCAAGACCAGCTAAAGCGGCGGTTACATTAACTCCCCATATAGCTAAGATAACAAATAAGACAATAATGACAATCGTATATTTAATAATGCTTTGTAATAGACGAGCAACTGTGTAAGTTCGGCGGTTTTTCTTTTTATTAACACGAGCAACAATTATTCCCATAATTATAATTAAACCGACTGCTATTAATATGACAATCACCGAGAAAATCAAACGTCCTAAGTTTACTTGACCCCATACCCTTGCTTTTTCCCAAAATGTTAATACTTCTTCCGGATTTTCTAATACTTCTTCTAAAAATAACATAGTTACTCCTTTCTACTATTCATTATTATTTCATTTGCTAAATCACGATACTGTTTGCTACCCCTAGAATTGTAGGCAAACTGTAAAACACTTTTACCATATACCGGAGCTTCTTGCAAATGGCTTGAACGGCTTATTATGGTTTTATATGTTTGGTCAGGAAACAACTCTTTTACTTTATCCACTATTTTATAACCAAAAATATTACGATTATCAAGTTTCGTTAATAAGACCCCTTCTATGGTTAATGATAAATTTAATTCCTTTTTATGATTTTGAACTTGATTAATCTTGTTAACCATTTGAGTTAGAGCATCATATGCAAAATATTCACATTCTACAGGTATCAAAATTGAATCACTTGCAAATAAAGCATTATCAATTACCATTCCTAAAGATGGTGGACAATCAAGCAAAATATAATCATATTCTTGTTTGATTTCTTCAAGCTTATGCAATAATTGTAATTGACTTTTTGGATAATCATTTAATGAGTTGTCTAATTTTTCTAAATTGATTGAACCAGGTATAATATGCAAATTGCCATCTAATTGTTTATATATAGCATTAGAGGCTAAAAGATCAGTTGTCAATAAATCATAAGTTGTTGTTTTAATCAATTCCCTAGATAAACCAATACCAATAGTTGCATTAGCTTGAGGATCTAAATCTACAAGTAAAACACGACAGTTAATATCTGACAAAGCTGCTCCTAAATTAATTGTCGTGGTTGTTTTACCTACTCCGCCTTTTTGATTGGCTATGGCAATTGTTTTACCCATAATTTTCTCCTCTTTCTATAAAGGTTTATTTTTAATAATCGCATAACTTCTAGGATAGATATTAGAAGTAGTTTTGTTTTTTTTAACTTTTATAATACTATGTCGTCCATAATCATTTTCAAGTTCATATTCATAAACATTTTCAATAATGCTATTTAATACTTTTAAGGCATTTTGTGAATTCATAACTTCTTCTTGATAATTTGAGCCTTTCATCGCTAAAAAATAACCCTCTTTTTTAACTAATGGAAGACATACTTCTAAAAGGATTGGTAAATTAGAAACGGCTCTAGCACAGACTATATCAAACTTTTCTCTAAAATTTATTTGTGTCTCTGCACGACTATTAATTATTGTCACATTAGTAAGTTTTAATTTTTCAACTAACTGTTCTAGAAAGCGACATCTTTTTAAAATCGGTTCAATAATTGTTATATGCAAATGTGGATAAACTATTTTTAAAGGTATACTTGGAAAACCAGCGCCACTGCCAACATCACAAAGTGATATAATATTTAATATATCGCAAGTAGCGGCAATACTTAATGAATCAACAAAATGTTTATGATATATCTCATCTTTATAAGTAATGCTGGTTAAATTGTATTTAGCATTTTCCTCTATTAAAAACTGATAATAAATGTCAAATTGCTGTTTATGATTATTGATATCATTCATGTTTATATCTACCTTCTAAATATACAAGCAAAACCGCAATATCACTGGGATTAACCCCACTTATTCGTGAGGCTTGAGAAATTGTTAATGGTTTAACTTTTTTAAGTTTATCTTTTGCTTCTGAGGCAATATTTTTTATTTTGTCATAATCAATATCATCAGGAATTTTTTTGGTTTCCATAATGGCAAATTTTTTTGCTTCTTTATATTCTTTTTGAATATAGCCTTCATATTTAATGGAAATCAATATTTCTTCTTTTTCGGTTTTAGTTAAACAATCAAACAACTTGTTGTTTAACAATGATTTGTTTGATAATGTTTCACTAAACAACGCTTCAATATCATTAAAGTCAATTTCTGGTCTTCTAAGTAAATCATAAGCTGAGACTTTTTCGTTAATGACTTGTTTAGAATTATTTGTCAGATAGTCATTTACTTCTTTTTTGGGATTTATTTTTTGTTTTTTTAATTCTTCAACAACATCTTCTTTTAATTTTTCTTTTGTTAGATAAGTTTGAAATCTTTCATCACTAATCAAACCTACTTCATAACCATATTTGATTAAACGAATCTCGGAATTATCATGACGTAAAAGCAAGCGAAATTCTGAACGTGATGTTAACATACGATAAGGATCTTTAATGCCCTTAGTAATCAAATCATCAATTAAGACCCCAATATATGCTTCATCTCTTCTTAGTATTAATGGTTCTTTATTATTAAGTTTTAAATGAACATTAATTCCGGCCATTAGTCCTTGGCAAGCAGCTTCTTCATAACCACTAGTACCATTGATTTGTCCCGCACAAAATAAATTTTGAATTTTTTTAGTTTCTAAATTGCCTTTTAGTTCCAAAGGGTCAATGGCATCATACTCTATAGCATAGGCATACTTAGTTATAATGGCATGTTCTAACCCTGGTATAGAATGCACTATTAATTCTTGAACATCATGAGGCATA
Organism: Bacilli bacterium; assembly: GCA_031553555.1. Lineage (GTDB taxonomy): Bacteria > Bacillota_I > Bacilli_A > ML615J-28 > CAG-698 > CAKOMG01. The sequence continues at coordinate 15,167 of JAVBLL010000005.1, forward strand.
CTTGTTGATAGACCTTGCAAATACATTTCATCAATTTCTAAGCCTTCTGGTTCGATAAATAATTGATGTCTTTCTTTATCAGAAAAACGAACAATTTTATCTTCTATCGATGGACAGTATCTAGGTCCAACACCTGTCACTAAACCAGAATACATACTAGAACGTAAAAGATTATCTTTAATTATTTGGTGTGTTTCTAATGTTGTATAAGTCAAATAACATACTACTTGTTCATCAAGTGGCTTAGTCTTTTTTGTTTGATTAGAAAAACAATACTCTCCATCATCACCATATTGTTTACTCATTTGACTATAATCAATACTGTCTCTTTTAATTCGTGGAGGCGTTCCGGTTTTTAATCTTAGCAAATGAAGTCCCAGACTTTTTAAACTTTCACTTAAATCTTTAATGGTTTTTTCATTTTCAGGTCCTGATATTGTAGCTGTGTTCCCACACAATACCGTAGATGACATATATGTTCCACTAGCTAAAATGATTGTTTTGGTTTCATATATTTTTTCTTGGATTTTTACCCCAATCACTTTATTATTTTCAACTAATATCTTTGTGACATATCCTTCAACTATTTCTAAGTTAGATATATTAGAAACTAAATCTTGCATATATTCAGGATAGGTTTTTTTATCAGCCTGAGCCCTCAATGCTCTAACAGCAGGACCTTTAGAACTATTAAGCATTTTAAGCTGCAATAGAGTTTTATCAATTGCTTTACCCATCTCACCACCAAGGGCATCAATTTCACGAACAATGATTCCTTTAGCTGGTCCGCCAATTGAAGGGTTACAAGGTAATGAACTTATTTTTTTAATATTTCCAACAATCATTAATGTTTTATTATTTAATCTGGCGGTAGCTAAAGCAGCTTCTACTCCGGCATGGCCCCCACCAACGACAATTACATCATACATAAAATTTACTTCCTTACTATATTGATATTTTATCATATTTTACATTTTTTGCAATCTTTTATTTTATAATTGTTGTTTTTTTATAATAATTATTTTTCAAAACTCTAAAAATAAAAACCCCCTTAATTAATTTTGATTAAATAAGAGAGTTTTATTTTTAAATAGGTAGTTTTGCGTTATTAGTAAATTCACCATTTAGGTAACGTAAAATAGTTTCAAAGTCAGCATCATAATAGTTATATGCATATATAAAATTTTCAAAATTACTAACATAACTATAATCATTTGGAGAATTAAGAATGATTGCAATAGCATCCGGTCTGATTTCATAAAGTTCATCTAAAAAATCAGAATAAGAAGTTTTGTAGTTCTTTACGCCAATTTGTGGGTTTGTACTCATTGAAGGAACAAGGAAATAAATGTAATCATATTCCATAACTGATGAAAGCATTGATCCATGGGCTGTTTCTGATGCATGTATTATAGAGTACTGTGCATTTTCTCTGAACTCTGTCTTCATAAAGAATGATTTTAGGCAAGTTGAGAACTCAACCACTGTTTTGGCTGTCGCTGTAAGAGTTGGAGATACTGAAAGAAAGACAGCTTTTTTGTTTGTTGAAAGGGTAGGAACATTACCAACTACGGTTAGACTATCACGATTAATCATTTCGATTGTTTCATCAAAAGAACTATAATCTTGCTTACTTTTAGGTAGTGTACCTTTAATAATACCTTGACGATATTTTGTTAGAATAATTCTATTCACAGACTCTTTTACCTTTAGAAGAAATGCTGAGTCATTTTCTGCGGCAGTCACTAAAGAATTATAAGCTTGTAAAATAGCATTATTATAAACATTATAACCAGTTGACCATGTTGAACAATAAATTCTAAAACTTAATAAATCAATACCATTCTCGATTGCTTGTTTTGCATAAGTAGAATAATTATTATAACTTATTGAGGCATCAAAAGCATTAATATCTGTCATGATGACACCATTATAATTCATATCTCGACGAATATAATTTTTAACAAACTCTTTTGAATAGAAAATAGGTTTACTGTCAATGGCAGTATATTGAACGCTTGACAACGCAAGAATTTCTGCACCCGATTGAATTGCTGAACGAATCATAAATAATTCATTATTTTTTAAACTTTGTAGTGGTGCATTGTTAATAAGTGAAGTATAATTACCCCCAAATATTGGCACTAACGCAACTTGATTGTCTTTATATCCTTTGATTAGATGAGAGCCATATAGGGAAGCTTTTTGAGAATCTTTAGAGAAAATCGATGTTGATAAATATTCTGTTCCTAGCGAGGACATATCAACATAGTCACTGTAGGTTCCATTAATCCCATAATCAAGCATTTGCTTTCCGGAAATATTAGCAACCTTATAGGCATTCTTGGGCTTTTGCGAAGCTCCTATTGCCATATTAGATAATATGCTTGTAAAGGGAGCTGGTGTTGAATTACTATCAAGATGGTACGCAAATACAAACGCCCCTACTCCTGACTTATCAAGAGCCATATTATGCAAAGTTGTAGATACTTTAATTAGACTATCTTGGTCACTTGCGATAGTTGATCCAATATTATAATTAGCAATTTTTGTAGACTGTAAATATTGAACTGCAGTTTGCGTTTGATTATTGCTAACTCTTAAACTTGGTAAACCAGTAGTATAGTCGCGATTTGAATTAGTTGGATAAAAATCAATCATAAACAATTGTCCAATCATTTGCTCAATTGTCATGTTATCAATAATCAAAGATATGGCAGCAAGTTCTTCAGCCGTTGCATCAAGATTATACTGATAAGGCTTGACAGTTATTTCAATAGTTCCTTGAACATCCTTATAACTATTGCTATATGCAGAAATAGTCACTACCCCTTCTTTTAAAGCGACAATTGAATTATCTATAATTTTTATTATCGTCTCATCACTACTAGAAAATATAGGATCAGTAACTGAAGTCACCAAGTAAGTTGTTTGTGCAACTTCTATAGTATCTGGTCCTTCAATACGAAGTTCGGTGGACATTGGTAAAACCGTAATTGAATATTTGACCTCATAATCTTCGCATGTAACTATTACATCAGCAATACCGGCTTTTCGTCCATATACTTTTCCAGAAACAACAGTTAATATTTCTTCATTGCTACTTTCCCAAAGGATTTCTGAATCAATCATCTCAGGATAAACTATTGCTGAAAGCATAATGTTTTCTTGCTCTTCGACTTCACTAGGACCAGTGACCACAATGTCTGTTACCCATGGATTAACAATTTTAATAGTTTTTGATGCATAGAAACGACTATCATTTTTAAAGACTATATTAACGACTACAGTTCCAGTACTATTAGCTGTCAAAATCCCATCTTTTATAGATGCCATCTTATTATCACTTACGCTCCATAATATTTCACCTGATTGCCATTTATAGTCTTCTCCATCAATAGTTAGTTTTAGTTCAACTGAATTAGAGATAATCATTTGGTCAGGCATGACTATTTTTAATTCAGCAAGATTAGGTTTTTTTTCCGCACATGCTACTAAAAAAATTGACATAAATATAAAAAGGAAAAATAGTCCCTGTTTTATTTTAAAATTATTCATTTGTCTTTTCTCCTTATTATCTTGTTTTATTTTGTTTACGAGTCGCAATCACTTTAATAACAAAAACCATTATAATCCCAGCTCCAATTCCTGTTAATAGTGGAACTAGTGAATTCCAAATATTTGTTGCACCAAATGATTTAATTGCCATTGATATCACCCCAACCGCAAGACTTGCTAAAATGCTATATAATAACACATTAATGATTTTATCAAAATGATTACTGAAAATCAACATAAATAATGAAGCAATTGAAAAATACATAAAAAAAACTCCAATAAAATTAATTATATCATAAACACTATTCACATCGGCATTTTTAAATATGTCATTGACCACCATTGTGAATGCTGTTGATATATATTCTGCTATTTCAGTATTAATACTACATATTAATATTATTAGCAGAAAAAGCGTAAGAATAAAATATATAATTTTACTTTTCATGTTTTTTCTCCCATATTTCTAAAATTAAATATATAACTATGCCAATTGCTAAAGCTATAAAACCAGTTATTAATTCCATTTTAATTGAAGGTAGCTTAATAAAAGCATAAATGAACTGCAAACTTTGAGCAATAGCTAAAGATATAAAAACTTTTGCTGGCTTTTTTTTGAATTCAATATTGCTGGCATCAATAAAATACCAAATGCCTAGAATTATAAGACTGCCTAACAAGACGTTTCCTAAAGCATTAACAATATAAGCAATAAAAGCATAATCCCCATCTATATTATTAACCATTATATCTAAACAAAAATAATAAAAGAAAGCTGCAAAGGCAAAACAAGCAACGGCTTTGTTTTTATCTTTATGATAAAAGAAACGATATGCTCCTTCAAAATTATGGTATAAATAATGCTTTTCATTAATTGTTAACTGTTTAAGAATAATATCCACTTCTTCATTAGTAAATTCTTCTTTTAGATTTTCAATTCTATTAATAATGGCCATTTTGTTATCATAAAGCAAATATAATGAACCTACATTATTACATTCCATACAAGCTTTATTAATACTAGTTTTACGGCACTTGAAGCAATAATATCCTAATTGCACGTTACGACTTTCATTTAGAAATATTTTTTCTGGTAAAGTCGGATTAATATTAATTTCATCACCGATAACATAATCCATTATATGACTACACAATGGGCATATTTTGTTTTTTTCATTTGTTTCAAAATGACAATACTGACAGCGACTTATTTTTTTCGTTTTCATATATTACCCGCACAATCTATCTTATTTTAACACAATCAAAGTAAATAGTAAAGGTAAAAATTTGATTAAATATTCTCATTTAAAAACATTTTCAAACATTTTTTCTTTACATGCATAAAAAAGTATGTTATAGTATATATATAAAATATAGAGGTAGCGATGTAAAAGAGTACTATGTTGAAGAGGCATCTTATGATACATAGGAAAGGTAACCATCGCCGAACGTTTGAAAAAGGCATTTTTTGAATGTGGGGATATAAGGAATACTTATATCACTCTTACTAGTTTTAGTAATGGCGCTATTATATTAATCAAGTTTTTTTATATACTGATTATTATTAATGGAACGTCATATTCGTTCTTTTTTTTATTCAAGGAGGTAAATATGAATTTAAAAGGATCATTTGTGGCATTAGTAACTCCATTTTACGAAGATGGAATGGTAAACCTTGAGAAGTTAGGAGAGTTATTAGAATTCCATATTGCAAACAAAACTGATGGCATTGTCATTTTAGGAACAACGGCCGAGTCTCCTACCCTTACATTTGAAGAGGAAGAAAAGATGGTGGAGTATTGTGCTAAGAAAATCAATAAACGTCTTCCTTTGATTGTTGGTAGTGGTAGTAACTCTACTATGACTGCTATAACATATAGTAAAAAATATGAACAGTTGGGAGCAGATGCCCTTTTGGTCATTACTCCATATTATAATAAAACCAATACAAGTGGAATGATTAAACATTTCACTGAAATTGCTAATGCAGTAAACATTCCAATTATTCTTTATAATGTTCCAGGAAGAACTGGATGTAATCTTTCTATAGATGTATTACAAGTCATTTCTAAACATCCAAACATTATTGCTATTAAAGAGGCAAGTGGTAATATTGGTTATGTGGCTGAAGTGGCAACACTTATAAATGATAATTTTCAATTATTATCTGGTAATGATGATCAAATTCTTCCTCTACTTTCTTTAGGAGGAGTTGGGGTAATTAGTGTTGTTGCAAACATTTTACCTAACCAAACTCATGATATCGTTCATTATTATTTAAATGGTAATCATAAAAAGGCACTTGATTTACAATTAAAATATTTAAAGTTAATTAATTCATTATTTATTGAAACAAATCCTATTCCCATTAAAAGGGCAATGGAATACTTAGGTTATGAAACTGGTCCAGTGCGTTTACCGCTTGATAGAATGAGTGATGCCAGTTTTAAAATATTAGAATCATGTTTAATTCAACATATGGAGGACTTAAAAAGATGAATATTGCGTTAATTGGTTATGGGACTATGGGGCAAATTGTTGGTAATTTGCTCAGTCAGGACAAATCCACAACCATTGTTGGTATTGTAAGTGTCGACTATCTTAATTCATTAAATGAAATTAAAATGCCTATTGATTGTATTATTGATTTTTCTCATCCAAGCAATTTAGATATGATTTACGATTATGCTATAACTTATAATTGTCCTGTTGTATTAGCAACTACTGGATACAATGAAGAACAACTAGATATGATAAACGAACTAGGGACATTTATCCCACTTCTTCATTCTAGTAATTTTTCATTAGGAATTACTGTATTAAATAAAGTGATTAGACAACTGAGCGCCTCTCTTGGTGATGACTTCGATATTGAAATAATTGAAAAACATCATAATAAAAAGTTAGATGCTCCATCTGGTACCGCAAAAATGTTATTTGAAAGTATTCAAAAGGGCAAGGAAGCTGTCTATGGAAGAAGTGGATCTAAAGTTCGTGTTAAAAAAGAAGTTGGTATTCATGCCGTTAGAGGTGGAACTATTGTTGGTGAACATGAGGTCATCTTTGCTGGTTTGGATGAGGTTTTAAGTTTCTCGCATGCTGCTCAGTCAAAAACAGTTTTTGCTAATGGAGCTATTGTTGGAGCAAAATGGCTTGTCAATCAAAAAAAGGGTTTATATAATATGGAAGATGTTTTATTTAAGGAGTTATAAATATGAATTCAGCTCAAGATATAATTAATTTTATTAGTCAGTCAAAGAAAAAAACAACTGTTAAAGTTTATGTTAATTTAACAAGTAATATTACTTTTAATGATTGCTTCGTTTTTGGAGATAGTAATTCAAAAATAATATTTGGAGAATGGGAAGTAATTGAAGCGGTTTTAAAACAAAACAATATAACTGATTATGTTGTTGAAAACAATTCTCGTAATAGTGCTATTCCTTTGCTTAACACTTTAAATGTTAATGCAAGAATTGAACCAGGTTCAATTATTAGAGATCATGTACAAATTGGTGATAAAGCGGTTATTATGATGGGGGCCATTATTAATATTGGGGCTTCTATAGGTGAGGCCACAATGATTGATATGGGAGCTATTGTTGGTGGAAGAGCCATAATTGGTAAAAGATGCCATATTGGAGCTGGGGCGGTGGTTGCTGGTGTCATTGAACCACCTTCTGCTACTCCGGTTATTATTGAGGATGATGTCATGGTTGGCGCTAATGCGGTTATTATTGAAGGTGTTCGTGTAGGGCGTGGAGCGGTGGTTGCGGCTGGGGCAGTGGTAATTAATGATGTTGAACCTAATACAGTTGTTGGTGGTATTCCGGCACGAGTTTTAAAAGTAAAAGACGACAAGACAATTAAAAACACAGAGATTGTTGATGATTTGAGGAAATTATAATGATTAAAGTTTGTAAATTTGGTGGTTCTTCTTTATCTGAAGTAACACAGTTTCAAAAAGTAAAGCAAATTGTTTTAAGTGATCCTGAAAGAAAAATTGTTGTTGTCTCAGCAATTGGTAAAAGAAACAAAAGCGATAGTAAGATTACTGATCTTCTTTATATTTTGCATGCCCACTTAATGTATTCTGTTCCATGTGATGAAATATGGAATACTATTAATAGTCGTTTTTTAGAAGTTAAGGAAACTCTTTCGCTTCCCTATCCTATTGAAAAAGAATTAAGTGATTTAAAAAAAGAATTAAATAAAAACATTTCCCTAGATTATCTTATTAGTCGTGGTGAGTATTTAACGGCTAAATTAATGAGTTCTTATTTGGATTATGAATTTATTGATGCAAAAGATATAATCTCTTTCACATTTTCAGGTCAAATTGATTATGCTCTTACCCAAAAGAAGTTTGATGAATTGGTACTCCCTAATAAACAAGTTATCATACCAGGCTTTTATGGGGCTAACCCAGATAATACAATACGTTTATTATCTAGAGGGGGAAGTGATATAACGGGAGCTATTATCGCTAGATGTGCTAAAGCTACAATCTATGAAAACTGGACCGATGTTTCTGGTGTTTTGATGGCGGATCCTCGTATTATTAATAATCCTAAACCGATAAAAGAAATAACATATACCGAACTCAGGGAGCTTTCATATATGGGAGCAAATGTTTTACACGAAGATACTATTTTTCCAGTACAAGATTTAAATATTCCCATTAATATTTTAAACACAAATGAACCAAATAATTCTGGAACGATTATAACTTCTTCTTGTATGGATAATAATCAAGTTATTACTGGCATTGCTGGCAAAACTGATTTTATTGCTATTGAGGTATATAAACCATTAATGTCTAATCAGATTGGTTTTTTCAGAAAGTTATTAACTATTTTTGAAAATTATAAAGTTTCTATAGAACATGCCCCAAGTGGTATTGATTCTATATCAGTTGTGGTTTCTAAAAGCAATATTCAAAAATATTTATATGATATTATTTCAGAAATAAAAAGACAACTTGATTGTGAAACTAAAATCGTTGAGGATTTAGCTTTGATTGCAATAGTTGGCCGTAACATGGTTGACAAATCGGGAATAAGTGGTAAAATATTTAGTGTTCTTGGATTAAAAAACATTTCTGTTAAACTTATTACTCAAGGGCTGCAAGAACTAAACATAATAATTGGCGTAAATAACAAAGATTATAAGGACGCAGTTGCGGCAATATATAATAATTTAGTAATTTAGAGGTGATTTATGAATATCAGTAAATATAGAAGTGACCTACATACTATTCCTGAGATTGGGTTTAAAGAATTCAAAACAACTTCTTATATAAAAAATGTTTTAGAGAAATTTGACTGTGAAATTCATATGATAGAACCTACGGGACTAATAGCTTTTTTTGATAATATGAAAAAGACTACCATTGGTTATCGTGCGGATATTGATGCTTTGCCAGTTGATGAAAAAACAGGGATTGAAAAACCATCTATTCATCCACATATGATGCATGCATGTGGTCACGATGCTCATATGGCAACGCTACTCGGGTTAGCGGAATATATAAATAGCCATAAAAACAGTTTAAAGCATAATGTTATGCTTTTGTTTCAGCCATCGGAGGAAAGTGGTGGTGGAGCTAGAAATGTTTTAAGACATGAACTATTAGAAAAGCTTAATATAATTCATATGTTTGGCCTACATGTTTGGCCACTTATTGAGTCAGGAGTTATGTTTTCCAAATCAGGACCGCTTCTTGCAAAAGCTGGGGAAATAGATATAACAATTCATGGAAAATCATGCCATGTCGCCAATAGTCATTTAGGAATAGATGCGTTAGAAATTGCCTCATTATTATTAATTGATATATATAAATATGAAAGATCCCTTGATTCAGATATTGAAAGACTTTTAAAGTTTGGTAATATGGATAGTGGCAGTGCAAGAAACATCTTAAGCGATGAAACTCACCTATATGGAACTTTGAGAGCTTTTTCAAATGAAGTATATAATGAAATGTATAATCAAATTAAAAAAATAGCTAATAATTATCAAGAAAAATATCATTGCATAATCGATATTGTTTTATATGAGGCATACCCACCAGTAATTAATGACTTAGAGACATTTACAAAAGTCCAAAACATTTTAACTAATATGAAAGTTGTTAATAAACCATTTATGCAAGCTGAGGACTTTGGATATTACTGTGAAAAAATACCATCAGTTTTCTTCTTATTAGGAGTAGGTGGAGAGATTCCTTTGCATAATTCAGCTTTTTATTTTTCAAGTGATATCTTAGAAAAAGGACTTGAGGCGTTTATCAAACTTTTAGATATATAAAAATAATAAAAGATACATTCATTTTGAATGTATCTTTTTGCTAATATAACCGCTTAGCGGTTCTATTTAGTCTAGTAATGAGTTTCTTTTTCTTTCTGAATCAAGAAAAGTAATCATATTATCCATTGTCTTTTTAAATTTACCTGAAAGATAAAAGTTATATTGATTTCCATCTAGTGCTAAAACAACTTTGTTTTCTGTGAAGCCTTTATTTGCGCTGATAAAAAACACTTTGCTAAGATCCATAATTGAGAAAACAGTTGTTTTCTTTTTGCTTTTAAAAGCTAAAATATAAAAACTATCCCCCTTTACTGTCAACATTACATTTCTAGGTAATCCTTGTGTATTGGCCGTAGACATAGCAATAGCTGCCCCAACTGCACCGCCTAATGCTCCCCATGCTCCCGTTTTTGCTGATACAGTAGACGCAAAACTGTAAATTTTACGATCATCAAGTAAACCATCAGTAACTAATTTATCTAAATATGCACTAAATTTCATTTTTCCTCCCTATTAAATAAAAATTTACATTATCATTATATCATACTAATGCAGCCATTAATATATATTTTAAAAAAATTATTCAAAAGATAGTCTTATTCGTTTTTCATTATCAAGAAAATTCATATTTTTTGTTTTTTCCTTTTCAGTTAATAAGATAATATAAAAAACAATATCTTAACTTAGATATTGTTTTATTTTCTATATTAACTTTTTATAAATATTATTAACAAATACCTTTCCTAACGTAAATCGATAGAATAATTAATAATATTTTTGATTTCACCATGTATATTTAATTTTGTATCTCTCTTTGCATCTCTTTTAAACCCACATTTTAACAATACTTTGCCTGAAGTAGTATTTTCTTCAACATGTCCGGCAATAATAAGCGTCTTATTGTTAGCTTTCAAATATTCAACATACCCTATTACCGCCTCAGTAGTATATCCTTTGCCCCAATACTCTTCACCAATAGCATAAACAATTTGGCAACTGCTAACAGACAGGTCATATTTAGATAATCCAATATAACCAATTACCTTTTTTTCATCTTTCAAGGCAATTGCTAAACGGAAAAAATGACCTTCTTTATAGTCCTCTATGCTTTTGATAATCACTTCTTGTGCATCAGATATATTTTCATAGTTTTTCCACATCAAATACTTCGTTACATTGGGGTTTTTACCAAACAAAAAGAAGTCTAAATCATCCTTATATCTTAGTTCTCTAATTAGCAATCTTTCTGTTGTAATTGTTTTAAAGAAATCATACTCTTTTTCAATGTTTTTATCAAATATTTCAAGCATTTTTGAAAACTCATTAAAGGACATTATTTTATATCTAGTTCTGCTCCCCTTTTTCATTAAGACTACTTGCTGGTTTTTTATGAAGGTTAGGTAGTATAAAATGCCACTTAAAATTAAGAGAAATATTGAAATTCCCCACATGTAAAATCGAATATTTTCGATTTTATCAATGAGGCTGAAATTTCCGCTCTGTTGTATAAAAACGAGGGCGGTCAAAATTACTAATGAAATAAACAAAAATACAATACACGGCAAAATATTACCCAAAAACGTATGCCTTTTTCTGTTCTTCAAAAAGATCTCTTTTAAATCTTTGGTTTTCAGTTTAATAGCATCATTTTTAAGTTTTATTTGGTTTTCATTGAAAACAACGAAATTTGAGGTTTCTTTATACCACTGTCCTTTAGTGTATTTTGTGCCATTATAAATGACATTCAAAAAGGACTCTTTTATGCAGTTTGTTTCACTACAATTTTCACATATTTTTTGTTCATTTTTTATTACTGTTTTCTTGTTGAAACACTTCGTTTTCATATTTCACCTACTGATGATAATATTATACTACATTTATCAATTAAATTAAAGGGTTTTTGGATAAAATATGTATGTTAAAAGTGAAGTACCAAGTAAGCATATAAATAGTTTAAGGGTCTCAGCCTCATAAAAGATTAAACTGGCAATGACTAAGAGGGCATAAACGCCTAAAACAATGGCTTCTAAATAAAGAAATTGATGCTTTTTCACTACCTTAGAAAAAACAACTACAGCAATCACACAAACGATTGTCAAAAAGAAATAAAAATTACCAAAAATCCAGTAGGCCAAAAAGGATAAAAAGACTAACAGAAGCCATATTACTATTGAATTTATATATATCACCAATATATTTTATGATGATATGTCTTTAAATAGAATAAAAACAGCCAACAAATATTGGTTGTTTTTATTACAAAGCTTATTAATTTATCAGCCTATATATAGAAAATCCACTTTTGTTTACAATATTTGTATTATTTTCATATATAGTCTTAGCAATTTATACACATAACTTTGTAAAACTATTCCCATATACTCACTAACATATCAAATACTACCGTTTCCTACAACCAAGTCATAGTTAATAGTTTTGTTGTATTTTGATTATAATACTTACTATAGATCTATTACAATGTAAAAGAAAAGAGCCATTTATCTCCTTATAAATGACCCTTTTGAACTAATTTATATTTATATCTATTTTTTCTTAAATAATATACTTTATATACTAATTAACTTTACCATATATAATATACGCATAATTCACTCTCATATATAATAGTCGGATCATATTTATAAATTGCTCTAATTTTTGTTATTCCGGTTTTTTTCAAGACAAGGCCGCCATAGTCGCTGATATATCCGATATTGGCATCATCAATAAACCAATCATAATCAAGAGCATTCTGTGATATGGCATCATCAGAAAAACCTAATCTCTTTCTTATGCGCTCCGTGGATAAAGAAGTTATTACATTATTCTCTTTATCAATTTTCATTGAAGCTAATTTATTATCATATTTTTGAACTACAGCTTTTAGGTACTTTATTTGTATTACTTTTCTTGTTTCCTCATTTGGTGAATCATATAATTCAATAATTATATAAATATTTGAATCTTCTTTAAGACCATATAAATAGCCATATTCATCAACAAACAATGAATTAGGGGCAGTAGAAGAAAACTCGAATCTTGTTGTGATTATATCTTCAAGTCTACTTTTAGAATTATATAACTCAATATTCATTTTAAGAGTTTCATTAACATAAATAATGTATAAGAAACTACAAGAAAAATTTATGTCGGTTTCATCTTTTATTGGTTCACATCCATATCCAAATAACATAATCATTGGTATTAATAAAAATATTAATAATTTCTTTATTGTATTTGTTTTTTTTCATAATGTTAATATTTAATTGTTAATATAAATTGTTCCACATTTGTCAGTATAGATATATAAATTGCTCTCATATATAATGTTGGTATCATATTTATATATAGCCTTGATTTTTGTATCACCATATTTTCGTGCAACAATTCCTCCATATTCGCTAATATAGGCCATAGTATTATCAACTACTATCCAATCATAATCAAGAGCATTTTGAGAAATAGCATCCCCTGATAGGCCCAATCGTGTAAGTCCGGAAGCCTCTTGCCAAAAAAAATAAACTTCGTCACCTTTATCTATTTTTCTAGATATTGATGCATTGTCATATTTACGTACTATCGTTATAAACGAATTTTTTTGTTTTACTTTTCTAGTTTCTTGGTCAGTTGAATCATATAATATTATGGTTATGGTGACCTTTGTTACTCTTTCAGCACCATATACATATGCGCATCCATATTTGTCTACTGCTATTACATTAGGGCTATCAGAAAAAAATTCAAACCTTGAGGTAACAATATCTTCAACTTTATCTTTTGAATTATATAATATTATATTTATTTGAAACAATTCTCCTTCATATACAAAACCTAAAAAGTTCCAAATAAAACTTTCTTCTTTCTTTCCTGTTTCACATCCATATCCAAATAACATAATCATTGGTATGAATAAGAATATTAATAATTTCTTTATTGTATTTGCTTTTTTCATATTGCTTACTCCTTACTATAACATATTCTATAATGTTATATATATTCTTGCATTTGCCTAGCCTTATCAATTACATTTTATCATAATTAATAAGACTAGACAAGCATATTTATTGGATAGTAATTATAATACTTCCAGTGACTTTTGAGTTATACTTATTTTCATACCTAATTCTAACTACACCAGTTTTATTTTTAATAGTTAAAGTTCCATATATACTAATTGTTGCTTTGGTATTATCGTCAGTTGACCAGTTATAGTCTTGCATTGAGTTCGTTGGGGCATTACCTATAATAAAAATACTTCCAACATAACCTACCCCGACCACTATTTCATTATTGCTATTTGGTATAATTCCCACTAATGATAGATTTATAGATTTAAAAGTTATAGAAGCATCTTCAACTACTTCTATATCGACATAACTAATTATTCTAATTGTTTTATCATCATTTTCATATATAGCTTCTATTCTAGTTTTTCCAACCTTTAAGCCAGTTATTGTTCCATAACTACTAACTCTAGCAATATCGGGATTACATGATATCCATATGTATTTTGTTCTTGATGTTTCTATGGCAGTACTATCAAGGAATATACATCTTGTATATGCTACTGTTATAGTTGTTTTATCATGTAGTTTACCATTGAGAAGGTAGTCACTCCCTAATATTTCTTCATCAGTTATCCAAGATGGATCCATATGAAGGGTATAACTACTTAGAGTTGTTGTTTTTATATTGATATTTATTTTTGGTATCGATGAAGATATATTGAGACTTCCTATATATAAAATGTCTCCTTCATTTAGGCTATAGTTTTTTGTATAAGTATGCTGCCCTCTAATGATTGAATATTCATCTAATAAAATTAAATCATTTGGTGTTTTTCTATATATTAAATATTTGTAATTAGCTCCAACTGCATTTGTATCTAAAAATGATGCTATCGTGTAAGTGTTGTTTTGGGGAATATATATTTTTACTAGATTATCTCCTTTTTTTTCAGCAAGTTTAATATTTAAATACTGGCTACTGCTTAAGGTGTGTTCAGTAGTCACATTGTATATAAGTAAATAAATGCCTGTTCTTGGCGAGGCATATGTTACATTAATATAGTATACTACTCCCCTTGTTAGTTCCATGGTAAGAGCATTAGCAGTTCCATGATTAATAATGATTTGATAATTAGCATCTAAAATCTTTAATGTTACTAGTGGATAAGTTATTTCTGTATTATTCCATACCCTTACTTTAAATTCATACATATCTGTTGTTTGAGGAATAAATCTTAAATATGAGGTATTATTATCAAAGTCCTCAGTTATAGTGTTATCTCCCATATGGACATCTTTGTTATATATATTTATATCAGTTGAGATATTTGCAATGCCTTGGTATGTTATGTTTGTCATAACTAGGGTTGAATCTATATTAAAGGAATTACCAAAGTTATTTATTAGCAGCGTTATTCTTTGACTTGAAAAATCAAGACTTGTAATGTTATGAGCATTTTGGCTATTTTTACGGATTAAGCTTAGGCTAATATCGCTATATTCATCTGACTCAATGATAATAGATATCATATGAGTTGGATCATTATCTTCTTTTACAAATTTTAAATATTCTGATCTTAATAAAGCTATTTTAAACACTTCATTTTCTTGAATTGAACTGGTCAAATCAACAGGATATATGCCTGTCAAATATCCGCCATACTCAAAAAGGTCAAAAATATAATAACCTCTTTTCCAATAGTAATAATAGTCAGGATAAGCATTGTAAATATTGAAATTTAGTATTTCATTTTTCAATGAAGAGTTATGGTTATATTGCAGGACTGCATCAATAATGGTCATAATATTTTGACCTGAATAACCGGCTATTGTCACTATTTCTATAATTATTTCTATACCATATTCATGCCATAAATAGTATGGGAAGATATAGGAACGATAATTAAACATAATATCTTCTTCATTATTTGTTTCCATAACTATTGAATATTTAGGATTTATCATAAATTGATGAAAATCATCACAATAATCACCCTTTATTTTTTCTATTTCTATTTCATCTTCAATACAATAAATATAACTCATAGCCTGTGAAAAAGCCTCATGCATCCATGCATAATCTCTGCTAGATGAGCTAACATGATATTTATATAATATAGCATGAAAATATTCATGAGCAAGTTTTGCTTGAAAATTATTATTACTAGCTATTCTATAATCTATTGCAATATATGAGTTTGAATTTATGCCGAGTTTCTGGGTAAAAGCTTGAACTCCACCATCTGGGTAATAATCTAATATATTAGTAATATATATATGGTAGATATTTGTAATATCAAATGTGTATGGCTTTATAAATCCATATGTATCACAAAATAATTCATCTATTGCTTGTATTGAATCTAGTACTCTTTGGGCCGCTTCATCAGTCACATAATCAATATCGGTTGTTTGATTATTATAATGTACTTTAAACCCACCTCCAGAAACACTGGTTCTAGAACTAGGTTCATTTATTAACCATATCGAACTTAATGACATTATATCATCTTCATTTAATATTCCTTGGTTATATAAGTATTCAATCTTTTCATCATTACTATAATTTGATATATCGTAGGATCCACTATATTCGTATTTTTTATCATATACATTTACTATTATCTTATATTCCACATCATCTATCTCATTGATGTTTAAGATACTTATTTCCTCATCTACTACATTTACGCTATATGGGGCATATATTCTCATATCATTTATTCCATACATTATTACCCCAAGGCTATCTGAGGCATATTTAATTTCAATATCTTCGATTTGCATTAAATATAGTATGGTTGTATTACTTTCTCCTATAAAGATATTTTTATTGGATATACCATAGTTTGTTGGTAGTGTATCTAGGTTAATTGATAATGATATATGTTTTGTTGGTTTATCAAATGTAAATGTTCCATCACTTTGTGTTAATATACTAAATGAATATCTTTCGGTAAAGTTAGTTAAATCTTCATCTTCAAAAGTGGGTATAGATTCATATACTTTTATTTCAATATTTGATAAATCAATATCTTCATCAAAACAAATAATGTTACCTATAAAGGTTGTATCATATTGTTCGGTACTACTTATTGCATAGAGTATGGTTGAGAAAATAGAAAAAGATGCAATAATTAAGAATAATAGCATTGTTATTTTTTTGATTGTTTTTGTCATAATTTCTCCTTAACTTATATTTTAACATATTTTTATGCATTTTTTCAATGAATATCATTATACATATTTCGACATCATATGACAAAAAAGAATTTATAGTTCAATAACTATAAATTCTTTTGATTATTAATTATTACTTTAATCCAACTGATAATTCTTGGATTGAGATGTAAACATTTGATAATATAAACTATCTTTTATTTTCATTAAATTGCTATGACTATCATAATGTTCAATAATACCATTGTTTAATACTAAAATTTTATCACAAAAAACACTACTACTCATTCGATGTGATATATAAATAGCGGTTTTCTCTTGAACCATTTCATTAAAGTGTTCATATATTTCTGCCTCAGCTAGTGGATCAAGGGCACTTGTTGGTTCATCTAGAATTACTAGGGAACTGTTTTTATATAAAGCTCTAGCAATGGCAATCTTCTGCATTTGTCCGCCAGATAATTCTACTCCTTCTTCATCATATGATTTATTAAGGTTAGTATTAACCCCATATTTTAGTTCTTTGATTTTATCCGTTAAGCCCACTTTGTCAATTATTTGTTTTAATTCTTCTTCCTTGTAATCTTCTGTACTAATTATATTATCTTTAATTGAATAATTAAATAAACGGTAATCTTGAAATACTGCCGATATTTTATCAATGTAAGTTTTATAATCATAACTTTGGATATCAATGCCATTTATAAGAATCATTCCTTGAGTCGGTTTATAAAGACGACATATCAGTTTGATTAAAGTTGTTTTACCAGCTCCATTCAAACCAACAATTGATATCTTTTCACCTTTGTTGATTTTAAATGATATATCATTTAAAACCAAATTATCACTTTTTGGATATTTAAAAGAAACATTTCTAAATTCAATGGTTTGAATTTCTTCATTAAATACTATTCCTTTTTTATGTCTTTCTTCTTTTAAATCCATAAATTCCATAAATGGGTCAAGGTATGCTAATACTTGCATTAAATCCGTATACTTCTCCATCATTGATGAAAAGCTGGTTGAAAAGGAAATGGCACTAGAAACATACATTGTGAAATCTCCAATTAGAATTTTAGGACCAAATATTTTTGAAATAGTTCTAATACCAATATATCCATATATTAAAGCACTTTGAAAACTATTGATAATACTAATAAGTCCATGATTTATACCAATACGTTTATGCATTTTTTTAAATTCTTTAATTATTTCACCATTATATTTTTTAACAGTCTTTGTGAGAAGGGGATTGATTTCATATAATCTTATATCTTTTTGCACTTCGGTTTTATTTACAAAACTATAATAATAACCATACTTTCTGTTTATTGGAATTAATTCCATCATAAACTTTGTTTCATATTTTTTATATGAAAAGTTAAGCAGATAGGTTAAAAAGATTCCAACTAACAAAAAGACTATTAACCAGACACTTAGAGTTATCATTATAGCCACTAAACCTATTAAAGTAATCACATATTTAATAAACTGGGAAATATTATCTACTGCCCTATATAAAGCACTTTGATTATTACATGCAAAGACTGCTCTTTCTTTTAAATCAAGATAATATGGATCTTCTAAGAAACTATAAGGTACATACATTATCTTGTCAGCCATAGCCTGATGCATTTTCCTTCTTGTTTTATCACTCAATACTCTGTATATTCTTTCATATAACTTATTATAAAAGTTGAATAATAAGTTTATTCCAACAATTAAACTCCCCCATAAAATTAGCATATTAATATCTTGTTTATCAAGTAGTTCATTAATCAAAAATCTAGGAATAATGACATTAGCAAATATTTGAGTACTTGAGAAAATTGCATTAAAAATAATTAATATTACATAGAAGGGTGATGTTTTAAAACAAAAACGAAAGAATTTGAAAAATTTTTTAAATTTATTCATTTTCTTCACCTGCCATTTGATAATACTTTCCTTGAGTTACGAACATTTCATAGTACTTAGAATTCATCTTCATAAGTTCATCATGAGTTCCATATTCAGCTAAAGTCTTTCCATCAAACAAAGCAATGTGGTCACAAAATTTTGTGCTAGCTAAGCGGTGGGAGATATAAACTGCGGTTTTGGACGATACTAGTGAGTTGAAATCTTGATAAATAGTTGCTTCTGCTAAAGCATCAAGGGCGCTTGTTGGTTCATCAAGAATTACCATATTACCATTTTTATATAAAGCTCTAGCAATGGCTAGTTTTTGTTGTTCTCCACCAGATAATAATAATCCATTTTCATCAATGTTTTTTAACATCATTGTATCAAGTCCATTTGGTAAGTTTTTTATCTTTTCGTATAACCCTACTTTTTGTAAACATTCCCAGATTCTTTCATCATCTGATTTATGACCCAAAGTAATGTTTTCTCTTACCGGAAAGGCTAGCATATGAATTTCTTGAAAAACGACTGAGAACATTTCATAATAGGCTTTTTTATCAAACTCTTTGGCATCTATTCCATTTACAAATATTGTTCCAGACGTTGGTTCAAATAGTCTAGTTATCAATTTTACTAGAGTTGTTTTACCAGCTCCATTTACGCCAACAATTGCTAGTTTTTCTTTAGCGTTTATTTTGAAATTAAGATTTTCAAAAATATAGTTATCAGTATGTGGATATTTAAATGATACATCAACAAATTCTATTTCTAAGGTGTCTTCTAGTTTTTTCTTAGTTCCTTTATTTTCATTAAAATCGGTTTTTAGAAAAACAAACAAATCATAACATATCAAATGATTTTTATTAATAGAAATAATGATTGTTGAAAGTTGTTTTAGCGTTGTTGAAAGGGCAAGCGATGCGGTTAAATACATGGAAAAATTATCAATAGTCATACCGTTTAAAACAGATTTTATTAAAATATAATAAATTAGAAAGTCACTAATTAATAAACCAATTATTTCAATAAAGCCAAATAAAAAACTTTTATTAGCAATTAATTTAATAAGTCTAATATAATTATTTATTTCTAATGTGTATCCTTTATTAATTTTATCTTGAAAATCATATACTCTAATATCTTTTCCATAACTAAAAT
The DNA here is from genome assembly GCA_031553555.1 of Bacilli bacterium. Lineage (GTDB taxonomy): Bacteria > Bacillota_I > Bacilli_A > ML615J-28 > CAG-698 > CAKOMG01. Next base: position 35,281 of record JAVBLL010000005.1, read on the forward strand.
CATGAGTGACTTCATAAAAATAATTCATTTTGCGGATATTATGTTCTAGTTTATCTTTTAGTTTATATTCAATTTTTTGAATTATCATACTAATTAAAACTCCAATTATAACACTAACTAAAACGGCTATGACAATAATATAACTAAGAAAGAATAAAATAATCATATAGAATATTATTGTAATAATAGGCGAAAAGACATGAAAGACATTATCAATCATATTTTCATACCCATCATCGCCGCCGTTTGTTGCCTTTAGTGCTCTTCCATTATCATCATAAAATTTTGTACTTTCCGTATAATGATAATCAAGAGATGACAATTTTTCAAAAACATCACTTAATAAATCAATTCTAGTATCAATTAATAAAGGGCGAGCCATATATCTTGTGTAAATCGTTATGAATCCTAAAACGGCTGATATACAAAAAAAAGAAATACAATATATAATTATATTATTAATGCTACCGCTATCTCCTTTTAAAATTTCAGCAATAATTACTTTAGGGATAAAAACGGCACAAAGGGGCAAAAGCCCCGATGTTAAAGTATATATTATCCATAAAGGGAAAATCTTTTTATTTCTTGTTTGAGCGTACCTCATACATTTATATGCCGTTTTAAACATGATTGCTCCTTATAAAATTATTCTAATTTTTTCATTTTCTTTTGTATCAATACATATAAGTTCAAGACCTTTAAAATCTTTTTTAGCTTTTTTAATAGCTTGTGTTATTATTTTAATTTGTTCTTTTGTTAATTCAAAATTTCCGCCATCTTCTTTATCGTCAAGTCCTTTAAGAATTTTTTTAATAATAAATCCCCATAAAGGAAAGATTAAATTAAGGCGATGTTTTTTAGTTTTGATTCTTATTCTCATGGTTATTCCACAACTACTTCAACAATATCTCCATCAGCACTTTCCACTTCGACTAGTTTTCCAATGACACCTTGCTCTACTAAATGTATAATTTCCCTAAAATCAATATCTTTTAATATATCATTATTTTTGTTTCCAGAAACTTGGGGAATACTAACTCCTGCGTTTAAAGCAGCAACAATGATTGATAATGGCAAGTTAATTCTAACCTTATCTCCATCATTACTATTAACGATAACTTTTAAAAGCATATGATTAATGTTTTTTCTTTCTTCCTTTGGAAGTTGCACTACTTCTATGGCATCTTCTTTTGATAATAAATTATCAATTGTTGTACCAAGTAATATTGCAATATCTTTCAATAGTTCAATATCTGGATAAGATATATCATTTTCCCATTTAGACACAGCTTGAGGGCTGACATTTAATGATTCTGCGATACTTTCTTGCGTTAAATTCTTTTGTTTTCTCAATTCCTGAAATTTCTTGCCAAAACTTTTTTTCATAATATTTACCTCCATTAATGTTTTGCAATATAATTATATAAATATTTTTACTTTTTTGACAGCATCCATTAGTTGAAATTCACAACCATTTGTTGTGTTAGTTGTAAACCAATAGTTGAATTATACAAATTAATCCTCTAGGTGCCTATTTTCCCATTCCTTATAATAATTTTGAAAACTTTCCGTAGTTAAAAGGCTAGAGTACTTCATATTAATTGCCATAAGATGTTCATTGATTAAATTTTGCCATCTTTTTTTTAATTCATTCTCATCTTCAATTAAAGACAATTCATAAAAATGTTCATTAAGACAAATAATCGACATTGTGAGAAGAGAAATTTGTTTATTCAAAGCAACAACATTATCAAGGATATTCATTTTTTCGGTTTGTTCAAAATTTATTTCTTTCTTTTTTTGATTATAGCAACGTTTATTTATTAAAAGCAAGATGATAAACGCCAAAAATATTAGCATAATTATACTAATATAAATATATATTACCCATTTTTGATTAATAACTGTAAGGAAAGTATCTAAAGTTCCAAGAAAAACAATCAAAAAAGCCGATGCAATTACAAAAAATAGTTTTAGTTTTTTTATTCTCATTTCAATAATTCTAAGATCATTATCAATTAGATTATATCCAGCCAACTCTTTTTTACTATATTCTTCTTTTTGAATATTAATATTAGCAAGCAATGCTTTATATTCTTTTAAATTTCTTATTGCCACTGTGTCTTCATCCTTTCTATAATAATCATTACATAATCATAGGGTGCCTTGACAATATTTAATCCATGTTTTAATAAGCCTTCCATAAATTCATAATGATTATATGATAAAGTAATTAAATAAGTAATAATGTAAAATAATAAAATAAATAAAAATAAGGAAATATACCATCTACTCTTTTTAAAAATGACTTTTGTTGCCCCTCTTGTAAGTAAAATGATAGGTAATATCATATAAAGAATTGAAGATGAATATACAACATCCTCTTTGGTTAAAAACAGCAAAAAAACATATAAAATTATAAACGCCATAGTACTAAATATTAAGGATATAATTCCTTGTTTTCTTCTTTTAGAAGAAGGGATGTCGCTTAATGGAATAATAGTTTCAAAAAATAGCGTTAAACGAAATTCATTTTCCAATGCTCTTTCATTTAACAATCCCTTGTTTTCAATTATCTGAATCATGTTTTCTTTTTTCTCTTCAGCATAATAATTGATAAATTCAATAAGTAAATTTTTATTATATAAATTATAATGCTCAAGTAGATGATATATTACTTTGGTTTTTTCTTCTTTAGTACATTCAAAATTTTTATTTCGGAAAAATTCTTCAACTCTTAATGAGTCTTCGTGTTTTAACATATATATATAAATATAATTGATTAACAAATCATTAGGACATTCTATTATAAGGTCATATATGAAGTTGTTTATATATTTATCATCATCATTAAGAAGTGCCATATATAAATCATGTTTTCTTTTTTCAAGTGAATCATTTTTCTTTTTTTGATATTTGCATATTTTTAAATCAATGCTATTTTTACAGTTTATACATATGGTTTTTTCATTATTAACTAAATTTTTTTGCCCACATATAGGACATATACATATATCTTTCATAATAATCCTCCAGTAGCCAAGTATAGTATTTATTATAGGTTATAATGATTAGTTTGTCAATAAAAAAACGATAAGGATTTAATAACCATTATCGCTATTTGCTATTATAAACTAATATATTATTCCATTATTTTCTACTTTAAAGATATATAGGCATTTAATTTAACATATTAAACATATCTTAATAATTCAATTTGCATTTTTCTTTCTTCTTCAACTTTATCCGAGTCATTAGGAAACAAAGCATTGATCAAAGCAATTGCCATATCCGTCCCCCATAAACCATGCGCTTTGACATGAGGAATACAAGTTAATTGTGCCATGGTTTTTACAAAATTCTTTTTAATCAAATCATGACTTTTTCTTACTTCTATATATAAATCAGTAAATGCTATATTCCTTGCTTTATGATAATTTACCTTTCCATCAATCCACTCTTGCACTGCTTCAAATCCAGTTAATAACTCATGATTTGCTTCAAAACCAGTAATCTCTAAAATGTGTTTTGCGTATTTCAATCCAAATCTTGCCATTTGATTCTTATCTTTTGTATCAAAAATCTTTATGAACTCATCACGCAATTCAATCTTATCATTTATCTTACCAACCAATCTTATATAATCATATGGATACATTTTTACCTCTATTTTATTTTCAGCAATTATTCTCTCATTTGCATTTATATTTTTCATATCTTCTATTTTTTAATTTTTTGTTTTCATAGACACTCAATTTTTAACAATTCAATAAGATTTTGTTGCTTATTTTATTAGTAAACTTGCTGCTAAAATACCAATCTTGTAAAATCTATAGTGATTCTTTATTTTTTTTATATTCCAAGCATAAACTTATAAATTCTTTATCCACATTTTTCTTTGTGAATTTGTATTTATGATTCCATTTATCATAATCACTATTCATTATTTGTCTACTTTGAGAAATAAGTTTTACTAATCTTCTGGCCTCAACTAATTCACAACGAAAATTATATTGTTTTTCTTCTTCGTCAATAAAAAACAACATCGGAATCGAGGTATCCTCGCCCTGAATTACTCTTTCAGATATGTAAATAATTTTATCTAAACAAGCTATTTGTACTTTTCTTATACCAACAAGATAGTTGCTCGTTAAAACATATTGTCTTGATTTGAAATCAATAATTCCTTTTAAACTATCATTTATATCTTCGATGTTATATTTACTAGCTATTTTTTTGTATTTATTGCTTTCTTTAATATCTTTTAATTGTTTGTCACAATATAAATGAACAGATAAAGCTAATATAAAAGTACATATACCTATTATTAAAATATAATAGAAATCTTCCATATCAGAAAAAAATATTGATAAAATTGCAATAATAAATATTATTATCGAAAGGACAAAAAATACTGAAAAAACTTTTTTTATATAACTATAATAATTATTTACTAATTCAGATATTGGTTTTATATCAATTCGTCTTCCCCTTTCGATAATTTTATCTAACTTTTGTTTTTCTTGTTCTTCTCGTCTTATGTTCTTATCTTCTTTCATATATATTCTCCCTTTAAAAATATATCTCATTTGATTAAATTATAGCATAAAGATATACTCAAAACAATAATATATTTTAATTTTTAAAAAACCAACCCTAAAAAGGATTGATTTATGTTTTTATTATGCTTTTCCTACTGAACCAAATACGGTCATTTTTTCTTTAACAGAAGCGGCAATAGCTTTAGCAGCAGGACCGATGAATTTACGTGGATCATAAACATCTGGATTAGCAGCTAATACGTTTTTAATTTCTCTATGAAACGCTAATTGGCATTCAGTATTAACATTGATTTTGCATGTTCCGCAAGCAATTGCTCTTTGGATTTTTTCATCGGGAATACCTGTTCCACCATGTAGAACCAGAGGTTTAGAAGTCGCAACTTTAATTTCATCCATTTCTGTAAATCCAAGTACTGGTTCACCTTTATATGGGCCATGAACAGACCCTAAAGCTGGAGCTAAACAATCTACATTTGCTTCTTTAACTAAACGAACGCATTCTTCCTTATTTGCATATTGGATTCCTCCAATAATACCATCTTCATTTCCACCAACAGTACCAACTTCTGCCTCCACACTTGCATTTTTTGTTTTAGCATAAGCTACTACTTCCTTTGTCATAGCAATATTTTCTGAAATTGGATGATGTGAGCCATCAATCATTACTGATGTGAAACCAGCGTCAATTGCCCTTTTACAACTTTCAAAAGTAGTTCCATGATCTAAATGAATAGCTACTGGAACAGTGATTTTTAAATCTTCCATCAAACCCTTAACCATACCACAAACCGTATTATACCCCCCCATATACTTGGCAGCTCCTTCACTAACTCCCAAAATAACTGGTGATTTCATTTCCTCAGCTGTTGTTAAAATAGTTTTTGTCCATTCAAGATTATTAATATTGAATTGACCAACAGCATACTTTCCTGCTTTTGCTTTATTAAGCATTTCAACCATATTTGTTAACATATATATCCTCCTGTTAATTCTTTTTTGATCGGTATTTAGCTAAAATTTCCTCATCGCTTTGACGTGGATTTTTAATATTTTTCTTTTCAATTATTGATGACCAAACAATTGTTCCTATCATCATTAAAATTCCCAAACTGACAAAAACAATTCCAACAATTAAAAATGATTTTGTCCATGTATGTTCTTCTCTTGCAAAAGATTCTATTAAGACAACAATGAAACTTATAATTCCAATAGCTGCTACTGCTCCTGTAGCAAATAGACATTTTTTAAATAAACTTTCCTTCATAAATCCTCCTATATTACTTTTCTAAAACGTAATAACCAATTCCTAAAACTCCAAGGCCAATATGCGCACCTACTGCTGGAGTAATCATATGAACCTCAATATCTACTGCTTGTGGTACTTGAGTTGACATATATTTTTTTAATTCAATCGCATCATTTTCACGACATGTGTGAAAAATAATTATTTTAACTTTTTTTGCAGTTTGAACTTTTTCAAGAAAAACTATTTTAGCTCTTTCCACTGCTCTTGCATGTGTTTTAATTTTTTCAAAAGTCACTATGCGTCCATCATCAGTAATCTCTAACAATGGTTTGATTTTAAGTAGGCCTCCAAAAAAACCAGCTGCGCCTGACAGCCTTCCGTTTTTAACTAAAAAACTTAAATCATCAACAACAAAATATGCATGAGAATTTTCTCTTAAAAACTTTGTTCTTTCCAATATTTCAACAACGCTCTTTCCTTCATCAGCCATTTCTTTAGCTGTAACCGCAAGAAATCCTTGCAAATAGGCAGCTGTCTTTGTATCAACTACATGTATGTTTATTTTATCTTCATATTCTGGTCTGATGCTTTCGACCATTTGACCAATTGAACTCAACTTATATGATATTGAATACATTATGATATCTGTATATCCATCCTTTATTAACTTTTCTATTAATTCCATAGCTTCACCAACAGTAGGTGCTGAAGTAGATGGTATTATTTTTTCTGCTAATTTAACTTTAACTTTTTCATAAAACTCGGCTGCTTTAATTTCGATACCATCAATATAATGCTCGTCACCAAAATTAATCATTGAACGAAGTGTCGGAATCCCTGCATCTCTTCCGATATAGTCCAGCCCGGCATTCACGTCTGATATAATAGCAATTTTTTCCATATAATGCTCCTTTGCTTATATAATTATAACACAAAGCTTTTATTTCTTCAAGTCCTATTTTTTATATAAAAAATAAATGGTTAAAAGAATATTAACAATTTTTTCTTTGGTTTTTAAAACAAAAAAATCATCAATATTGTTTGACGATTTTTTAATTCTTAGTTTTCTAAATATTTGGAAATAAATAAAGCTGACGTTTCTGTGATTGTTTTTTCAATTTCACCAATTTGATCGCTCATAACAATAACTGAACCAACTATATCACCATAGATTGCAATTGGTTTTAATATTACATTTGAGCGAACAACCAAATTATCCGTTATTTCTAAATGATCATCTCTTGTGAAAGTCTGAATTGACCTTCTTTGTATTTTTTCATCCAAGCGAATATCGATTTTTTTGCCAACTATGTCTTTTCTAAAGCCACCCGCCGCCGCAATTACCTTTTCTGTATCAGTTACAATAATCTCTTTTTTAGTAGACGAGTATACCGCCTCAACATATTGAGTAATGAAACTGTCAATTGATTCCACTTGTGAATATTTTCTTAATGTTATGCCTTCTGAACCTTCTGAATATATTTCTAAAGAATCACCTTCTCGAATGCGTAAACTTCTTCTTATTTCTTTAGGAATAACAATTCTTCCTAAATCATCAATGCGTCTGACAACACCTGTAGATTTCAAGTAATTCACCTCACTTACATTTATTATCAGCAAATTCCTTTTTTTTATACAAAAATTGTTAAAAAAAATACATTTTTTGTTATTCCAATAATTCAAATGCTTTGATCATTAGATATATCCATTTTTTGTCATTTCCTCGTTTGCGAAGATGCATAATTATATGATGGCTTTTATATTCAAATGTGAAATCCGAGGTTACTTTATAAGCGGCTTGAAATAATTCTTGTCCATTAATTGTCCTTGAAGCCTCAAGTGAAAAGGTTAGTGTGATTTGATAATTATCTTCAATAACTTTTTCAACACCATGTTTTTTCAATAATCCTTCCATGTATTGTTTATCAATATATAATTTAATGCCTTCGGTTATTTCTCCAAAACGATCTTTTAATTCTTCAATTGTTTCATCGCGTTTTTTAGCACTATTAATTTGATAAATCTGTTTATGAATATAAATCTTAATATCATCATCACTAACATATTTATTATTGACATGTTTGGAGATTTCAATATTATAATTAATTTCTGCCAATTGCTTGCTTTCCTTGCCTTGCACTTTTTCAATGGCGCTACTTAACATTTTCATATATAAATCAAGTCCAACAGTGTCAATAAAACCAGATTGTTCTTTTCCAAGAATATCTCCTGCTCCACGGATTGCTAAGTCACGTACAGCAATTTTATAACCACTTCCCATAACTGTAAATTCTTTAATAGCTTCTAATCTTTTAGCACTTTTTTCATTTAATACCATATCCTTTTCATATGTAAAATAAGCATATGAAACTCTTTCACTTCGTCCAACACGTCCTCTTATTTGATACATTTGAGAAAGACCTAACCGGTCTGCCATATCAACTATTAAAGTATTCGTATTAGGGATGTCAATTCCTGTTTCTATAATAGTTGTGCACAATAAGACATCATATTCTTTATCAATGAAGGATTGGATGGCATCCTCTAATTGCTCTTTAGGCATTTGCCCATGTGCCATCATTATTCTAGCTTCTGGTACTAAACGGTGAAGTTTGTGATAGACTCTATCAAGATCAAAAACACGGTTATGTAAATAAAACACTTGCCCCTGGCGTCCTAGTTCACGATATATGGCTTCACGAATAATAGCATCATTTGACTCCAGGACATATGTTTGTACTGGGTAACGATTTTGTGGTGGTGTTTCTATCAAACTTAATTGTCTTACTCCCATAACGGCCATTTGCAATGTTCTAGGAATAGGAGTAGCGGTTAATGTTAATACATTAATTGTATCTTTATATTGCTTGATTTTTTCTTTATGAACTACTCCAAATCTTTGTTCCTCATCCACAATCAACATACCTAAATCACGATAGATAATATTATCACTAAGTAATGAATGTGTGCCAATAATAATATCAATTTTTCCCTCCGATAATTCTTTTAATATTTTCACTTGTTCTTTTGGGTCAATTAACCTATTTAATAAGGCAACTTTAATTCCATAGTTTTCAAATCTATTTTTAAAAGTATAATAATGTTGTCTTGATAAAATTGTTGTTGGCGCAAGATAAGCAACTTGTTTATTATTAAGTACTGTTTTCATAGAAATACGAATAGCAACTTCGGTTTTTCCATATCCAACATCACCACAAACTAATCTATCAATTATATAACCTTCTTCCATGTCAGCTTTAATTTCTTTAATGGTTTTTAATTGATCTGATGTTGCTTCATATTCAAAATCATTTTCAAATGTTTTTTGTATTTCATCGTCTTCAAGATATTTATAACCTAAGTGTTGTTCTCTTTTAGCTTGGATTTCAATTAAATCTTCAGCAATATCTTCCATTTTAGCTTGGATTTTGGCTTTTTTCTTTTCCCATTCTTTAGAAGATATTTTAGTGAGTTTGGGGACACTACCTTCTGAACCTAGATATTTTTCAATTAGATTTATTTTTTCAACAGGTATGTAAAGCTCCATATCATGGAATAAAAGCATAATGTAATCATTAATGACGTCTTTTAATTCTACTGTTTTTATTCCTAAATATTGTCCAATTCCATAATCAAAATGAACTATATAATCCCCTATTTGCAAATCCTCTTTAGTTTGAATAGCTTTTGTTGTAAGTTGAGCACTACGATATTTAACACTAGAAAATTTTGCTTTTTTGAATATTTGATTTTCATGAATTACTTCTAAACCTTCAATAAATCCAAAACCAATAGCATTAGGTAATATAATCAAATTGATTTGTTTTTCTTTTATATCATCAAGATCGTTTATGCAATTATATGTCATTTGGTTAGTAAGAAGCGTATCGCTTAATAAATCAAAACTTGCCTTTTTTGTACAAACGATAAGATATGTTTTTTTAAGTATTTTTATATCTTCAATAAAATATTTAATCTCATTTCGATAATCAATTGAACTCAAACTATCCACTGAAATAATATCATCAAGACGAATCTCATTCATTGATTGTTTAAAATGGGATAAATATATATTTTGTCTGTCATATCTATTGACGTTTTCTAAGGGTTCAAAAAAATGTAGTTTTAGTTTATGATATTCTGGCTTACTTTCTAGGTAATATGTAAGTTCTTCAATGGTTTTATTATATGTTTCTTTGATTGCACCAAACTCATCAAAGAAGACTATGACGTCTTGGTCATAGTCCAAAATATTTTCTGTTTCATCAGTTATATAATTAATGTATTTATACATTTTTTCATTATTATTATAATTTTGCAAGTCAATAAAATCTTTTTCTAATAAGGAATAATTTTTTGCATCTTTTTTGATATTATCAATAATTTTTTCATTGAATTCATAAATTAATTCATTGATAGGAAAAATGGATGCTTCCTTTATAACCTCAATACTGCGCTGTGTTTCTGGATTAAAAGTTTTTAAATATTCTATTTCATTATCAAATAAGTCTAGCCGAATGGGTGTAGAACTATTGATAGGAAAGATATCAATAACGCCACCACGCACACTAAAAGTCCCCACTTGAGTTGTCGAGGGGGCTTTTTTATAACCTATTTCTATTAGTTTTTTAATAAACTGCGTTATGTCAATTATGTCTTGAGATTTTAATATTATATTATTATTTTGAAATGTTTCTTTTGTATGTAATCTTCTTGTAACAGCCGTTATATGTGTTACAACAATCTTTTTTTGTTTATTCACTAAAGAAATCAAGGTATTTATTCTTTCATATTTAAATTCATTACTCACAGCTAATGCTTCAGTTGCCACAACCTCATCTATAGCATAAAAAACAACATTACTATTTCCAACTAACTCGCATAGCGCCTCATATACATAGGTCGCTTTATATATATTACTTGCAATATAAATAATAGTTTTTTCTTGACGAATGAATGTTGATGCCGCTAGTAGGCAGTTGTGGTTTTCAGCCATTCCAGTTACTAATATCTTTTTATTTTCAACAAGGGATAAAAAATATGGTTTTATTTGTTTTTGAGAAGAATATAATTCTAAAATATTTTTCATTAATTATACCTGCTCATGGCTTGCTCAAATGAAAGAGTAATCATATCTTCTAATATTTTATAAGCTTTATCAAAAATGAGATCCATTGTTATTCTTTCTTCTTTAGAAAAAGCCCCAATCACATAATCAATTGTTTGAGAAGTGTTAGATTTAGAAATTCCTAAACGGATGCGTTTAATGCAGTTATTACCTAGATGGTCAATAATGTTTTGCATACCTTTATGTCCACCACTTGTTCCTTCAGGTCGAAGACGGATTTTACCGGTTTCCAAATCCATATCATCATAAACTACAATCATATCACTTTGATTTATTTTATAAAAAGATAGTACCATTCTAACCGATTCACCACTAAGGTTCATATATGTCTGAGGTTTAATAAAAACTATTTTTTCAGAATTAATATAGCCTTCTGTTATTTCACATCTTTTTTGTTTATCCAAAGTAAATTTTAATCCTAATTCTTTAACTGCGGCATCTAAAAACATAAAGCCGGCATTATGTCTTGTTTTAGCGTATTGACTTCCTGGATTTCCAAGACCGACTATTAATTTCATATTTTCCTCCTCAGCGAAAAAAATCTTTTTCTAACCAACTATTATACTTATGCATAATAGTTAAATGTGAAAAAGATATCATATTTATTTTTTGTTTTGTAAGTAATAACATTCTAGAGTATTTTCTAATAAACATGCTATTGTCATTGGACCAACACTTCCAGGAACAGGAGTAATAAATGATGTCTTAAGACTAACATTATCGTAGTCAACATCACCAACGACTTTATTATTTTCTCTATTTATGCCAACATCGATGACAACTGCGCCGTCTTTTACCATATCAGCCGTTAAAAAACGTGGTCTACCAACTGCACAAACAATAATATCCATTGTTTTAGCAATATCAACAAGATTCTTTGATCTAGAATGAGCCATAGTAACCGTTGCATTTTCTTGAAGAAGTAGTTGTGCTATTGGTTTACCAACTAACATGCTGCGGCCTATTACTAGGGCATTTTTTCCTGATAATGATATGTTATATTCATGAAATAGGTGCATTATTCCTTTAGGAGTAGCTGGAATTATCCCTTCTAAACCTAAAAACAATTTCCCTTGATTAATGATATGTAAACCATCAACATCTTTTTTAGGATCAATAGCATTAATAACATTTTTTTCATTAATATGTTTAGGCAAAGGCATTTGGACTAATAAAGCATGAATGTTTTTATCAATATTTGCTATATCAATTTGTTTAAGTAAATCTTCTTCAGTTATATTCTCATCTAAAAATAACGTTTTAGGAATGATATTTGTGCTAAGACAAGCTTTTTCTTTGGATGCAACATATATTTGACTGGCCGGATCTCCCCCAACAAGAATAACCATCAAGCAAGGGGCATGTTCCATTAAGGAAACTTTCTCTTTTACTTGTAAACGAATTTTTTTACTAACTTGTTTTCCATCTAATATTATCATATTTCACCTACATCAATCCAAATATTTCAAAATCATCATTCATATCAATTTTAATAGCCATTGGTTCTTTATTTAAACCAGGCATTGTCATAACATCCCCTGTTAAACAAATGACAAAGCGAGATCCCGTTGATATGCGAACGTCTTTTACATTGATTGTGAAATCTTTTGGGCGCCCTATTATTTTGGGATTATCAGTTAGCGAGTTAGGGGTTTTAGCCATGCATACATAAAATTCTTTTGTTGATGTAGCATCATATGCTTTCAGTTTTGCCAATGCTTCCTCGCTATAGACAACCTCTTTAGCTCCATAAGCGTTTTTGGCGATATTTTCAATTTTAGTAAATAAAGAATCATTCACTTTATATAAAGGAGTATATTGAATAGTTGCTTTTTTACATGCCTCAACAACTTTTTTTGCTAGGTCAACTCCACCAGTAGAACCTTTTTCATATACTTCACTAAGACTAATATCAACATTATTATCTTTTGCCCAGTTTTGTAGTATCTCAACTTCAAGAGGAGTATCTGTTAAGAAACGATTAATGGCAACAACTGCCGGCAAATTAAATTTTCGAATAGTTTCTAAATGTTTATCTAAATTGCCAAGTCCTTTTTTTAATGCCTCAACATTTTCTTGTTTGATATATGGAAGTTCAACCCCTCCATGATATTTCAATGCTTTAATAGTTGCAACAATCACAACTAAAGTTGGCTGTAGTCCTGCTTCTTGACATTTGATATCTAAAAACTTTTCAGCACCTAAATCAGCACCAAAACCCGCCTCGGTAATAACATAATCACTTACCTTTAAAGCTAGTTTAGTTGCTAATATAGAATTACATCCATGGGCAATATTAGCAAATGGTCCTCCGTGAGCGAAAACTAAATTATTTTCTAGTGTTTGGATAATGTTTGGTTTTATAGCTTCTTTTAATAAAACCATTAAAGAACCAGTTATCCCCAAATCTTTAATATAAATTGGCGTATTATCATATGTATATGCAACAAGTGAATTATCAAGACGTTTTCTCAAATCACTAATTGATGTAGATAAACAAATAATTGCCATAATTTCACTGGCTACTGTTATATTGAAATAATCATATCGTTTAACTTCTTTTTTACTACTTAAACCAACCTCGACTTTTCTTAAAGCTCGGTCATTTAAATCCATGCATCTTTTCCAAGATATATTTTCAGGGTCAATATTTAAAGAGTTGCTATGATATAAGTGATTATCTATAATAGCACTAACTAAATTATTAGCAGTCGTCATAGCATGAAGGTCACCAGTAAAATGTAAATTCAAATCAGCCATAGGATTGACTTGGGCATACCCTCCACCAGCCGCGCCCCCCTTAACACCAAAAACTGGTCCTAAAGATGGTTCCCTAATAGCACCAACACAAGATGTTCCAATTTTATTCATAGCATCAACTAGACCAATAGTAGTAGTAGATTTTCCTTCTCCCGTGGGGGTGGGTGTAATTGCTGTAACTAATATTAGTTTTCCATCTTTTTTGTTTTGTAGTCTCTTAAAAATATCAAGATCTACTTTGGCCATATATTTACCATAATTAAATAGTTCTTCATCTTGAAAATCATATTTTTTAATGACATCAGTAATCTTTTTCATTTGACTTTGTTTGACTATTTCAATATCTGTTAACATATTTTCCTCCATATGTGTTTTATTATATCATAACTGAATTTAATTTCAATTATTTTTTGTATCGTTTGATATGTAAACGGCTCCATTTTTTCACCTTTTAAATATGTATCATTCGCCAATATGTGTTTGATATTCTAAACTATTTCCATTACTAGTAAATAAAATTGTGCCATCATCTTTACTTTGTAAAACCTCGGCCTTAATATTAAAAAGTCTTGTCAAAGCACTCATGTGCGGATGACCAGTAGTAGTGTATGAAGAAGTGGTAATTATAGCATACTTGGGGCTCACCGCACTTAAAAATGCTACCCCACTGGCATATGCTGAACCATGGTGTCCCACTTTTAAAACATCACTTTTTAAATCAATATTACTATTTAGGGCAATTTTTTCTCCATCATCAACGCTTGATCCCATATCACCTGTGAACATAAAGGATATTTCATTATACGTTAACTTAGTGGCAATACTTGTTATATTGGGATCCTCTGGGTTTTTTATTGCCTGAGTTGAAACCACTTGCCATAAAAGCTTTTTCTCGTTTAATAATTTATCGCCAACAGACACTTTATAAATTATTGCTTGTGAGTTTCTTATTGATTGAACTATATTATTATACATTTGAGAAGTACTAGTAGACCCAGATATATAAACAAATTCAACAGGATAATTATTAATAATATTGGCTATAAAATATATATGATCTGAATGGTAATGTGTTATGACTAAATGATTTATTTTCTCAATATTCACGAGATCAAATACTTCTTGAATATTATTCCAAGATGGGAAGGCAATACTTGAATCAAAAGTAGTAGCATGGTCAAGTCCTGCATCAATCAGAATCGTTTCCTCATTTGGAAGAATTATTAAAGTAGCATCAGCTTGTCCAACGTTTATAAAATAAACTTGTAGCAAGTGGTCATATGTAGGTGAGATATCATCAGTATTACCACATCCCGCAAAGATTATTAAACACAAAATAGGAAGCAATAATTTTTTTATTTTATTCATTGTTATATTTAGTAATGACAATAAAAATTTCTAAATCAGTTAGTCCATCATTTACAACACTATGTTCTTTTCCCTCAGGACAATAATTAACTAATCCAGAAACTAACTTAATCTCAATACCATTATCAATGCATATGCCAGAGCCTGATAAAACATATATAACTTCATCATCACCCTTATGCGTATGAATGCCAATTGAAGACTTTGGAGGAATAGTGATTATCGCAATTGTTTTTCTTTCATCCACATATCGTTTTATATTTATTAATCCAGCGCCACCGCGCATATTTGTTATTATTTCTGTTTCAAAGTTTCTAAAATCAATTATCATATTATTCCCTTCTTTATTAATATGAATCATATATGAAAAAGACAAAAAAGAACTAACAAGTCAGTTCTTAATTATCGAATTCTTCATCTATATCGTCATCGTCTTCTATTTCTTCGTCATCAATTTCTTCGTCAAGTTCCTCAGATGAAATTTCTTCGCTTATAGACTCGCCATCCTCATCAACAGTCACCATTCCTAGTTCCTCAGCAATATCATCTTGCTCATCAGTGTCATCGTCGTCTTCTTCGTAAAATTGTTCGCTAATAACCTCAGCATATTCATCTTTTAATTCATTATTAATAACATCTTCGTCGTCAGCATAGTAATCTTCTAAATATCCGCCGTCTTTATCTAACAAAGAAGAAGGCTGACGGGATTTTAAATCCCATAAATGAGTGTTATCCTTATCTTCTCCACAACAAATAAAATGTCCACATAACATAAAGTCCAATTGAAATTGAGCAACTTCTTGTTCTGTACCCTTAAACCCTCTTTTTTGAAAGACTTCTTTTGTAATTGCATCTAAAGATTGTGGTTTCCTTTTTTTCTTCATCAGCTTCAAAGCCATTTCTAAATAAGAATCGTTATGTTCATTTGTTGCCTTTTGTTCGTTCATCTTTATTCCTCCAAATTATATATATATCATTTTACCTCATTTTGTTTTTTTTTTCAATAGTTTTATAACAAAAAGAAAATTATTAAAATTATTACCCCAGGTAGCCTAAAAATTGTCGCCGTTAAGATTGTCCATAAATTAATTGGAATATTTATATTTACATATCGTCCAATGATATTTGTCAGGAAAAGAAATAACAATGCTAGAAGAACAGATTTTAACAGCCATTTAATAAATTTCATTTTGTCCACCTCATTAATATATATGAGGACAAAATTATTTTATGAGTGAATTTAAAATTTTTTTATTTGTTCTATTTACTTCAAGTGGTGTTATCGAACAATAACCATCATATATGCATGCAACGTCACTTAAGTCATCTTCACCTTCGCGGGCAAACTGTGGAACGCCTCTGGCTACTAAGGTATCTTTATCGCTGAAAACATAGTTTCCTAGATACCTAGTTTTACCCTGAAAAGTATATTTTATCCCCATCAAGTATGGGGGAACATTAATATTCCATAAATGATTAATAGACAAAAGTTTTTTATCTAAAACATATTTTATAATACTTTCTAAAGATTCCTCTAGACCATCAAAAGATTTGTAAGAAGCAGAAAAGGCTATTCCTAGCTTACCACATAAAACGCCTTCACTTGCGGCAGCAACAGTGCCTGAGTAAATTATATCTTCCCCTAAATTATATCCCTTATTGACGCCAGAAAATACCACATCAAATTGTTCTTTCATATAATAATAGGCAACTCTAACACAATCGGCGGGAGTGGAATCAACAATATAACTATCAACTCCAGGAATTATATCCTCGGTTTTTTTAAAAGTAAATGGTTCTCTAATATTCAAACTATGACTTTTACCAGATTGTTCTCTTTCTGGAGCCACTATAATAATATCTGCAAATTTCTTAGCGATTGCCGCCAAAATTTTGAGTCCTGGTGCATTTATGCCATCATCATTAGTAATTAGCACCCTCATTAAAATAAATCCTTGTGAAGCAATTTAAAGGCTTTAAGCTTTTCGTCAGCTTCTTTAACAACTTTCTTTATTTCATCTTTTGTATATACCGTAGCACCTGCGGCATATTCATGTCCACCACCACGGTAGTTGCTAGCAATGTCAACCACTCCAACAAACCTTGAACGAAGTCGTACTCTTATTTCATTTGGCATTTCTAAAAATAAAATCCATATTAAAGAGCCTTTTATAGAATCAAGATAATTAACTAAATTAGATGCTTCATCAATAGTAGCGTCATATTTCTTTACTGTTTTTTCTGATATATAAATATGTGCAACTCCAGCAGGAGATATTTCAAAGTTTTCAAAAAGATATCCTTGAAGTTTTAAAGCGGATGCGTCTTTAGTATATAAGTTAGCATATAATTTATCCGTATCAACACCAACATCTAAAATCTCAGCTGCATAATTCAGGGTTAAACTGTCAACACTTCGATATCTAAAACGTCCTGTATCTGTAATAATAGCCGTGTATAATGATAAAGCCGCTTTGTCGTTTATTTTAAGTTTATTTTCAAAAGTTTTATACCAATCATATATGACAAGTGCAGTTGCTGGCATATTTTCTCTGACATAATTGATAAGTCCATAATCTTCAACAACAATATGATGATCTATTTTAATTATTTCTTTACCTAAATTAAAACGCTGATCTTGAATACGGTCAGTTGTTGCCGTATCTAAAACTATAACTAAAGCATTTTCATATACTGTATCAATTATTTCATCTTCTTTTCCTAAAAAGTTTAAATAACTTGGCACTTCCCCACCAACTGAATATATTTGTTTACTTGGAAAACTAGTTCTTAAAATTTCTCTAAGTCCTAAAGACGAACCCAGAGCGTCCCCATCAACACGGTAATGTCGATGAATAATGATTGTGTCATATGCTTCAATTTTTTGCATTATTTTTGATTTAATTGGATAATACTCATCATCCTTAATATTTTTCATCATATTTTGATATGTATCAGAATAACTCACTTCTTTAGCTTTTTCTTTAACTGAACTAACAATCTTTTTAAATCCCATTATTTTCCTCCAATATTTTTTCTAAGTCTTTTATTAATTCATCAGCAACTAAAAAATTATCCAGTGTTGCCCCGCTTGCCATCTTATGACCACCACCACCATATTTAACCGCAACATCATTAATGTTATACTTACTTGATCTTATTTCAACAATCACTTTGCCTTGATCATTCTCGGTGAAGTTTGCCCATATATCAATATTCTTAATTCCTGACATTATATTAACCATACCGCGTGATATTGTAAAAAAGTCAACATTATATTTTTCTACATCTTCTAAAGTATTCTTAAAAAAAGCTACTCCATGTTTTGTAAACTGCACTTTCATTAAAAGTTCTGAACGCAAAAGCACTATATTCCAATCTTCAATATATAAATTATTATATATATCGTTTAAATTGAAATTATATTCTAAAAGCCGAGCTGCTATATTAAAAGTACTACTAGTCACAGAGTCATATCTAAAACGCCCACTATCTGTGACAATCCCTGTAAATAGTGCCTTAGCCCCAGATGATGTTAGTTTCATATCATTAGCAAAAATTATCTTAGCTAATAAACTTGCACAACTGACTTCATTTGTTTCTACAATATTTATATGGCCATAATCACTATTTTGAGTATTAGGGATATGATGGTCAATTTTAATAATGAAATTTCCTAGTTTATAACGTTCATCGCAAATCATTGTAATATCTGAACAATCTAAAACTATTACTAAAGCATTTTGATATTTATCATCATCAATAATATCCATTTCTCCAATAAACTTTAGTTTTTGGCTAACATCACCTACTACATATACTTCCTTATTCGGAAATGTTTCCTTTATAGACTCCTTAAGCCCAATTTGACTTCCTAAAGCATCACCATCAGGACGACCATGACGATGGATGATAATTGTTTGGTATTCTTTAATTATATTTAGTATTTGTGAATACATATTTTACCTCTTATATTATTCTAATAATTTATTATAACATAATTATAACAAATTTGAAAGATAATTGTAGTTTATAAAAACTTGAAGAATAAATTATATTCTTCAAGTTTTTCTTACAGTACTTGTTGTTCATTAATTATCAATCTAAACTCTAATCCTAGTTTTAAAGCGGCTTTCTTACACAATAACATTCTTTGAAGAAATATTTCAAAATAATCCATAACTGGACAATATTTTGTTTCAATTGTGATCTTTAATTTGATTAAAGTCTTTTCTTGATTAATCTTTACTTCTGTTTTTTTAACTGAATAATTAACACGATCATGAATATCAAAACTGATGACTTCGGTATTACGAACACGAGTACGCCTCACATCAGTTTTATCAGCAATAATCAATGCCGCAGCTATGGCATTAACAGGAACAGCTGTCATTTCATCATGGTTGCCAATGGCGGTAATGATTGTTGATATCTCCTCAGGGTCCATGCCTAGTTTATCTAGTAATCTAAAAGCCATTATGGCTCCTGATTGACTATGATCTACCCGGCTAACGATATTCCCTATATCATGCATAAAGCCAGCAATTCTTGCAAGTTCTACCTCACGCTTTGAATATCCAAGAGTTTCCAAAATATAAGCAGATGTATCTGCAACTTTAGTCACATGGGCGAAACTGTGTTCGGTATAACCGATAGATTCCAATAACTCATCGGCCTTTGTAATATATGTCCTAATGGCTATATCATTTTTAACATCTTCAAAAGTAATCATTTTTTAAAATCCTTTCTTTATATATCTAAAGTACTAATATTATCATTTTTTATAACCTTGATAACATTATCAGTAATATTATCAAATGTATCATCGTGGCTTATGACAAAAAGCTGATTTAAATCTTTAGATATCTCTTGCATAACCTCGGCCACTTGAGAACGTCTTTCTATATCTAAATTAGTCGTTGGTTCATCCATAAAATAAATATTAACGCCTGCTACTTGTTTAAGCATAGCTAACCTCATAGCAATCGCTACACTCATTTGTTCCCCCCCCGACAATTGTTCAATAGCCTTTTCCTTATTATTATCAATATTATCGATTAATATTATTCCATAATCTTCAAGAAGTTCTAAACGAACATTTTCACCTGATATCTGGCTATATAAAATACTACCTAAATTAGATATATATTCACGGTAACGAAGTGATAATTCTTTAGGGAGACTAACTAGAATTTCACGAGTAGTATTCAAAAACTGCAAAACACTTATATATTTTTCAAGTTGTTGTTGTTTGGTTTTTAAATCAAGCAATAGTTCATCCATCATTATAATTTCTTTATTTAAAACACCCATTTGCTTAGTAATCTCTTTTATTGAACCTTCATTAGTTCCGTACTGTTTGTTAATCTCGTCATATTTTGAATTAATATCATTTGAATTAACATTTTCTTTAGCCTTATTAAGAATCTCAAGTTCCGTTTCTTTGATATTACGTCTTTCATTAATAGCTTTTAATTGTTCTTTATATTCTTCATCTTGACTTTGATATTTTAATAATTCATTGGCCTTTTGTTGAGAAGACAAATAGGCCTCATATGGCTCCTTTAACATTTTTATTGAATCTTTTAATTCATCAACATTTAATTGAGGATTACCAAAATTATTCAAAAAAAGTTTTGTTGATAAGATTTTTTGTTTTAATACATCACTATCTTGATTATATTTCAGTCTTTGATTTTGTAATTCAAGCATTTCTTTTTCAATAACGGCTAGTTCTTTTAAAATACTATCCAGGCGACGATTGTGACTTTCAATATTTACTTGGTGAGTCGTTATAATATTTTGTAGTTTGTTTTTTGCTTGGTTTTTTGTTTTTAAATCATTTCCCATTACTTCAAGTGTTTGCTCTTCTTTAACAAACAACGATAACAAAAAAGTTATTTTTTGATTGACACCAAGACAATTTTGGTTGCTTAAAAAAGAATTAAATTGTTGATCAATTTCTTTTTCAAGATTCAATAATCGATTATCATAATCTTCTTTTCGCTGTTTTTGTAATTTTAATGCCTGAAGTTCACTAATAAGACTAGCCTCACTATTAATGTTTTTACTTAAAACGGCTGCCTGTTCTTGAATTTCATTAATTCTTGTTTCTTTATTTTTAATGGTATTAGCAAGTAAAGAAAGAGAATTATTACTGGTCATATTTAGACAAGGCTGTTTAAAAAATGGGCAAACACCATCAGAAAGTTCATTAATATTTTGCTTGAATATTTCTATTTCACTATACAAAGTGGCTTTTTCTGTTTCTAAGGCAAATACTGTGTCTTTATCTTCCTTAATAGATTTTAGTTGTCCATCAATTTCTTTCTCTTGTCCATTTAAATTATCAAAATTAATATTATTAGTTTCTTGTAATAAATTATTTTGATATGTCTTTAATACATTTATACTATATATAATTGTATTGTTTTGCTTTTGATATTCATCCTCTATTTTTTGAATCTCCATATCAAGTAAACGATATTGATTACTTATTTCATCAATACTCTCTTTATTTTGAATGCGTTCATTTTCTCTAGTGGTTTTTTCTTCTAATAATTGTCCTTTGCTTTTTTTCTTATTTTGAACATTTACTAATATGTTTTTTTCTTCGACTTCTAAAGTTTTTAAATCTTTTTCTAGTGTCAATAAATCTTTTTCTAAACCTTGATATTTCACTAATTCTAACTCTGCTTGCCTCAAAGCTTTGTCGCTATCTAAATACCTTTTATAAGACAAAGATTTTTTTTGAACTATAAGTGATGCTTTTTCTGCTTCATCAATGTTTTCTTTGTTTTGCGAAATAAGAATATTTATTTGGCGTGATTGTTCGTGTAGTAATTGTAAAGAGGAAGTAGTAGTGAGAATATCTTTAACTATTTGCTCGTTAGATTTTTTTTGCTCTTCTAAAATTTTTAGTTCATTACTCAGGTCTTTTTGATGAAGTTCTAGTTTTTCTATATTGTTTTTCATTTTAAGGAAATAATCTTTCTTTTCATCATAATTAATAGTTTGCCCATTAATATGAGAAATATCTTTATCTAAGATAGAAATATTATTTTCTTTAATTTGCGAGATAATTTTTCTTAATTGCTCGCTTAAATTTTTATATATATCAAGTTCAAACAACTTATCAAAGTTTTCTTTTCTTTTCGCTGGTGTTTCCAAAAAAGCATTGACAAACTTCCCTTGAGGAACAGCAATAATTTCTTCAAATAATTTTGATAGATTTTTTTCTGATGGAATATTTAAAATTTTGTTAATGAAAGAATACACATCACTAACGTTATCATATAATATAGTATTGGTTTTGACATCTATTATCTTAACTGAGTTATTTCCTTTATTTCTAATCGTTCTTGAAATTTCATATATTTGATTATCTTCAGCCTCAAACTCTAATTTCATTGAACCTTTTTTTTCTTGATAACGCAGCATTTTAGATAGGTTTTTTGGTGAATAATCAAATAAGGTTGCTCCAATACTTTCAATAATGGTGGATTTACCACTACCATTTAATCCAAGAATACAATTAATTCCTTCTTGAAAAAAGAATTCTTGGTATTTATAACTTTTGATGTTTTCTAAAGTAAGTTTCATTAATTTCATAATATATTCTCCATATTCATTAATGAATTAATAATGTTTTCGAAATCATTATCCTCAAGTACTTGTTGTTTTAAAGTCATGATGTTTTCAGAAATCTCTTCTAAATTTTCATGTTCTGGATATTCTTTTTTTAAAGTATTTAAGATAATGCTTTTTTCAATAACCTTACGATCTATAACTTCATTTATTTGGCTAGATTCACTCAATATATTGATATAATTGTTAATCTCTAATTGAACTAAATTATACTTTTCAAGCAGGTTTTGACGTATCATGGATATATCAATTAAATATGGGTTGAAACTAACCTGGCCTGATAAAGTAATTTCTAATATACTATCTTTTTTTATATCATATGGATATTGTAATATTTGCTTTTCAACAGTTTTTGGAAATGAACTAGATATGACATCAATATTTATTAAAGATATCGGACGGGGTTCATATTTAATAAAATTAACCGTTTTTTGATTATCAATAACTGTGACATCATAAAACCCTTTATCTTTATTTTTCTTAGCATCTTTAAAACGAATATTTTCCAAAAGTCCTGCATTGTAACAAAAATCTTGATATTCATAACGGACATGAATATGGCCTAAAGCAATATAATCAATAACCGATTTTAAGGGAAGTATATCATTAAGAGATATATCTCCCATATCTTCGCCACACCAATGATTTATGCCGGCATGTAGCATCATAATAGTATATAATGAACTTTTTTGGATTGTCTCTTCTAAACCTTTTAAATATCTAGAGGTTGCTCCTCCCATATAGCTAAGTCCAATAATACGAATATTATCATCTTCATATATTGTTTCATTGTTTAGTATAATATTACCACTGTCTAAATGATGTCCTAATAATGTAATATATTTTTTTTGATGCAAATAATCAAGCCATGAATCTTCATCAACATAAAATGCTTTATCATGATTTCCTTCAATGACAAATACTTTAATGTTTGCTAATTTGGCTTTTTCTAAAATCGTAGTTGTTTTTAATAGCGTTTTGGAATTTATAACTTTCAAATGGAACATATCACCACTTATTAATATATAATTAACTTTATTATTGATTGAATAATCCACTAAAAAAGAAAATGCTTTAAAAAAATCTTCAAACCTATCTTCAATTTTACCGGGTTTACATCCTAAATGTAAATCACCACAATGTATATAACGAAATGTCTTCATATTGTTTCTCCATAAATATTTGTTTAGATAATAATTCAATATACATATCTAAATTACATATCTATATAATAACATAAATTTATTTTTTTTTATACATATTTTTATAATTGTATCATATTTATTAATAGGGGATGTTAAAATGGCTATTATTAAAGCTACTGAAGAAGAAGTAAAATTATTGGCTCGTTTAATGAGAGCAGAAGCTGAAGGCGAAGGACAGTTAGGAATGTTAATGGTAGGAAATGTCGGTGTTAATAGAGTTAGAGCTAATTGTCTAGACTTTAAAAATATAAACACCGTAACCGAGATGGTATATCAACGTCCTGGCGGTTTTGAGTCAACGTTATTCGGTTATTTTTACCAAGCTGCTCGTTCAGTTGATATCAAATTAGCGAGAAGATGTATTCAGGGGGAGCAGTTTTCACCAGCAACTAGAGCATTATGGTTTTATGCAACCGATGAAGGATGCAAAGCACAGTGGTGGGGACAGTGGAATACCGGAAAATATAAATCACATTGTTTTTATGCCCCGTTAGAAAGTGAAAATTGTTATTAGGAGGACATTATGAATTTTTATCAACCACCCTATATGGGTATGCCAATGAATCAGGGCATGTATCAACAACCTGCTTATCCACAATTTGTATATGCTGATATGCCGAATCCGGCTGAACCAGCATTAGTTAATCAGCAATCTTATATCGAAAATATTTTGCGTATGAATCTTGGCAAGGAAATAACTGTTTATATGAATTTTGAAAATAGCCAATGGGGCTCAAAAGTTTTCAAAGGAATTTTACAGGCTGCTGGAAAAGATCATATCATAATAAAGGATACAAATTCTGAAATGCGTTATTTGTTATTAACAATTTACTTATGTTATATTACGTTTGATGAAAAGATAAGTTACGAATATCCATATCATCCACGTACAAACTAAATGGTTGACTAAAAAAGAATTTACCTGTTATATATAACAAGTAAATTCTTTTTTATTTATTATTTTATTATTTTTCCACTATCAACTAAATACCAATTTAAATCAGTTTCATATATGCCGCTTTTGCATGAAGTTTCTGGAATAATTTTTAAAAGAATTCCTTCTATTTCATCCCAGGATACTGAAGTTATAGTGACTTCATTCTTGTTTGCCTTACCTTCCCATACAATAGTATAATTTTTTGAGAGAATTTGCTCTATTAAGTCATATTCATATATGACGGCATTTTCTATATTTTCCCCTTCTGTATGAAGATCATCATCTATAGTAGCGAGTAAGTACCAGTCATCTCCTTCAAGTCTTGTGTCTTTAACTGTTAATGCCCAATCTGGATCTTTCCTTTTGATTTTACTAATATTAGAAGGAACTGATATTGCCCTAAAAGGCATTGTATTTGGAACAATATCAAAACTTAAAGAGCCATCTATTATAATATTTCTTAAAAATGTGAGGAAGTTATAATTACTTTTTATTGTTATTTGATGGTACGCAGGAATTGCCTCAACTGATACATCAAAATTACCAAGTTCATCACTTACATCGATATATGTTTGTTCATTTACATATACACCAATGTTACTTTTGGGCATTGTTTCACCTATAATGTTTGTTTGAATGTCATTGATATCAAAAACATCTAAAAACATCTCACCAAGTGCTAAAACCCGAACATTAATGATATCAAATGTTGTGGTTGTCATTGCATTTTGACTATCTACTCCTGCTATTATATTAGAAGTAACTATGGTCGTTGCTGACAAAGTACATGTAGCGCTGGCAATTATTAATGATTTATCTGCTTTTGACCAATTATATAAAGGAGTATCATTAAGTCCGCCGGCATTCGGAAAAGAAATGGCTGTTTTCCAATATGAAATTGCCCGACAATCTAAAGCTACTATTCCTCCACCAACTGGCCATTTAAAAACCGTATTACTATAGTTATATAATATAATACTTTTGGGTTTATTAAAAATCATCGATAAAGAAGTAACTGTGAATTCGATTAATGGAGCAGAAGAAGCATATTTAACAAATACATGAAAAATGGCTCCATCTTCTATGGTGATATTACCTAGAGTTCTAATTGTTGGAACAGTGCCATTTCGAGATAATTGTTCTATATAAACCTGGGCTCCTTCCTCTATTAAAATAGAAGTGGCTTGATGTGTACCAGTACTATAAAAAAGTCCATGATTTGAAACAATATTGCAATAACTATTTTTTCCAAATACTATTATTGGTTGAGTATCACAATAACAAAGTTCACGACTTGTAATACTAATATTAATAATGGCATCATCTGATATTATTAAGGAGGGGGCAGCATTTCTAAACCAAAAACAAGAATTAGCAGTTGAATTATGAGTAATATTAATTGTTCCTGACAAAGTGGCTTTGTTAATCTCAAAAAGCTCGTTGGATGGACAAACGGAACTATATAATTTGTCAACCAAAAAATTCGAGTTCTCAACAATTGCTTTTCCAAATGGATTAAAAAATGGTTGTGTTCCTGAAAAATCAACATTTGTATATTTAATTGTGACATTAGCATTATTAATAATATCATATGCACTGACAAAACCGTAATAGTTTCTTATTTGAAGATTGATATTTTGAACTTCTATTAATTTTGATATTAGATTAGTATAATCAATATAAATAGTATCATAAAAACCAGAAGAATTATAATCCAAAATTGTATGTATGCTTCCATCAATTGGATCAGTTCCATCAATTACCAAGTGCGATGTTAATAATGGTATAGCAATGCCCCCAGATCCACAGACGATATCTGCACCTAACCTAATATATTCTTTTGAGCCAAGAATTGCTGTTTTTAATTCGCTAAAATTATAAACTATTACATAATTATCCATTTTATTATTCCTTTCAAATTAATATATGGTTTTTTATTGATTTGGAATAATTTAGTGCCCATAAATAACAAAAAACTGAAATTAAATATATTGTTATATCTAACTTCAGTCTTATATTATAATATTAATAATCTTGTTAATAGAGAAATACTTCCCTTAGTTTATCTTTAGAATTAGGAAGCATCAAAAGAACAGCTTCTTCCCATGTCAAGTTTCCTCTAATATAATTCCTTATGGAATATGTTATAGTCCCTTCACCACTAGCATATAAGCTTACAAGGGAACTGTCACTATTAGCAAGTGGGTCATAAAAACTTGACCCTTCACTAATTAA
>JAVBLL010000002.1:0-145124 GCA_031553555.1 Bacilli bacterium
CTTATCTGTTATTAATCTGGCGATTATATTATAGCATAAGGACATTTATTATTTATATATAAAGGGGCTGTCAAAAACTATGCTGATGTCAGTATAATTTTTGACAGCCCTATTTTTCAGTATAAATTTATACAGCCCCATTATTCCCATCTTATAAAGATGGGAGTTTTTTTATCAGAAATAAAAATAGTACTTGCAAAAACAAAAAATCAATATATAATATATAATTGGAGGTAAACAAAATGCTTCATACTATGAATTTAACTGATTTACCATTTCGTCAAATTAAAGAAGGAATCAAACTGATTGAGGCTAGATTATTTGATGAGAAAAGAAGACTTTTGAATGTCGGCGATACAATTGAATTTACTAATACATTGACTAAAGAAAAAATAGTTAAAGAAATCGTTGGTTTAGAACATTATAGTAGCTTTGAAGATTTGTTTTTGGAATATGATTTTATCTTATTTGGTGGAAGAGGATATACATTAGACCAAATGATTAATTGCATGTATCAATTTTATGACAAAGAAAAAGAAAAAAAATATGGTGTTTTAGGAATTGTTTTAAAAGATGACTATGCTCATTTACGAGAAAAACTTGTTATAAGAAGTTATCCTTTTGAAGGACATTTAATTCATCTTAGAAATGATCTAATTAAAATGCCGAATAATCATGAAACAGTTCGTGAATGGATTGAACATCCAGGAGCAAGTGCCGTTGTTGTTGTTGATAATAAAAATAATATCTATTTAGAAAAGCAATATAGATATCCTCTTGGAAAAGTAATGATTGAAATACCAGCAGGAAAATTAAACGACATTGAAGAAAGCCCTGCTGATTGCGCAATTAGAGAACTTCAAGAAGAAACAGGAATCATTGCTGAAGAAATTCACTATTTGGGGTCAATTCATCTAGCAATTGCATATAGTAATGAAGTGATACATTTGTATTATGTCAATAATTTTAAAAAGGGAAAAAGAAAACTAGATGAAGATGAATTTGTTGATATTTATAAAATTCCTTTTATAAAAGCTTATGAAATGGTATTAAATGGAGAAATAACAGACTCTAAAACAGTTTCGGCTATTTTATTATATAAAAATAAAATATTTGAAAAAATTTAAAAAATTAAGTATAATTATTTATTTTGAGCACATACTAATATTAGATTAAGGATGATAAATTCTTAATCTGTAAATAACGAAAGTTATTTAAAAAACGAGGCGGTTTTCCGTCTCGTTTTTTTATATATTATTAATTTTGTTTTTGCATTTTTTTAAGACATTCTAAGGTTTCATTACTAATAATATGCTCAATTTTGCAACAATCTTCCTCGGCTTGCTTTTCAGAAACACCAATTGAAATTAGCCATTTTTTAATAAATAAATGTTTCTCATAAACTTCTAGAGCTCTTTTATAACCAATTTCAGTTAAAATTATATCACCATAGTCAGCTTTTTCAATATAACCATTTTCTTTTAATTCATTCATTGCTTTATTGACAGCAGGTTTACTTACATTTAGTATTTTTGAAATATCAACTGATCTAACTTTATTATTTTTTTCCTTTTGCCTTAAAATAGCCTCTAAATAATCCTCGTTTGATTGCGATAATATTTTCATAATATAACCCAAAATTAATATATATATAATAGGACAAATATATTAATTATTCCTTTTATTAATTATACGCTATTATGAAAACAATTTCAACTAAAATATTTTAAAAAAGTTAAAAAGCGTTAACTTTTTTGCTTGACATCATATAATAATAATGATATAATGTTAACTATAGTTAACAATTTTGTTTGGAGGTATATATGAAAAAACACAAAAAATTAAATATTGGAGAAGAAGGTCATTTAAGCGATTTGTTGAAAGGGCAAAAAGCTCAGATTTTGGATATCCATAATGATAGTCCAGCCTTAAGACGTCATTTATTAGATATGGGACTTACTAGAGGTGTGATCGTAAAGGTTAAAAAAATTGCTCCGATGGGGGATCCAATTGATATTGAATTACGTGGATATGAATTATGCGTTCGTTTAAATGATTTGAAAAACATTGATATTAAGGTGGTTGGATAATGAAAATAGCATTAGTTGGAAATCAAAATAGTGGTAAAACAAGTTTGTTTAATTTACTTACTGGTACTAATCAAAAAGTTGGAAATTGGCCAGGAGTTACAATTGAGAGAAAAGTTGGAAAAATCAAGGGGACAAATTATGATTTAGTGGATTTACCGGGAATATATTCTTTAACACCATATACAGCTGAAGAAGATATTTCAAGAAAATATGTCATGGAAGAAAATCCTGATTTAATAATTAATATTATAGATGCAACCTCCATTGAAAGAAGTCTTTATTTAACTACACAATTATTAGAATTAGATGCGAATATTATTGTAGCTTTAAATATGTCCGATATGCTAGAAAAAAAAGGTATTCATATTGATATTGATAAATTATCTAAAGTTCTAAATATAACTATTGTGTCTATCTCTGCATTAAAACGAACTGGAGTAGATGAATTGATAAATAGAATTAAAGAAAATAATGTTATTCGCAATTCGCACTTAAAAATTTTCCCACCATTAATTGAAAAGAATATATCAGAAGTTAGTCAATTTTTGGATTGTCCAAATAAACGATTTGTCGCAGTAAAAGTCATTGAAGAGGACGTATCATTTAAAAAATATTTTAATGATGAAATTAAAAAGATGCATTTAACTCTTGAACAATATTATGGTTATGATACAGAACAAATAATTGCCAATGAAAGATATAATTTTGTTGAAAAGGTTAGAAATGAGACGACTATCTTTAATAATTCTAATGAAACAACAACTGATAAACTTGATCATGTTTTTTTAAATAAATATTTGGCTATCCCTATTTTTATTGTCATAATGGCTTTAGTATACTTTTTAGCGGTTAGTCCTTATGTTGGTGGTGCTTTAGTTGATGTTGTTGGTAATTTAATTGATATGTTTTCTGGATGGATTGAAGGATTACTTATTAGCATTAAAGCATCAAGTTGGATGATTAGTTTAATATGCAACGGCATAATTGCTGGTGTTGGAGCAGTGCTTGGGTTTGTCCCACAATTAATAATATTATTTTTGTGTATTTCTATTTTAGAAACAACTGGGTATATGAGTAGAATTGCATTTTTCTTGGATAAATTATTTCGACGTTTTGGTTTAAGTGGTAAAGCTCTGATCCCTTTCATAGTAGGGTCTGGCTGTAGTGTTCCTGGAATTATGGCTGCACGTACTGTTGAGGATGAAACTGAGAGGCGAATGACAATAATGCTTACACCCTTTGTTCCATGTAGTGCCAAACTGCCAATTATTATTTTATTTGCTTCAAGTTTTTTTCAAAGTAATGTGGCTTTGTTAACTGTAGGGGTATATTTTATGGCAATAATTCTTATTCTTTTAAGTGCTATTGTGTTAAAAAAACTATTTAAATCTAATAATAAGACAAGTTTTATTTCTGAACTACCAGAATATAAACTGCCAAGCGCTCGCTATGTTGGAAGAGATGTCTATGAAAAAACAATTGCTTTTATAAAAAGAGCAGGCTCAATCATTCTTATTTGCTCGGTAGCTGTTTGGTTATTATTATCCTTTACATGGAGTTTTCAGTATACTGATGCTGATTGGCAAGAATATGATAATAATAGTGTTGAAAGTTATGCTGAGCAAGCTGGGTATTCTGACTTTGAATATGAAGATGGCAATGCACAAACAAAATATGTTAATGACAAAATAAATATTAGATTTTTAATTGACGATGAATGGACTAAATGGTATAATTTTAATAGTGATATTATGAATGAGATTCCTATTGATGAAATCGATAGTAAAAAGGAAATATCTCTTCATGTGAATGAAGGACTAGTTGAATATAAGTATTCATATGGCGTTGATAATAGTATCCTTGCTTCTATTGGTAAAACATTCTCATTTATATTTTATCCAATTCTTGGTGAGATGAACTGGGGTGCTACTGTATCGGCGTTTCAAGGGTTAGTTGCCAAAGAACAAGTTGTATCTTCAATGGCAGTCATTGCTGGCTTGTCTGATGATGTTGAAGATGCCGATGCAATATTTTCATCAGAAATTTTCGCTTCCATTACGCCATTAGCTGGTTTTTCTTTTCTTATTTTTAATTTATTCAGCGCTCCTTGCTTTGGGGCAATTGGTGCAATGAGTAGAGAACTTGGAAGTAAAAAGAAATTGGCTATTGCAGTAGGGTTCCAAACTGGTTTGGCATGGGCGATGGGATGTTTGATTTTCGGTATTGGTAGTTTAATAGGACTGGTGTTTTAAATGATAATGGCATTCAATTTTACAGATATCATTTTACTAATTGGTATATTACTTGTTTTAGGTGTAATCATTTACTTTTCATTTATTAAAAATCGTAAGGAAAATAAGGGATGTTCAAAATGCGCCTATAATAAAAATTGTAAGAATAAAAATAATTGTCATAAATAAGGAATTAATTATGCATAAAGTTATTGTAAAAGGAATTTTATCTAACAAAAATGGAGTTAACCTATATCGAGGATGTACACATGGATGTATATATTGTGATTCACGTAGTAAATGTTATCATATAGAACACGAATTTACGGATATTGAAGTTAAGTCTAATGCAATTGAATTATTAGATAAAGTTTTAAAAAGTAAAAGAAAAAAAATAATGATTGGTACAGGGTCAATGTGTGACCCTTATCTTCATTTAGAGGGAACTTTATTAATGACTAGACAAATGCTCGAGGTTATTAATAAATATCAGCACGGAGTAACTCTCCTAACTAAATCAGATATGATTTTACGAGATATGGATATTTTAAAGCAAATAAAACAACATTCCAAGGTTATAATAAGCACCACCTTAACAACCTCAAACGAGACATTATGCAAAATGATTGAACCAAATGTAGCAACAACATTTAAAAGAGTTGAAATGTTGAAAAAATTTAGTGAAGAAGGTTTTATTACTGGTGTATGGCTGACACCGATTCTTCCTTTTATCAATGATGATGAAGAAAATTTTCAAAAATTATTGTCATATTGCTTGGAATCAAAAGTTAAATATATAATGTGTTTTAATATCGGTGTTACTTTAAGAGAAGGGGACAGAGAATATTTTTATGAACAACTTGACAAATATTTTCCAGGAATTAAAGAAAAATATATTAAAATGTACGGTACAGCTTATGAGATAGT
Source organism: Bacilli bacterium (assembly GCA_031553555.1). GTDB lineage: Bacteria > Bacillota_I > Bacilli_A > ML615J-28 > CAG-698 > CAKOMG01. The sequence goes on from JAVBLL010000002.1 coordinate 5,249, forward strand.
AAGTCCTAACAATCAAAAATTATATAAATTATTTATTGATTTTTGCAAAAAAAATGATATACTATATAAACCAAATGAAATATTTGCTTATTTAGGAAAATATGAAAGCAATATTATAATGCCAAAACAATTATCTTTGTTTGATATTTGAAAAAAAGCAAATACTATAAACGAAAACTTATTGTATTAGTTTTGGAGGAAAAATGAATAATTTCATTAAAAAATTTTTATTGCCAGTTATCATGTCAATTCTGGGAATCGGGGCATGTTTATATCGCTTATTCAAAATGGAGTCAGCGCTGCCAGATTATCTAATAATGGCAATATATTTTATATTAATATGGATGATACATATAATAAAAATTCTTAAAGTTTCAAAGCCACTAGAATGTATATATTATCTCTTTATTTTTATTTCTATGTTGATTGGAAGTATTTTAAAATTATATGATTTAATTTCTTGGTGGGATATTTTGGCCCATACAACATGGGGATATGTTGCTTGTTTGTTTGGAATTTTTATTTTATGTAAATTGCGTTCTGAAAAACAAAATATTTATATGATTATATTTTTTTGTTTTATAACTTCAATGGCAACAGCTTCTTTATGGGAAATGTTTGAGTTTACATGTGATAGATTATTTGCAACAAATGTTCAGCATTGGGAAGATACTGGTGTTTTTGATACAATGTATGATATTATATGCAATTTCTTTGGAGCTTTCCTTTTCGTAGTTCATTATATAATTGATTATGCTTATATGAAAAATAAATTCTTTAATAGTATTTTTAAAGATTTAATACATACACCAAAAATAGATAGAGATAAAGCAAATACTATTAATGATTTATACAAATAAATATAAATTCATAGTATAATATTTTAATTATTATGAGAAAAACATTCCTCAAATATATAATTTTTGGAATGTTTTTTTAATTTTTATAATAAGATATAGATAAAGAAAATATTTAAAATTATTAGAGCGTTTTACTATTTACAAAAGTCGAAAAGAGCGATATAATAGATTATAATATTTATAATTTGAGGATTTATATGAAAGAAACATTTCAAAATGTAAAATGGTTTTTCAAAGAGGAATGGAAGAAATACTGCTTTTGTTTTTTTCTTTTGCTAATTGTTTCAATTACCCCTATAATGCCAGCTAAGTTTTTAGGATTAGTTATCGATGCTATTTCTATGGGGACTTTAACAAATGAAAATTTGGTTTTTTATTGTTGTGGATTGATATTTTTTCCATTATTAACTTATATTGTAAATATTTTTTATCATTATAATATGAATAAATTAGGTCAAAATCTATCGTTTAAGCTGAGAGAAAAATATATTACTCACTTGTTTGAAATGGATGCTGAATTATATGAAAAGTATACAAAAGGTGATTTGATTTCTAGGGCGACTAATGACCTTAACAATATCACAGTTTTTGCAACTTCTTTTATGCAAAATATAGTATACTATGCGGCTTTAATTAGTGCAGCTATTATCATTATGATTACAATCAATCCACTATTAACATTATGCTCAGTTATCTTTATGCCATTTGCAATTTTCTACTTAAACAAACGCCGTCTAAAAAGACGCCAATATTATAAAATCCATCAAGAAATTTATGCTAATATGACAGAGAATGTTTTGGAATCTATTGAAGGAGTAAAAACGGTAAGAGCATATGGTCAAGAAGAGGCTGATTTTCAGAAGACCAAGGATTCCATTGATGCGGACATCGATTCATGGTGGCGAATTTTAAAATTTGAAGCGATGTATACGCCGATGTTTGAACTGGTATATGCTGTCTGTTATTTTATTGCTATCGGATATGGTTCATATATGGTAATTCATAGTACTATCACTCCGGGTGAACTGGTTAGTTTCTTGGTATATGTAGCAATGCTATACACACCATTAATTGGTTTATCAAATTTATTAAATAGTTTAAATACAATTGCTATTTCCAATGCCAGATATTGTGAAATACTAAATCGTGAGGCTTTGGTAAAGGATGAAGAAAATCCTGTTTCCGTTTTGAAGTTCAATACGATAAAATTCAATGATGTTTCTTTTAAATATCCTTTTGACCAGCTTGAAGTAATAAAAAATATCACTTTTGAAATTAACTCTGGGCAGACAATTGGAATTGTTGGCCCAACAGGGGCTGGTAAATCAACGCTGATAAAACAACTTCTCAGAGAATTTAATGTTACACAAGGTACGATAACTATTGATAATATTGACCTTGTTCATTACAAAATAGAAGATGTAAGAAATTTGGTAGGCTATGTTCCTCAAAATCATATTTTATTCAGAAGATCAGTTGATAATAATATTTTAATTGGTAATCCTGAAGCAGACTCCATAACTATTGATGAGGCTATTAATGTTGCTGATTTTAAAAAAGATTTGAAGGCACTACCTTTAGGGCTTAGTACTATGGTTGCTGAACTTGGAGGATCATTATCCGGAGGACAGCGCCAAAGATTATCTATTGCCAGGGCTTTAGTAAAAAATCCTGAAATATTAATACTGGATGATAGCTTAAGTGCTGTTGATGCCTTGACAGAATCAAATATAATAAAAAAGTTAAAGGATACCAGAAAAAATAAAACTAATATTATTGTAGCCCACCGTTTTTCAGCGGTTGCTGATGCTGATAAGATAATTGTTATGCAAAACGGGATGATAACCGATTTTGGTACTCATTCAGAACTTTTAAAATATGATAACTGGTATAAGAGCCAATACTTAAAACAAATCAAAGGTGATATTTATGAAGAACTATAAACGTTTATTTAAGTTCATAAAAGAGCGTAGGAAATTGTTGTATTTAAGTATTTGTATGATTGTTATTATTCAGGTTCTTAATTTTCTATCACCATTAATTGTTAAAACGATTTTGGATGATTGTATAATGGGAATTGAATATTCCTGGGTGGAAGTCGAAAAAGAAGATAAATATACCATAATTTATAATTCGCATATCTATAAACAAGAACGTAATTTAAAAGAGGGTGAAACCAAATTAAATAATGCTAGTATTGTATTATATAAGACGGGATTTTATTATGTTTCGAAAAAAGTTGTTGATGGTAATAAAGAATTAATCAACGATACTTTATATGTTACTACAAAAAATGAGACTATTATATATAATGATGTGGTAAAATTATCAGTAAATGAAGTTATGTTATTTTATCAACCCATCTATGGATTATTAATATTATTTATTGCATTATTGTTTATTAAAACTATTTTGGTTATTATCTGCAGTTATATTCAGCATATGTCGACAAATAGGGTTGTCAATTGGCTAGCAAGGGATGGTAGAACAGTAGCTATGCAAGCAGTTGAAAGACTGCCAATTAGTGATTTTGAAAGTGAACCGGCAGGTAAGATGGCATCACGTATTACAATGGATGTCGATGGATTGATTATAATGTATCGTCAGTTAATAACATTATTTACTAACGCCACTTTAAGTTTTATTTTGGCTTATATTGGCATGTTTATTTTAAATTTCCGATTAGCTTTACTTAGCTTCGTTATTTATCCATTTGTTTATATTTGGATTCGTTTCTTTTTGAAGAAGTTAAAAAAAGTAGCTGTTAAATTTAATGAAACCAGAAGCATGCTTACTGCCAAAATAAATGAAATAATTAATGGAATTCATATTCTGCAAATTTTCAACTTTAAAAAACAAACTATTGCGGAATTTAATGAAATAAATAAAGTATATAAAACAGAACAACTTAAAGATGTTAAACTTAGTTTAGTTGGTGGATGGAACCTTATTAATGTAGTGAAGGGGTTAGTCACAACATTAATAGTTGCTTATTATGGTTGGCAAAGACTTAGTTTTTCAGGTATTTTAGTAACTGCGGGAACCATTTATGCTTATAATGAATATTTATTAAAACTAATTGACCCAATCCATATTATTTTTACACAAATTAGTGAGTTTCAACATTCTCATGTTCGTATTGAAAGAATCCATAAACTTATTGAAGGTAAAGTAGAAGACGATACAAAAGTACTAGTACCACGATACGTAGGAAATGTTGAGTTTGATAATATTTGGTTTAGTTATGTAGACAAAGAATATGTTTTAAAAGGAGTTACTCTTAATATTGAAGCAGGTCAAATGATTGGGCTTGTTGGGGCGACTGGAAGTGGTAAAAGCTCATTAATGAATTTACTTTTGCGTTTCTATGATGTCAATGACCCATTAAGTGGCAAGATATATGTTGATGGCATTGACATCAATACATACTCCAAACGAACTTACAGGGAACATATAGGCGTTGTGTTACAAGAACCAGTATTATTTAAAGGAACAATTGCAAGTAATATTCGTTTTGGTAGAGATGAAATGAGTGATGAAGAAATTGAAAAAATTCTTATTTCCATTGGTGGAGAAAAAATATTAAATAAATTCGAATTAGGTGTTAAACAACCAATTAATAGAGCAGGTGTTAATATGAGTGCTGGTGAAAAGCAAATTATAGCCCTAGCTAGAGCAATTGTTCATAATCCTTCAATACTAATTATGGATGAGGCAACATCACACATTGATACTGAAACCGAGGAAATGATTAAACATGCTTTAAGTGTTGTTTGCCAGAATCGTACGGTAATTGTCATTGCTCATCGTCTATCAACAATATTTAATGCTGATAAAATCTTTGTATTAAATGAAGGTTTGAAAGTTGAAGAAGGGACACATTTGGAGTTGATACAAAACAATTATGTATATGCCAACATTTATCGCGCACAAGTATCTAATATAAAAAATTTATAGATTTGTTGCCAGTTTATATTAAAATTATCTTAAAATTAGCACTTGTCTGTTGACAGTGCTAATTTTTCGTAGTATAATAAGAACATATAAAAAAGGAGTGGTAAAATATGGCAGAAGTTATGCAATTTAAAACAGAATCCAAGAGATTATTGGAGTTAATGATTAATTCGATTTATACAAACAAAGAAATCTTTTTGAGAGAATTAATTTCCAATGGAAGTGATGCAATTGATAAATATCATTACTTATCTTTAACGGAAAATAGACTACCAAAAGATAATGATTATGAAATCAAATTAGTTGTTGATAAGGAAAAGCGCACATTCACAATTATTGATAATGGAATCGGAATGACAAAAGAAGAATTAATTAATTCTTTGGGTACTATTGCAAAAAGTGGATCTCTAGAATTTATGGAGAAATTAAAAGAAGAAAATAATAATAAGAAAAAGAAAGATAAAAAAACAGAACAAACTAATAAAAATGTTGATGATATTAATATCATAGGACAATTTGGAGTTGGTTTTTATTCGGCATTCATGGTAGCAAATCTTATTGAAGTAAAAACAAGATCATTATATGCGGAGAAAGGATACCTATTCAAATCAACTGGTGAAGATACTTTTGAAATTGATGAAATTTCAAAAGAAGGCACAGGAACGGAAATAACATTATATTTGCGTAAACCAGATGACGAATATGATTATGATAATTTCTTAGATGAATGGGCAATCAAAAGTTTAGTGAAAAAATATTCAGATTATGTACGTTACCCAATAAAAATGGATATCACTAAAAGTGTTCCAAAAGAAGGCGGAAAAGAAGATGAGTATGAAGACGTTGTAGAACTTGAAGTATTAAACAGCATGACACCTATTTGGAAAAAGTCTAAAAGTGAATTAACTGATAATGATTATAACGAATTCTATAAACAAAAATATTATGATTATCAAGATCCTTTTATGTATATTCCTTTAAATGTTGAGGGGAAATTAGAATATTCAGCTTTAATATATATTCCTAAAGAAGCACCTACTAATTTATACTCTGAGAAATATGAAAAAGGATTGCAACTATATTGCAAAGGTGTTTTCATAATGGACAAATGTAAAGAACTTATTCCTGATTATTTGCGTTTTGTTAAGGGGTTAGTAGATTCCAGCGATTTGAATTTGAATATAAGCCGTGAATTGTTACAACAATCAAAAGTTCTAAAAGACATAGCTGATAATGTTGAAAAGAAAATCATTAGCAAACTTGAAGGTTTAATGAAAAATGAATTTGATAAGTACTTAGAATTCTATAAGAGTTTTGGTTTACATTTAAAGTTCGGTGTTTATGAAGATTATGGTATGAAAAAAGATTTATTGAAAGATTTAATTTTATATAACACTATTAACCAAGAACAAATGATTTCACTAAAACAATATGTCGCGGAAATGAAAGAAAAACAAGAATTCATCTATTTTGCATCTGGTAAGACAAAAGAAGCAGTAATGGCGATGCCTCAACTTGATTTGATTAAAAAACAAGGTTATGATGTATTAATTTTATCTGATGACGTTGATGAGTTTTTAATGAATATTCTACAAGAATATGATGGTAAGAAATTTAAATCAATTAATCAAGGCGATTTAGATTTACTAACTGATGATGAAAAAGAAAAAATTAAAGAATTAAATGAAAGCAAAAAGCCTTTACTAGAAGCGTTAAAGGATTCTTTGAAAGATGATGTTGCCGATGTTATTTTATCAAAGCGTTTGACAGATTCAGCAGTATGTTTAGTTAGTAGTGATGGCGTTTCTTTTGAAATGGAAAAAGTTTTATCTAATATGCCAAATAATAAAAATGTTAAAGCAGATAAAATATTAGAAATTAATCCTAACCATGAAATATTTAAGGCATTGGAAAAAGTATATCTTGATTCTCCGCTTGAAATAAATAATTACGCTGAACTTTTATACTCGCAAGCATTATTAATGGAAGGTTTTGATATAAAAGACCCAGTTGCTTTTTCTAAAAAAATGTGTGATTTAATGTTAAAGGCGATTAAATAGAATAATATTTACCAGAAAGATTATATTTCTTTCTGGTTTTTTAATTTTCTTATAAAATATTATAAATGGAAAACATTTCCTTTTTTAAAAATATCAAAAAAAATATTGATTTTTTTTGTATTTTATTGTAAAATAAGAAGGCAAAAAAATATGCTATTTAAAAAAGGGGAAAATATGAAAAAATTAAAATTTTATTTTATAATATTATTGTTAACTTTATTTTTTAGTTCGTTTTCTTTAACGGATATTAAAGTAAATGCTACGACTAATGGCACATGGTTAGATGATATTACGGTTGCAACGAATACTTGGGATAATGGTGGAACGATTAAAAATGTAAATGAGTTTGTGCAATTTGCTTATAATGTAACTAGTGGTAAGACTTATAATGGTAAAACAATTAAATTGGGTGCCGATATTGATTTGAGTGGAAAATCATGGATAAGTATGGAACATTTTTATGGAACTTTTGATGGTAAATATCATACTATAAGTGGGATGACTATTGATAATGACTCATTAGCTGGCTCAACAATTGGTACTAATAGATACTTAGGATTATTTGGTAGATTATCGGGAGCTACAATTAAAAACTTAACGCTTGAGGGATCTATGGATATAACAATTAATGATACTTCTAGAATTGATATTAATGTTGGATCATTATATGGAACTGGTTCTAATTTAATAATTGAAAATGTAACTGTAAATGTTCCAATAGAAGCGGATTTAAGAAGTTGGTCAAGCGAAACAGGAATTAATATAGGAGTAGGTGGATTTGCAGGATTTACTACTATATCAGGGACTAATAAATCACTTATAAAAAATTGTGCTTCATTAGGTAATGTGACTGTAAAGTTAAAAGGTTCTGGATATGTTGGTGGCTTTATTCAATCAGCCGTATCTACTGATGTCATAAATTGTTATGCACTTGGGGATGTAACTGTAACTGATGATAATCTATATAATGAATATGTTGGAGGTTTTGCACCATCTGCATCATCGACTAACAGTTGGACTAATTGTTACTATGGTGGTACTGTGACTTCAAACACAAATTATTATGATCAAATGTGGGGGTCCCGTGGTAGTTTAACAGCTGAAAATGTGTATGCTAAAACTGGTTGTATAAGCAAATATCGAAATTTTAGTAATAATACATATACATCAGTTGGAACATTTACTAATAATACTGGGGTATTAACTGCAACAGAAAGTACTACATTAAGCTATGGAGCTGATTTATTGACAGCGTTAAACGCATATGTGAGTGCAAATTCAGAAGATGGATTATATGCATGGAATGTTAATCCAGCCATTAACAATGGATATCCATATTTAATAGTTAATGTCCCCACACCTGTAACATATACAGTGACGTTTGATATAGATGGTGGTTCATCACTTGATGATCAAACAATAGAGGAAAATGATTTTGTATCAAAACCAACAAATGATCCAACAAAAACAGGATATACATTTGGTGGATATTATAAAGATTCAGGATTTGTTATGGAATGGAATTTCACAACTGAGGCAGTAACAACAGACACAACGATATATGTAAAATGGATTGAAATTATTCCAACATATACAGTGACGTTTGATATAGATGGTGGTTCATCACTTGATGATCAAACAATAGATAGGAATGGATTAGTAACAAAACCAACAAATGATCCAACAAAAACAGGATACACATTTGGTGGATATTATAAAGATTCAGGATTTACTGAAGAATGGAATTTCCCAACAGATACAGTAACAACAGACACAACGATATATGTTAAATGGGTTGAAGTTATCCCAACATATACGGTGACGTTTGATATAGATGGTGGTTCATCACTTGGGAATTTAACAATCGATGATAATGGATTAGTAACAAAACCAACAAATGATCCAACAAAAACAGGATACACATTTGGTGGATATTATAAAGATTCAGGATTTACTGAAGAATGGAATTTCACAACAGATACAGTAACATCAAATACAACGATATATGTAAAATGGGTTGCTAATGGTTCGAATATTGGTCTTATTATACTTATTGTTTTATTATGTTTCTTATTCTTATTGTTATTAATTTATATTTTATGGAAAGAATCGGTTATCAAAGGAAAATTAGTAAATACTTTAATTAGATGGATGGACCCAGTCATGGTAAAAGTCTGTGGATTGTTCTGTAAAAAAGAAAAACTATTTACTGTTATAGGAACAAAGACTGAACAAAAGGAAGATAAAGTAAAAAAGTCAGATAAAGAATAATATAAAATTTAAATGTGAGTTGCTGTTTCATGGAAACAGCAACTTTTTTATAATTAATATATAACTTTACATTAATTTACATTAATATTACAAAAATAAGGTTTTTATACTTTTTTATATTTAGTATAATGGTAGTGTAAAAAGGAGAAGAAGATGAAAAAAATTTTTTGTTTAGCAGTAATGGTTATTGCTTTATTTTTAGTTGGTTGTGGCGGGGGGAAAGAAATCCTAGTCGTCAGTCGTGAATCTGGCAGTGGCACCAGAGATGCATTTGATGGAATGATTAAGAATAGTGATGGTGACTCATTAGCAAAAAAAGCTGATGGCACGGTGCAAGACACAAGTATTTTTGTTAAGAATATGAATATACAAAAGGGAACTAGTGAAGTTATTACTAAAGTGAGTAGCAATGAAAATGCTATTGGTTATATTTCACTTGGGTCGGTTAATAGCACAATTAAAACTATTAAAGTTGAAGGAATTGAAGCTAATAGTACAACTGTTTTAAATGGTAGTTATAAGTTATCTCGCCCATTTGTAATAATGACTAAAAAAGATCAAACATTAACACCAGCAGCTGCAGACTTTTTAAAATATTTGCAAAGTAGTACTGCCCAAGCAATTGTTACATCTAATAAATATGTTGAGCAATTGGATAGCGATATGGTGGAATATGTAGCAGGAGATACAGCGTTGAGTGGGACAGTATGCCTTAGAGGATCGACTTCTATGGAAACATTAATGGTGAAACTTATTGCAGACTATCAGGCAAAAGGTGGCACCAAGGTAACTGGAATAAATTTTGATGTTGATTGTGTATCATCAAGTGCAGGCATCTCAGCTACAAAAGGTGATACAAATGGTAATGTAATAGGCATGAGTAGTAGTGCCATTAAAAGTGGAGATGCTCCATCATTTAATTATTTCAGTATCGCATTGGATGCTGTTGCTATTATTGTTAATAATGATAATATAATTGAAAGTTTAACTATTAAGCAATTGTTTGATATATATACTGGAGCAATTAAAAAGTTTTCTGATTTAGAATAAAATCATTTGAGGTCACTTATGAATATTAGTCAAAAACAGAAATCTATGGCAGGCAAAGAAAAAACAATGAAAATCATATTTTTAATGAGTGCGATTTTCTCTATCTTTGCTGTTATATGTATTTTTGTTTTCTTAATTTATCAAGGTTTTCCAGCTATTAATAAAATTGGACTATTTCGTTTTATTTTTGGTACGAGTTGGAATAGTAATTCTAGTGATACTTTAATTGGCGAAACAACAGGAACTTATGGAATACTACCAATGATTGTTGGATCGTTACTAGCAACTGTTGGTTCGCTTGTTATTGGAGGAGTTCTAGGGGTATTAATTGCAATTTATCTTGCATGCTTTGCACCCAAAAAAATCAAGAACATTTTGACACAATTAATTAATTTATTAGCCGGAATTCCATCCGTTATATATGGCTTTTTTGGAATGAAAATATTGCTACCAGCTTTGGGAGTTTTTTCAGCTAATGGTGAGGGCTCAGGAATACTTGCAGTCAGTATCATTTTAGGAATAATGATTTTACCAACTATTGTTTCTTTATCAAAAACAAGTATTGAAGCAGTTGATACGAGTTACTATCAAGGGTCTGTAGCACTTGGGGCAACCAAAGAACAATCATACTTTAAAGTTGTTGTTCCAGCTGCAAAGAGTGGTATCATTGCATCCATTATTTTAGGTGTAGGTAGAGCTATCGGAGAAACAATGGCTGTTGTTATGGTATCTGGTGGTAATACAGTTTTTCCAGATGGATTATTTGCTAGTTTTAGAACAATGACAGCAAATATTGTCATGGAAATGAGTTATGCAGGTGAACTACAAATGGGGGCACTAATTGCAACAGGGGTAGTCTTATTAGTTTTCATATTACTAATTAACATTTTATTTAATACTTTCAATAATAAAAAAATCAATCCCAATCGTGGCCGTTCGAAAAGCAAAGACTTAACAGAAATTAATGACTTTATTTATCCACATAAAGAAGCAAAAATATCAAAAAGATTTTATATTTTAATGAAATATTTTACTTATCTGGCTTCAGTTTTAGGGGTTGTATCCTTATTAGTAATTGTGGCATTTGTTATGATAAATGGACTGCCACACATTACTTCTGATTTACTTTTTGGAGAATTTTCATTTGGTGGTGAACCAACTATTTTTCCATCCATTGTTGCTACTTTTATGGTAATCATTCTAACATCAGTAATCTCATTTCCCATCGGCATTTTCACAGCAATATATTTAAATGAATATACAAAGAAAAATAGTAAGATAGTTAAGTTTATAAGAATGGCAGTTGAGACATTAGCTGGTATACCTAGCATTGTATATGGTTTATTTGGTTTGCTTTTCTTTTGTAATTTCCTTAACTTTGGAACTTCCATTTATGCTGGTAGTTTTACACTAGCGCTTATGATTATTCCAACAACAGTGAGATCAACAGAAGAATCATTGAAGTCAGTGAGCATGAGCTTAAGGGAAGGTAGTTATGCTTTGGGATGTGGAAAAATAAGAACAATTTTTAGAGTTGTTATCCCCTCAGCAATGCCAGGAATTATGTCGGCTGTCATTTTAGGAATAGGTCGAATGATTAGTGAATCAGCAGCCATATTATTTACTATGGGGGCTAGTTTAAAAGCAATGCCAGGGGGATTTAGTAGTTCAGGAACAACGTTAGCCGTGGGACTTTATGCACTAGCACGTGAGGGAATGTATACACATGAAGCATATGCTACCGCTTGTATATTAATTTTTATTGTTTTTGGTTTAAATCTTATGGCAACATTATTAATTAGTAAGCTTCATAAGAAATTACTAGGAAAGTAGGAAAGAATGGAAAAGGCTTTAATAGAAATAAAAAATTTGGATTTATTTTATAATGAATTCCAAGCTTTAAAAAATATCAACATAGATATTTATGAAAAAGAGATTACCGCTTTTATTGGTCCTAGTGGTTGTGGTAAATCAACGCTCCTAAAATGTTTGAATCGAATGAATGATCTAATAGAAGGATGCCACATAACTGGAACTATTAATATAAATGATCAAAATATTTATGAAAACATTGATATAAATAATCTTCGCAAAGAAGTGGGAATTGTTTTTCAAAAACCGAATGTTTTTCCTATGAGTATTTATGATAATATTGCGTATGGTCCAAGGGCCCATGGGATTAAAAAAGGCAAGGAACTCGATCATATTGTTAAGGATTCACTTAAAAAAGCAGCAATGTGGGATGAAGTGAAAGATAGACTACATAAATCGGCTTTGGGATTATCTGGTGGTCAACAGCAAAGATTATGTATAGCTAGGGCACTAGCAATTGAGCCTAGAATTATTTTGATGGATGAACCAACTAGTGCACTAGACCCCATTTCAACAAATAAAATTGAAGAATTACTAGAGCATTTGAAGAAACAATATACTATAGTAATTGTAACTCATAATATGCAACAAGCAACGAGAATATCAGATAGAACTGCTTTCTTCCTCTTAGGAGAACTTTTAGAATATGGAAAAACAGAAGAAGTATTTTCAATGCCTAAAAATAAAAAATGTGAAGACTACATTACAGGTCGTTTTGGATAAGAGGTAAATATGACAACAAGAAGTAAATTTGAACAAGAATTAAACGAACTTAATATAAAAGTTATTAGGATGGCAAGTTTTATTGAAAACAATCTCAATGATACGGTTGAAGCTTTAATAATGAGTAGTAAAGAACTAGCGATGAAAGTAATTGATAATGAAGAGCAAATAGATATTATGGCAACTGAAATTGAAAGCATTGCTCTAAAGATTATTTTAAAACAGCAACCAGTTGCAAGAGATTTACGACTTATTACGGCAGTTTTGAAGATTGTTACAGATATCGCTCGAATTGGCAATCAATCAAAAGATATTTGTGATTTAGTTGAAACTTTATTTGAAGTGAATTATATTATTAAAGATGATGATTTAGTAAAAATGACTAATATAACTAAAAATATGGTTAGTATGAGTATAAATAGTTTTAGTGATATGAATTTAGAATTAGCATATGAAATTACAAAAATGGACGATATTGTTGATAAATTATTTGTACAAGTTAAGGAAAATATGATACAATTAATACAAAGAAATACTTTGCGAGGTGATTTGGCAATTTACATTATGATGATAGCCAAATACTTAGAAAAAATTGCTGATCATGCAGAAAACATTGCTGAATGGGTAATTTTTTGTCAAGCGGGTGTTCATAAAAATATTAAAATACTGTGAGGTTATATGCAATCAAAGTTAATATATAATGTTGAAGATGATGAAAATATTCGTGAACTAGTCAAGTATGCTCTCCAAAATGAGGGTTATGAAGTAATCAGTTTTGAGACTGCGGAAAATATGATAAAAGCTCTAAAAACAAAAATTCCTGAGTTAATTATTTTGGATATCATGCTTCCTGAAATGGATGGCATTGAGGCTTTAAAAATAATACGTCAAGAATATAAAGAAATCAATTTGCGAATTATTATGCTTACTGCAAAAAATAGTGAAATAAATAAAATTAGTGGTCTAGATTCAGGGGCCGATGATTATATTACAAAACCATTTTCGGTTTTAGAGCTAGTTGCTAGGGTTAAGGCAAACCTTCGAAAATATAATGTTGAAATTAAAAATGAAGTTTTGGTTTTTCAAAAACTAAATGTTTATTTACAAAGTCGAGATGTCTACCTTGATAATGAAAAAATTGATTTAACTTTAAAAGAGTTTGAATTATTAATAGTTTTATTAAAAAATGTTAATAGCATTGTATCTAGAGATATTTTATTCAATGACGTTTGGGGATATGATGTGGCTTTAGAAACCAGAACTTTGGACATACATATTAATCAGTTACGAACTAAATTGAAAGAATATGGTAAAAATATTATTACAGCTCGTGGAGTTGGTTATGGGATTAAGGAACAATCAGTATGAAAAAAGCAATTGCCAGAAAAATATTCTTGATAACTTGTTGTACATTAATAGCATTTTTTCTGTGCACCATTGTTATTGTTCAAGAAATAAATAAAAAATCAGCTGAAAAAAATGCTATTATTATGGTTGATATGCTTGAAGAACAGATTGTTCAAAATAAAATTATTAATTTTGATAATCTTGTTAAGCAGACTGATCATAATAAAACCCTTAGAATTACTGTCATAGATATGAATGGTTTTGTTCTTAATGATTCAAAAGAAGAAAATAGTACTTCGATGGAAAACCATTTAAATCGAAGCGAAATAAAACAAGTATTAGATGGAAAAGATTATGGAAAAGATATACGCACCTCCACTACCTATAAAATTAAATATATTTATATCGCTAGATTAGTTGTATTTGATGAAGTGAAAGTGATAATTAGGGTTGCCATTGCAATACAAACCATTAATAGTTATTTACTTGGTTCAATTCTTTTTATGATTTTAATCCTAATAGCAGTCGTTTTTATGGTTGGTTATTTTTCACAATCCATTGCTATTAATATATTAAAACCAATGGAAATTATTAAAAATCAAATGATTAACTTACGTTTAAATCAAAAAATTGATGAATCTCCAATTACTAAATATGATGAACTCAACGCTATTTTAGGAGAAATAGATTTAATGAGTCTAAGTTTAGTGACTTTACTTGAAAATTATGAAAAAGAAAAAAACAAACTAAAAATAATTATTGAAAATATCAACCAAGGAATAATAGCTCTTAACACACAAAATGATATCGTGTTAATCAATGATTATGCGACTTTCTTATTAGATATATCGGTAGAACGACAAAGAAATATTGAAGCAATTATTCGAAATAAAAATTTTTTAGATAATGTTTTAAAAAATATTGAAATACAAGAATATATTACCTTTGATATTGAAGAAAATTCTCGAACTTTGGAAGTCAGATTATTTAGTGTGGATTCAGTTGATATAAAAAAAGCAATTGTTTTAATGGACGTGACTGATTTGAGAAAATTAGAGATTGCTAAAAAAGAATTTTTTCAAAATGCAAGTCATGAACTTAACACACCGTTAACTTCTATATTAGGCTATTCGGAATTATTAATGCAAAATAAAGACTATAATGAAGATTTTGTTGTTGTTATAAATAAAGAAGCAAGTCGTATGAAAAATTTAATTGCTGATATGTTGAAAATTTCAGAATTGGAAGATACTGCAGAAGTAATTTATGAAGAAATTGATTTGATGGAAATAGTAGAGCATGTGGTTTTGTCAAATCAACTAAAAGCTCAAGAAAATAATATTGATATCCATTTAAATTTGGAACACGGTAAAATAAATGCAGATAGAGAAAAGATAATTGAAGTAGTAAATAATCTTTTGGATAATGCTTTGAAATATTCTAATGTTAATACTAATATATATATATTAGTCAAGCAACAAAAAAATAAAATAATCTTCCGTATTAGGGATGAAGGAATTGGGATTCCTAATGCCTACCTTCATCGTGTTTTTGAACGATTTTTCCGGGTTGACAGAGGTCGAAGCCGCAAAGTTGGAGGTACTGGCCTAGGTCTTGCAATTGTAAAACATATTTGTAATTTATATAAAGCTCAATTATCAATTAGTAGTATTGAAGGAAAAGGCACAGAGATTAATATTATTTTCAATAAAATTAAATAAAAAAATACTACATCAATACAAATATATTGATGTAGTATTTTTTAATATATTTCTTCAACATAATTTACATAATCAAGTTTTTTTATTTCTTCAACAGCAGATAATCTCGCTTTTTCATCTGCCCTATTAATCAGTTTCAATTGCACTATACTAACGGTATAAACGCTTAGTCCTGAATTCTCATAAGCGGCATTGCGTTCTATGGAACGGATTTTCATATTGTGCTCTCTGGCATAAGCGACAAATGATTTTAAATCAGTACGTGATTGCAATTCTAAATGCAATCGAGAACTACTACTATATTTTGTGAAGAAGTTTTCAATGGGCGGTAAAAATAACATAACGATGAAGATAAGCATGAATCCCATAATGGCTAGAGTATAGAAACCAATACCTATGCTTAACCCTAAACATGCACATGCCCATAATCCAGCAGCAGTGGTTAACCCTTTAATTTGATTGCGGGAAGTTACTAAAATAGTCCCAGCTCCTAAAAAACCAATTCCACTGATTACCTGGGCACCAAAACGAGATACATCTCCAGCTCCAAAACTTTCAAAAATAAATTGATTAGTTATCATTGCAATTGCAGACCCCATACAAACAAGAATATAAGTTCTTAATCCAGCTTCATGTCTTTTGGCTGCGCGTTCAATACCAACAATTCCACTACAAATTATTGCTAGTAGTAATCTTAAGAAAATGCTAAATATATTTATTTCGGCTAACCAATCACCAGCAAGTTTAACTATAGGATCAATTGTTCTATTTATTTCTAAAAAAAGCATATTGTCTGTCCTTTCTTTTTGTTTATAATTCATTATATCATAAAATGTCGATAAATGAAAGTGTTTACAAAATTTTATGTTTTAAAATATTATGGAGTGACATTAGTTTTAATAATACTAAAATCATTATCTTTATATGATAAATAGTTCATTGAACAATTATATATAATATCACTAAACTTACGTCTACTATCTAAAAAAGTTAATGCAGCTTTAATAGTATGAGAATGGGCAACAATCATAATTTTTTGCTCATTAGTATTTTTAATAATGCTCATTATTTCATTCATAACACGAGTTTGAATTTCTATGTCTGTTTCAGCACCATGAATTTGATTATTTGCTAATTTTATAAATGTTTCTTCACAAACAGGAGTACCCTCAGCATCCCCAAAATTGCGCTCAAGAAAAGCAGAACTTTTAATTATATCTTTTTGATAATTGATATATGATGCAATTATTTTAGCAGTATCATAGGCTCTATCTAGTGTACTTGAATAGATAATATCCCATTTTGAATCGTTTGCGTTTAAATAAATACCAGTAGTTTTGGCCTGTTCTCTACCATTATCATTTAATTGATGGTTTTGTTGACCTTGAATTAATGATAACTTGTTGATATCGGTTTGACCGTGTCGAATAAAGCAGATAATTTTTTCCATGTCTTTCTCCTAATATGTAAAATATTATACCACAAAAACAAAAATTATGGTATAATTAATTAAATAAAAGAAAAGTGATGAAGGCGGGTTTATGAGAACTGTTGATATTATTACTAAAAAAAGACAAGGTTATGCATTGACAAATGAGGAAATCCATTTTGTAATTGCTGGATATGTAAATGGAGATATTCCTGACTATCAAATGAGTGCTTTATTAATGACCATTTGTTTTAATGGATTAAATAGCGAAGAACAAGTAGCATTAACCAAAGAAATGCTAGAAAGCGGAGAACAAATAGACCTATCACCGGTTAAGGGGATTTGTGTGGATAAACACTCAACAGGTGGGGTTGGAGATAAAACAACGCTGGTAGTGGCACCAATACTAGCTGCTTGTGGTTTAAAAGTAGCGAAGATGAGCGGAAGAGGACTTGGACATACTGGTGGAACTTTAGATAAATTGGAATCAATTCCTGGATTTTCTATCAATATAAAGAGTGAAGATTTTTTTAAGCAAGTAGAAGAGATCTCATTAGCTGTCATTGGACAAACAGCCAACATTACCCCAGCAGATAAAAAATTATATGCACTTCGTGATGTTACTGGAACAGTTGATTCCGTTGGGCTTATTGCTGGATCAATAATGTCTAAAAAACTTGCCAGTGGTGCTAAATCAATTTTACTAGATGTAAAAGTTGGTGATGGAGCTTTTATGAAAACCTTAGATGATGCTTACGTTTTAGCAAACGCTATGGTTGATATTGGTAAATCGTACAATCGTGATATGGTAGCAATACTGACCAATATGGATGAGCCACTTGGAAATATGGTTGGTAATAGTATAGAAGTAATAGAAGCCATTGAAACTTTAAAAGGCAAAGGGCCAAAAACATTTGAATTATTTTGCTATGAGTTAGTTAGTGAATTATTATTAGCAACAAACACAGTAAATAATAAAGAAGATGCTTTTAAATTGATTGAAGAAAAGATAAATAATGGTATTGCTTTAGAAAAATTAAAACAAATGATTTCATATCAACATGGAGATACAAATGTTTTAGATGACTATTCATTATTTCCTCAAGCTAAATACAAGGTTCTAGTAAAATCTACTAAAGTCGGTTATGTTAAAAGTCTTAAAGCTTTAGAAATAGGCTTAAGTGCAATGATGCTAGGAGCTGGCAGGGAAAGTAAAGATGATAAAATCGATTTGGCAGTGGGTGTAGAGGTTCTAAAAAAAGTTGGATCCTATATTAATACAGATGAACCAATTGCTATCCTTTATTCCAATGGACGTAACCAACAAAATGCATATGATAAAGTCTTAAATGCATTTGAAATTGTTGATGAAATAATTGAACCACGTCCTATCGTTTTAGGTATTGTGAAATAATAAATTTTACTTGCTTTTTTATGAATTATATAGTAAAATAAGTAAGTATAAATTGCCACTGTGTTGAAACAGGTAGACAAACTTGACTCAAAATCAAGCGCTGAAAGGCGTGCCGGTTCGAATCCGGCCAGTGGCACCATAAGATGATTATAGGTCTGACACAGTTGTGTCAGACCTATTTTATTTGCATTTTTAGCCTAAAATAACCGAATTCCCAGAGCTTTCGTTTTTTGCATCATTATCTATATTCTTAGGGCTGATTCGTCGAAAGTCAAAGGATCTTTGTTAGTTTTTTACCTTATTATAAATCTTAAGCAAGCGACAAATTGTTTCTAAAATAAAATCCATCCTCTCTTTTTATCAAGAAAAAACAATCTATTTAAATTCCTTCAAAACTATAATTATTTTTAGTTATTTGGTAATTTCCCACAATATTCAAATATTAAGTCAAGTTTACTATCAATATTTGCCTTCGCAATTTCGGTAAGACGCAAATGTGATTTCTGGTGATGTACTACGTACGGGTTCTTGCCTGAATCTTGTGTCGCTGCATAAAAATATCGTCCTAAGTCGTCAATCATTGCTTTAACTAATATCCCATTTCCTATTGTAGTATCAATATGTTTAAAATCACGCACTTTGCAGTAGTATGAATATTTATCCATCCAAGGATATTCTAATTTCATTGTTTGGTCAGCTTCTTGAGCAGTGCTATCGAATATACCACAACCAACAATGTGTTGAGTGGGCTTGCCTCTTTCATCTATGCTCACAACAGCCATGTAGAACTGTTCTCCTAACCTAATGCTCGGCATGCCTTTTTTAAATGGAAATGCAGTAATCATTTGGCCTTGCCAAATCGTAGGCTTATATCTCTCTGATGGTTTTGATCTACTATCAGCAGATTCCTCAAATTTTAACCAAATTCTATTTATAGAATGTGATAATGGCATTAATGATTGCGGTGCAGTATTTTGAGCTGATGTAGAAATAGGAGAACTATGCACTTTAACGGTTGACGGTGGCTCTGCACCCCATTTCTCAGTAGGCTCATATGGTTCTTCAAAGGGCTTTTCATTTTGAACTTTATTTTTAACCTTGTCTATCATTTCGTCTATTCGGGATGCCAAGATCTCAAAACTTGGATTTGTTATTCGATATAAATTCTGAAAGAATTCAATAAGCTCACGAACCAACTGTGGATCTTCCTGAATAAACAATGATAATTCATTATTATAATGAAAACCACCAGATGTAAAATTAGCAGAACCAACGATTGCAGAAGTATCATCAAAAATGTAAAGTTTTGTATGAAGTTTTTTTAATGCATACAAACCGATATTTGCATTTTTTAAATCTCTCAGTCCTTCAATACAACTTACTCCCTTGTAAAAATCACTATCATAAAAGCGTGTGATTACATCAACTTGTATAGACTGATTTAACAGTTTCGTTTTACATAATAAATCTGTCATCTCCTTTCCCAAGAAAGGAGATATGATTTTTATACTGCTATTTACAGAAGCAAAAAGATTCGTTATGATTTGAAAATGATTATTTGAAACAACAGAAATATACATCTATATGCACCTCGACAAAATTGTATCAAAAAACTATACTTTTGTCAAATTAATAGCATAGTTTTCATCACTCTCACTTTTTCTTTCCTCAAATCCCTTGAGATTTTTAATTGCCTTGTCTATTAACCGCAGAGACTTGACGCTACTAATTTTATATCAACGGTTTTAATTGTAATAATTGAATTTAAAACATAGTTTGGATATATTAGAAGTGATATTTTGTTGATAGCATATACAGAACGTTTTTTAAAGTCCTTCGATAAACTATCTAAAAATGAACAAGAGTTGTTTAAAAATAAAATCGATATATTTATTAGAAATAACCTTCACCCATTTTTAAAAACTAGCAAAATTTAAGGGAATAAAGATTAATATGAGTCTATCATTGATATGGATATAAGGATTATTTGGTTTTATGAAAATGATGAGATAATTGTATTAATTGATATTGGACATCATAATATTTTAAATAGGTATTAGAATATCAGAAAAAGTAGGTATACCAATATGATTTTTGAGGATTTCAAGACAACTACATTACATTAATTGATGTAATGTTTTTAAAATTTTCAAAATGTATTTAATAATTTGTAAAAATATGGTATGATATATACATATGAAAAATATTGATTTGAGATGCCTAGGAAAACAGGAAATATCATTTTATTTGGGGCTTGAAGAATATCTGCTAAGGCACCTGGAGGAAGATATTTTTTTCTTATGGAATTTAAATCCCTCTGTTGTTATTGGTAGAAATCAGCTTATTGATGGAGAAGTTAATACTTCATATGCTGAAGAAAAAGGTGTCAAAATTTATAGACGCCCAAGTGGCGGAGGAGCAATTTATGCTGATAGTGGTTGCTTTATGTTTACTTTTATTACAAAAGAGAAAGATAAAGAGTTAATTTTTAAAAACTATTTAGGGATGATTATAAACGCTCTCAAGGAACTTGGAATAGATGCTTATTTTTCAGGTCGAAATGATATGTTGGTAAATGGTAAAAAATTTTCTGGTAATGCCATGTATACAAACGAGCATGGATCTGTTCTACATGGAACTTTTTTATATGATACTGATTTAATTGAACTAGTCAATATAATTACGCCAGATAATCAAAAGTTGCTTACAAAGGGTATTAAGAGTGTAAATGAGAGAGTTATAAATTTGAAAGAGTTTTTAAATCTTAGTAAGGAAGAATTAATGAATTATCTTATTGATAATATCAGCGAAACAAAACAATTATTAACTAATGATGAATTAACAGAAATTAATTTAATTAAGAAG
Source organism: Bacilli bacterium (assembly GCA_031553555.1). Lineage (GTDB taxonomy): Bacteria > Bacillota_I > Bacilli_A > ML615J-28 > CAG-698 > CAKOMG01. The sequence continues at coordinate 26,815 of JAVBLL010000002.1, forward strand.
AAATTTGATTCCTATGAATGGGTTTATGGAAAAAACCCTAAGTATACTTTTAAAAATGATAAAAGATTTTTATGGGGTCAATTAATAGTTTTTGTTGATATTAAAAATGATATTGTTCAAGAAATGAATTTAAAAGGTGATTTTTTTGCTATTAAGGAAATAGATAATTTTTGTAATAAATTTAGAAAAGTTCCTTTTGTTAGAGAATCTTTTCAGGAAATAACTAATAAATATAATGTCAATGAGTATATTATGAATTGTTCAAACGAGGATTTTAATTTAATGTTTTTTGGAGGAAAAGATGAAGAAAACAATACTTTATGATGAACATATAAAAGCGGGTGGAAAAATTGTTGAATTTGGTGGTTTTTTATTACCTATCGAATATAGCAGTATTGCTGAAGAACATGCAGCTGTCAGAAATGATGTAGGAGTATTTGATGTCTCTCATATGGGAGAAATTAGAGTGACCGGTAAGGATACAATTGATTTTTTAAATTACTTATTGACTAATGATATGAGAAATTTTTCAAATGGTAAAATGATATATAATTTTATGTTATATGAAGATGGTGGAGTAGTCGATGATTTAATGGTTTATAAATATAGTGATACTGAATGTTTACTTGTTGTTAATGCATCAAATACTGATAAAGACTATGCATATATGCTTGAACACAAAGGGCAGTTTGATGTTGTGATTATTAATGAATCATTAATTTATGGTCAGCTTGCTTTGCAAGGCCCTAAGGCTATAGAAATATTAAGAAGTATTTCTTCAAATGAAATTGATAATTTAAAATTGTTTGATTTCAAGCATATTGAAATTATGGATAATGATTTTCTAGTTTCCAGAAGTGGTTATACTGGAAGTGATGGGTTTGAAATTTATGGTGAGAATAATAACATATTAGTATTATTTAGAAAACTTATGTCAATGCAGGTAACACCATGTGGACTGGGTTGTCGAGATACTTTGCGATTTGAGGCAGGAATGCCGCTTTATGGACATGAAATTGACAGTGACATTACACCAATTGAAGCAGGATTAAAATATGCTGTTAATATTAATAAAAATTTTATCGGTAAAGAGAAGGTCTCATCGCAAATTGAAAATGGTGTATCAAGAAAAATAGTAGGCTTAGAAATATTAGAACGCGGAATAGCCAGAAACGGATATGATGTTTTAGTTGACGGAGCAGTTATTGGCAAGATAACAACTGGATATATGATACCAAATTCCAATAATATTTATGCTATGGCCCTAATTGATAGTACTTATGCGGAAATTGGTACAGAAGTGAATATACAGATTAGAAAAAATCTAGTAAAAGCAAAGATCAGAAACAAAAACTTTTTAAAGAAAAAATACGTAAAATAGGGGGAAAAATGAGTAAAGTATTAGAAGGTTTAAAATATGCAAAAAGTCATGAATGGATAAAATTGGATGGAAATGTGGCTACAATTGGTATTACAGATTATGCCCAAAAAAGTTTAGGTGCTATTGTATATGTTGATGCATTTGAAGTTGGCGAAGAAGTAGAACAATTTAATGAATGTGGTGCTGTTGAGAGCACAAAAGCGGCATCAGATATTATGTCACCTGTTAGCGGCGAAATTATTGAAGTGAACGAAAATGTCATTAATAATCCAGAGTTAATCAATCAAGATGCATATTCTAATTGGATTTTAAAAATTAAAATAAATGATTCTTCAGAATTAGATAATCTATTAGATAGTAAAAGTTATACGGCGGAACAAAAATAATGTACAAATATTTTCCTCATACAAAGCAAGATGTCAAGGAAATGTTAGAAAAGGTTAATCTGAAAAATATTGATGATCTTTTTTTAGATATTCCTGATTCGGCAAAATATAATGGTGAACTTGATTTACCAAATTATATGTCAGAGTTAGAACTTAGAAGACATGCTCAAAAACTTGGAAGTAAAAATAAAAAATTAGTAAGTTTTTTAGGTGCTGGAAGTTATGATGTTTATACACCTAGTATTATTAAGTCATTAACTTCACGTCAAGAGTTTTTAACATCCTATACGCCTTATCAGCCGGAAATCTCACAAGGAACTTTGCAATACATTTTTGAATTTCAAAGTATTATTTGCGAATTAACTAATATGGATGTCAGCAATGCCTCTGTATATGATGGGGCAACAGCATCGGCTGAGGCAATGTTTATGGCGCATGCCCAAACAAAAAAGAAGAAAATTCTTGTTAGTGATACTGTAAGCCCACGAACTATTGATGTATTAAAAACATATGGCAAATATCGTGGTCTTCAAATTGAAATTGTTGAATCTATACAATATTCTATTTCTGAGTCTTCAGTAAAAAATAAGTTAAATGATGATGTTGCCTGTCTCATCGTTCAAAATCCTAATTATTATGGAATTGTTGAAGAATATGATAATATTGTTGAAATATTAAAAACAAACAAAAGTTTGTTTATTATGAATGTTGATCCTAGTACTTTAAGTGTTTTAAAAACACCTGGAGAAATTGGTGCAGATATTGTCTGTGGCGATGCGCAAACGCTTGGAATACCATTATCTTATGGGGGACCATACTTAGGATTTATGGCAACTACTAATAAATTACTTAGAAAACTTCCGGGTAGAATCATCGGCATGACTAATGACGTTGATGGAAAGCGAGGATTCGTTTTAACATTACAAGCAAGAGAACAGCATATTAGAAGAGAAAAAGCCAATTCTAATATATGTTCTAATCAAAGTTTGATGGCATTACATGCATCGATATATGTAAACACAATGGGACCACAGGGGTTAATTGATGTTGCAAAACAAGCATATAGTAATAGTCATTACTTTTTTGATAGATTGCTAAAAACAAATAGATTTTTTAGTTGTTCAACTAAACCATTTTTTAAGGAATTTATTGTAAAAACAAATATTAATATTAGTGGACTGAATAAATATTTATTAAAAAATGAAATTCTCGGTGGACTTGATCTTGGCGATGGCAAGTATTTATTATGTGCTACTGAAGTTAGAACAAAAAATGAAATAGATCAATTTATTTCCTTAGTGGAGGAATATGATGATGTACAATAAATTAATATTTGAAGTCTCAAAACCTGGTCGAATTGGTTACAATTTACCAAAAAATCATATAGGGCAATATGAAATGCCTCAGGAGCTACAAAGAAAGGCACCACTGGAGCTTCCAGAAGTGACAGAACTAGATATAGTTCGTCATTACACAAAATTGTCACTAAAGAATTTTGGAGTTGATCAAGGATTTTATCCACTTGGTTCTTGTACAATGAAATATAATCCTAAAATTAATGAAGAATTATCCAGTCTTGATAGTTTTAGTGCGATTCATCCATTACAGCCAATTGAAAGCACACAAGGATTACTTCAGATTTACTATGAACTTTCTCAAATGTTGTCAGCAATTACAGGTATGAGTGAATTCACCTTAAATCCTTTCGCAGGGGCTCATGGTGAATTAGTTGGATTAATGATCATGAAAGAATATCATTTACGAAGAAATGATTTACTAAGAACAAAAGTTATTGTTCCAACGTCTGCTCATGGAACTAACCCTGCTAGTGTTACACTATGTGGAATGGATATTGTAGAAGTACCAGCAACAGCTGATGGTATGGTTGATATTGAGCAATTAAAGTTAGTATTGAATAATGAAGTTGCTGGAATAATGTTGACAAATCCTAATACACTTGGTATTTTTGAAAAAGACATTATGACAATTTCAAAGCTTGCTCATGATAATGGAAGCTTGCTATATTATGATGGTGCTAATTTGAATGCTATATTAGGAATATCTAGACCCGCTGATATGGGGTTTGATATTATGCATATAAACCTTCACAAAACATTTGCTGCCCCACATGGTGGTGGTGGTCCTGGATCAGGAACAGTCGGAGTTGTTTCAAAACTGGTTGATTTATTACCTAATCCACGTGTTATAAAAACTGGTGAAAACTATAATTTCTTGGAAGGAAATACTATCGGCAGAGTTAGTGCCTTTTATGGTAATACTACTGTTATATTAAAATCATATTTTTATTTACTTAGCTTAGGAAAAGAGAACATAAAAAATGTAGCCCGTTTTGCAACTTTAAATGCTAATTATATAAAAGAGTCATTAAAAGATAAATATTTACTACCTATTAAAGGATTGTGTAAACATGAAGTCGTATTTGATGGATTAATTAGTCAGAAGGCCACAACATTAGATGTAGCAAAACGACTTCTTGACTATGGGTATCATCCACCAACAATATATTTTCCATTATTATTTCATCAATCATTAATGATTGAACCAACAGAATGTGAATCAAAAGAAACCCTTGATGAATTTATTGAAGTGATGAATAAGATTGCTATAGAAGCAGAAGAAAATTCTGAGCTATTATTTACAGCTCCACACTATACACCCGTAAGAAGATTAGATGAAGTCAAAGCTGCGAGAAATCCAATTTTAAAATTTAAGGATATTAATGACTAATATGATAGATATTATTATAATTGGAGCAGGTCCAGGAGGATATGAACTGGCATTAGAAGCGGCGAATTCTGGATTAAGTATAGTGCTAATTGAAAAAAATGAAGTTGGAGGGACATGTCTTAATCATGGTTGTATCCCAACCAAAACTTATTATCATGATGCAAAACTTTTTAAAAAGTCTAAAGAGTTAAAAGTATTACAAAGTAATGCAATATTAGATTTTGAATTGACAAAAGAACGTAAGAAGAAAGTTGTTGCTGATTTAGTAACTGGAATTAAATTTTCATTGGATAAGGCCAAAGTTAAATTAATATATGGCACTGCAAGTCTAGTCGACCGTTATCATGTAAAGGTTGAAAATGAGATTTATGAAGCAAAATATATTGTTATAGCAACCGGATCAAAATCTAAAATAATCCCTATTAAGGGAATTGATGCAAAAAACGTGATTACTTCAGATGAACTTCTTGATATTAGTGATATCCCATCTAAGTTAGTAGTCATTGGTGGTGGCGTTATAGGCATTGAAATGGCGACAATCTTTAAAACTTTTAATAGTGATGTCACGATTATTGAATCTGCAAGTACTATTCTACCATTTTTTGATAAGGAAATTATTAAAAGATTTCAAGCATATTTGAAAACTTATGGTATAAAACTTATTTTAAAAACTGAAATAAAAGAAATCTTTGATAACAAAATCATTTATGATAATAATGGAACTATAAATGAAATTGATTTTGATAAGATATTATTGGCAGTAGGACGAAAGCCTAATATAGATAACCTAGAGTTAGAAAATTGTGCTATTGATATTGATAAGGGTGCCATTAAAGTTAATACTAATTTCCAGACTAATATTGATAATATATATGCAATTGGTGATGTGAATAATAAAATGATGCTAGCGCACTATGCAACATATAGTGGGTATCGCGTATTGAACCATATTTTAGGGCGCAACGACAAAATCAATTTTGATATTGTTCCTTCGTGTGTTTTCACAATACCAGAAATTGCTATGGTTGGTTTGACAGAGGATGAATGTATTCTCCAAAATAAAGAATATCGAACAATAAAAACATTGTATCGTTCAAATGGTAAAGCAATGACAATGAATGAACTAGATGGCTTTATAAAGTTAATTATTGAGAATAATTATATTATAGGTGCTCATATATTGGGTGAAGAAGCCAATATTCTAATTCATGAAATTATGGTATTGATTAATAATAAAATATCAATTAATGATGCAAAAGATTATATTCACGCTCACCCAACTCTTAGTGAAATAATAGCGACATCATTAAGAGATTAGTTGTTAAATTATAAATATATAAATTCATTAGAGATTTTAATATCATAAATGATATTGCACTGTTAGATGGTTATATAAATAACCATCTTTTTATTTGCTTACTTAGGATATATGGCAAAATTCAAAAATAAAAATTTATTAAAATAGTTAGAAAAAAAGTCAATTATTTTGTTATACTATATATGAAAGGTAATGATTATTATGAAAAAAACATTTATACTTATAATAATTATATTTAGTGTATTTCTTATGGCTTGCAATCAAGAATATAGTGGTAAAGAAATAAGTTATATGGAATATACAAGAATAGATTATAATGGTGGTTATAGAAACCAAACGAAAATTGACTTAAATACCAATGAAGTTCTTGTAAGAGGTTATTTGGATGAAGAAGTTGACTATGAAGTTATACATAATTTTGATGAGACAAATGAAAAAGAATTTATTAATAAAATCTTTCAATCAGGATTGTTTGCTTTAAAAGATGAATACAAAAACACTATTCCAATAATAGATGGTGGTGGTTGGAATTTGATTATTCAATATACTGATGGAAGCACAAAAATATCAAAAGGAAGTAATGCTAGTCCTAGTAAAATATTCAAGGAAGCAGATTATGCATTTTATAATTTATATGGAGATGACTTCTTTGGTTATCTAGATAGTTCTTATAAAAATCCTCCAAGCATAGATATAGCAATAAAATATCAAGATGGAAATAATAATATAAGTGATGGAAGTGGATTGAAAGTTTCTAATTACACTTGGAATAAAAGGAAAGTTGATAATATAAATAATATTGACTTTGCTAAAGAAAATCAAAAATATGAATATGATAGTAATATCGAATACAAATTTGTTTTATGGACGGCAAATTATGAATATAAGTTTAATAAAATGATTATTAAATCATATGATATAAATGGTTATGATGAAAAAACAATTATTGAATGTAAATGGTTTAAACAAAAGGAATTTAATTTAGAATATGATAGAATATATATTATAACAATGGAATTTGATTATGGAACTTGCGAATATCCTTTTGCTACAAAAATTAATAAACTAGGTTGAAATCCAGTGCATAAATTCTCATAAAATTTAATAAGAGAAATTAGTAAAAACTAATTTCTCTTTTTGGTTGAACTATTCAACTAAAAATTCAATATAATAGTTATTTCATTATTAGTAATAATACTATATAATGATAGTGTAAATGGTCATTTACAAGAAAAAGGAGTGAAAATAATGAATATTAAAATAGCATCACAAATTAAATCATTAAGAGAATCAAAAAATGTCTCGCAAACAAAACTTGCTGAGTTTTTAAATATCTCTTTTCAGTCAGTATCAAAATGGGAAAATGGTCTTGCATATCCAGATATCACTTTGCTACCAAAACTTGCTGGTTTTCTAGGAGTTACAGTGGATGAATTATTAGGTGTTTCAGAGATAGAGAAAAGCCAAAGATATGAAGAGTATGAGAATAAAGCTGAAGAATTATATAAAAATGGGTTAGTAAAAGAACATTTGATTTTATGGAAAGAAGCATATGATGAACTACCTAATAATTATGATGTAAAACAATATTTAATGTGTGCATATTCTGACATAGATAAACAAAAATACTTTAATGAAATCATTGAACTAGCAATGGATATTTACCATAATGATATAAATATGTATAATAAAGCACAAGCTATAAGAATTATTTCTAATACTTATTTTGAAAACAATGATAAAGAAAAAGCAATTCAATGGGCTAATAAATCAGTCCCCATTTACTGCTCTGCCGATATAATTAGTTATCAATTTTATGAAGGCGAAGAATTAATGAGAAGCATTCATTATAATGTTTATTGGTTTTTAGAAGAATTATGGCATATGACTTCCCACATGGTATATGGAGAGAAGACTTTTATGGATTTGAAATTCAAACAAGATTATTTAAAAAATACTCTAAGTATATATGAGTCAGTATATCCAAATTGTGATACATTTTTTAATACATATGACCATTATTATTGTTTATATGGTGATATAGCAAAATTTGGCGTATCGCTTGGTAACAGCGAAGACGAAGTAAAATATTATTTAGAAAAAGCTTTGGAATGTGCAGAAAAATCTAGTAATTTAAAAGGACATTTATTGAAGAGTCCGCTTATGTATAATAAATATGTTGAAGATGCTCCAAATACAGACAAACGATTGGTTATTGTTAATCAAATGAGAAAGTTTTTAAATTTTACTGAGTTTGATATATATCGAAATAAAGAATGGTTTCAACAAATAAATAAAAAACTATCATCTTTAAATTAATTGAATAACTTTGCTTTTTGAAAGGTATACTATTATTTCTACTTATGGTATAATATATTTAGTTAGAATTTTTTCAAAAAAAAAGATGATGAATATTGTTATATATGCAAGGAGATTTATTTATGAAAACCAATCGTTATTATTTATTTGTTTTACTATTATTGTTTTCTACTGTCTTAATTGGATGTGAATATAATGGACCTTATAAGGGAAATGAAGTCACCCAGATTTATTATTGTCTTCAGGGATCTGAATGGCCTGTAAAATATGAGAAATCATATGATTTTACTAATCTAACTTATTCAACAAAAACTTGTGATGATCCATATAGTCATTATAAGGAAGATTTTATAGAACATGAATTTGAAATCGTAGCCACGTTCACAAAGGAAGAGGCAGACAATTTTTTAAAAAAGATTAGTAATCATGGAATATATAATTTAAAAGAAGATTATCAGCCTTTTGCTATGATTACAGATGGTTCCTCTTGGCGTTTGATTATTACTTTTAGTGATGGTACAACATTTAACAGTGGTGGATATATGAAATCACCTTCGCAAGCTACAACAATTAATAAAGATTCACAGGATTTTATTGGTGTTGATTTATTTACTATTTATCGAAATTATTAGTTTTTGAGGAATGATATGGAAGTAAGAGGAAAAGCTGAAAAAATTTATAAAAATACCCGCAAATTAATCATTAGCTGCTGTGATCATGATGGTTATCCATATACAAAAGTTGTTTTACCAACTTGTCTGCGTGATTCAATAGAAACTATTTATATAGCAACAAACACTTCATCCAAGTTCGTTGAAAATATTAAAATAAACTCAAAAGCAAATGTCTATTTTTATGATGGAATATTTTATAAGGGCTGCATGCTAAAAGGAAATATGAGTATTTGTGATGATATGTCATTAAAGAAGAAGTTGTGGTCTAATGCATATAAAGGTGCATATCCTCTTGGTGTTCCAGAGGATCCTGATTATTGTGTTTTAATATTTAAGGCATTAAGTGGACGTTATTATTCAATGTATAAAACTTATGATTTTGAAGTTTAAGTGGAAGATATTCTTCCACTTTTTTGGTCTATAAAACATTCATAGACAATGATTTTGCCATATATTAAATTGAAATCATTAATCTTGATTGAACTTATTAAGAAGAAAGGGGTTAATAAGATTGAAGGGATTAATAAGGCAGGTGATTTCATGGAAATCCTGTGGGAATTATTTCAAAAATATGGTTGGCTTGCAGTAATTATTGTTTTAGTTGTTATTTTAACACAAATTGTTAAGAAACTTTTTTTGAATAAAATGGTAGCTGAGGTAGAAAAAAACGGCTTTGATAAATCGTTAATTACCAAAAATTTTATGTATGTACCTTATATAATTTCCTTTATTTTGTCTTCACTATATCAGTTAATTGTATTAAAATTTAATTTTGTAAATTTTAATATACATAAGGTGATTAGTGATACAGTGATTATTGCTTTTGCATCCATTGGTTTATATGAACAAATAAAATTACAACTTGAAGCATATAAAATAAAAAAAACATTACAACAAAATGATGATAAAAGTGACTAAAAAAGAAGCGATAGTTGATTAGCTCAATTATCGCTTCTTTGACTTTATTATTTATTTAATAGGACGACCAACAAACTCAGATAATTTTTTGGCTTTGTTCATTAATTGTTCGAATTTAGCAATTTTTAGTGATTGCTGTCCATCGCTTAAGGCACATTCTGGGTGGTTGTGTACTTCAATAATCAAACCATCAGCTCCAGCAACAATTGCTGATAAAGCTGATTGTTCAACTAATTCCCAGTGCCCTGTTGCATGTGAAGGATCGATAATAATTGGTAAATGAGTTTTTTGCTTAATAATAGAGATAACTGAAAGATCCAATGTATTTCTCGTCATTGTTTCAAAAGTTCTAATGCCTCGTTCACATAAAATGACATTAGGATTTCCATTAGCTAGTATATATTCAGCACTCATAATCCATTCTTCAATTGTTGCTGATAAACCTCTTTTAAGTAGAATTGGTTTATTAGTTGCACCTAAGGCTTTTAATAAATTAAAGTTTTGCATATTACGGGCACCAACTTGTAAAATATCTACGTTTTCAACAAATTCATCTAATTGTTCAATAGACATAATTTCTGATACAATTGGTAAAGATGTTTTGCTACGCGCTTTTGTTAGAAGATTAATACCTTCACTTCCAAGTCCTTGAAAGACGTATGGGGATGTACGTGGTTTATATGCACCACCGCGCAACATTTGTCCACCAGCATTTTTTACTCCCTCAGCTATTTCCATAATTTGCTCTTCATTTTCAACTGAACATGGCCCACCAATGACAACAATAGGATTGTTTCCACCGATTTTGATGCCATTAACATCAACGACTGTATCCTCAGGGTGGAATTGACGACTGGCTTTTTTATATGGAACAGTAATTCTAGTAATGTCTTTAACAAAACTATATGAACGAATTTTATCCATGTCAATAGAAGAGGTATCACCTATTAAACCGTATAAACCGACACTATCACTACTAGCATCAACGATTTTTATTCCTTTTGATTCAATTTCTTTTTTTAATATTTCAATCTCATTTTTTGGAGTATTTATATTAAATGTAATAATCATATTTTCACCTTATTTCTTTGATATATTATATCATAATTTTTTTTTTTTGTTAATATGAAAACATTTTTTATTGATATTTATAATTTTTATGTTATAATGAATTATATTATTATTAAGATGAGGTACATAATGAAATATAATAAAATAGATAATCTAGGAATTAATGTGTCACTTTTAGGATTTGGTTGCATGCGCTTTCCAACTTTATCTGATGGAAGTATCGATGAAGTAGAAACTGAGAAGATGGTTGATAAAGCGATTGCTGATGGAGTTAACTATATTGATACTGCTTATCCATATCATGGTGGAAAAAGCGAACCAATGGTAGGAAAAATAATTAAAAAATATCCACGCGATTCTTTTTACTTAGCTACTAAATTACCGTTATGGGCTTTTTCAACAAAAGAAGAAGCATATAAAATATTTTATGAACAACTGAAGAGATTACAAACTGATTATATTGATTTCTATTTATTGCATGCAATTAATAAGAAACGTTTTGATATATGTAAAGATTTAGGTATTATCGAAATGTGTGAAGAACTTCAAAGAGAAGGAAAAATAAAATATTTAGGTTTTTCATTTCACGATGATTATCCAGTTTTTGAGGAAATCATCAATTATCGCAAATGGGATTTTTGTCAATTGCAATTAAATTATATGGATACGGAAACCCAACAAGGGATAAAAGGTTATTACTTAGCTGAAAAGTTAGGAGTGCCGGTTATTGTCATGGAACCAATTAAAGGAGGCTCTTTAGCAAAATTTCCAAGTGATGTTGAAGAGATTTTTTTGCGAGCAAATAAAGACGCTAGCATGGCATCTTGGGCGATGCGATATGTAGGAAGTCTAGATAATGTTAAAGTCATTTTATCCGGAATGTCTACTTATGAACAAGTATTAGATAATTTAAAAACATTTGAGTCATTCCAAAAATTAAGTAATTTTGAACAACAAGTTATCAGTGATGCTGTAAACAAAATAAAATCACGAGTTAAAAACAATTGCACTGGATGTCGTTATTGCATGCCTTGTCCGTATGGAGTTAATATTCCAGAGATTTTTGATATATGGAATCGTCAATCAATGTATGATAATTATAATGTTGTTAGTTATGACTGGAGTGAATTAAAAGCGGAAGAAAAGCCTAATAACTGTGTAGAGTGTGGCGCATGTGAGGCGGCATGTCCCCAACACATTACAATTATAGAAGATTTAAAAGAGGCTTATGAAAAATTAAAGGTTCTTGATAATAAATAACAAAAAAGTAGAAAATCATAATATAGATTTTCTACTTTTTATTTTGCTAAATAATTATACAAATAGATTTTTCAGATTATTGAAGAAATGTAGAAAACGTGGTATAATATATAATAGTATTTTCTTAAGGTGTAATATGATAAAGTTAGCAAAGTATTTAAAACCATATCGAAAACAGGCTATTATTGGTCCCATTTTCAAATTAATTGAAGCTATTTTCGAACTCATTGTTCCTTTGGTTATGGCAAAAATTATTGACTATGGCATCAATGGTGAGGGTGGAACTGTTTATGTATGGAAAATGGGAATAGTCCTTGTTGTGTTGGCTGCTGTTGGCTTAGGATTTTCTTTGATATGTCAAACCCTGGCATCAATTGCTTCCCAGGGTTACGGTACAATTTTAAGAAACGAATTATATGAACATATAAATTCATTATCCTTTAAAGAAATCGATAAGTTTGGTACTAACACTATGATAACTAGATTGACTAATGATGTGAATCAAATGCAGTTAGCGGTAGCTATGCTTATTCGTATTGCTGTAAGAGCGCCATTTTTAGTAATAGGCGCTACCATTTTAGCTTGTATCATTAATATATATATGGGATTGATTTTTTTGATTATTACTATTTTGATTTCAGTTATTTTATATTTAATTATGAGTAAATCAGTTCCATATTATAAAAATGTTCAAGAGAGCTTGGATAATATTACAACAATTACTAATGAAACTATTGATGGCATTCGTGTCATTAGAGCATTTTCACAACAAGAAACAGAACAAAAACGCTTTGATGTAGCTTGTGAAGATTTTAAAAAAAATGTAGTAAAAGTTAATCGCATTTCTAGTCTACTTAACCCACTTACTTATCTTTTCATTAATATAGGAATCATTGCCTCTCTATGGTATGGTGGTCTCCTTGTTGATAATGGAACTTTAAGCCAAGGCGATATTACGGCCTTAGTTAATTATATGATGCAAATATTACTTGCTTTAATTGTTCTTGCAAATTTGATTGTCATATTTACAAAAGCATCATCATCAGCTCAAAGAATAAATGAAGTATTTGATGTTGCTTCTTCAATGGTTGAAGGAGAAAAGCAAGATGTTAATAATACCTCTGTAAAAATTGAATTCAAAGATGTTTCCTTTGCTTATAATCAAGATAGTCATGCGTTGGATAATATAACATTTAAGATGGATAAAGAATCCATTATTGGCATTATTGGTGGAACTGGCTCGGGAAAGTCAACCATTGCACAGCTTATTAGCCATGACTACATTGTTACTAATGGTCTTGTATTGCTTGATGACTATAATATTAATGACTATCAACAATCTTTTATAAAATCAATTATTAGTTATGTACCTCAAAAAAATATTTTGTTTAGTGGAACAATTAGAGACAATCTTTTATGGCGCGATTTATCAGCAACTGATGAAGAATTATGGAATGTTTTAGAAATAGCTCAAGCAAAGGAGTTTGTTGAAAAATATGATGATGGTCTTGATCATATTATATCACAAAGTGGAAAGAACTTAAGTGGCGGACAAAAGCAGAGGTTATGTATTGCTAGAGCTTTAGTTGGTAATCCTAAGATTGTAATCTTAGACGATTCTTTTAGTGCTCTTGATTATAGAACAGACGCTATGCTGCGCCATGCTTTAAGAGAAAAACTGAATGACACGAAGATTATTATGACATCACAACGAATTGCTACATTAATGCATTGTGATTTTATTATTTGTTTAGCAGATGGTAAAATTGCTGGTATTGGTAGCCATAATAATCTCCTTGAGACTTGTTCTGTATATCAAGAAATCTATCAGTCTCAATTTAAAAAGGAAGGTGAAAATAATGTTTGACACCTTTAAAAAATTATTAAAATATATTCGTCCATATATTTGGTTCTCAATTATTGCCTTAATACTAGCTATTATTAGTGTGGCATCAATGCTATATATACCAATAGTTATTGGGAAATGCGTTGATTTGATAGTTAAAATCAATGATGTTGATTTTGATGGGTTACTAAAATATATGATTATTATAATTTCTGTTGCCGGTATTTATGGTATTTGTCAATGGTTATTACTGGTATGTATGCATTATATAAGTAATAGTATTACTAAAGACTTGCGTCTTGATGTCTTTATCAAAATTAATCGTATGCCGCTAAAATATATTGATGTTCATAGCAAAGGAGATATGTTAGCTCGTACAGTCACGGATATTGAAAATGTTGCAACAGGTTTGCTTCAAGGGCTTATTCAGTTGTTTACGGGTATAGTGACAATTATTGGCACTTTAATATTTATGTTTACTATAAGCATTGCTCTAGCATTGCTTGTGATAGTTTTAACGCCATTATCTTTGTTTATGGCTGCGTTTATTGCTAAAAAAATTCATAGTATGTATAAGCAATATTCAAAGACAAATGGTGAATTGACAGGGATTATTGATGAGTATATAAGTAATCAAAAAATCGTTAAAACTCTAAATTACGAAGAAAATGCACTTGGCAAGTTTAAAGATAAAAATGAAATCTTATATAAAAATGGTGTAAAAGCTCAAATATTTTCTTCCTATATTAATCCAACAACTCGTTTTGTGAATTCAATTGTTTATGCATGTGTTGGTGTACTTGGTGCACTATTAGTAATTTATTATAAAAATAATGACGTCAATCATTTTTTTGCTCGTACAATTTTTACGGTTGGAACTTTGACAAGTTTTTTGAGTTATTCAACACAATATACAAAGCCTTTTAATGAAATCTCCAGTGTTATTAATGAATTACAAACTGCATCGGCTTCTTTAAAGAGAGTCATGGATTTGATAGAAGAAGAAAATATTATTGATAATGGTCAAATGTCAATTCATTCTGAAGGTAATGTTAATGTTAATAATGTATACTTTAGTTATCAATCAAATAAAAAGTTTATTGAAGATTTAAACATTACAGCTTATTCAGGTGAAAAGATTGCCATCGTCGGGCCAACAGGATGTGGTAAAACGACAATAATAAACTTGTTAATGCGTTTTTATGAAATTGATAGTGGTGTTATTGCTTTAGATAATGTTAACATTATTGATTTACCATTAAGTGAACTTCGAAAAAATTATGGAATGGTATTACAGGACACATGGTTATTTAAAGGAACTATCCGTGACAACATTGCTTATGGGAGAATTGATGCATCTTTTGAAGATATTATTGTTGCTGCAAAACATGCTCATTGTCATAATTTCATTATGCGTTTAGAAAAAGGCTATGACACAATTATTAGTAATAACGATGGTCTTTCAGAAGGTCAAAAACAATTGATATCAATTGCTAGAGTAATGGTGTCCCTACCAACAATCTTAATCTTGGATGAAGCAACTTCAAGCATTGATACTTTAACTGAGATCAAAGTTCAAGCTGCCTTGCAAGACTTAATGAAAAATCATACAACATTTATCATTGCTCATCGTTTATCAACTATTAAAAGTTCTGATAAAATATTAGTTATGAAAGATGGCAAGATTATTGAATGTGATAATCATGAAAATTTATTAATGAAAAAAGGCTTTTACTATAATCTATATAATAGCCAATTTCAAGAATAGGGGAAATATGCAAAAAGATTTAGAAATTTATTTAGAGTATCGCCGCAAAATTTTGGCGTATGCTTATGTTATGAATATTGTGAGCTGGGATTCAGCCACAATTTGTCCACGAGGCAGTTTTGACTATCGAGGGCAACAATTAGAAGTTATCGGTGAGGAACTATATAAATTACGAACATCTGATGCTTTTTGTCAAACTATTGAGAACTTATATAATAATTCAAAAAATTTAGAAGAGACTTTGGTTCATGAAATTGAAGTTATCCGTGAAGAAGTAATGCAAGTTAAAAAAATTCCAATGAATGAATTATTAGCTTATGAGAAGTTACTCAATGATGTCCAAAATATTTGGATTGATGCTAAAAAGGAAAATGATTTTGAGAAATTTGCTCCTTATCTAAAAAAAATAGTTGATTACAAACGAAAAGAAGCAAAGTGGCTAGAAACTGACTCTCTAAAAGGTTATGATGTATTATTAAATAATTTTGAAAAAGGATATACTCAAAAAGAATATGATGAATTTTTTATATTGTTGAAAAAAGAATTAGTGCCTTTCATTCAGCAAGTTCTAAAAAAGAAAAATGACATTAATAATAATTTGAGAAACAAAAGTATAGCTAAAGACATTCAAAAAGAAATGACTAAATATTTAGGTGAAGTATTATGTTATGATTTTAAACATGGGTATGTTGCCGAATCAGAACATCCGTTTACTAATGGAACTAGTTCTAGTGATGTAAGAATCACGGTTCATTATTACAAAGAACATTTTGAATATGCCATCTTTTCAGCAATTCATGAAATGGGACATGCTTTATATGAACAACAAGTGGATAAAAAACTAGAAGGAACGTTTTGTGATGGAGGTGCTTCTATGGCCTTACATGAATCGCAATCACGTTTTTATGAAAATATTATTACTAGAAGTAAACCTTTTGTTGATACTCATTTTTCAAAATTCAAAGAAATATATCAAGAATCTTTTGATGATGTTACAGCAGATGATTTTTATACATTTATTAATACTGTAGAAGCATCTTTTATTAGAACAGAGGCTGATGAATTGACTTACCCTTTACATATTATGCTTAGATATGATATTGAAAAAGAATTGGTCAATGAAACATTAGAAATCGATGATGTAGAAAAAGTTTGGAATGATAAATTCAAAGAATATTTCGGCATAGAAGTTACTAAAGCTAGTGAAGGGGTTTTACAAGATGTTCATTGGAGTAGTGGATTATTTGGTTATTTTCCAACATATGCTTTGGGTAGCGCTATTGCCAGTCAATTATTTTT
Organism: Bacilli bacterium; assembly: GCA_031553555.1. Classification (GTDB taxonomy): domain Bacteria; phylum Bacillota_I; class Bacilli_A; order ML615J-28; family CAG-698; genus CAKOMG01. Next base: position 43,803 of record JAVBLL010000002.1, read on the forward strand.
TAAAATGAATAAAGATTTTAATGTCAATGATAGTCTTTTGAGCGGTAATACTAAAGAAATAAATTTATGGCTTAAAGAAAAAGTTCATAAACATGGTAGCTCAAAGTATCCAAAAGATATTTTGAAAATTGCATTAGGAGAAGAATTTAATCCTAAGTATTACATAGACTATTTAAAAAAGAAATATAGCCAGCTATATGGTATTAAATTATGATAGTTGCCTTGGCATGTATCGAAGCAAAAAATAATGATATTAATCATAATTTGCAAATAATTTTAGAATGTATTGAGGCTAGTAGAGAAGTAGATATTATTTTCTTTGGGGAAGCAGTGTTAAATGGATTTGATAGTTTGAGTTTTAATTATCAAGAAGATTTAAAACAATCGCTAGCATTAAATAGCAAGGCTGTTACTAAAATCAAAGCTAAAGCTAAGGAATGTAATGTGTATGTCGGTGTTGGTCTTTACAAACAAGAAAAGGGAAATATCAGCGATTGCTATTTGATAATAGATAATAAAGGAATGATTGTTGCTGATCATGATCGAACTTGTCCTTGTTGGAAAATAAATGACTTTGATAATTCCCATTATATTGAAGGCAATATTATGACAATTGTTGAAATATTCAATCGAAAATTTGCTATAGCTATTTGCGGTGAATTATGGAATGAAAGTTATTTTAGTCAAATTAAAGAAAGCAATGCTGACTATGTCGTATGGCCATTATTTGTTCAAATCAATATGGATGAATTCAATAAATCCATTAAGAAAGAATATTTAGATTTAATGATAAATTTAGATAAAAAACTCTTTATTATCAATTCTTTACACCAAGAAAAAAATAGTACAAATGGTGGTGCCGCTTATTTTGATGAGAGAGTAGTATATGAATTACCAATGCAAGAAGATAATATATTAGTGTTTAAATTAAAGAAATAGAAGGAGAAAAAAATGTTTATAGATATATTAAAATCGCTCGTTATTCCAAGTAAAATGAAAAAATATCGTTATATGAGTTGTTTAATAGCAATGCTAATTTTTATTGCTGCAATTTATTTGACGACTTTGCCATATGGCTCATTAATTAATAGAAAAAAAGAAACATATTTGCAGGAGAAAACTTATGTTTCTGCGTACTATGACATGGGTGATGACCTTACTGAAGGTTACCAAAAGATAAAAGACGCCAATTATAAAGTGGTAGACGGAGTGATGGTATCAAGTAAAGAGACTAATGAAAAAGAAGTTGTCAGTTATACGTATATGAAAAACGAAGAAGTTATTACCACCCACTTGGTTTTTGATATTACCAACTCAGTAACAACAGAACTTGATGAGTTAAAAAAAGAATTTTTAGAACTACACCCTAGTTTTTCATCAGGTACAGCTATGCAAGTATCTCAACTAGTTTATATAAAATTATTAAAAGATAGTACTTTAGATAAAAATGTTTTATTTACAGAATATAGTGGTTATGAACAAGAAAAAATTCAAGAAGAAATAGATAAAGTATCTAATTTCGATTTGTTTGGAATAACTCACAACCCTAATGATTATTTAATTGGATTTTTCAAAGAATATATGATTAGTCAAATTCCATATGAGGAAAATGAAAAAATAATTTATCCATCTCTAACTGCAAGTTATAGTAGTAATTCAGTGGAGATTGATTTTTCTGATATTACAAATGTTCATGATATTGGTCGTAAAGTTTGTAATGGATTATTTAATACTCTAAAAGCTAATGATAAAAACCAAAATTTATTACAAGCTTTAGGATATATTATATTGTATCCAACAGTTTTAATTATTTTAATGTGGTTTTCAATGCGTAAACGTGGAAATCTAAAAACATTTAAAGAATATTATAATGTTGCATCAATTGCATCAATTGTTCCGACAATTATAACTTTTATTTTAGCATGGTTTATACCTGGTGCAGTTATGGCATATGGAATATTATTTAGCATAATGGTTTTATTTGCATACATTTCTATTAACTCAAAACCAGAATTAGGAGATTAAAATGAAATTTAAAAATTATCCTTACCAAAGAATAAATATTAAAGAAACAATTGATGCAATCAATGATATGCAGAAACGTTTTGCTATTGCCTCGGATATAAAAGAACAAATAGAATGTATAGAAGAATTTAATGCTCTTTGCCTACATGTATCAACAATGGAAAATCTTGTATATGTACGTCATACTATTGATACCAGAGATAAGTTTTATGATGAAGAACAAAATTTTATTGATGAAAAAGGCCCTTCAATAAAAAGTGCCCAAACAGAGTTTATAAAAGTCTTACTGAAATCATCATTTAGAAAAGAATTAGAAGAGACTTTTGGAGTACATTTATTTAATTTATTAGAGGCTCAATTAAAGTCATTTGACGAAAAAATCATGGAAGAGGTTATTGTTGAAAACAAATTAATAACAAAATATAACAGATTGATTGCCAGCTGTGAAATTGAATTTGCCGGAAAAAAATATAATCTTTCACAGTTAAATGCTTTTTTTGAAAATGATAATCGTGAAATCAGAAAAAATGCTCAAGAAACATATTGGAATTTTTTTATTGAACATGAAAAAGAGTTTGATGAAATATATGATGAATTGGTCAAGATTCGTGATAAAATGGCTAAGAAAATGGGTTATCAAAATTATGTTGAATTTGGATATTATCGTTTAGGTCGAACTGATTATAATAGTGAAATGGTTGCTAATTACCGCAAACAAATAGCAGAATATGTTGTGCCAATTAGCCAAGAACTTTATAAGCGCCAACAAAAACGTATGGACATAGATCAGTTATATTACTATGATCTTCCAGTAGAATTTAAATCAGGAAATCCCACTCCCAAAGGTACACCAGATAAATTAGTAAAGATGGCACAAGAAATGTATGCAGAGATGTCATTAGATACAAAAGAATTTTTTGATTTTATGATTGAGCATGAACTAATGGATTTGGTAGCAAAACCAGGAAAAGAAGGCGGAGGTTATTGTACTTATTTTTCTGATTTTCAGTCCCCATTCATTTTCTCGAATTTTAATGGAACAAAAGGTGATGTAGATGTTTTAACCCATGAAGCTGGTCATGCATTTCAAGTATATCAATCAAGAAATGTTAAAATTGCTGAATATATTTGGCCAACTTATGAGGCATGTGAGATTCATTCAATGAGTATGGAGTTCTTTGCTTGGCCTTGGATGGAAAAGTTTTTTGAAGAAGATACAGCAAAATATAGATTTTCTCATTTACAATCAGCTTTAAAATTTATCCCATATGGGGCAAGTATTGATGAGTTTCAACACTATGTTTATGAAAATCCTGAAGCTACCCCACAAATGAGAAAAAGTAAATATCGTGAAATAGAGAAAAAATATGTTCCTCACAAAAATTATGAAAATAATGTTTTTCTTAATAATGGTGGTCTATGGATGAGACAAAGTCATGTATTTGCCAGTCCATTCTATTATATTGATTATACTCTTGCCCAAGTATGTGCTCTGCAATATTTAATTAAGGATATGGAAAATCATCAAACTGCTTGGAATAATTATTTATCACTTTGTAAGCTTGGAGGTACAAAATCATTTTTGGATTTATTAAAAACTGTTAAGTTAGATAATCCTTTTAATGATGGAACTATTAATAAGATTTGTTTGAAATGTAAAAATATATTAGATAATATGGATGACAGTAAATTTTAATATTAAAAGTATAAAACTGAACTAAAATTTAATTTAGTTCAGTTTTATATAACTATTTAATACTATTATAATTTTGCTACTCTTTGAATAATCTTTATTAATATTTCAGTACATTTATCCATTGCTTCAGTTGTAATACATTCATATCGCCCATGAAAATTATGTCCACCTGTTCCTAAGTTAGGGCAAAGAAGGCCCTTGTATGTTAAAGCGGCACCATCGGTTCCTCCACGTATTGGGGCAATTATAGGAGTTAGTCCAACTTCAGTGATAGCTTCTTTTGCGATTTCAATAATTTCCAAATGATCTTTTAAGTAATCAAACATATTATAATAACTATCTTTAATATTGGTTGAACAAATATTTTTTTCATATTTTTGATTTATGAAATTAGCAATATTTTTAAAATATTCTTTTTGTTTGTTGAATAAATCTTTATTATGATTTCTTATTATATAATTCATTTTAGTTTTTTCGACTGTACCTTCAATATTATTCAAATGATTAAAACCTTCATATCCATATGTATTAGCAGGAATATTAAAGGATGGAAGAAGCGAATTAAATTCTTGAGCAATAAGTATGCTATTCAACATATGCCCTTTAGCATCTCCTGGATGAATGTTTATACCGTTAATTTCTACTACAGCACTAGCGGCATTAAAGTTTTCATATTCAATTGACCCTTCCGTTCCACCATCTACAGTATAAGCAAAATCACACTTAAAATGTTCTAAATCAAAATGATCTGTACCTCTACCAATTTCCTCATCCGGTGTGAAGGCTATTCTAATAGTCCCATGTTCAACTTCTGGGTTGGTTAATATGTATTCAGCCATTGTTAATATTTCAGCAATTCCGGCTTTATCATCAGCTCCAAGCAAAGTCATGCCATCAGTAATAATTAATGTCTGATCTTTTAAGCTAGATAAAAACGGAAATTCCTTGACTGACATGACAATATTTTGGTCTTTATTTAAGACGACATCTGTCCCATCATAATCAAAAATCATTTTGGGAATGACATTTTCCCCACTAAAATCAGGAGAAGTATCCATATGGGCAATGAAACCAATGGTTGGAATTTTTCTTTTTGAATTACTTGGAATTTCTCCATATACATAGCCATACTTATCCATCTGAACATTAGTGACGCCAAGTTCTAGCATTTCATCAACTAAAATCTCACCTAAGTTTTTTTGTATAGCAGTAGATGGTGACTCATTGCTATTAGGATCAGACTGCGTATTTATTTTTACATAATTTAAAAAGCGTGCATAACTTTTCATTTTGACCTCCAATTAATAATCATATTCTAACATTATTATTAGCTATTGTCAATTAAACAATACTAAATATTTTATTGAAATTTTATTTTTATATAGGAAAAATTCACTTGTTAAAAAAGAGAATTGGGCAAACGTCTATACAATAAAATAATTAGTGCATATTCTAAACTGATGGGAGAGTGTGCAATGATTGATTTGAATATTTTAAGTGCCTTTAATATTTGTGGGGAGATAGTCAATATAATACCATATGGCAATGGGCATATTAACGATACGTACTTAGTAACTACGACATGCTATAAAAAATATATTTTTCAATCTATAAATCATAATGTTTTTAAAAAACCTAAAAAATTAATGAAAAATATAGCCCTTGTAACTAGCTTTATGGCAATCCATGAACCTTGTTATCGTGGCATATCCATCGTTGAAACTAAAAGGAAAAAATATTGTTATCACTATAAAAAAACTTTTTGGCGTTGTTACCATTTTATTGAAGAAGCTAGCACTTTTGAATACATTGAAGATTTGGAAATTGTGTATGAAACTGGCAAAGCATTAGGTTCATTTGAAAAAAGTTTGAATGGATTTCCAATGAAACAATTATATGTTAGCATTCCTCATTTTCATGATTCTATATGGAGATATAATTATTTTAAAAAAGTTATTAATAAAGATAAAAATAATTTAGTCACAAAAGTTCGTAAAGAAATTCATTTCATAAAGAGACGTCACCATTATTTTGAACTTATTGAAAATGGTATAAAGGAAGGAACCATCAGAGTTGTTCCTACGCATAATGATCCAAAGACAAACAATATTATGATTAGCAAATTGACAAATAAATCAGTATGTTTAATTGATTTGGATACAGTGATGCCAGGTAGTATTTTATATGATTTTGGCGATGCTATCAGAAGTATTGCTTCCGTTGGAGCAGAGGATGAAGTGGATCTACGAAAAATCTCAATTGATATAGACCGATATGAAGCGTTCACATCAGGTTACTTAGATATTATGAGTGATACTTTAACGGAAAAAGAAAAGGAACTATTAGTTGACTCAGCAATAATTATTACTTTAGAGTGTGCAATGCGCTTTTTAACTGATTATCTTCAAGGAAATATTTATTTCAAAGTCGATGATGAAGAACATAATTTGCGCCGCACAAGAGCATCACTGAAATTAGTTCAGTCATTAGAATTGAATCGCCAATCACTAAAAGAAATAGTAAATAAATGTTTAAATAAAAAAGAGTAATTTTCATAATTATTTTAAAATATATAATCAGGATATCATGAACGATATTCAGTTTATATAAAGGAGAAGAATATGAAAATTTTAAAATCATTTACCTTAATTATTTGTTTGTACATGATTAGTATTTTTACTAATCATGTTTTTGGTATTGAAGAAACGGACTGGACTATTATTGATCAACCTTATTATTATATTATTAATGTTAACGATAAAGTGCGAATAGAAAGTGTTATGGAAGATATTGCTTTAATTGCCTATGATGATTATGATGGATTAATAACGGACAAAATTAAAATTAGTAATCCAAATAATCAATATGTAATAAAAGTTTATGATTTAAAAATAGAAGATAGACAGCTGGGGACTTATGAAGTGATTTTTAATGTTATCGATAATTCGGGAAATACTGCAAGTGTAGCGGTTTATTTTGTCGTTATTGATAATACGGCACCCTTATTTTTAGATACTTCCATTATTAGTTATAATATAAACGTTGATGATATTAACATAACTGAACAAGAAATAATAAGTAAACTAAAGATCAAAGATAATCATGATGCATATAAAGATTTAATAATAGAAACGATTAGTGGTTCAATTAATGAAATGACTGTAGATATAGATAATCCCTATTATTTTACTGTTAGAGCAACTGATTTGAGTGGCAATAAAAATGAGCAAATAATTACAATGAATTTTTATGATGATACTTCGCCGATAATTGAAATGGATAAAAATAAGATAATTAAGTCATATAAAGATAATAGTACAACTGAAAGTATTTTGGAAAGTTTGAATATTGTTGTTACGGATAATTATGATGATAATTTAAGTTATTATGTTGTTAGTAATGATTATGAAAATAATAAAAATGTTATTGATACCTATCGTATAGTAATAGGTGCCAAAGATACAAGCGGAAACGAAGTTTTAGAAACAATTGAAGTTGTTGTTGAAGATAAAATTCCACCAGTGTTTTATTTAGACATCAGCAAAGTGTATGTGGCAAACGATATTCAATTAAAAATTAATGATTTTGTTCAATTATTAAAAGCCAGTGGACAAATCAAAAATCAATCATACCAAGAATACATCATTGATGAAAACTATTCAAAAAACTATAATATTGCTGGAGAATATAATTATGAACTAAGACTAGTCTACAATGATGGTGATTATCAAGATTTTTCATTTAAAGTCAATGTAATAGGTAAAAATGAGTCTATTGTTAAGGAACCCTTTTTTGCAAAGATTTGGAATTTCATAAAAAAAATAGCCCATATAATTGGAGATATTTTCAAGTGGCTAGTGGATAAAATTCGTCAATTGTTTTAAAGTTTTTTCAATATGATTTAAAGGGACAGGATCATATCCACCATGACTAAAGGGGTTACATCTAATTATGCGCCAAATTGTGAGAAAAAATGCTTTTGAAAAATTAAACTTTTGAAAGCATTCCAAACCATAATGCGAACATGAAGGCATATATTTACATTTAGGAGATGTATTTTTACTAATATGTGTTTGATATTTGCGAATTAGCATAATTATAAAGTTATTCATATTAATCACATCCTTATTAATAATTATACAATATTTTTTGTATTAAATCAAATTCTTTGCTTATAATAAAAGTATGATAATCATTATTATTTTTGTTTTCATTATTTTCATTTTACTAATAATGCCCGTGGGGATTAGATTTATATATAATGATCAGAAAAGTGATGTAGATATATATTTTTATAAATTATTTAATACCCGCTTTGATTTAGACGAATTCATACGTTTATTTGTAACTGATAAAGATGACCGTGAAAAAATTAGTTTTGCAGTAATACGATACAATGTTATATTAGCATTTCAAAGCCGAAAGGTTTTTCGAGATATATGCAAATATTCTAAAGTTAGAAAAATAACGGTTCTTTTGAAAGAAGATTATGAAAAGATTTATACTTTTTTTGCTTACTGGATGGCAGTAAGCGAACTTAGTCAATTTCTTCATAGCAATTTCAAAGCAGTAGAAAATGAATATTATATGACCTCTAACTTACAATCGGAAATAAACTTTGAATTTATTTTAGAAGTAAGAGGGATAATATTTCTATTTATTTTATTTAAAAATATAAAAGAAATATTTAGAATAAAAAAATATATGAAAAAAAAGAGGTAAATACTATGGAACATCCTATTTCGGATTTATTTAAACTATCTAGTGCATCTTTAAAGGAACTCACAAGTGTTGATACGATTATTGGAAAAACCGTTATTATGGAAAATGGCATTTTTATTGTCCCGATTTCCAAAATAAAATGTTCATTTGCAACCGGCGGAGTAGAAACGATGAGCGCTAAAGCAGATGGCAAAATGCCATTTGGTGGGGCAACAGGAGGAAATGTTACAATTACTCCGATTGCTTTTTTAGTAGTCAACAATGAAGAAGTCAAATTGCTACATTTAGAAGATCAAACGCATTTACTAGAAAAGATTATCGATGATATTCCAGAATTAGTTGGCTCAATGAAAAATCTTTTTAGTAAGAAACCAAAAACAGAAACTATGGAAGTCGTTGATAAAAAAATTAAATTGTGAGTTAAAAAACATTCTACTTTATTGTTAGAATGTTTTTTAGTTGTAGGAATGATAAAAAATAATATTCGACTTTTCATTTGACTACTATTAAAAATTGTAGTATAATAGTAAAAGAAATGTTTGGAAAAGGTCTAATATGAAAGTAGTGTTAGTTAGTGACAGCCACGGTCGAAATGATTTTTTAGAGATGATTAAATTGACAGAACCAGCGAATTATTATTTACATGCTGGTGATAGTGAAATGCCAAAAGGATCAATTTTACCATTTATAACGGTTCGTGGAAATCGTGATACTAAAGAATTGCCACTTGATAAAGTGCTAAGCATAGGAAATGTGAAAATATTTCTTACGCATAGTCATATGTATAATTTTCAAGAATTACAGGATATTGCTAAAGATAAAAAAATAGATGTTGTGGTATATGGACATACACACATTTATAAGGCTGAACTACTTGATGGGATATGGTTTGTCAATCCAGGGAGTCTTGCACGTCCTAGAGGTGGTAATCCTAGGACATATGCAATTATGAAGATTGATAAAAAGGATATTAGTTTTGAATTTGTAAAAGTTTAGTCTTTTTTAAAAAAATAATGATATAATTATGATGTTTAGTTAGAGGTAAAAATGGGACCAATAAATCAATTTTATGAATTGCTTGATAATGCATGTTTAATACTAAATGAAAAATTGAATATTAATTATTTGGATTGCTTAATTAGAGTTGGTAAAGATATTACTTATGAGCTGAATGATAGCAAATTAGATGAGGAAGAAGTTCTAAAACTAGAAAAAATATATGCTAAAGTCAATAATTTGATAATTACTAATGAAGAAATACGCCAAGCATTAGAATTGTTAATTGTTAAGGCATTTAAGCATATAAATTATTCTATGGATTTAATGACTCCTGATTATATTTGTTATTTATTTAGTTTTTTTATTTGCAAATTAATGGAGAGTAATGATTATCTAACAATATTAGATGTTTGTTTGGGAACTAGTAATTTATTGAATTCAATTAGTAATAACTATCCTGGGCAAGCAAACTTGCTTGGTATTGAAAATAATAATCAACTGGTAGAACTTAGCCGTGTGGTATCGGATTTGCAGAATAATGAAGTGAAAATATATCATCAAGATTGTATGCAAGAGATTCCTGAAAAATGTCAAATTATCGTTGGTGATTTGCCAAGTGAGATAATTGATAATAAATATTTACCATATGAAATAATTAGTAAGTATGTTTTCCAATTAGATGAAGAGGGCTTTTTTATTTATTTAATTCAAAATGATTTTTTTATGAAAGAACAACTAAATGATTTTCGTCAAAAATTCAGAGGAACTTTGCTTGGCTTAATAGTTTTACCAGAAGAATTATTTCAAGATAATCATATTGGTAAAAGTATTATTATAGGAACATCAAAATTAATTGATGATATTGATATGATGGTTATTCAAATGCCATCATTAAAAAATCAAGATATATTTCAAAATAAATTACTAAAAATAGAAGAATGGATAAAAGGATTGGTGAATAATATATGAAAATAATGTCTGTAAATGCTGGAAGCTCATCGCTTAAGTTTCAGTTACTAGAAATGCCTGAGGAAAATGTAATAACTGAAGGTGTAGTAGAATCAATTGGTAGTAAAGAAGTTGGCTCTTATGCAATTGTTGTTGATAATCAAAAAATCAAAAAAGAATTAGTTATTGCAAATCATGCAGAAGCAGTATCAATGATGCTTGCTGATTTAGTTGAGCGAAAAATAATTAATAATTTGAGTGAAATAGACGGTGTTGGTCATAGAATAGTTCATGGTGGTACAAAATTAACAAAAAGTATGGTTATTACCGAAGAAGTGACAAATGAAATTGAAAAAGTTATTCCGCTTGCGCCACTTCATAATCCGGCTCATTTAATTGGTATAAGAGCTTTTCAAAAAGCTTTACCAAAGGTTTTTCAAGTAGTTGTCTTTGATACAGCTTTTCATCAAACAATGGCACCAGATGCTTATATGTATGCTGTACCATATGAATGGTATGAAGAAGATAAAGTACGGAAATATGGTTTTCATGGAACGAGCCATCAATTTGTGGCTGAGAGATGTAGTCAATTGATGAATAAGTCAATTGAGAATTTGAAAATTGTCACTTTGCATATTGGTAATGGAGCTTCCATTGCTGCAGTTAAGGGCGGAAAATGTGTAGATACATCGATGGGATTAGGACCTTTAGCGGGAATTCCTATGGGAACAAGGTGTGGAACTGTTGATCCAACTATTGTTGAATTCATTCATAAAACTAAAGGACTTTCAGTCGAAGAAATATTAAGTGTTTTTAATAAAAAATCAGGATATTTAGGTATTAGTGGTTTATCGCATGATTCTAGAGTTTTAAATGATGCAGCACTTAATGGTCATGTTCGTGCAAAACTAGCCCTAGATATGCAAGCAAAAAGCATAGCAGACTACATTGGTAGTTATTATGTATATATGGAGGGAATTGATGCTATAGTCTTCACCGCTGGAATTGGTGAAAATAGTCATGATTTCCGTCGTAGAGTTTTAGATCGCATAAAAGTATTAGGAGCAAAATATGATGAAAAGTTAATTATGCTTGGTAAACAAGAAGCATTAATTTCAACTCCAGATTCTAAAATTAAAATATATATTATTCCAACTAATGAAGAGTTGGCAATTGCTAGAGATGTAGTCAAATTAAAAGAAGAATATAATAGATAGGAAGTAATGATTAAATGAAAATTGCAAAAATAGTTATTGAAAAAAGTTTTGGTTTGAAAGAAACAATAAGCTTAGAATTATTTGAAAAGGAGGCACCTGGTACAGTTGCCAATTTTGAAAAACTTGCTAACAGTGGTTTTTATAATGGATTGCTGTTTCATCGTGTTATTCCAGGTTTTGTTGCTCAAGGGGGATGCCCTCAGGGAACAGGAACTGGAGGGCCGGGGTATACAATAAAATGTGAAACATTTAATAATCCCCATAAACATATTCAAGGAGCCTTATCGATGGCTCATGCTGGTAAGGATACAGGAGGTAGTCAATTTTTCATATGCTTTGACAGCTTTCCTCATTTAGATGGTGTTCATACTGTTTTTGGACAGGTTATTGAAAATATTGATGCGGCAATGAATATAAAACAAAAAGATAAAATGCTTGAAGTAAAAGTTTATAGTAAAGGGTAGTCATAGCTGACTGCCCTTTTATTTTTATATAAAAATAAAAGAGTAATTTCTTCACTTTTTTTAAAATATATAGTTGAAAAAAGGGGGATATATGAAAAAAATAATATTGTTATTGTTTTTTATTAGTTTGTTTTTAATTAATATTCATCTATTAGTTAATGGATCTAGTGCAAATGTTGAAGATATCTACATTGAAATCGGAGTAGGTAGTGATGATCTGCTTTTACTTGATGGATTTGTAATAGTTGATAATGAAGTCAATTGGAATTTTGTTGGTCATTATGAAGTTCTTTACTATAATGAATTCACATCAAAATATTTAAAAAGAGAAGTGGTTGTTCAAGACATTGAAAATCTTCATAAAACGGTTATGAAGTTTAGTAATTTTTCAGAAATCAACTTAGAAAGTGATTATAGTTATGTAGATACTTTGTATAAAACATCAACTAGTTACTATGTATTAGCAAATTATCAAGTGCCTAATCCAACATACTATGATCAAGAATATGGTTGTGTTTTTTATTATGAAAATGACATTCTGAAATGGCAATATGCTTATAATTCGGAATTTGGTAATGTTTATGCTGGATGTCTAACAAAAAATAGTATAGTAATATGCCTAGCAATATATGATTCACCACTTTCTAGCCAAACTAGTTTGATGCTTGTAGAATTAAATGAAAATAAGGAAGTAATAAAGTCCAAGAAATTTATTGGAAATGGCCAAGACCATCCATTTAGAATTTTTTTTCAAGATAATTTCCTTTATTTATTAATGACAACAACCTCAAAAACTGATGATTATTATAAATATCACAAAGCATCTAATAATGTTATTTTGTTATTGAAATTAGACTATGCTAATCTCTTAGAAATTGGTTATGTTGTTGTTGGCAACAATAGTTACAATTATTTTATTGACTGTGTTTTCAATGATAATATGATAACCTTGTTAGTGCATACTAGTGGGACTTCTGGTAGTTATAATAATGACAAGAGTTATGAAGGTTATTTAGTAGTTAGAATTAATCATCTTATGAAAATAACTAATTATTTTTATGTAGGAAGATCATATGACAGTATGAAAGGGTTGATTTCTAATGGCTATAATATTTTTATTTATTATACAAACCCTTTTGAAAGTGGGAATCATTTATGTTTACAAAAATTAACTAATGAAGGGAAAAGTATTTTCCGTCAAAAATTGAGCATGGTTGACGTTAATTATTATATTAGTGATATGAAGGTGATATATGGAGAAGAGGGAAATATTTACTGTTTTTTAAATGCTGCAAAAAATGGACAATATTACGATGGTGGCTTATTAGTGATAAGTAATGATAATTTGGAGTATTTAGAAGGAGATTACCAGCAAGATCGATTGGTAAAGGTAGAACACTATGGTAAAGAAATTGTTAAAGTATATTATTCAAATAACACCATCAAACTTCTTAATTGTGAAATACTTCAAGTTAGCAGTTATTATTCTATTAATGATAAGTTTAAAAAACTCATTTACATAGTTAATTATAATGGTCAAGTAATTGAAGCATTCTATAATAATGAACTAGATTATCAAAGATATGGTTATCAAGAGACTTTAGCAATCTATTATTTATCAAATAATAAAATGCTTATTTTAAAAGAAAACATAAATGTTTTTTCAATTACAAATATCAAACAAAATCAAACTTATCAATTAGGTGTAAAGCTAGAGTTCAACAGCGATGGATATTTGGGTGATTCACTAATTTATGATGGATATGCAGTTATGGCTAAGGGGACTTATAATTTGCGATTAAGAGGGCTAGGTGATGAAGAAACAATTATTCAATTTCATGTAGATGATTTGCTTATCAAATGCAAATATAAAACAAATAATTATCCCATGCTTGAAAAAACAGAAGAGAGCTATAATGCAAAAACAAATATTCCTGATAACATTGACATTGATATAAAAAATCAAAAAGCAAAGGGCGGTTCTGTTATTATTGTTTTGAGTATGCTTATAATTTCACTTATAATTGTTGTAGTTATTAGGAGGAAGAAATGTCGATATTAACAATTTTTCTAAGTTTTTTTATGTCTTTTTTTCATGATTTTAAGATTATTGATGAAAGCGTTGAGGAATTAGTATTTACATTTGGTGAATTTGAGATTAAAGAAATTCATTCTATGCGTTATTTATATTATAATGATATATTGTTAGAAGAAGAAAACACAATGATAGTTTCTAAATATTTTTTAGAAAGTAATCGTTTTGTTATATTTAGTTGGAATACATTCACATCTGATGTTGTCATTCGAAGTTATAGTTTAAATGGTTCAAGACAAACAAAAATAATTTTTGATAACAAAATTGTAGGTGATTTTGATGTAGCATTATATGATGATATGTATTATTTAGTTGGTGGAGTTAATAGTTATACTAATTCGTTTTTTTATAATGCTCATGATGGTAAAAACTATTTGTTAGGAATGAATAATGTTCTTTTTAGTTTTGATAGCAATTTTTCTATTAAAAATGTTAGAATAACAGGAGGAGTATTGGATGAATTTTTTTATAAAATTACTGTTTCAAATGAGTTTATATATGTAGTTGGTTATAAAGAGACTTTATCGGGATATGATTTTGGTAATGGTGGTGGGGAGGATTTTGGCTATATTTTAGCAACTTATAATCATACAATGAGTTTATTAGATTATGTAGTCACAGATGAGGAGATTGTTGATTTTTTTAATATAAATAATAAGAATGTTTTAATTACAAAAAATCAAATTCATCAATTAAATAATGATTTAAATACCATCATAAGCCTGAAATTACCCTCTACATGCATTTTTGCGAGTGTGAGTAAGAATAATTGCCTCCTGATTTTAAGTCAAGATAAACTGAAAATTTACGACCTTTCTAATATGAAACTTTTAAATGAATATTTATTATCTCAAAACATCAACCGAGCTTTATATTATAATGATGTCTTTTATTTGATTGGTCAAGATCAAATTCATAAACTGATTATTTATGATTATGATAGTTTTAAAGAACAAGTTGTTTATGATGATGTTGTAGAAATGAATGAAGTAATAAATGGATGGAACTTCCAATATAAATTATTGAATAAAATATATCTTAATGTTTTTGATCCGCTAGTTAATGGTGATTATCAAGTATTATATGATTATGGTGCTTTTGAAATAGAGGGTACAGTAAAGGTATTAGAAAGGGCAAATGTGACAGATGGTAACATTTATAGTGTTGGTTATTGTTTATTGTTTTCTGGCCGTGGATACTTAAATGATATTCTCATCTATAATAATCATCAAATTACCGCTCCTGGTAATTATACATTGAAGCTGTACGATCAAAATAGTAATTGCCGCATCATTAATTTTTTTGTAGAATATGAGCAAATAAATTTTTACGAAAATGATAATAAAAATTGGGACTATGAATTGTCTCAGAATGAAGAATTATTCTTCTCGTTTACACTCAATCAAAATAATGTATCTATTGAAAGAGTAGTAGTGAATGATGAAGATTGGCCTTATACTTATGTTGATCGACAAATTAATTTGTGTTTTTCTGAAAAAAATTCGGGTTTATATTATTATGATGTAAAAATGATTGAATACTCATTAGATGGAGAAATGTATTATATTTCTATAGATAAACAATTAAAAATTAAAATATTAGAAAATGATTTGTCAATAACTAGTTATATTAGTGATAATACTAAAGTGATTAATTATAAAGGAGAAGTCCAGGATTCATTAAATATGCTTCGATATGTAAAAATTAAAATCATTGGGAATAGTGAACAAGAATACTGTTTATCATTGAAATCACAAAAAATCGTTTTGACACTTAATAAAAGCCTTGAGAACCCATTAGTTTATGTATGTTTAGTTTTCGACAATGGAAGTAAGCAGTTAGGTATAAAAACTCTTTTAAATATGCAGTTTATTGGGCATTTTGATGTAATAAATATTGGTGAAATAATAATGCATATGCGGGAAAATACAACAACTAATTTCACTTTGAAAATATTGAAAACAAGTGGTTTAGAGCGAATGTTTGTTCAAAATAAAGAAATATATGCTTTTCAAAAAACAACATATATAGCTAGCCTATTGATTGGTATTGGCGTTATGGTTATAACTATTATTAGCGGTTTATTTATTTATAAAAAAGAGTTTAGATTAGGATTCAAAAGAAAGATTAAGTAATCATTTCGTAATATTAGTTTTTAAAATGGAATCAATCTATTAATATACCTTTTATCAATAGATTGATTCCATTTGTATATATTATTAGGGAATGTTTTTATTTTCAAAAACACGAATGTGTGATATACTATTATTAGGTGACGTTAATGAATAAAATAAGAAAATTTATCAATCTATATATGCAAACAGAATATTCACTTCTATCATCTATGATTAGAATAGATAACTTGGGCAAGAAATTATCGGATTATGAATATAGTGCTTGTGCTATTACAGATACATCGATGTATGGGACGCTGAAGTTTTATCGTGAGTGTCTTAGTCATCGAATTAAACCAATTATTGGTTTGAAATTGAAAATATACAATAAGCAATATAATAATTATATATTATTATATGCTATGAATAAAATAGGCTATCATAACCTGATGTCACTTTCAACAGAAGCCTCTGTGAATGAAGAGGGGTTAACAATTGATGCAATAATTCCATATAGTTATGGAGTTATTGCTATTATCCCTAGTGATGAAAATGAAATAGTTCAATATTATTTAAATAATGCTTTTGATAAATCCAAAAATCTATTAGATAATTATAAAAAAGTTTTTCGTGATATATATTTTGGTTTTGATTTTCAAACAAATAGAGCAAACAAATATGCTGATGAACTTTTGGAATTTTGCAAATTAAACGAGATATTACCAGTAGCAATTAATTGTAGCCTATATTTTAATGACCATGATATTGAAGCTTATCAAGTTTTGAAAGCATTAGGAAGTGGTAAGGATTATGTTCCGACTGAAAAGGAATTAAATTGTTCATTATTGACATCGCTTGAGGGGCAATTATTGTTTCAAAATCATCCTGATTTATTAGATAATACACTAGCGATTGCTAATAAATGTCAAGTTGAAATTGAATTTAATGTCTATCATCTGCCAAGTTATAATATTACTAATAGTCATGAATATTTAAGTGATTTATGTAAAATCGGATTAAATAAACGTTTGAATAAAAAAAGCCAATTAAATCAGGAGTTTAATGTTGATGTCTATAGACAACGTTTATTATATGAACTTGAAGTTATTGAAAAAATGGGTTTTACAGATTATTTTTTAGTAGTTTATGATTATGTTCGTTTCGCTAAAACAAATGACATTTTTGTAGGACCTGGAAGAGGTAGTTCAGGAGCATCATTAGTCTGTTATGCGATTGGGATTACAGATATTGATCCGATTGAACATCAATTATTATTTGAACGTTTTTTAAATGTTGAACGAATAAGTATGCCAGATATTGATGTTGATTTTCCGGATGACCGTCGTGATGAAGTAATTAAATATTTGGGGGATCGTTTTGGAAAAACAAGAGTTGCCCATATTACGACTTTTGGTACTATGAAGGCAAGGCTTGCTGTGCGTGATGTAGCAAGAGTTATGGGGTTATCGGAATTGAAATTAAAGGCCGTATTAAAACATATTCCCCCAAGTTATGGACCACAGGTTAGTTCGCTGAAAGTTATTATCAATGGATCAAACGAATTAAATCAACTTTTTGTTAATGATGAAGAAATAAATAGATTACTATCGGTTTCTTTAAAAATTGAAGGGATGCCTCGGAATTGCTCAACACACGCGGCGGGTATTGTAATGGCTGATAAGGAGCTAACGTCTTATACGCCACTACAATCTGGCATTAATGGTTTATATCAAACACAATATGATGCTGGTGATCTAGAGTCACTTGGGCTTGTGAAAATGGATGTTTTAGGTATTAGAAATCTAACTATTATAAAAAATGTTCTGCATGCCATTTTCTTGAAAACCAAAGAACAATTGAATATTAGAGAAATACCTTTAAATGATAAGAAAACATATGAGGCTATTGCCAAGGGAAATACTTTAGGAATATTTCAATTAGAATCGGATGGTGTCAGAAAATTATTGATTGATATGAAATGTTCAGAGTTTATGGATATTGTCAATGCAACTTCATTGTATCGCCCTGGACCAATGGAGATGATTCCAGAGTTTATTAAGCGAAAAAGAGGAATGACATATAAAATAATACATCCTGATTTAAAAGATATTTTAAATCCTACTTATGGAATTATTGTGTATCAAGAACAAATATTGTTGATTGCGCAAAAGTTTGCAGGATATAGTTTAGGAAGTGCGGATGTTTTAAGAAGAGCAGTTTCAAAAAAGAAAGCCAATATTTTAGAAGAAGAACGCTATAAGTTTGTTAATAGTTCTAAGAATAAAGGTTATAATGAGCAATTAGCCAATGAAGTTTATGATTATATTGAAAAATTTGCCAATTATGGATTTAATAAAAACCATGCCGTGGCATATGGGATGGTTGCGTATTGGATGGCCTATTTAAAAACCCATTATTACATAATTTTTATGACGGCTTTATTAAGCAATAGCATAGGTGATGTCAATTCTATAATTAAATACTTTAATGAATGTAAAAATAATAAAGTCTCTATTTTAGTTCCTAATATTAATATTAGTGATACACAGTTTGTATATGATGATAACGGTATATATTTTCCTTTGACTGGAATTGCTAATGTTGGTGATGTTATTGCTAAAAACATTTTACAAGTTAGAAATCAGGGCTTATTTGTTAACTATGAAGATTTTGTTTTTCGCACCCATGAATTATTGAACAAAAGACAAGTTATGAGTCTTATACATAGTGGAGCGTTAGATTGTTTTAACCTTTCTCGCAGAGGTATGATAGAAGCATATGATAATTTAGAACAAATGTCGGTTTATCGTTTTACTTTGGGTGACAAACTTGTTAAGTATGACGTTTCCGGGGATGAATATACTTTTGAAGAAATAAGTGCACTAGAAAAAGAAGCAATTGGATTTAATATTAAATATAGCATGTTTATAAAATATCAAAATTACCGTCAGCAAGAAAAAACCATAAATATAAATGAATTAACTGAACAAAATAATATAATGATATTGTTTGTTGTACGAAGTGTTCGCGAAATCACAACTAAAAATAATGAACGTATGGCTTTTCTTGATATATATGATGATAGTGGTGAAATTGGCGGGGTTATTTTTCCTAAGACATTTAAAACATTAACAACATCGCTTATAGCAGGACGAGTTTATAGTTCCAATTGCAAAGTGGAAAGACGCGATGGAACTATACAAGCAATACTAAATACTATTTACAATCTTGATTAAAAATGGTATAATATAATACGAAAGAATTCACATAGAAGAGGTGGATAGTATGATTAGAAAAATTGGTGTGTTAACTTCCGGAGGTGATGCTCCAGGGATGAATGCCGCTATTAGGGCGGTAGTACGCGCTGGTATTACCAATAATCTTGAAGTATATGGTATTATGGATGGTTATAGGGGAATGTATGAAGGTAAGATTGAACGCTTATATCGTAAATCGGTATCTGAAAAAATCAACAGGGGAGGAACCTTTTTAGGGACTGAACGATTACCTGAATTTAAACATCAAGAGATTAGGGAAGTTGCCATTGAAAATTTACATGAATATGGTATTGATGCATTGGTTTGTATCGGTGGGGATGGAACTTATCGAGGAGCCTTAGATTTAGTTGAAATGGGAGTTCAATGTGTTGGAATTCCTGGAACAATTGATAATGATATTAATGGAACTGATTTTACAATTGGATTTGATACAGCGTTAACGACTATTGTTGACGCGGTGGATAAACTTCGTGATACTTCTAGTAGTCATCGCCGTTGTTCTATAATTGAAGTTATGGGGCGTAACTGTGGTGCTTTGGCGATTTGGGCGGGTATTGCAGTTGGAGCTGAGGTTGTCATTTGTAAAGAAACTGGATACAATGAACAAGAGGTAATAGATGCAATTTGCGAAGCTGCAAAAACAAAACGTCATGCAATCATTATTTTAGCCGAAAAGGTTACTGACATAAATGAAATGGCAAAAGTTATAACTGATAAAACGCCGTTTAATGCTCGTGCTACTGTTTTAGGCCATATTCAAAGAGGAGGATGTCCTACTCCAAGAGATCGTGTTTTAGCATCAACTATGGGGGTTAAGGCGGTTCAGGCCTTACTTGAAGACAAAGGTGGCTGTTGTATTTGTGAGATTAATAGTGAACTTATAGCTATCCCAATTAAAGAAGCTCTAGCGTCTAAAAGGGATCAAGTTAATGAAAAGTATAAAGCCTTCAAGGAGTTATGGTAATGGCAAAAACACATTATATTACAACACCTATTTATTATGCTAGCGGTAATGCGCATATCGGAAACTCATATTCAACAATTTTTTGTGATGTTTTCAGTCGATATTATCGATTAAAAGGCGATGATGTTTATTTTCTTACAGGTATGGACGAGCATGGTCAAAAAATTGAAAATGCTGCTAGCGCAAGTAATAAAACTCCCAAAGAGTTCGTTGATGAAGTTGGAAGAAGCACTTCTGAACTTTGGAAAAAATTAAAAATAACAAATGATGATTTTATTTGTACTAGTGAAGAACGTCATATAAAGGTTGTTCAAAAAATGTTTGAACAATTGCTTAAACAAGATGATATTTACTTAAGTCACTATGAAGGTGAATATTGTGTTCCGTGTGAAGCCTTTTTTACGAAAACACAAATTCAAACTGAGGGAATATGTCCAGATTGTGGAAGGCCATTAACTAAATTAAAAGAAGAAAGTTATTTTTTGAGATTAACTAAATATCAAAATCGTTTATTGAATTTTATTAAAGATAACCCCTATTTTATACAGCCAGAATCTCGAAAAAATGAAGTGATATCTTTTATTGAACAAGGCCTAGAAGATTTGTGTGTTAGTAGAACAGCCTTTAAATGGGGAATACCGGTTCTTAGTAATCCAAGGCACGTCATTTATGTTTGGGTGGATGCACTATCTAATTATATTACAGCCTTGGGATATAAAAGTGATGATGATTCTTTATATCAAAAATATTGGGTTAATGGCAATGAAGTTATTCATGTTGTTGGTAAAGATATTTTGCGCTTTCATGCTATTTATTGGCCGATTATTTTAATGGCACTTGATGTACCTGTGAATTATAAGTTACATGCCCATGGTTGGATTGTTATGAAAGATGGCAAGATGAGTAAATCAAGAGGTAATATAGTTTATCCACAAGATGTTACTGATTTTTATGGATTAGATAGTTTACGCTATTATTTAATAAAAGAAATGCCAATTGGTAATGATGGTTTATTTACATGGGATAGATTTATTGAAAGATATAATGTTGATTTAGCAAATGACTTTGGCAATTTAGTTAGTAGAACTATCTCCATGATAAATAAATATTTTGGTGGAAAAGTAGAAAAACCTAAAAAGCATTATTTTCCTTTTGATGAAGATATTGAAATGATGATTGCATCAGTTATTCATAAATCTTGTGAGTGCTATGAAAAACTACAATTTCAAAACGCTTTATCTGAAATATGGAGTTTGATAAGTCGTGCCAATAAATATATAGACGAAACATCTCCTTGGGTGTTAGCAAAAGACGAAGAAAAAAAAGATGCATTAATGAGTGTCATGTATCACTTATATGAAATACTACGAATTGTTGCTATTCTTGCAAGTCCAGTGATGACTGAGGCTAGTGTAACTGTCTTGGATGAATGTGGAGTTGAGAATATTAATCGCAAATATGCTACTTTAAAATACGGCATAACTTCAACTGCTAATGTAGTTGAAAAAGCGTTAATTTTGTTTAAAAGATTAGATATAAATGAAGAACTAAAAAAATATGAAGTTTAAATATATAATATTTATGTAAAATATAAAAATAAAAAAGGGATAATATGGGAGCAATCTATCATAAAATAAAAGGTATTTTTTCAAATCGTAAGCTTACAGCAATTGTTGGAATGTTAATTGGAACATTGATTTATTGTTTTTCAATTGAATTTATTTTAGAGTTTGGAGGATTTTATGCTGGTGGAGTAACAGGCGTATCACAAATATTAGCAACAATTTTTAATAATCCAGCTTTAAAATCATTGTTTATTGGACTTTTTAATATACCATTATTTATACTTGGTTGGAAAAGTGTCAGTAAAAGATTTGCTATTTTAAGTTTGCTTTCTGTTGGTTTGCAAATGCTGGTTTTATTACTTTTTGATTGGATACATATCGATTTAGGTTTTAATCCTTTTGCCTCAATTCAGGAAAACACGTTAGTATTGGCGGTTTTGGGTGGATTTTTAACAGGGGTTGGCTGTGGAATATGTTTGCGTGCTGGTGCTTCAACTGGCGGTATGGATATTGTTTCACAACGTGCCTCGCTAAAACTCGGAATTCCATTTGTGGCGATTTCTGGAACAGTTGACATAATTATCATTGTTGCTGGGGCTATAATCGGAAAAGATATTGCGGTAGCGGTCTATACTATTATTCGTTTGGGAGCTAATATTATTACTCTTGATAAAATACATACGATATATAAATATCAAAAAATTAATATAGTTACAAATCGTAAAGATGAATTAAAGGCAGAACTGCTGGCAAACTTTAATCATGGTATGACAATTTTTCAAGCAGTTGGCGGTTATTCTAATGAACAAAAATGGGTAATTGAGGCGATTGTTTTAACGTATGAAGTAGAAGATTATAAACGACTTATTTATAAAATTGATCCAACAGCTTTTATTAGTTATTATGCTGTTAAAGGGGTCACCGGATTTTATAATAAAAATGTTATTAGTTAATAAATATTTATAAAAAACCTTGACATTTTTTCAAAATTAATGTAATATATATGAGGTACGTTTTATTAACCCACATAAAATAGAGCCCTTTTATAAATAAATGTCTCCACAACATTTATCATAAATCAATTAAAATTTATAGGAGGAAACCAAATGAATAAATCATATATGCCATCTGCGAAAGATATAGTCCGCAAATGGTATGTAATTGACGCTGAAAATGTTGTGCTAGGAAGATTAGCAACTGAAGTTGCTTCAATTTTAAGAGGCAAAAACAAACCGACATTTACTCCGAATATGGACTGCGGCGATTATGTAATAATAATAAATGCTGAGAAAGTTGCTTTAACTGGAAATAAACTTAATGATAAATTGTATATTCATCATACAGGTTATAATAGTGGATTAAGAACAAGAACAGCTAAGAAAATGTTAGAAACTCAACCACAAAAAATTGTTGAGTCAGCAATTAGAGGAATGCTTCCAAAAAACACATTAGGTAGTGATACTTATCGCAAACTTTTTGTTTATTGTGGTCCTGAGCACAAACAACAAGCTCAGAAACCGGAAGTATACATATTGAGAGGGTAGGTGAATTAAATGGCACAAGTTCAATATTATGGTACAGGACGTCGTAAAAGTTCTGTTGCTAGAGTTCGTTTAATTCCAGGTAAAGGTAAAATCACAATTAACGATCGCACTTTTACTGATTATGTTCCAAGTGGTGCGGTAAGACTTGACGTTTTACAACCACTTACTTTGACGGGTACTGAAACTAGTTATGATGTATTGGTAAATGTTAGTGGTGGTGGAATTAGTGGTCAGGCTGGAGCAATAAGACATGGCATTACTCGTGCTTTGATGGAGGTTAATCCTGCATATCGTGGCGTATTGAAAAAAGCTGGCTTAGTCACTCGTGATCCGCGTGCTAAGGAACGTAAGAAGTATGGTTTAAAAGGCGCACGTCGTGCTCCTCAATTCTCAAAACGTTAATTTTCTTTTTGAGAATATATGCAAAAATAATATTAAAACCAAAGTCCTTGATCATAAAACTACAAAATTGTTTTATGATTTGATTCTTTGGTTTTTTAATTTTCTTAACATAATACATAAAATCTGAATTTACTTTAAATCATTAAGATTAATTTAAGAGACATAATTTATAATTAACATAAATAAATCGAAAAAGGTGATGACATGAAAATATTAATAGTAGAAGATGATAAACATTTAAATAGGGCCATTTGTGAGATGCTAAAAAGTATTGCTGATACGACATCAATTTATGATGGTAGTGATGCATTGTATGCATGTGAACAAAATATTTATGATTTAATTATATTAGATATAATGTTACCTGGGGTTGATGGATTTACAGTTTTGAAAAAAATACGTTCGGTAGGAACTTGTCCGGTTATTATGTTGACAGCAAAAGATGGCATTGGTGATAAGGTGCGTGGTTTGAAACTTGGTGCTGATGATTATATGACAAAACCGTTTTATCGGGATGAATTAATTGCTCGTGTAGGAGCCCTTTTGAGAAGATATAATAATAATTTCGAAGGATTTCAAGTTATTTTTAAAGAAATGAAGTTTGATATTAGCCAAAAGAAAGTTACCATTAATGATGAAATGCTGGAAATTAGTGGTAAATCTTATGATATTTTGGAATATTTAGTACGTAATAAGGAAATAATTATTACTAAAGAACAACTATTTAATCGTATTTGGGGATTTGAAAGTGATACGATTTGGAGTGTTGTTGAAGTGTATGTTAGTAATTTGCGTAAGATGCTGAAAAAATATGAATATCAGGGATATTTAAAAACATTAAGAAATGTAGGTTATATGTGGAGTGAAAAAGAATAGTGATAGAAAAGCAAAAAGAGTTAATCAAAGAATCGGTAAATATCGTACTGGTCAATTAGTTTTTAATTTATTGTCTTTTTTTGCGGTCTTTGTTATGATGGGGATTGTTGCTTTTGTTACTATCAGCGTACGATCCTTTTATTCAGCTCGTGAAGTAATGTTAGAATATATTGGAAGCATCGGAAGTTCCAAACATACGGAGGGGGATTTAAAGAAATCACCAGACGCTCGTATGACTGTTGCTTATTATATGGGGGAAACACCGATAGTTGGTGGTATTTATGTTCCTAACTTGAATCCTAATAAATTAGTTATTGCGGGTGTTTTGGAAAGTGATGCCATTACAAAGCTTTCTAAAATTAAAAGTGAAAAATTTAATACATTTATTCGAGAAGATATTTCTGGACATACTTATTTAACGTATGCAACTAAGACGACATATGCAGAGTATACTATAGATGGAGAAAGTAAAGTTATCATATATGCTAAAGTTTATATGAATGTTGATGGTGAAATTAGTTCTCAAAGAGAATTAATGACTACATATTTTATGTGTGTTATTTCCATTTTGATTTTTGGTATTATGGCCAGTTACAGTTTAATGCGTCGCTCAGTTAAACCACTAGGCGAATTCGTTCATAAACAATTGACTTTTGTCAGTGACGCTTCACATGAACTTAGGACTCCATTAGCGATTGTACAAAGTAAACTCGAAAATATTTTAGCGGAACCGGATATGACCATTTATGATGTTTCAGAGGATTTAGCAATATCTTTGAAAGAAATATCTCGCCTTACAAAACTGACTACAGATTTATTAGAACTCGCACGTAGTGATAAAGAGCAAATACTACTAAACCTAGAAATTGTTAATTTAAATGAATTGATAAAAGAATTCACAGAACCTTTTATTGAAATAGCCGAACTTGAAAATCGTTTTCTATCTTATGATGGAGAAGATGTAGAAGCAAGGGTTGATCCTGATAAAATCAGACAAATTATGATAATTATATTAGACAATTCTTTGAAATATACCAATGAAGGTGATAGCATTTTTGTTAGTGTAACATCCGAAAATGGTGAAGCAACTATAAAAGTAATTGATACAGGAATTGGTATTAGCGAAAAAACTAAAAATCAAATTTTTGAAAGATTTTATCGTGAAGATAAAACACGTAGTCGTGATACTGGAGGTAATGGTCTTGGCTTATCCATAGCTAAAACTTTAGTGAATGTTCAAAAGGGAAGAATATATGTTGAGCATAACACTCCAAAAGGAATGATTATTGTTATGAGTTTCCCGAAAACAAAATAAGGATTAAAAAAACTACTTTATGAGTAGTTTTTTTAAATGTTTTATGATATAATATCATAAGAAAAGAGGACGAAATTATGATAAAATTTTATAATTCCTTAACAAAACAACTTGAAGAATTTAAACCATTAAATGAAAACGAAGTAAAAATGTACGTTTGTGGTTCGACAGTATATAATGATATGCATATTGGCAATTCCAGGCCAGTTATTTGTTTTGATACTATGGCACGCTTTTTTCAATATATTGGATATAATGTAAAATTTGTTTCCAACTTCACAGATATTGACGATAAAATTATAAAAAAAGCCAATGATGAGGGTGTTGATGAAGAGGTTATATCTGAACGATATATTAAATCTATTTTAGAAACTTATTATGAACTAAATTGCCTGCCACACTATAAAAATCCAAAAGTGACGGAAAATATGAATGAAATAATTGACTTTGTTAAATTATTGATTGATAAAGGTGGAGCTTATGTTGTTGATGGCGATGTTTATTTTGATGTTACCAAAGCAGACGATTATGGCAGTTTGAGCGGCCAAGTAATAGAAAATTTATTGGTGGGTTCTCGCATTGAAGAAAATGATAAGAAAATCAATCCTTTCGATTTTAATTTATGGAAAGAAACGCATGAGGGAAAGAAGTGGGATTCACCGTGGAGTTGTGGTAGACCAGGATGGCACACTGAATGTGTCGTTATGATTGATAATATTTTTAAAAGCAAAATTGATATTCATGGTGGTGGAATAGATATCCAATTTCCTCATCATGAAAACGAAATTGCTCAAGCGACGGTCGCCTATAAACATAAAATTGCAAACTTTTGGATACATAGTGGTCGCATTGACTTGGACGGTGAAAAAATGAGTAAATCGCTAGGCAATGTTATAATGGCAAAAGAACTTGTAAGAGAAATTGGATATGGAGCTTATCGTCTGTTGATTTTAAATGTTCCATACCGCAAATTGTTCAATTTTCGCGATGAATTAGTTACACAAAGCATTTCTGATTATGATAAGATTTTTGGGGCTTTTTTATCATTAACCAGAAAATTGCAAATTGATTCAGGGATTACAGAAAATAATGTTGAAGTTAAAAATGATGAATTAATAAAAGTTAAAAATGATTTTATTAATGCTCTTGGAGATGACTTGAATACTCCTAATGCCATTACGCAAATTATGAAAGTAGTAAAATTAGCTAATAATACAGTTCGTCAAAAAAATATAGATGTGACTTATGCCATGGAATTAATTAAGCTATTTAAGGAAATGCTATGGGTACTAGGAATTGACAAAGAAGTATTGCCACTAAGTGAGAATGATTTACAATTAATCAATAATTGGAAGACTGCTCGTGCAAATAGTGATTTTGCTTTGGCTGATGTTTATCGTAAAGAAATTGCTAATAAAGGAATAATATTTTGATAGATATTAATATGTTGACTGGGGCAGATTTGGCCTATATTGGAGATGCTTATTATGAATTGTATATTCGCAATTATGTTTTGATGAAAGGATTCACAAAACCTAGTGATTTGCATAAAGAAACGGTTAAATATGTTAGTCGCGATAATCAATATAAAATTTCTTTGGCATTAGCTTCTCATATGAATGATGAAGAAAAGAATATATTTAAGCGTGGTCGCAACTACAATTATAAGCAAAAAACAATGGAATATATTAATGCCTCGGGATTTGAAGCGGTTATTGGTTATTTGTATTTGTTGAAAAAGGAAGAACGTCTTGAAAAAATAATCAATTTAGCAATTGAGATAATAGAGAATGATTGGTGATAATGTATGAGCGAATATATATACGGTAAGAATACAGTACGTGAAGCAATAAAAGCAAATCGCAAAATAAATAAATTATTTATTGCTAAAACAAATCAGGACTTTATTAATGATGCTAAAACACAACAAATTGATTATCAAATAGTGGAAAACTTTCAACTAGATAAATTGGTTAAAGGGATGCATCAAGGCATAGTTGCGGAAATAGATGGATATAGTTACGTTGCTTTAAATGAATTATTAGATGGAATTGCTAATAAACTGCCATTATTAGTAATGCTAGATGGATTGGAAGATCCTCATAATTTGGGGGCTATTTTAAGAACGTGTGATGCTGCAGGTGTGGATGGGGTTATCATCGGAAAAAACAGGTCGATTCATTTAAATAATACCGTTGCAAAAGTTTCAACTGGTGCTATTGAATATGTGAAGGTTTGTGAAGTAGTTAATTTAAATAATACAATTAAAATTTTAAAACAAAAAGGTTATTGGATTGTTGGAGCTGAGGCCAATAGTGAAAGCATTATGTATGATCAAATGAAATATGATATGCCCATTTGTCTAGTTGTTGGATCTGAAGGCAACGGAGTATCGCGTTTAGTATTGGAAAATTGTGATTTTGTTGTTGAAATTCCAATGCATGGTCATATTAATTCGTTAAATGCTTCTGTTTCATGCAGCATATTAATTTATGAAATTATAAAATATCGAAAATAGGAGAATAATATGATTCAGTATAACGATTTTGAATTGTTATATTTGATGAGTGAATCGGAAATTGAAGCCCAGGAAATATTATATAAGAAATATACTAATTTGATTTTGTCGAGGATTAGAAAATTTAAAATTCAAGAACGTTATAGAGATGATTTTTTACAAGAGGGGTTACTATATTTGCATAAAGCAATTATTACATTTAATCCCGATAACGGTAAAAGTTTTAATAAATATTTCGATTTAATTTTACAAAGACGTTATATTCAAATATTAATGAAAGAGAAAAGTTATTTTTATGACGTATCTTTAGTTGCAGAAGTAGGAATAGTGTCTGATAAAAATTCATTTGAATATAATGGTGAGAACAACCATTATTATAGTGTTTTTGAAAAAGAAGTATTGGAATTAACTATGAAAAAATATAGTCCAAGAGATATTGCAAAAACATTAGGATGCGATGTCAAAAGAATTTATAATTGTTTAAATCGTATTCGAAGTAAAGCAAAAGATATACTTAAATAAATTTATTGACAAATATTTAAAAATTTGGTAAAATAATATGGTGTATAGGTGATAGTGTGAGGATTAAAGTAATTTTGGTATGTGAAGAATGTTTATCCCGCAACTACACAGTTAATCGTAATAAATTAAATAATCCTGATCGTATGATTATTAAAAAATTTTGTAAACGATGCAATAAGCATACAGTTCACAAAGAAACGAAATAAAGGGGGACAGCATGTCAGAACAAAAAAAAGAAAAGAAAAATCGTTTAGCCGAGGCTTTTGCCAGAGACTATAAATATGAAGGCTTAATATTGCTATTATTAGCAATAATATCATTAGTGTTAGGCATTCTAATGCATATTGGGGTTACAACAAGTGGGGCTTCAGGAATATCAATTAAACCAGGAGTATTCTTGATTTCTGACTTTCCGGATGCATTTGCATGGATATTAATTATTTTAGGTACATTTTCATTAGCTTTGTCAATATGGCCATATTACAAGCCATCAATTTATGAAATTAAAAGAGTGACTTGGCCGACACAAAAGCAAATGGTTGAAAACTCTTTGAGCACATTTATTTTTGTGGTTGTCTTTGTATTGTTTTTCTTTTTGTTAGATGCTGGGCTTACTGCACTTTTAGATTGGTTCGTTAAAATATAAAATGTGCATATAGAAGGATGATAATATAATAATGGATGAGAGAGCATGGTTTATAATTCAAACATATTCTGGAATGGAAAGCGCAGCAAAGAAAAATTTGGATCGTCGAATTGAATCAATGAATATGCAAGACTATATTTTTAGCGTTTTAGTTCCTGAAGAGAAGAGTTATGAAAAGAAAAAAAATGGAGAATTAAAAGAAGTAATAACAAAACCATTTCCTGGCTATGTATTTGTGGATATGATAGTTACTGATGAGACTTGGTTTATTGTGAGAAATACACCGATGGTTACAGGATTCTTAGGGTCATCTGGTGGTGGCGCTAAGCCAGTTCCGTTAATGGAAGAGGAAATTCTTCCGATTTTGAAAATGTGCGGAGTTACAAATCAAGCTCAATTTGAATGTGCGGTTGGCGAGAAAGTCAAAATTATTGCTGGTGCATTTGCTGGGCAATATGGAACGATTGATAATATCGATATGGAAAGAAAAACCGTTAAAGTGCTTGTTGACTTTTTTGGGAGATCTACCCCAGCAGAGCTGGATTTTGATGAAGTTAAAAAAGACTAACTTATAAATATCGGACTTGCCCAATAAAGCGTTTCTGTGAATTGCATTTGGTGAGTCCTTTTTATTTTACTTAGTGAAAAGTAAAATAAAAACTGTTGACTTAATATATGAAATATAGTATAATATGATAGCGTGCAATAATCTTGCATACTATTTTTAAAGTGGAAGAGTTTATACTCGTATGACCACGCACGAGTAAAAGAGGAGGTGTTTCTCGTGGCTGCAAAAAAAATAACAAAAGTAATTAAATTGCAAATCCCAGCAGCAAAAGCTACTATGGCTCCGCCAGTTGGACCAGCATTAGGACAGGCTGGTGTTAACGGACAACAATTTGTACTTCAATTCAATGAAGCAACAAGGGAGTTGGCGGGTTCAGTTGTGCCAGTAGTTATTACTGTATATGATGATCGTACATTTACTTTTATAACAAAAACTCCACCAGCAGCAGATATGCTTAAAAAAGCGGCTGGATTAAAAAGTGGCTCGGCAAATTCTAAGAAAAATAAAGTTGCGACTATCAAAAGAGATAAAATTCGTGAAATTGCGGCAACTAAATTACCTGATTTAAATGCTTATACAGTTGAAGCAGGTATGAAGATTGTTGAGGGTACTGCTAAAAATATGGGAATCGTTATTGAAGATTAATTTAAGACTAACGATTTATTAAAATGTTTAAACAATATTGTTTAAGCAGTGGGAGGAAAATCCGTTAGACCACAAAGGAGGAAAAAATGGCAAAAGTCGGAAAAAAGTATCAAGAAGTTGCGAAACTTGTTGATCCATTAAAAAAATATTCTATTGAAGAAGCTGTTGAATTAGCTCAAAAAACAAGTATTACAAAATTTGATGGGACAGTTGAAATCGTGTTTCGTTTAAACTTAGATTCACGTAAAGCTGAACAAAATTTACGTGGTGCTATTGTTTTACCACATGGTAGTGGTAAGACTAGAAAAGTTCTCGTTTTAACGAAAGGTCCAAAAGTCAAAGAAGCTGAAGAAGCAGGTGCTGATTATTTTGGCGATGCTGAATACCTTGATAAAATCAAAGGTGGCTGGTTTGATTTTGATATTATTGTTGCTACCCCTGATATGATGGGTGAGTTAGGTAAACTTGGTAAAATTTTAGGACCTAAAGGTTTAATGCCTAATGCAAAGACAGGCACAGTGACTATGGATATCAAAAAAGCAGTTGATGAAATCAAGGCTGGTAAGGTTGAATATCGCGTAGACAAAGCCGGAAATATTGCAACAATTGTTGGTAAAGTATCTTTTGATAAACAAAAATTAATTGATAACATCAAGGCAGTTAATAATGTTTTAATGAGAGCAAAACCAACGACTGTTAAAGGGGTATACGTAAAGAACATTGCTGTTGCGACAACAATGGGACCTGGCGTAAAAATTGATCCTACATCATTATAATTAATAAGAAAACACAAAAAAAATAGTTAAATAGATTGTTTGCCGTAGACAGTGGGGGCATAGCTTAAAAATCCCACCGAGGTAAAAAGAGCATTGTCCGAATCTCTTTTTTACTTGCGGCTTAAAGTAGTAGTTAGTAAAAAAGAGTTTTTATTTTAGGAGGTGTAAAAATGAAAGAAAAAACACTGCAGTTGAAAGTAAACCAGGTAAAGGAAGTCGCTAAAAGAATGAATGAAGCTGGGTCGTCTGTTGTTGTTGATTGCATTGGATTGACAGTTGCTGAAACAATGGCCTTGCGTAGAGAACTATATTCAAAGGGATGCGAGTTGGAAGTAATAAAAAACAATATTATTCGTCGTGCAGCTTTAGAATGTGGCTATAATGGCTTAGAAGAAGTTCTAAAAGGACCTAGTGCAGTTGCCTTTTCAAAAGATGCAACTAGTGCATCAAAAGTCATCTATACTTTCAACAAAAAGAATGATAAGTTGAAAATTAAAGCTGGTGTCATTGATGGTAAAGTTATGACAACTAATGAGGTTAAGATTATTGCAACATTACCAGATAAGAATGGAATGTTATCGATGTTGCTAAGTGTATTGCAAGCGCCTATTCGCAATTTAGCGTGTGCGGTTAAGGCTGTATCAGAACAAAAGTAAAATTATATAGGAGGAATGTATTATGAAAATTAATGTAAGTGAATTTATTGCATCTTTAAAGGAAATGACAGTTTTAGAACTTAATGAACTTGTTAAAGCTATCGAAGAGGAATTTGGCGTTACTGCTGCTGCTCCTACTGCTGTTGCTGTAGAAGAAAAAGTTGAAGAAGAAGGACCATCAACAGTAAATGTTATGCTTAAGGAAGTTGGTCCAAACAAAATTGCAGTTATTAAGGTTGTTAGAGAATTGACAGGCTTAGGATTAAAAGAAGCTAAAGATATTGTTGATGCAGCTCCAAAAGCTGTAAAAGAAGGCGTTTCTGTTGAAGATGGCGAAAGTTGCAAAGCTAAGCTACAAGAAGCAGGCGCAGTTGTTGAATTAAAATAGTTAAACAAATCTTTTAAACCTAGATTTTTCTAGGTTTTTTTGTTTTTATATGATACAATAATAGAGCGAGGGGATTATGGGACATTATTATAATACTGATAATCATTTAAAGTCAGAAACAAAAATAATTAAATACACTTTTGCTAATACCAACTTGCAATTTTTTAGTGATAATGGTGTTTTTTCAAAAGACAGAGTGGATTATGGAACAAATATTTTATTGAATAATTTACCGAATTTAACAGAAGCAAAATCCATTTTAGATATCGGCTGTGGCATTGGTGTTGTGGGAATATGTTTAGCGAAAAAGTATCCTGCCTCAAAAGTGGATATGACAGATGTCAATGAGCGTGCCATTTCTTTGGCGAAGAAGAATATTCATATGAATGAACTAGCTAATGCTAATAGTTATTATAGTTTCTTATATGAAAATATAGTTGCTAACTATGATGTTATTATTAGTAATCCACCTATTAGAGCTGGTAAGACAGTTGTATATG
Organism: Bacilli bacterium; assembly: GCA_031553555.1. Lineage (GTDB taxonomy): Bacteria > Bacillota_I > Bacilli_A > ML615J-28 > CAG-698 > CAKOMG01. Next base: position 77,246 of record JAVBLL010000002.1, read on the forward strand.
GAATAATAGAACAAGGTTATAGCCATTTGAACGATACTGGCCAACTAATAGTGGTAGTACAAAAAAAACAAGGTGCTGAATCGCTTATGCGTAAAATGGATGAAGTCTATCAAAATGTTGAAATATTAGTTAAGCAAGATGGATATTACGTATTTAAGAGTATAAAAAATAAATGGTGAGAATAAGTTAAAACTTATTTTCTTTGACTCTTTTAGTCTTTGAAAATGATGCTATTGTTCTCATTTTTTGTTTTGTTAAACATTCAAAAAGTATATTAATAAACTAAGAAAATGATGTTTTCTTAAATGTTACTTAATATAAAAAAATTAATTAAAAAGAGTTTGACAATTTGACAATTAAAAGGTATAATAGTATGATGCGTTTTATGTCTTTACAAGACGTAAAATCCACTTAAATAGTCAAGTGAGGTGGAAATTTTGAGTTTTAAAACGGTGGTATACGGAAAAAATCGTGAAAGAAGAAATTATTCCCGTGTACAAACAAATGTAGAACTTCCTAATTTAATTGAAGTTCAAACACAATCTTTTGAATGGTTTACTACACAGGGAGTTAAAGATTTATTTAAAGAGATTTCTCCAATTAAAGACCATGCAGAAAAATTAGAGTTGTATTTTGGTGATTATGAATTTGATGCTCCTAAATATACTATTGAGGAAGCCAAAAGAAACGATGCTAATTATGCTAGTGCTTTGAAAGTAGATGTGAGTCTTGTTAATAAAGAAACAGGAGAAATAAAATCTGAACCTCAAAAAATTTTCTTAGGTGAATATCCAATAATGACCCCATGGGGAACCTTTATTATCAATGGTGCCGAGCGTGTAATTGTCACACAGATTATTCGTTCAGCTGGTGTCTTCTTTTCAAGTGAAATAGATAAGAAAAGCGGTAAAGCTATATATGCTGGACAAGTTATTCCTACACGCGGTGCGTGGATAGAATATGAGATGGGTAGCAGAGATATATGGTATGCGAAACTTGACCGTTCAAAGAAAATTCCTTTGACAACTTTTTTACGTGCTATGGGTATAAATTCCAATAAACAAATAAAAGAATTATTTGGTACATGTGAGTATTTGGATAATACTTTTTCAAAAGATGAAACATTTGGTGCTGATGATGCATTGGAACAATTATATGATAAATTGCGTCCTGGTGAAAAATCAACTCCAGAAGGTGCTAGAAATTATTTAGCAACTCATTTATTTGAGACAAGACGTTATGATTTAGCTGACGTTGGCCGTTATAAAGTTAATAAAAAACTTTCAATTTTTTCGCGTTTAGAAAATGTTATTGATGATGCATTTTTTGCTAAAGATATTATTGATATCGAAACTGGTGAAATATTGTATAAAGTTGATGATGAAATTACAAAAGAAGCAGTAAACAACTTGAAAGAAAATTATAAAAATATTTTCAGCCAAGAATTTAAATACGAACAGATGCTAGAAGGAAACAGTGTTGTTTTAGAAGTTGTTGATGTTAGATTAAGTGATACAAATGAAGTTGTTCGTATAGTAGGTAACGATCAAAATGAGACATGCAATCACATCACCTTATCGGATATTCTTGCATCAACTAGTTATTATATGAATCTTCATCAAAAAGTTGGTAGAGTAGATGACATTGATCATTTAGGTAATAGAAGATTACGTTTAATTGGCGAATTATTGCAAAACCAATTTAGAATTGGTTTAACAAAAATGGAAAAAAATGTTCGTGATAGAATGTCTATGTCAACTGATGCTCGAAATACAGTGCCGCAAAATTTAATCAATATTCGTACATTAACATCCTCAATAAGAGAATTTTTTGGAAGTTCACAATTATCACAGTTCATGGATCAAATTAATCCATTGTCTGAATTAACGCATAAGCGTCGTATTTCAGCGTTAGGTGCTGGTGGTTTAACACGTGATCGTGCAGGATTTGAAGTTCGTGACGTACATGTTTCACATTACGGTAGAATATGTCCTATTGAGACTCCGGAAGGCCAAAATATTGGTTTGATTAACTCTTTAGCGACTTACTCAAGGGCTGATAAGTATGGTTTCATTGAAACTCCATATTTGAAAGTTGAACAAATTCCAGGACAAAAACCAAAAGTCACAACTGAAAGAATATATCTTACTGCTGATAGAGAAGAAGAATATATTATTGCTCAAGCAAATGTAAAAGCAAACTCGAAAAATGAAATTACAGAAGAAAAAGTTATTGCTCGTCATAGAGGTGAAACAATTGAAGTTGAGGCTTTGAAAATCCAATTAATAGACGTATCGCCGAAGCAAATTGTCGCTGTTTCTACTGCTTGTATTCCATTTTTAGAACATGATGATGCTAATCGTGCCCTGATGGGGGCTAATATGCAACGTCAAGCAATACCATTGTTAAAACCTGAGGCACCATTTGTTGCAACGGGTATTGAAGCAAAAGCCGCTCATGATTCAGGTGTTGCAATAATATGCGAAAAAGATGGTGTTGTTGAATATGTGGATGGTTTGAAAATAATCATTCGCGAAAAAGGTGGTTCTTTAAAAACCTATAAATTAACAAAATATGAACGTTCAAATCATTCAACTTGTGTTAATCAAATTCCAATTGTTGCAACTGGTGAAACGGTTGTTGCTGGCGCTGTTTTAGCTGATGGTGCTTCTATGGACCAAGGAGAAATGGCTTTGGGGCGTAATGTCGTAATTGCTTTTATGACTTGGAATGGTTATAATTATGAAGATGCTGTTATTATGAATGAGCGTTTGGTTCAAGATGATGTATATACATCTATTCATATTGAAAGATATGAGGTGGAAGTACGTGATACAAAATTAGGCAAAGAGGAAATAACCGCTGAACTAGAAAACGAGAAAAAAGAAGCAATAATAAATTTGGATGAAAATGGAATTATTCGCTTAGGTGCTGAAGTTCGTGAGGGTGATGTTCTAGTTGGTAAAGTGACTCCAAAAGGTCAAACTGATCCAACTCCAGAAGAAAGATTGAGTAGAGCTTTATTTGCCGATAATTCAAAAGATGTTCGAAATACTTCCCTTCGTGTACCACACGGTGGAGGCGGTATTGTTCATCGTATTGAATATTTTAATCGTAAAAATGGTGATGAATTGGGTCCTGGTGTAAATGAAGCTGTTAGAGTATTTATTGTTCAGAAACGTAAAATCTCTGAAGGTGATAAAATGTCTGGTCGACATGGAAATAAGGGCGTTATTTCTAAAATTTTACCAGCTGAAGACATGCCATATATGGAAGATGGTACGCCAGTTGATATTATGTTGAATCCACAAGGTATTCCAAGTCGTTTGAATATTGGTCAAGTTTTAGAAGTCCATTTAGGAATGGCTGCAAAAAAACTTGGTGTACACATTGCAACTCCGGTATTTGATGGAGTTAAATCAGAAGATTTAGCGGAAATTTTGGCTGAGGCAGGAATGGCAGTTGATGGTAAAGCATTATTGCGTGATGGACGTACAGGTAGAGCATTTGATAATAATGTTAATGTAGGGGTCATGTATATGATTAAATTGGCTCACATGGTTGATGACAAATTGCATGCTCGTAGTGAAGGTCCTTATACTTTAGTTACACAACAGCCAATGGGCGGAAAAGCGCAAAATGGTGGCCAGAGATTTGGTGAAATGGAAGTGTGGGCTTTAGAGGCATATGGTGCCAGTTATTTGCTTCGTGAAATGTTGACAATCAAGTCTGATGATATAATTGGACGTAATAAAGTTTACAAAGCAATTGTTGACGGTGAACCTATTCCGGAACCGGGAATTCCAGAGTCATTTAGAGTTTTAGTTAAAGAACTTCAAGGGCTTGGATTGAGTGTCAAATTAATTGATAACGTAACAAAAGAAGATGTTGCTAATAAGAGTTTAGTTGAAGAAATGGCGAAAAATTCTAACAGCAAGTATGGCTTATAAATTATAGAGTAACTCTCTATGTAGTTAAATATATTATGAGGTGGTTTTTTTGAAAAAATACGAGTACATGCAAATTGGTATAGCTTCTCCTGATGAAATCAGAGGTTGGAGTCGTGGTGAAGTTAAAAAGCATGAAACAATAAATTATCGTACTTTGAAACCGGAAAGAGACGGTTTATTTTGCGAGGTTATTTTTGGTCCTACTAAGGACTATCAATGTTCTTGCGGTAAACCAAGAAGAACGGTTGAAAAAGGCGATGTTTGTGAAAAATGTGGAATTGAATTGACAGAAAGTAAAGTTCGCCGTGAACGTATGGGTCACATTGAATTAGAGGCTCCAGTTGTTCACACATGGTTTCTAAAAAATAGTCCTAGTAAAATATCTTTATTATTAGATATGAAAACAAAATATGTGGAAAACATTGTTTATTTGGCTTCGTATATTGTTGTTGATCCAGGGACTATTGAAGAATTAAAAAAGGGAACTATTTTAACTGAACAAGAGTGCAGTGATTATCAAAGACGTTATGGTTATGGAAAGTTTCGTGCACTAACTGGTGCTGAAGCTATTAAAAAATTATTACATGATTTAGATTTAGCTCAAATCGTTAATAGTTTACGTCAAGAATTAAAAGTTGCAACTAAACAACGTAAAGATAAAATTATAAAACGATTAGAAGTTAGTGAAGCGTTTTTGAATTCAGATAATAAACCTGAATGGATGGTTATGGATGTTATTCCTGTGCTACCTCCGGATTTACGTCCTATGGTTCCGCTTGATGGTGGAAGGTTTGCAACTACTGATTTGAATGATTTATATCGTCGAATTTTAAATCGTAATAATCGTTTACGTAAGCAAAAAGAGCAACATGCTCCGGCTTTGATTACGAAAAATGAAAAGCGTATGTTACAAGAAGCAGTTGATGCTTTAATTGATAATGGTAAACGTAATAAAAAAGTTGTAGTTGAAAAGAATAGACCATTAAAATCATTATCTGATTTACTTAGAGGTAAACAAGGACGCTTCCGTCAAAACTTACTTGGAAAGCGTGTTGACTATTCAGGCCGTAGCGTTATCGCTGTTGGTCCTGATTTGCAAATGTATCAATGTGGTATTCCTCGTGAAATGGCTTTGATATTATTTAAACCTTTTATTATTAATGCATTATTGAAAAAATATGGCGAAAACGCTGAAAATGGTGCAAGTAAAGTTAGTATTAAAAAAGCAAAGGAAATGATTGAAGAAGGTCATCCGGACGCATTAGAACAAGTTGAAAAAATCATAGTTGAGCATCCTGTATTACTAAATCGTGCTCCAACATTACATAGACTTGGTATCCAGGCGTTTGAACCAAAATTGGTTGAGGGTAAAGCAATTCGTCTTCATCCGCTAGTATGCCCGCCATTTAATGCTGACTTTGATGGTGACCAGATGGCTGTTCACGTTCCATTATCAGAAGAATCTCAGACAGAGGCAAGATTGCTAATGTTAGCGTCAAAAAACATTTTAGCTCCTAAGGATGGTAAGCCAATTGTTACGCCATCTCAAGATATGGTTCTAGGAAATTATTATTTAACAATTGAAGATAATAATCATCCAGCTAATGGGCGTGTTTTCAAAGATATATATGAAGTTGAGTTGGCTTATGAAAATGGGCAAATTTCTTTACATACAAGGATTGTTATTTTGGCAAGTGCTTTAAAAAATAAACCTTTTACATATTTACAACAAAAAAAGTTTTTAATTACAACATATGGTAAAATAATTTTTAATAATATTTTTCCAGATGAAGTTCATTATATTAATGAAGCAACTTTGGAAAACATTACTGATGGAGTGAACGAACGTTTCTTTTTAGAACGCTCAACTCCTCAAAAAGTTGTGGATATACGTAAGGAATTAAGTAGCTGGATAAGCGAAAGTGACGCTTTGGATAGGAAGAAAGAAAAAAAATCAGTAGATGATAATAAAATTGTTCCCCATCCATTTAAGAAAAAGTTTTTAGGAATATTGATTGCTGAAGTATTTAAACGCTTTAAATTAGCGGAAACTTCTAGAACCCTTGACAAGATGAAGGATTTAGGTTTCAAATATTCTACATATTCAGGTATTACAGTTTCAGCATATGATATTAATGTTGTAGAGTCAAAAGACAAAGAACTAGAGATAGCAGAAAAGAAAGTTGAAGAATATACAAAGCAATTTAGAAGAGGCTTATTAACTGAGGCTGATAGAAAAAATTGTGTTATTAAAGTATGGCAAGAAACAAAACAAATTTTAGAAAATAAGATTAAAGAAGATGTTGCGAAACATTATATTGATAATCATATTTATCTAATGAGTGATTCTGGTGCCCGTGGTAATATTGGTAACTTTGTTCAATTATCTGGAATGCGAGGTTTAATGGCAAAGCCAAATGGCGAAAGCATGGATATTCCTATTCGTTCTTCCTTTAGAGAAGGTTTAACAATGTCGGAATTCTTTATTTCATCACATGGTTCGAGAAAAGGATCGACTGATACCGCTTTAAAAACAGCAGAATCGGGCTACTTAACTCGTCGTTTAGTTGATGTGAGTCAAGAAGTAACTGTAACAATGAATGATTGTAATACTACTAAAGGCATGGAAGTGATTGAACTTCGTCGTGATGATGGAGGCATTATTGCAAAACTTGAAGATAGAATTCGTGGTCGTTTTACAAATAAACCTATTTATCATCCAGTAAAAAAAGAATTAATTTTAGGTGCTAATGAATACATTGATGATGATAAAACTCTTGAAATTATTGCATCAGGAGTTGAAAAAATATTTATTAGAACTTTGCTTACATGTGATGCACCTAATGGTGTTTGCGTCAAATGTTATGGAAGTGATTTATCAACTGGCGAGATTGTTGAAAAGGGTGAAGTTGTAGGTATCATTGCTGCCCAATCAATTGGTGAGCCTGGTACGCAGTTGACCATGAGAACATTCCATTCTGGTGGTGTTGCTGGTGGTGATGACATCACTCAAGGTTTGCCACGTATTCAAGAATTATTTGAGGCTCGTCCTTCAAAATATCAAGCAATTATTTCTGAAATTGATGGTATTGTTAAGAATGTGAATTCTGAAAAAGATAATCGCTTTGAAGTAACAATCAAAAACAAATTTACTGATGAGGAAAAAACATATTTAACAGATAGTGGAAAATCTCCTACTGTTAAAGAAGGTGATTCAGTAGTTGCTGGTCAAGCACTAACAGGTGGATTAATTCATCCAAAAGAACTTTTACGCGTATCAACAACAGAAGAGGTTGAAAAGTATATTTTAAAAGAAGTTGAAAAAGTATATTCTTCGCAAAGTGTTGATATTTGTGATAAGCATGTTGAAATAATTATTAAACAAATGTTACAAAAAGTAATCATTGTGCATGAAGGTGGAACTAGTCTACTACCTGGTTCACATATTTCAAAAAGCGAAATTGTTCGTATTTTTGCTGATTGCAATCGTAAAGGAATAAGAAGACCAATAGTAAAACCTATTTTGTTAGGCATTACTAGGGCTTCATTAAAATCAGATTCCTATTTATCAGCAGCTTCCTTCCAGGAAACAACTAGAGTTTTGACAGAAGCGGCTATTCGTGGTAAAAGAGATCCACTTGAAGGATTGAAGGAAAATATTATCATAGGCGGCTTAATTCCTGCTGGTACTGGATTAGTTGAGATTAGTGATGAAGATATTATTAAAAAGAATTTTGCGCCTATTTCAGATGCAGATTTTGAGGTTTAAATGTAATTCAGCCCTATTGTATAGGGCTGAATATTTTTATTAATTAAATAATGAATAAATATTAAAAAAACAGCCAAAATAAAATAAAAAAGCATTGACAAATATTGGATGTTATAGTATAATATATGAGGATTTGAACAATGTATAGGCATGCCTATACTATATTTTATAAAACATTGAAACACCGGGAAGTGTGTGATAGTGTGAAATCTGCATTTTTATGAAAGGAGAAATATATGCCTACAATTAATCAATTAGTTAGAAAGCCTCGTGAATCAAAAATCAGGAAATCTAAATCTCCGCATTTAGGAATTGGATATAATAGTTTAAAAAAACAATATACTGATTTGGATTCACCTCAAAAAAGAGGAGTTTGTACACGTGTGCAAACGATGACGCCTAAAAAACCGAACTCAGCTATTCGTAAGTATTGTCGTGTTCGTTTATCAAATGGAATAGAAGTTACTGCCTACATCCCAGGGATTGGTCACCGTTTACAAGAGCATAGTGTTGTTTTGATTCGTGGTGGTCGTGTTAAGGATTTACCAGGAGTTCGTTATCATGTAATCCGTGGTACTTTAGATGCTACTGGTGTTGATAAACGTATGCAAGCTAGATCAAAATACGGTGCAAAACGTCCTAAGAGTAAAGACTAAAATAAATAAAATTATAATAAATAATTGAAAGGAGGAGCAACATGCCACGTAAAGGTCATGTCCCAAAAAGAAAAGTTTTACCAGATCCAATATACAATTCACCAATTGTAACTAGATTAATTAATAATATAATGCTAGATGGTAAAAAAGGTGTATCACAACAAATTCTATATGGTGCGTTTGAAAGAATCGAAAAGGTTACAGGTCGTCCTGCTTTAGATGTTTTTAATGATGCACTAAATAATATAACTCCACAATTAGAGGTAAAAGCACGACGCATTGGCGGTGCTAATTATCAAGTTCCAGTGGAGGTAAGAGCAGATAGAAAAATGACTCTTTGTTTAAGATGGATTACTCAGTATTCTAGATCAAGAAAAGAGAAAACAATGGAAGAACGCTTAGCGAATGAAATTATGGATGCCGCTAATGGCATTGGTGGATCAGTTAAAAAACGTGATGATATGCATAGAATGGCCGAATCAAATAAAGCCTTTGCTCATTATCAATGGTAGAATGGTGTTATTAAGATGGCTCGAGAAACCTCACTACAAAACACTAGAAACCTTGGTATAATGGCTCATATTGATGCTGGTAAAACAACAGTATCAGAACGTATATTATATCATGCTGGAAAAATTCATAAAATTGGAGAAACCCATGATGGGGCAGCTCAAATGGACTGGATGGAACAAGAAAAAGAAAGAGGAATAACTATTACTTCCGCTGCAACTACAGCTTTTTGGAAAGGATATCGAATTAATTTAATCGACACTCCTGGACACGTAGATTTTACAGTTGAAGTTAGTCGTTCTCTTAGAGTATTAGATGGAGCGGTAACAGTTCTAGATGCTCAAGCCGGTGTTGAACCGCAAACAGAAACTGTTTGGCATCAAGCAACAGATTATTTTGTTCCACGTATAATTTATATAAATAAAATGGATAAAACAGGTGCAGACTTTAATTATTCAATTGGCACAGTTCATCAAAGACTAGGTGCTAATGCTCATCCTATTCAAGTGCCAATTGGGGCGGAAACTTTCTTTGAAGGAATTGTTGATTTAGTGACCCAAAAAGCTTATAAATTCCATGGAGATAGTGATGAAACATATGATATCATTCCTATTCCAGAAGATTTAAAAGATGAAGTTGAAATAAAACGCGATGAATTAATTAATGCCGTTGCTGATTTTGATGAAGAGTTAATGATGACTTATCTTGAAGGAGAAGAAATAACTGAAGAAATGTTGAAGAGAGCTATTCGTAAAGCTACTTTAAGTGTTAAATTTTTTCCAGTTGTTTGTGGAACAGCTTTTAAAAATAAAGGTATTACTTTTGTTTTGGATGCAGTCCTAGATTATTTACCTTCACCTACGGATATTCCTGCTATTAAAGGTACAACTTTAAAAGGTAATGAAATTGATGTTCATGTTACTGATGATGAACCATTTGCAGCATTAGCGTTTAAAGTTATGACAGACCCTTATGTTGGTAAACTTACTTTCTTTAGGGTATATTCTGGTGTTTTACAATCTGGTAGTTATATTTTTAATACAACTAAAGACAAAAAAGAACGAATTGGTCGTATATTATTAATGCATGCAAATAATCGTACTGAAATAAATGAAGTTCGTGCAGGCGATATTGCAGCAGCTGTTGGTTTAAAGGACACATCAACTGGAGATACTTTATGCGATGAAAAAAGAGAACTTATTTTAGAAAAAATGATTTTTCCTGAACCAGTTATTTCAGTTGCTATTGAACCAAAAACAAAAGGCGATCAGGATAAAATGGGTATTGCTTTAAGTAAACTTGCCGAAGAAGATCCAACATTTAGAACATATACAAATCATGAAACTGGACAAACTATTATTTCTGGTATGGGTGAATTACATTTAGATATAATTGTTGATAGAATGAAAAGAGAATTTAAGGTTGAAGCTAATGTAGGTGCTCCTCAAGTTTCATATCGTGAGACAATTGAAAAATCTGCTGAAATACAAGGTAAGTTTGTTCGCCAATCAGGTGGCCGTGGTCAATATGGAGATGTATGGGTTCGCTTTGAACCAAATCCAGAAAAGGGCTTTGAATTTGTTGATGCTGTTGTTGGTGGTGTAGTTCCACGTGAATATATACCAGCCGTAGCGAAAGGCTTAGAAGCTGCTATACAATCAGGTAATGTTGCTGGTTATCAAACAATTGATATTAAGTGTACACTATTTGATGGCTCATATCATGATGTCGATTCAAGTCAAATTGCATTTGAAGTTGCCGCTTCAATGGCATTTAAAGCTTCAAAAGAAAAATGTGCTCCAATATTATTGGAACCATTAATGTTAGTTGATGTAACTGTTCCTGATGATTATTTAGGAAATGTTATTGGTGACTTAACAAGTCGTCGTGGTCGTATTGAAGGACAAGAGGGTCGTGGAAAACTGCAAAGTATTCGTGCAACTGTACCACTTTCAGAAATGTTTGGATATGCAACTGCATTAAGAAGTAACACTCAGGGACGTGGCAATTATGTGATGCAAATTTCACGCTATGAAAAATGTCCAAAGTCTGTTGCTGAAGAAGTAGTAAAAAAGAGAAATAGTTAATAGTCGTAAAAAGCTATTGCTTTTTTAAAAGAAATAAAGTAAAATATTAATATAATAACCATTAGGAGGAAATTAAAAAAATGGCAAAAGAAAAATTTGCACGTACGAAGCCACATGTAAATATAGGTACAATTGGTCATGTTGACCACGGAAAAACAACTTTAACTTCAGCTATTACTAAGGTTCTAGCTAAAGAAGGTCATGCAAAAGTTATGGATTATTCTCAAATTGACGGTGCTCCAGAAGAAAAGCAACGTGGAATTACTATCAATACAGCTCACGTTGAGTATGAAACAGATGCACGTCACTATGCGCATGTAGATTGCCCAGGACATGCTGACTACGTTAAAAATATGATTACAGGTGCTGCCCAAATGGATGGTGGTATCCTTGTTATTGCGGCTACTGATGGACCAATGGCACAAACTCGTGAACACATTTTACTTGCTCGTCAAGTAGGTGTTCCTCGTCTAATTGTTTTCTTGAACAAATGTGATATGGTTGATGATGAAGAATTATTAGAACTTGTTGAAATGGAAGTTCGTGAATTATTATCTGAATATGATTTCCCAGGGGATGATATTCCAGTAATTAGAGGTTCAGCATTAAAAGCTATGGAAGGCGATCCTTCATACGAAGGAAAAATCAAGGAATTAATGGCAGCTGTTGATTCGTATATTCAAACACCAACTCGTGAAACTGACAAACCATTCTTAATGCCTGTTGAAGACGTATTCTCAATTACAGGTCGTGGAACAGTTGCTACAGGACGTGTTGAACGTGGAACAGTTGTAGTTGGTGATCCTATTGAAATCATTGGTATTAAACCAACTATGAACTCAGTTGTTACAGGCGTTGAAATGTTCCGTAAATTGTTAGATAAGGCTGAAGCTGGAGATAATATTGGTGCACTTCTTCGTGGAGTTACACGTGATAATATTCAACGTGGACAAGTAATAGCAAAACCAAAATCAGTTACACCACATACAGAATTCAAAGCGCAAGTTTACGTTCTAACAAAAGAAGAAGGTGGTCGTCATACACCGTTCTTTAGTAACTATCGTCCTCAATTCTATTTCAGAACGACTGACGTAACGGGAGTTATCCAATTAGCAGAAGGAACAGAAATGGTTATGCCTGGCGATAATGCAGAGTTAATTGTTAAATTAATTCACCCAATCGCAATTGAACAAGGAACAAAGTTCTCAATTCGTGAAGGCGGACATACAGTTGGTTCAGGAAGCGTTACTACTATTATTAAATAGTTATTTTCGAAATTAAAATAGGAAATTCTCAATTGAGAATTTCCTATTATTTTTTTATTTATTTTCCTTTTCAATGTCTTTTGGTTCTTTTTGCAAGTATGAGATTATAAGATTAATTGTAGGAAAAGCAAGACATCCGAAAAAATTACCAATAATCATAACTATTAAATAAAGTAGTGCTTTCCATGTCCAACTATTTGCCATAGAAAAATAATACATATTTGCTATACAATGTTCAAAACCGCAAATAATAAACCCAGCAACACATACAAATAAAGCAACAATTTTTTGAAGATGATTTTCTGCTTTGCGATAAGTATTTACAGCTAAAAACATCAATATTCCACAAAATATAGCTAGAATAAAAATACTCCAAAGATTATCATTTAATTTGATTTCTATTAACAAGTATGCTTGATTGCGTAAACCATCACCTGCTCTAGTAAAGTGCAGTAATAATGCAACTAGGCCCGTTCCAATAAAATTCCCAACTAAAACAAGTAATAGTTGAACATTTATTTTCCAACTATTTTCATAAGCGTTACCAGCCATACCCGTATAAAGATTATATTGGTATACACATATAAAAAAAAGTCCTAATGTAAACATAAAAGAACCAAGAATTTTATTACCATCTTTTGCCAAAAATAAAAAAACAGTACCACCTAAACCAATTAGCAATCCAGCAGCAATTGATCTCACTAATTTTAAAGTTAATTGTTTCATTTTTACACCCCAATAGTAATAAGTTTACAAAAAAAAACGAAATTTGTCAATGAAAAAACCAAAAAATATGATATAATATTAGTATTAAGATATAATTAAGTGGAAGGAACTATAATGATATTAAAGCAAATGATTGATACACATGTTCATTTGAACGATTCAAAATTATATAATAAAATAGATGAATTAATAATAGATGCATATAATAGTGGTATTGATAGAATGATTGTTATCGGTTATGATAGAAAAAGTAGCCAAGATGCTATTGACATCGCTCAAAAGTATCCAAATATTTATGCAGCTGTCGGTTTGCACCCACATGGTGTGGTTGATGAGGATGACACTGAATTAGAATGGTTAAAACAAATGCTTAGTAATCCGAAAATTATTGCAATTGGAGAGATTGGCATAGATTTATATTGGACTAAGGAAAACAAAGAACTACAAATTAACTATTTTAACAAGCAGCTTGCAATTGCTATGGAATATAATGTTCCGGTTATAATTCATTCGCGAGAGGCAATTGAAATTACTTATGAATGTTTATGTGAATATAAACTAAATGGTATTATACATTGTTATAGCGGAAGTCTTGAAATGGCTCATAAGTTTATTGACTTGGGTTATTATTTGGGAATTGGCGGAGTTATTACTTATAGCAATGCAAAAGTACGTGAAGTTGTTAAAGAAATATCTTTGCAATATTTACTTTCAGAAACTGATGCTCCCTATTTGACACCAGTTCCATATAGGGGAAAAGTAAATGAACCTAGATATATTAAAGTGATTGTAGAAGAAATAGCAAGGCTCAAAGAAATATCGGTGGAAGAAGTAATTGCTGCTATTAATAATAATGTTTATAAATTATTTAAAATTTAAGGAGATAATATGAAGTTATTTAAAAAAATTGGTTGCTTATTCGTGGTTTTTGTAATTATGTTGAGTTTAAGTGGATGTGGTACAACTACTAATGAAATATACTATAAAACTTATGATGTGAATATTAGTATTGCTGAATTTCAGGATTTAATTGTTTCTGTAGTGGAAAAGAGTTCAAATGCAGTCATTGGTATTAAGACCTCGTATGGTTTTTTATCAAGTGAATCTGGAGTGGGTAGTGGGATAGTTTATAATGGAACGTGTATGTTGAAAAATAATACTCAAGTTTCTTTAAAAGAAAGTTTGTCATATTCATCTGATCAAATAAAAAACTACTCATATTATGCGATTACTAATTACCATGTAATTGAAGATGCTTCAGCAATTGCAATATATTTTGGAGATTTATATAATGAAGTGACGGCAAAAGTAATAAAGAAAGATGAAGTTAGAGATATGGCTTTATTGAGTTTTCAAACACCATTGTATATTACACCATTAAGTTTTGCAGATAGTGATAGTTTAAAAACAGGTTCCTTTGCAATTGCAATGGGTTGTCCTTTGGGTATTGAATTTTTTGGTTCTGCTAGTTTGGGTATTATCTCATATGCCAATAGAAGTGTCACGGAAGATGGTATTACTCAGACATATATTCAAATAGATGCTTCAATTAACCCTGGAAATAGTGGCGGACCGTTATTGAATATTTATGGTCAAGTAATAGGGATGAATACTTGGAAATATGTCGTCGATTCTTATGATATTAGTGATGGTCTGACGCAAATTGAAGGAATGTCTTTTGCAGTTCCTAGCAATGTTTTAAAAGAATTTGTGAAAGGATATTATAATTAGGTGATAATATGAAAAAAGGATTACTAATTTTTCTTTTATTATTTGCAGTAATGTTTTTTTCTGGTTGCACTATTGAAAACGAGTTTTTGGTACGTAGAATTGATGAAGCTGAATATTACGTTGGTGAAACTTTGAATTATCATAATATACAATTTGAAAATGCTCATAATATTTTGGAAAATATAGATGATGCAGTTATATGTCGTAATCCAGGTTATATTGTAATTGAGTGTGATGAAGGTCAAATTTTAATACATGTTATTGATGACATTTTATCAATCAATGCCACTGCGTCGCAGCAAATTACAATTGGCGAATCAATTTCCATAATAACTTCCATTTTACCAACTTCAGCAGATCAAAGAGTCACATTTACAAGTACAGATCCTTCAATAATTGTTGTTGATGAGGAAGGGATAGTTACAGCCGTTAATTATGGTTTAGCGCGTGTAATAATTAGTTCAGTGAAAAACCCGAAAAAGACTAAAGAATTAACATTTATTATAAATGAAGAAGATGAACAAAATTATGCAAAAATAATTCGAACAATTATAGATAATGATAATACTGAAATTCAGTTTAATGATTATAATGGTATTTTATTACCAATAATTGAAAGTAATATCTCATCAATTATTGGAATAAGTTGTTATGGCACTCAAAATGGTGCAGTTATCAATACTACTTTTGCAAGTGGAGTGGTTTATAGATGTGATGCAATACTTAAAGATGGCACGAATATTCGTAATTTCACGGATTTCAACAATCTTCAAAATGTTAGTAACTTTCGTTATTATGTAATTACCAATCGTCATATTGTAAAAGATGAACAAAACATAAAAGTATATTTAGGTAGTGAACATAATGAAATTCCGGCTAAATTAATGGAGTACGATGAGAAAATAGATTTAGCTGTGATATCTTTTGAATCGGCTCTTTATGTACCTACTGCTAAAATTGGGAATTCTGATGAAGTAGTATCCGGGGAGTTTATACTTTCAATGGGGAACTCTCAAGGAAAAAATTATTTTAGATCAATAGTATTTGGGGTTGTTTCACACCCTAATCGCTACATATCTGATGATACTGATGGCGATGGTGTTGGCGATTGGGATGCTCAATATATTCAACATGATGCATCTTTGAATGAAAGCGATAGTGGTGGGGCACTTGTTAATATGTCTGGGGAAATTATCGGCATTAATACTACTAAAATTTCGGTTTCATCATATAACAATATGTCTTTTGCCATTCCAATTAATTTAGTCATGGAAATTGTTAAACAATTGGAAGAAGGAATTAGTCCAAAACGCGCAACATTAGGGGTTGAAATATTGGATGTAAAAGCATATCATGCAAATAAAGAATATTATCAATCATACTATCCAGGTTTAACAATAGATAGTAGTATAAAATATGGTTTTTATATTAGTAAAGTTAATGACGGTGGCGTTGCTAGTCAAGCAAATGTCCAAGTAGGAGATATAATGGTAGAGTTTAATGGCGTTGCTATTAGATATTCATATTTGGTGAGGGCAGAACTAGGTAAGTTTTTAATTGGTAGTGGAGAGCAAACAACAATTAAAGTTATTAGAAACGGCGAAATAACTATTTTGACGGTCACATTTTAGGAGGATATATGCATAAAACAATAAAAACAATTTTTATAACATTTAGTTTATTTTTAATATTTATTTTCATTCCTGGATGTGGTAATGATAATGGTATGTTCTTAAGTGAAGAATATTATAATACAACGATGTATATAGGGGAACAATTAAAATTGACAGTTACAAATCAAAGTAATGGTGAGACGGCATTATGGAGTAGTAGTGATGAAACTATTGCTACTGTAGATGGCAATGGTCTTGTTGAGGCATTGAGCGTTGGTTCATCAACAATTACTGTAGTAGTCGGTGAACAACAATTTGATGTATATTTAATAGTTATATCAAAAAGTATTGATGATAATTATATAACTATTCAAGGGATGCAAACAGTTATTATTGGCGAACAAATCACAATGACAGCTACTGTATTCCCAGAGTCAGCTAATCAAACAGTTATATGGAGTTCTAGTGATTCTAGTATTGCTTCAATTGACGAGACTGGCCAAATAACGGGTAAAAAACCAGGCTTAATAACAATAAAAGCTGTATCATTAGATAATAATAAAGTATATAAAGAAATTGATATGTTAGTTCGCACTGGTAGTGGTATTCAAGATATAATTGAAAATTATATCCATAATCATACATATAGTTCAACTGGTGAAATTGATTTAAAAGACTTGAGTAATCGAGTGACTGACATAGCTAACAATTCAAAATCAGCGATTATTGGTGTCACTAATTATTATAAAGAAAAAAATGTTGCTCAAACTTCAACTGGTACAGCAGCTATATTTAAAAAAGAAATTATTAGCGAAGGTTATTACAAATATACTGCCATAACTAATTATCATGTTATTGAGGATAATATTGAAATCAAAGTATATTTAGGAGATATTGATGAGTTAATTGCAGCAGAAGTTGTGAAAATTCCAGTAAAGGCGGATACGGATAGTGGTGTTGATTTAGCAATTATTACTTTCAATCATAGTATTGATATTACTCCTCTGGATTTCGCTTCTTCAGATGCGAAAACAAATGCTGGTGATTTTGTTATTGCCATTGGTAACCCTGGTGGATATACATATTATGGATCAGTTACTTTTGGTATTATTTCATGTGCTGAAAGAACAATGTCTAATAAAAAGGCCATTTATGTTCAACATGATGCCCCAATTAACCCGGGAAATAGTGGTGGTCCATTATTGAATTTAGATGGAAAAATAATAGGTATCAATACTTTGAAACTTGTCTCAACCGATATAGAAGGTATGGGTTTTGCGGTTGCTTTGAAAACGATTATGGAATTTATAAATAATTAGATTTTAAAAGATATGTAATAAAATGTGTATAATTTAATAGTTATATGCAAAAAATAACTTACATATCTTTTTTATTATTCAAGCGATTATTTTATGTGAAAAATTGTAATATTTGATTGAAAATTATTTAATTAAATGGTATAATAGTTTTGTATAATTTTTTAAGAGGAATTATAAAGAATTTAATATTAAATGTTTTGTCATTGGTAATATTTGATATATTTTTTGATTTCTCATCAAATTAATAAGATAATAATTATTTAAATATTGAATTGAATGCAAAATATAATAACTAGGAGGAATATATTGTGAATTATAAAGACGCATCAAAAAACTTTTTGGAAAATGAAAAGCAATTTCATTTGGGGGTAATACCTACTGAACAATCAAATCCATTGACTCGTAATCTTAGTGCAACAATCGCTAAAGATACAAGTGAGGGTATTAAAACGATTTTATCAGCTGATGTTAATATTCCGGTTGTAGCTGCAAAAGCTTTTAAATCTAAAGAATTTAAAGCATTGGTGCAAGATATTAAACGAGTTATGGATGAAAGAAAACAAGTTGTTTTTTCAAGCGTTGGTGCATCTGGAAGAATGGCAATTCAGTTAGATGCTGCCTGGAGAAATTACTGGATATCATTAGTTGGAAAAATTCCTGCAAGACGTAAAGAATTTTTAGAACTTTGTGAATGTGTAAATTCTTTTACAACTGGCGGAGACCGTGCATTAGTTCGTTCTGTTGAAAACTTTGAAGATTATATGACATTTGGCGCGCAACAAGTTATTGAAGCGGGTGTAGGTGTTGGAGATGTTCTTGTTGGTTTAGCTGAGTGTGGTTTATCTGCTAGTATAAATGGTTCAGTAATTGAGGCGGAAAAACAAGGATGCACAACATATTATTTATATTGCAATCCAAAAGAAATATTATGTGAACATTTAGATAGAGTACGTGTGGTGTTTGAACGTAAAAAGATTATTAAAATGCCCTTATATGTTGGTAATATGGCTGTTTCAGGATCTACAAGAATGCAAGTTACAACAGTTGAATTGCTAGTAGCAGGAGCAGCGTTAGAACTAGCTGCCAATGAGTGGTTACAAGGAAATCTTTCTGCTGATGAATTAAAAGTTTTAGGTGTAATTTCTTTAACTGCTGATGAATATGCAAAAGAATTCAAAAAGATGAATAAGGCATTAGGAAGTGGAAAAGCTTTACAAGGTTTGGCCCAAGCAGTTGAATATGAAAAAGCTGTTTATGATCAAAAAGGTTTAATAACATATATTACTCATGATTATTTACTGGATATTATGACAGATACAACTGAACGTCAACCAACATTCACATTACCGCCATTTAAAAAGTTCCATGAGCAAACTGATGTTATGAGTTGGGCTTATGTTAAGGATCCACTATATACTAGTGAAGTAGCATGGCAACATGTTTTCCGTCGTCCTATTAAAGGCTTAGAATGGACAAAAGAAGATTATATTCGTATGAAAGCCGCCCAAGCAATTGTTGATAATCCTCCAAAAGTTGGAGCTGAAGAAGTAGGACAATATAATATTGGTAATGAAGATGATCCATCACGTTATTCACGTAATGTTTCAAAACTTGTTTGTATTGATATTAATGGATCTGCAACTCCTGAGGTTATGAATTGGTTTAATAATAATGTACAGAAATTTTCAGATGGTATAGTAGTTCGTTTTGGTAACGTTCCAAAAGGTAAATTATATAAAAATGAAATTTATGTCCCTGTAAAATTACCACGCACTTCAATGGACCTAGTATCCCATTTAATGATTAAATTAGCATTTAACTTAATGTCTACTGCAACTATGGCTAAGATGGGACGTGTATGGGGTAATTGGATGATTCAAGTATTACCAACTAATAAAAAATTAATTGATCGTAGCACTAGAATTATTGCCAATATTGCGGGTATTTCTTATGAACAAGCAAATGAAGAATTCTTCAAATCTTATCTTGGACGTGATCCAAAAGAGGAATATAGAGAATCTTATGTTGTTGAGACTTTGAAACGTTTAGGAAAAGATCCTAATGCAGATTTAAAATAATCAATTAACATAAAAATATAAAAAATCTTATAATAATGAGTATTTTCACGAGAATTAATATGGTGAAAATACTCATTTTTTAGTTGTTACTTAATAAATTATAATTTATCCGAGTTGAAATATATATAATTTGTCGAAACATGTCGGTTGAAAAAAATTGAATAAATGCGAAAAAAATGTTATAATTAATCAAATAAGGAGGATGTTTTATGAAACAATATTTTAAAAGATTTTTTCAATTTATTTTCGTTTTTACAATAATCATTTCTGGCTTTGTTGCAGGTAATATTAAAGTTAATGCATCAAGTACTACATATTACATTGATACTTCATCTAAGCTAAGTTCATTAAAATCAATAAAAAAAATATTTGATACTTGGAAGGGTAGGGGAATGGAAAACATTGATGTCTATGAACAAGCTGATGCTTTAAGATTTTATCGATATTATGAAAGTGTTGCAACTTCTTTAAACCCATCACAAGCGACTATTCAAAATAGTTTAGCAGCGGTGGGCATTACTTATGCATATCAAAGTGTTTCAAGCAAATATACAGCAATTAGAATGGAAAAGTATTATGATTATTCTGAACCAATTAATTATATGGGTATTGATTATTCTTATATGGGTGAAAGTGCATTCAATAATGATTATGAAGCATTTTATATATTAATATATGCCACATATATTCAGGATCCAAACGGGCCAATTCTTGATGCTTCAATAATAAATCCAAATAGTTTAAATACTAATGAAGAAATATATATTGCTATGGATGATAATAATATATCACAAGAGGTAATTGGCGGAAAATTAATTGAAGAAAGTACAACTCAGGCGGTGGTGCTTCCTGGAAAAATAGTGACTGAAGTGCATTCATATGCACCTATCAAAAGATTTTGGATTTTAGACCAGTCTATATATGGATATCCCTCAGGGTATATTCCATTTGCCGCGTCAATTACATACACATCATATAGTCCACTTATAACAGCTGAAGCAACAATCACTTTAATTGATACTGACAAATTAATTATCATTTATTATGGAAATCAAGAAGGCGTCTATATGACATTAGAACAACACTACGAAAGGAATGTTTATCAACCAACATTCCCAGATACTCTTGGAGAGGCAAAAACAGCATATAATGATTTAGAGAAACAATCAAGCACAGCAACATACTTTCATAGGTTAGCTACTTATGATGGAGATACTTCAAATTATTCAAATGTTAAATATACTATGGATTCATCAATGGGGACATATGCTAGGAATATGTGGCCTAACTCTTCTTATGAGGTAATATATAATGGTAATACAGACACTAATAGAATAAAGAACGATTCTCTTATAATGGGAACCTTTAATTATTCAGATGCTGCTATTATAGGTGGCAGACCTCACTATATGTATGATGTATATCCATATCTTATATGGGGAAATACGAGTAATGACCCATCAACTATAAAAGAAAGATTTATATGGGAAAAAGGCTCCGCGGATATTTTATTCAATACATGGTATCAGTTAAGGGGTGAAAGCTTACATGCGAAATTCTCTTTTACTGTTTCAACACAACTAACAACAAGTGAATATAATATATTAGCAGCACGATTAGGAAATTAATATGAAAAGTGATAATTTTTCAAAAGATAAGTATTTATTATTAAATTTAGTATAGTTAATTCTTTATTTTCTATGCAACTATCCCTTATATTACCATAAGAAAAAAGCCAACGGCAATTTTTAGTTTTCAAGTTATATATGGATATTTCATATTGGTTCTATTATAATAGAAATATTTTTTATTATAAATAAAACTATTGGAAAGCTTATTAATTCTATTGTATCTAAAAGTTCAAGTTGTATTATTTTTAAATTCGTTGATTTCTTTTGTGTTATCCTTGTTTATAATAATATAAAGAAATGTGAATAAAAAATTTCAATAATAATATTAGAAAAAGATGAGTATTATAAACCATGTTAATGGCGAAGTACTCATCTTTTATATTGAAATTCATTCTTTTAGTTGATTTAATATAATTTATTTTTTATATACGTTCATATTAAATTGCCTCAGTATCATCTATCGAATGATCAAAAACATACCAGGGAATATTATCAACACTAAAATACATATTTTTGGAATATTCGTTAGTCATAGCTAATTTGCCAGTTGTTGGATTGAGTTTTATTGATGTCACATCATTTGGAGTGCTATACCAAATATTTCCTTTGTTTTTCATATGACTTTCCATAATCTCAGCCCACATATATTTAATAAATCTACTTTCACTATTGTTTTGGATGCGATTATCATCATATCCACACCAAATACCAAGAACAATTTCCGGATTGAAACCAATCATTAAATTATCAGTATCTGTTGAACCGCTTTTGGCTGCATATTTATGAGTTAACATACTCTTTAATCCTGCTCCAGTAACACTTATATTTATAGCTAAATTATTATCAAAGACATTAGTCATTGTCTCAGCAAGTATATAGCAAGAAGAAGCATTATATTTTTGTGTTGCTAACTCGTTGTTTTGATAAAGAATTTTTCCATTTTCATCGACGATTTTAGTAATATACTTAGTTTGTATATTTTTCCCCATACTTGCAATTTTTGCATAGCCATTGACTAATTCACTTAAATGCACTTCACTTGTTCCTAAGGCAAGAGAAGCATTATTATTAATTTTAGTTGTAAATCCAAAATTATGGAGAGTACTATATAAAACATCAGTTCCTAAAAACAAATGGGTTTTTACTGCATAAATATTATCCGAGGTTGCTAGTGCATATGCCATTGTTACATCAGTATCTGGATATATGTCATTATAATTATGAGGAGAATATTCTTGGTTATTTACATTGAATGTGGTTGCTGACGAATTAAATGTTGTAATTGGAGTAAAACCATTTTCTAGGGCCGCATAATACAAAAATGGTTTAATAGTAGAACCAGGTTGTCGTTTTGATAGTGTTGCTCTATTATAAGTTGATTTCACATAATTTTCTCCACCTATAACAGTTAAAACTTCTCCATTTTGTGGATTCATCGCAAAAATAGCAATTTGTTGGTCGGAACCTTCAGGAAAATATTTCGCTAATGCATCAATACATGCATTATTAAGATCAGAATCAAGAGTTGTATGTATAGTATATGGAACTGTTGAGGCGATATTTAGCTCCTTTAATTCCTTAATAATAATATCTTGATAATATGGTGCGTTTGCTGAACTTGTTTTGTCGATTTTGCCATAAATTTTTACTTTTTCATTAATGGCATTATCACGAGTAATAGCGTCAATTTTATTATCATTATAAACTTCAGTTATTATTAAATTTCTCCTTGAACTATTATTTTCAGGGTTATTAATTGGTGAATAATATACGGGACCTTTAGGAATGGCAGTTAAAATGGCAGCTTCCGCTAATGTCAGATTTTTACAACTTTTATTAAAATAAAACTTTGCAGCATCTTCAATTCCATAAATTCCATGATCAAAATAAATGGTATTTAAATAACCTTCTAATATTTCGTCTTTAGTATATTTTGATTCTAAATTTATAGCAATAGCAATTTCTTCAAGTTTGCGTTTATAGGTTTTATTTGTAGTTAAAAATAAAGTTCGTGCATACTGCTGAGTAATAGTAGAAGCACCTTCGGACAGTGAATTGTCTTTTATATTTCTAAATAACGCGCCACCCATACGTTTCACATCTATTCCTTTGTGAACATAAAATCGTTTATCTTCTATTGAAATTATACAATCAATTACATCTTGGTCAATTTCAGATAATGGAACATACGATTGTTTATTTTGATTATTAAGTGTAAGAAAAACATCACCATTATTATCCACAACTTCAATATTCAGTCGTTCAGGAATTGCATAATCTAACTTTTTAGAATAAACTAAAAATATGCAACATACTACAATTACCATAATTAAAGTCATAATAAGAAGGTATTTTGAAGTTATTAGTATTATTTTTTTAATTCTCATAATAATCACCTGTTTTCAAGTATATTTTTACCATTTTCTACGAAAATATAAGTAGAAAAAAAACCCAATCAATTAGGGTTTTCAAAATGATCAATTACCAATTTCAACTGTTCGTTAATATTTAATAATGATTGGTTAATAATACCAATAGCGTAATGGTAATCTATTGAAGTTTCAAAATAATGATTTGTAATGATAAAATTCTCATCAGAAAAATAAAAATTATCAATGAAAATAGAAGTGATGAAGTAATCAAAACCAATAGTTCCTAATGAACAAGTTAAGGAATTTTTTGCGATAGTTTCAATGTCATTGATAATAACATAATCATAATTATTAAGAATATTTATTTCAATGTTTTCCGTTGTATAAATAACAATTTGATGATACATATTACACCTCTTATATATTATACCAAAAAAAAGTAATTTATGGAAACTTTTAGAAAACTTTTTTATTTATGAAGCGTTTTATTAATAGCTGATGATTGTTTTTATTGACATATTGTGATATACTATACAAATAATATTATTAGTGAGGTTCATATGAGTTTAACAGCTGGGATTATTGGTCTTCCAAATGTAGGTAAGTCAACATTATTCAATGCAATTACAAAATCACATGTTCTTAGTGCTAACTATCCTTTTGCAACCATTGAGCCAAATGTTGGAATTGTTGAAGTTAAAGATGTTAGATTAGACGAAATCGTTAAAATTGTCAATCCGAAGAGCGTTGTCTATACAACGATATCTTTTACTGATATTGCTGGTCTTGTTAAAGGGGCTAGTAAAGGTGAAGGTCTAGGAAACCAATTTCTTTCGCATATTCGTGAAGTAGATGCGATTTGTCATGTTGTTAGATGTTTTGATAGTAAGGATATAATTCATGTATATGGAAAAGTGGATCCAGTTGATGACATTGAAACTATTAATATGGAACTGTCATATGCGGATTTAGAGGTTATTGATAAAAGACTACCAAAAATAGAGAAGAAAGCTCAGTTCAAAACAGATAAAGATGCAGTTTTAGAATATGGTGCTTTAATAAGAATAAAAGAAACTTTACTTAGAGGAGAATCTGCGCGACAATGTTCTTTAAGCGAAGAGGAATTTAGTGTTATTAAAAACTATGGTTTTCTAACTTTGAAGCCAATGATATATATATTAAATGTCAATGAAGACGAGCTTGATGCTGATAATCAATATGTAAAAGCGGTTAAGGAATATGCTATTCAAAAAAATATTAGAACAGTTACTATCAGCGCAAGGATTGAAGAAGAATTAAGTCAGCTAGATGACGAAGAAAAAAACCTATTTTTAATGGAACTTGGAATTAATGAAAGTGGTTTGGATACTTTAGTTAAAGAAGCATATTCGCTACTTGGTTTGCAAACCTTTTTTACTGAAGGTGAAAAAGAATGCCGAGCATGGACTTTTAAAAAGGGTATGAAAGCACCAGAATGTGCTGGGGTTATCCATACTGATTTTGAAAAAGGTTTTATTAAAGCAGAAGTTGTCAGTTACAATGACTTTATAAGTTATGGATCTTGGGCAAGGGCTCGTGAGGTTGGTAAACTTCGTTTAGAAGGTAAAGAATATTTTTTTCAAGATGGAGATGTAACTGTTTTTAGATTTAACGTCGCTAAATAAGGAGGAAATATGGTCAAGGCATGGATTCTTAATATTGGTGATGAGGTTTTATCTGGAAAAGTAATTAACACTAATGCTAGCGATATTGCAATTTTTTTATCGAAATATAATATAATTGTTGAAAGAATTGTAATTGTTTCGGATGATGAAAAAAATATTTCAGAAATCTTAAATCAATTTATTAATAGTTCAAGTGATTTTCTTATTACTACGGGTGGCCTTGGTCCCACACATGATGACCTCACGAAAGAAGTGATTGCAAAATTTTTTAATAGGTCACTTGCTTATAATGCTATTGCTGAGACTGATATGTTTAAATATTTTCATGAAAATAAGTATGATTGTAATACAAAACAATTATATTTTCCGGAAGATGCTATTATTATTTCCAATTCATTAGGGTCAGCAGATGGTTTTATTATTGAAATAGATAATAAAGCAATAATTAGCTTAGTTGGTGTACCTTACGAAATGAATAATATGCTAAACTATGAAGTGTCAAATTATTTTAAGAAATATAGTGAAGATATGTTATTAAAAGAATATTATTTAATGGGAAATTCTGAGGCTGGTTTTGAAGAGATGCTTACGCCTATTATTAGTAAGTATCCAGATATTAATATAACACTTTATTGTTCAATTGAAAATATTCGTTTGCAGGTTTCAACAAGTGCTAACAATAAAGACTTTGTTGGAGTTAATGATTTAATTATGAAGCTCCTGAATAAATATATTATTTCTAACAATAAAACAACAATTGAGGAGCTTGTTGTTGAAAAGTTAAAAAATTCAAATTATCATGTAAGTTGTGCGGAAAGTTGTACTGGTGGACTATTAGCATCAACTATTATTAATGTTTCAGGTGCAAGTTCAGTAATTAAAGAAAGTTATATTGCTTATGCTAATGAAATAAAGGAAAAACTTTTTAAGGTAAAAGAAGAAACGATTTTTAAGTATGGTGTTGTTAGTGGCGAGACGGTAATGGAAATGGTAGAAGGACTCTATCAAATGACAAAAAGTCAAGTGTGCATTTCTGTAAGTGGTAATGCTGGGGATGGTTTGGAGCCAGGTTTAATTTTTTTTGCTATAAAATTTAATGATGATATTATTGTGCAAAAGAAACAATTTCATGGTTCTAGAAATATTGTTCGTTTGCGTGCTGTCAAATATATTTTATATCAATTATATTTATTATTAGAAGGAAAAAATTAAAATGGAAAAAGAAATAATTATTGAAGAACAAAAAATACAAAAACCTAAACAGAGCAAACAAATTTTAGATTTTATCATTAAATCAATGAATGGAATGGCGTATGGTTTGTTTGCAACGTTGATTGTAGGAACAATTTTAAACACTATCGGTGGATTTTTTGCTGATGGAAGCTATATTAGAGGGTTAATTCAGTTAATTGCAAAAATTTTGCAAAATCTTACAGGAATGGGAATTGGCCTAGGTGTGGCAATGGCATTAAAAAAAGATGGTTTAAAACTTATTGCTTTAACGGCTGTTGGAGCAATTGCTGCTTATTTTAGTGTTAGTGGAGCATCTAATATTAATATATTTAGTCCCGATGCTACTATTTTTACTGACTATGCTTCATTCATGAAACCAGGGGATCCACTAACCATATATATAGTAGTAATTGTTGCCTCACTACTTATTGATTTAATTCTTAGAAAAAAAACCTCTGTTGATATTATTATTATCCCTTTATTGACTATAATTATAGGAGTTATACTTACACTATTAGTGAACCAACCTTTATATTATGTTACAAAGGGAGTCAGTTGGATAGTTGAATTTGCCACGGAACGTCAACCATTTATAATGGGAATTGTAGTGTGTGTTGTCATGGGGATGGCTTTAACTGCTCCAATATCATCAGCTGCAATTGCATATATGATATTCTCAGGAACAAATCCGGCTATAGCAATAGCTGGTGGTGCTGCTGTTGTTGGTTGTTCTACCCAAATGATTGGTTTTGCAGTTATGTCACGCAAAGATAATAAAATTGGCACGGTATTATCAGTGGCTTTTGGCACGAGTATGCTTCAATTTAAAAATATTGTTAAAAAGCCGATTATATGGCTTCCAACTATTATTGCTTCAGCCATTTTAGGTCCTATCTCTACATGTATTATTAAAGTTCAGTGCTTAAAAGCAGATGCGGGAATGGGAACAGCTGGTCTTGTTGGCCTTATCGGTACATATAATGCTATGGAAAATTCTTGGCAAATGTGGGTTGGAATCTTTGGTTTACAAATTGTTGCCCCGATAATTTTAGTTTGGATTATTGATGTTATTTTTAGAAAATATAAATTAATTGTTCCCGGCGATTTGACAATTTAAGATTTTACTATTGGGCGGTATTTAGTTACCGCTTTTTTAAGCGAAAATTATAAATATTTTAATTGCTTTTTGAAGCATTTTTTGGTATAATAATAATAGTCAATTTGGAGGATAATATGGTAGAAAATAATTATATCAATGATCAGTTATTAGAAAAAATTTCTAATGAACAAGGAGTAAAAATTCCACAGATTAATGCGGTATTAAAGTTAATTGAAGAAGGTGGAACAGTACCGTTTATTGCCCGTTATCGTAAAGAAGCAACTGGCGGATTGGATGAAGAAAAAATCCGTGCTATTTTTACAGAATGGGAATATGGCCAGAAATTGGCTGAACGTAAAGAAGACATTATGCGTTTAATTGAGGAGAGAGGTAAACTTACACCTGAATTAAAAACTGCGATTGTCATTTCAACAAAACTTAGTGAATTAGAAGACATATATCGTCCATTCAAAGAAAAGAAGAAAACGAGGGCGACGGAAGCAAAACGTAAAGGACTTGAACCGTTAGCTGATTACTTATTAAGTTTTCCTTTAGAAGGCGATGTTGAAAAAGAGGCCGAAAAATATGTAACAGTTGAAGTTACTGAGGAACTACAAAAAGAAGGGTTGGTTGTTGCCAATACTAAGGATGCATTACAAGGCGCTCAGGACATAATCGCGGAAGTAATTGCTGATGAAGCAAAATACCGTAAATGGATTCGTAGTTTTTATGAAAGAAAAGCTTTGCTTTCATGTGAAGTTAAAGATGCTTCACTTGATGAAAAGAAAACATATGAAATGTATTATGAATATGAAGAACCGATTGCAGATATCAAACTACATCGTGTTTTAGCTTTAAATCGCGGTGAGGCTGAAAAAGTTTTACGTGTTTACATTAAGGAAGACGTTGAAAAAATTCATGAATTTTTGGCCAAAAGAGTCATTTTAAATAGTGAAAGTATTGCTATCCCATATGTTAAATTAGCGGTTGAAGATGCATATAAACGCCTTATTAAACCTTCAATCGAAAGAGAAATTCGCTCTGATTTAAAAGAAAAAGCGGAGGCTCAAGCAATTCACGTTTTTGGTGAAAATTTACGTAAATATTTACTATCACCACCAATGAAGGGTAAAGTAGTATTAGGAGTTGACCCAGCTTTTAGAACAGGATGTAAACTTGCTGTTGTTGATAAGACTGGTAAATTCTTAGATAAAGGTGTAATGTACCCACATCAAAAAAGCAAGGATGAAAAAGTTCCTCAAGAAAGATATGATGAAGCCGTTAGAAAATTCACGGAAATGCTTTTAAAACATGACTGTGAAATTGTTGCAATGGGTAATGGAACGGCTAGCCGTGAGACGGAAATTTTTGTTGCTGATACTTTGAAAAAATTAGCGCCAACTTTGCAAGCTATGAAAAAGAATGTTGATTACATTATTGTAAATGAAGCAGGCGCTTCAGTATATTCTGCTAGTGACTTGGCAAGAGATGAATTCCCGGAATTTTCAGTTGAAGAGCGTAGCGCAGTTTCGATTGCCAGACGTTTACAAGATCCACTTGCTGAATTAGTGAAAATCGATCCAAAATCTATTGGTGTTGGACAATATCAATATGATGTAAATCAAAATAAATTGAGTAGTCAATTAGACTTTGTTGTTGAAGGCGCGGTTAATAGTGTCGGCGTAAATGTTAATAGTGCATCTATTCATTTATTGCAAAGAGTTGCTGGTTTAAATATGAAAACAGCAAAAGCAATTGTTGGCTGCCGCGATGAAAAAGGTAAATTTACTAATCGTTCTGAATTAAGTATCAAAGGTATTGGGGCGAAGACACTTGAACAAGCAATTGGCTTCTTACGTATTCCTGATGGTGATGAAAAACTAGATATGACAGCTATCCATCCGGAAAGTTATCCAGCAGCCGAGAAAATCTTAGAAAAACTTGAATTAACAAAAAATGATATTGGTTCTGAACAATTAAAAGATGCTATTAAAAAGGTAAATAGAAAAGCCTTAATTGCTGAACTTGGAATTGGTGAATATACATTTAATGATATTTTAGATGCTTTTATTGCTCCACTTCGTGATCCACGTGATGCTTTTGATAAACCTATTTTAAAACAAGGTGTTACAGATTTAAAGGATTTGACAGCAGGGATGGAATTACAAGGAACAATTCGTAATGTAGTTGATTTTGGAGTCTTTGTTGATTGTGGTGTACATGAGGATGGTTTAGTACACATTTCAAAAATTAAAAGGGGATACATTAAACATCCACTTGATGTAGTAAGTGTTGGTCAAATTGTTAAGGTATGGGTAGTGTCTGTTAATTTAGCGAAAAATCGTTTAGAATTAACGATGATTAATCCTGGAAAATAAAATAAACTCGTAATCTTCAAAACATAATTGAAAATTACGAGTTTTTATTTTATTTTCCGACAAGTTATGATATAATAATGTTTTAGGTGTATTATGAAAATTTTTGATGTTACGGATATAATAACTAAAGCTCTTGCCGATACGAAATTGGTAGAGGCTATTTTTTTAAAAGGATCTATTGCTAGTAAAGATTATGATGAATATTCCAATATTGATTTATATTGTTTAGTTTCCTCAAATCACCGCCAGCAATTTTTAGATGTCAAATATGATGTTCTTGAAAAATATCGTTCGATTTTATATATGAGCGAAATTCTTGAAAATAAACAAATTTGTTGTATGCAAATAATTTGTATATATGAAGATGGATTACGTTTGAATTTATATGTTGATGTTGCGCCATTTTTATCTAGTAGAGAAGATATCGAAATTTTATATGATCCACATCAAATATTAAAAAATTATAAGTTGAGTAATATAATAATAGAGGAAAAAGAAATTGCTGAAATAATTAATCAATTTTCATTACTAAGTCATGAATACTATATTGCAATTAAAAGAAAAGATATATGTCAAACCGTTTTTTTATATGGAAAAATGCATAATTTTTATATTGCTTTTCAAAGATATTTAGTTGATACAAAACATTTTAATATGGGTAATAAACGCTTTTTTGATTTTGTCACAAAAGAATATTTCAAAAAACAGATTATGATATTAAAATTATTAAAGTATGATACATCTGTGCAAGCTGTACAAATAATGTTTAATGATATATATGAGATGCTTGGGCAAATGCCAATCACTTTTGTTAGTGAACTGAATTATGATTTTTTTGTATTTATAATGAAGCTTATTTTTAGTTTATAGGGGGAAAAATGAAGCATATTTTTATAATAAATCCGAAATCTGGTAAGCATAATAGTACAAATATTATTACACAATATATAGAGGATAATTTCCAATATTTAGACTATAATATTTATATTACACAATGTGTAGGTGATGCGACGAAATATGTTGAATCTGTTTGTAAAACTAAAAAAGATCATTTACGTTTTTATGCATGTGGCGGTGATGGAACCTTAAATGAAGTAGTTAATGGGGCTATTGGGTATGATGGTGTGTCGGTAGCTTGTTATCCATGTGGTTCAGGCAATGATTTCATAAAGATGTTTAACAATAGTGAAGCTTTTTATGAACTTGCTAATTTAATTGAAGGCAAAGAAATGAAAATCGATTTATTGAAAGTCAATGATCGATATGTCATAAATATTTGTAATCTTGGATTTGATGCGTCTGTTGCTTATAATATGTTAAAATTCAAGAAATGGCCATTGGTAACCGGGCATGGTGCCTATAATATGGCTTTGATTTACAGTCTATTATTTAAAATGCGTCAACGGTGCACGGTTTTAATAGATGGTGAGACTGCATTAACTGGAGACATGCTATTAAGTGTTCTGGGGAATGGTATTTGTTGTGGAGGCGGATATTATTGTTTACCAAGGGCAGTAATTGATGATGGTATAATGGATGCCGCTATTGTTAAATCCATATCACGTATAAAATTCATAAAAATGGTAAAACCATATAAAGATGGGACGTATGTTGATTTGCCCAAATACCAATCACTTGTACAATATCGTAAAATAAAAAAATATGAATTGCATTCTGATAAAGATATTATTTATAGTCTAGATGGAGAGTGTGGGAAGGCGAAAGACATAATTGCTGAGATTGTCCCCAATTGTTTAAACTTAATAATTCCTAAACAAAGCTCTTCCAAGTAATAGTAATTCTTGACATTAGTATAGTTTTTTAGTATAATATTAAGGTAGGAGGACTATTATATGTTTGAAAAAGTACAAGCAATTATTGCAAAAGAATTAGGTATTGATAAAAATAAAATTACAATGGAGTCAAAATTGACTGAGGATCTTGGGGCTGACTCACTTGATGCAGTTGAATTAATTATGGCTTTAGAAGATGAATTTGGAATTGAATTAGATGATGAGGCTGCACAAAAAATCAAGCAAGTATCTGATATTGTAGCTTTTTTAGAAAAATAGAAATAGAAGCATAATAAGCTATAGTAGGACTAAGTTATTATGCTTTTTTATATTATACTTCATAACAATTGCTAATACCTCTAAATGACCATGAAATTCACTCTTGAATCGTTTTTTGAAAGACATTTGATAAAATATCAAATACATTATTTAAACAAAAATAATATAATAATTAAAAGAAGGTAAACTATGTATAAAATACTAATAACAATGTTTATAAAAGATAATTCAAATATTCATAACTCACAAGTTAGAAAACGCTACGGAATTTTTTGTAGTATCATTGGCATTATTAGTAACTTATTACTATCAATTGCCAAAATAGTTATGGGAGTAATATCTGGTAGTATTTCTATTATGGCCGATGGCATAGATAACTTGACAGACTGCAGCTCATCAATTGCAACATTGATTGGGTTTAATCTTGCAAATTCTCCAGCTGATTCAAAACATCCATATGGACATGAGAGAATAGAATATTTATGTGGAATTATCGTTTCCATACTTGTTTTAATAGTTGGCGTAATGCTTGGTAAAAGTTCCATCGAAAAAATCATTTCTCGTGAAACAATTGACATTTCGATGTTCTATTTATTGATTAGTATATTAGTGGGATCAATTATTATTAAACTATGGCAGTTTGGATTATACCGTTTTGTTGGTAAAAAAATAAATTCTTTAACGATAATTGCAACTTCACAAGACAGTTTAAATGACTGTATAAAGACTAGTGTAGTATTATTATCAGTGGTATTGTTTAGATTTTTTGCATGGAATGTTGATGCATGGTTTGGGTTAGGAGTTTCTATTTATATTATTATAAATGGAATCATTCTAATTAAAACAACTTCATCACCATTAATTGGGGAATCACCAACTAAAGAATATACTAAAGAAATAAGTGATAAAATATTATCATATGATGGCGTTTTAGGGTTACATGATTTAATGATTCATAACTATGGTCCAGAAAAAAGCTTTATTACAGTACATGTAGAAGTTGATAGTGATATTGATATTTTAATTAGTCATGATATAATTGATAATATTGAAAGAGACTTTAATGAACAATTAGGCGCCTTATTAACTATTCACATGGATCCGATTCAAATTAATGATGAACTAACTAATACCTTAAAAGATATTGTGGGTAATGCAATACTAGAAATAAGCCCACAAATTAGATTCCATGATTTCAGAATTGTAAAAGGAGTTACGCATATAAATATATTATTTGATATTGTTGTTCCGCTAGAATTCGATTTAGATGATCAAAAATTATTAGAGGATGTTTCAACAATTACAAAGTTTAAGACTGAAGAAGTAGTGAAAAATAATGTTAATGTGATAATTAACATTGATAAAGATTTTGTTTAAAAAATAATTAGGTAGGTAAAATAATGGATAAAAATTTTTATATAAATAATCGTCAAAAAATAAAAAATCTAATGGAAGATAATAGTGCGTTAATACTATTTTCTGGGCAAGTTATTACTAAAACTGCTGATCAAAATTTTCCTTTTGAAGTCAATAAAAACTTTTATTATTTAACGGGCATTAATCAAGAAGAAGTTATTTTGTTATTAATAAAAGGAATAAACGGGTATAAAGAATATTTATTTATTGAAGAAAACGATGTGACGTTATCAAAATGGGTTGGATTGAAACTTACAAAAGAGGAATCATTAAATTATTCTGGAATTGCTAATATTGAATATAAAAAACAATTTGATGAAGTTTTTTATGTTTTGTTTAATCCAGCAAGAAGAAATTATGAGGCCATTAAAAAGATATACTTTGATTTGGAAAGACGTTCTCAAAACAATTTTTCTGATATGAAGTGGAATTTTATTGATGACTTTAAAAAACTTTATCCCGAAATAATCATTAAAAATATATATGATTCTATTATTTATAATCGCATGCATAAAACTGATGTAGAAATTAATAACATTAAAGAAAGTATTGAAGTTACTAAAAATGCTTTGGAAAATGTTATGAGCAATATTCATCCAGGAATGTATGAATATCAAGTAGAAGTATTTTTTGATAGCTATATAAAAAGTAAAGGTCAAAAAAAGCATGCATTTGATACTATATGTGCTACTGGAGTTAATGCAACAGTACTTCATTATACAAAAAACAATGCGATTTTAAAAGATGATGATTTAATTTTATTTGATTTAGGATGTTGCACAGATTTCTATGTTTCGGATATTTCTCGAACTTATCCAGTTAATGGGAAGTTTACAAAGCGACAAAAGGAAATATATAATATTGTTTTGAATTGCAATAAAAAGTGCATTGAATATTTGAAACCAGGTCTTGATTGGAGTGCTTTTAATAAATATGCCAATTCGTTATTAATTGAAGGATTGAAAGAAATAAATTTGATTACGGAAGATAAAGAATTAATTAAATATTATTGGCATAGTATTGGCCATTCAATTGGACTGGATACTCATGATCCAGATCTCAGAAATTATGACAGCGGCAAAGTTGTTGAAAATATAAAGTTTACTTCTGGTATGGTTATAACTGTAGAACCTGGATTATATCTTGAAAATGAAGGTATAGGAATTCGTATAGAAGATAATGTTTTGATAACTGATAATGGTGCGGTAAATTTAAGTGCTGGTATTATCAAGGAAATTCAAGATATTGAAGAATTTATGAAAAAAATTAAAAAATAATTAATAGATGTACGATAGAGTATTAATACACATAGAAATTTAAACTATGTATATTAATACTTTTTTATTTACGTTATTCTATAATAGTAGTGGTAAAGAAAAAATAGTATTTTTTAAAGTAAAAATTAGTAATGTTGGATAATATATGTTTGAAAGAGGAGGAAGAAATGAAATATATATTATCAGTCATGATGTTATGGGGAATGCTTGGATTACAGTTCAGCAGTAGTAAGTGTAAGGTGGATCCATATAGCAGCACAGGCCATGATCAGTTCGCTGAACTAAGTATGGCACTCACACAGTATAAGTTATTAGTCAAATATGAGCAAAGTGTAATTGACTCATATTTGACAAAAGTAAGTCGCCGAGTTTTTGGTAGTAGTGATTTTGTCATAGTTAATTATGGCGATGCTAGATATGTGAGTACGGTTATTTTTTCTAGAAGTAATAAAACTAGGGATGCATATACCTTTACCTATAATTTGGATACGGTTATATATTCTGATGTTAGTGTGTCGGTAAAGGGGAGTTTGTCAGCAAAGAAAGTATTTAAAAGTAATAAGGGGGATACGACTGTTGAAGGTGATGTTGCCATAACATATGCAACTAGTAGTTCGATTAAAACAACTGAAAGTGGGAAAATGGCTGTAATAATTCACCCAGGCAAAAAAGTTTCGCTTAGAATTGTTGGTGATGCAAAAGTATCAAATGGTGTTAGTAAATATTATTTTTGTGGAATATGTACAAAAAAGGGGAGTTGGGAAGTAGTAGATGTCATCACATGCTGCTTTGAACTATTAGAAGAAAATGCGTAAAGCCATTCCCATTTCATGCGCTATTATTATTGCCTTTTTGGTTGGCATTTATATTATTTGGTATCGTCCACGTAATATTGATATTATTGTGATTCAAAAACCTTATAATATTATTTCATTGATTGATGAAGAAGATGTCATTAAAATACATTTATTAATAAACTATAAAGACAGTTATTTCACTGATAAAAGCCAAATTAGTGATTGCCTTCTAACAGATGAATCAAGAAATAATCTCATAAATCTAGAGTTGCATGATATTGAAATGGGCGGAAAAAGGAAATATAAAAATGATTATTATTACGACTGCATTATGATTTTTAAAATAAATTTCAAGGCTGATAGTGATATTTGCTGGGAAATAAATAATGTATATTTATGTCTATCATATTATAATGATTTAAATTCAGCGCTTGAAATAGGTAGTTTAAGTTATTATAAGATTAGTAGTTTAAGTAATAATGAAGTGGCAATTTCATCATTAAAGGGAATTATGACAAATATTAATGGAAGTGATAATTATTATTTAGGGGCAATTATTATAGGACTTAGAAATAATACAAATACTTCATTAGTAATAAAAAATATAGAATTTTTAGATTGTAATATTAAACTTGCAAAAGGTTACAAAAAAATTTCAGGAGATGAAAACAAATCACTTGATGAGTATTTAGGATATTCATATAATCTAGTTTCTCCATATGACGGCAAAATGAATATAACTATAAATGAGGGTAATAGTGATTTATATATAATTCCCATTTATTATAATAATCTTGCTTTAATAAATGGCTTTGGTTTAAAAATTGAACTTTTTGAAAATAATGAAGTACTTTATTTTGATAAGTTTATTTATTTCGATTATTCTAATCAAATTATCGATGAGCAATATTGTAAATTATATAGTTATTTATATGATTGAAATTAATAATCTAGTTAAAAAGTATCAATCAAAAACCATTATTGATATTGATCATTATGTTTTTGAAAATAATACTTGCTATTTGATAGTTGGCAGTAATGGAAGTGGTAAGACGACTTTAATTAAAACACTAGTCGGAATTATTATTCCGACTAGTGGCATTATTGAAATTGATAATGTTATTAGCTACGTTCCCGAAAAATTTTATTATCCCGAATCTTGTAAGGTAAAACATTTGCTAGAAGCATTTGGTTATTTATATGATATAAAGAAAGAAGATATAAGTAATATGATTGATAGACATTGTCAAAAATGGAAAATAGACAAAAATAAAACTATTAATCAATTATCAAAAGGAATGCAGCAAAAAGTGCTCTTAATTCAAGCATTAATGTATAATGCCCCAATATTTATCTTTGATGAGCCTTTGAACGGCCTTGATGCTGTTTCGCAAAGCGATTTTTTAATGGCAATTAATGAATTACGAAGTTTAAATAAGATAATTATTATAGCAACCCATTATCCAGAATATTATCATAATTGTTATGATGTAAAACTTATCTTAATAGATGGAACATTAATAAATGAAAACATTTAAAATTCATTTATGTTATCTTTTTCCACGGAGTGCAAAACTTTTGTTTATTTTATTGTTGCTAATATTAATTGTTTGTTATATAATGATTTTATACAATGTTGATAAATTTCAATCTTATAAAAATATTGTTCAAAATTATTTCATTAATTGCGTAATACCAACTAAAATGATGATTTTGTTTATAACTGTATTTTTTTATAGTACCAGTATAAATGAGCATAATGATTTTGGAATTTACTTTATTATGGGGACTAATATATCAAGAATGACAAGTTTAATGATTAAAAAAGGACTTTGTTATTTAACAGTTTTCGCTTGCGTTATTATTGCGGGTATATCCTTTTTTTTAATTGGGTGCAAATGGTTTATAAGTTATAATGAAATATATGCATATATTCTGTTCTTTTTAAATGTGTTTATTTTGAGTAGTATTTATGGCGAATATTCAATAATTATTATGCAACTCTCAAATAATCGTTTATTGAGTTTAATATTAATTTTTATATTTTTTATGGTAGATGATTTATTTGTAGATACACAAACTTCATTTTATAGCAAAATTATATTATTTGTTTTCCCTAATATTAATATGGATACAACGACGTCTTTATATGGTGATTTGCATTTAATATGGTTATTAATAATTTTAAATATTTGTAATTTTTATATATATTTAAAACGAGATTTAAGATGAAAAATATTAAATTTATTTCTTGACATAATTATAAAATTATTATATAATATAGTAGTAAATATCATAGTGGAAAGAAGAAGCGCCCGCTTCTCACCTGACTGATTATGTTGGTAGGTCAATGTCGCTGAAATAAGTATTTTTGTGATTGAATCGTGGGTGTTTTTCACTCACGTTTTTTTTTCCCTTGATAAATGAATATGGAGGTGTCAAATATCAATAGAAATCAGGACCGTAAAAATGAAGTTTTAATGAATGGCAATATAAGAGCAGAGATAGTACTACTTGTAGCTGAAGATGGAGAAATGTTAGGGCAGCGTTCATTGGTTGAAGCGTTGAAAATAGCTGAGAATAAAGGAATGGATTTGGTTTGTGTTGCGCCAAATGCGGACAAACCAGTATGTCGTTTAATGGACTATAGTAAGTTTCGTTATGAACAACAGAAAAAAGCGAAAATTGCTAAGAAAAACCAAACTATTATTTCTATTAAAGAAATATGGTTGACTCCAGTTATCAGTAGTAACGATTTTGAAACTAAGCTAAAAACAGGAATAAAATTTTTAGAGCAAGGAAACAAGCTTAAAGTCACATTAAGATTTAATAGACGAGCAAGAATGCTTAATATGGGTGATCCAGATATTCAAGTCATTCTACGCTATATCGAGGCAACTGCTGAACTGGCAACTGTAGAAAGTAAGCCAACGCTTGAAGGTAAGAGCGTAACAGCAATATTAGTTGCAAAAAAAGAAAAAAATAAACAGGAGTAGAAATTATGCCTAAAATGAAAACACATTGTGGAACGAAAAAACGTTTCAAAGTTACAGGAAATGGCGGAGTTAAAAGATGGCGTGCAGGTACTAGTCACTTAGCTCCAGGGAAAACACAAAAGAGAGTACGTCACCTACGTAAATCTGACACTGTATGCGCCGCTGATATGAAACGTATCAAGCAAATGATTGAAAACATTAGTTAATTAAGTAAATTTAAGGAGGAATAAATATGCCACGTACAAAAGGTGGAATTGTTTCACGTAGAAGACGTAAAAAAGTATTAAAATTAGCCAAAGGCTATTTTGGTTCGAAACATACATTATATAGGACTGCTAATGCACAAGTAATGAAATCATTATCTTATGCATATAGAGATCGTAGACGCAAAAAAAGAGATTTCAGACGTTTATGGATTGTTAGAATTAACGCTGGAGCTCGTCAAAATGAATTATCATATAGTAAATTGATGTATGGCTTAAAGTTAGCAAACATTGAAGTAAATAGAAAAATGTTATCTGAATTAGCAATTTATGATGCAGATGGCTTTAAAGTTGTTTGCGACAAGGCCAAACAGGCAATGGCAAAATAAAAATCACGGATTTCCGTGATTTTTTGCTTTTTTTAAGAAATTAGTGTATAATTATAATAATTAATTATAAAATATTATATGCATGGAGGAAAATATGTATAAGGTAAAGTATAAAAATCAAACATTGATTTATGAAAATAAAAAAACTCTAGAAGAAATTGCCAATGAATTGAAAGTCACGGCGTATGTTGCTACTGTTGATAATCGTCTACGCGAGCTTAGTTATTATGTAAATTATGATTGTGAAATAGATTTATATGATTTAACAAGATCGGAAGCAACAAGAGTATATCAAACAACACTAAGATATTTAATAATAATGGCTTTAGAAAGGGTTATACCTGATGCTAAGATAATTTTTAGTGATTATATTTCTAGATCATTTCTTGGGGTCGTTTCTAATTTACCATATGCATTTAATCAATCTACTTTAGATTTAATAAATGATGAATTAATGAACATAATCAATGCAAACTATCCTATTGTTCGTAATAAAACATCATTAGAAAATGTTTTGAATATATATTCAAAAAAAGGATATGAAGATAAATGTTCTGTGATGAAATATCGCGAAGAGGCTGATGCAAATTACTATAATTGTGATGGTTATATTAATTATATGTATGGATATATGTTGCCATCTAGTGGCTATATTAAGGATTATGCCTTAAAACTATATTATCCAGGTTTTGTCGTTCAATATCCACGCGGAGAATTGCTTGGTGCAATCCCAAAATTTGAAGAAGATATTAGTTTTAGTCGCATGATTAAAGAAGCCAGGAAATGGCGATTGCTATGTGGGGTTTATAATATAGCCTCTATGAATGAATTTACTAATAATCGTGAATTTGTGAATTTTGTCAATATGTGTGAAACTAAACATAATAATATGCTTGCTGAAATTGGTTTAAAAATTAAAGAAAACATTAATGATCTTAAGTTGATTGCTGTTGCTGGTCCATCATCCAGCGGCAAAACGACTTTTACAAACCGTTTGCGAATTGAACTTATGACTAGGGGAATTAAACCAGTTATGATATCAATGGATGATTATTATTTGGACCGTGACGATACACCACTTGATGAATTTGGAAATCCTGATTTTGAAAGTCTATATGCTTTAGATTTAGAATTGTTCAATAGTCAATTATATGCTTTGATTCAAGGTGAAGAGGTGACATTGCCGCATTTTGATTTTAAAGAAGGTTGCAGAAAAGCAGGTAATAAAGTTAAACTTGAGGAAAATCAACCTATTATGATTGAGGGCATACATGCTCTTAATGAGGAAGTATCATCTTTAATTCCAAAACATCAGAAATATAAAATTTTCATTAGTCCTAATCCGCAGTTGAATATTGATGACCATAATCCAATTATGGCAACCGATTTACGTTTACTAAGACGTATAGTCCGTGATGCTAAGTACCGAAAAACATCTCCTGTTAGAACTTTCTCAATGTGGAGTAGCGTAAGAAGAGGTGAATTCAAATGGATATATCCATGGCAAGCTGAAGCTGATTATGTTTACAATTCAGAACTTACTTATGAAATAATGGTTATGAAAAAATATGCTCTACCAGCTTTGATGACAATTACAAAAAATGATGAATATTTTATTCAAGCAAATCGATTTATAAAATTTTTAAAATATGTTCGTGATATTGATGATAAATATGTACCATGTAATTCAATACTACGAGAGTTCATTGGGGAGAGTTGTTTTTATGAATAATGATTTAAGTAAAAAAATCGCTAGTGGATGCTTATTGACGTCTGGTAATATTGACAATTTCAATACTATGACTATTGGCTGGGGAATGATTGGTACTTTATGGGGTAAGGAGTGTTTTTTGGTATTTGTTAGACCAAGTAGATATACATATCAGTTCATGGAAAATAATGAATACTTTACAGTTTCGTTCTATAATGATAAATATAAAAAAGCAATGGGATATCTAGGTACAAAAAGTGGTCGTGATGAAAATAAGGTAAAAAATATTGATTTCGCTCCTTTAGCAATTGGAGAAAGTGTCACATTTAAAGAAGCGTATCAGACTTATTTATGTAAAAAAATTTATTTCAAGATATGAATGCTAATGAATTTCCAAATGAGGCATTGAAGAAATATTATCCACAACCAGATATTCATCGTCTATATATTGGTGAAATTATTTCTGATTTGAAAGTAAGCATTGAATAAGTTATATAAATAAAGTTTATATTTTTTGAAATAAAAAATAAATAAAAGCACAACTCATGTTGTGCTTTATTTATTTTACTATTTTTTAGTATATAATTTATGATTTTTATCAATGTTTTTATAATAATCATACAACTCTTTAAATCTTTGAAAATGAATTAATTCACGAGTTCTTAAAAAAGCAAGCGGAGCGAGAACTGCTGGATCGTCAGTTAAATCCATTAAATGTTCATATGTAGCTCTAGCCTTTTCTTCGGCTGCCATATTCTCTGATAAATCTGCTAATGGATCTCCAGTTGCGCCAATATTTGCAACTGAAAACGGAACGCCATTGCTATCAGTCATAAATATTTCTACACCATTTTGTGCATAATTACTTTCTAATCCTTCTTTTTTTAAGTCTTCGATAGTTGCACCTTTCGTTAATTGGTAGAACATTACGCAAATCATTTCAACATGCCCAAGTTCCTCGGTTCCAATATCGGTAAGGAGTGCTTTACCTTTGCTATCAGGCATTGTGTAGCGCTGATTTAAATATCTTAAAGCAGCACCAAGTTCACCATATGGTCCGCCATATTGAGTTACTAATACTTTAGCTAATTTTAAATCACGTTTTTTTATATCAACCGGAAATGCTAATGCTTTATTATATTCCCACATTTATTTCACCTCTCCAAACCAATTTTTATTATCCCATTGCCAAGGAACGTTTTTTAGCTCTGAGGATGATAAAGTTAGTGCACCATATTCTTTTTCGAATTTTTCGGTTGCTTTTTTGAGTTCACCTAAATATTTATTATATAAATTTAATGCTTCTTGGTCGTCTGAAAAAATATCTAAATAAAGAGCCAAGTCAGTAACTGCTAAGCTATATTTTTGAATATCCAACATTAATGCATCTTCCTGGTTCTCAGGAATTGGTGGAGTTGGATCGTATTTGTATGGAACATAAATATCCTTAAATAATGTACCTTTTGCTATGCCCATATCGACATTATAAAGGTCATTGTGTTCTTGTGAATTTGACGTCACAATTTTGTTTTCGTTTTTACGAAATGTTTGATTATGCATGTTTTTTCCTCCCACAGTAATATATGTTAAAAAATAACAAATGTTTGGGCAAAAAAGACTTGTAAAAAAGGAAAAAATTTAGTATTATATATATGTAAAGAAATGAGAGGTAAATATATGAAAAAAATTATTACTGGAATGATGTGTACTTTATTATTATTTTTATTTATTTCGGTTAGTTTATTTG
Source organism: Bacilli bacterium (assembly GCA_031553555.1). Classification (GTDB taxonomy): domain Bacteria; phylum Bacillota_I; class Bacilli_A; order ML615J-28; family CAG-698; genus CAKOMG01. The sequence continues at coordinate 119,935 of JAVBLL010000002.1, forward strand.
CTTCCACTGAAAATGTATATAATATAGTTACATGCCCAGGGGAAGATATGTCGACTGAAATGCGCATTAATTGGCAATCAAAGACTTCTTTTACAAGTTTACAAGTAGATTATACTTTAGCAACGGACACTACCTTTGCAAATAAAAAAAGTACTCAAGGAAGTTATGTGACTTTTAATAGGGTATCAGATACTTCTAAGGGGATAGTATACTCAGGGTTTACAGAAGTACGACATGTGTGGACTGCAGAATTAACGGGCCTAACTCCTAAAACGGAATATATATATCGCATTTCTAACGGTTCTACAAATTATGGTGAAATCCATCATTTTACTACAGCATCTAATACTGATGATGAATTTTCGTTTTTGTATATGACAGATCCTCAATATTATAGTGAAGCTGGAGCAGTATATTTTAATAATTATGCTGAAAAACATATTAGTGAATCAGGAATAAAATTTGCCCTTATTACTGGTGATATTAATGATAAAGGCGGAAATTCTGATTATTGGGATATGTTTTATACAAAAAGTAGCCTTAAAAAAATTCCTTATGTTACAACAGTTGGTAATCATGAATATTATGATAATGCAACCAAGACTTTAGATAATAGTATATATAATCAATACTTTAATAATCCAAAAAATGGACCTGAACATGTTAAAAATAGTTCTTATTATACAATGTACAATAATACTTTATTCATAATGCTTGATAGTGAAGAAACAAGCAATCTGGCTGAGCAAAAGGCTTGGTTTAAAGATGTATGTAATAGTCATACACCAAATTATATAATTGTTGGTATTCATAAAAGTATGTATGCTGGTGGGCCGTATGTAAGTGACGGAGTACTATTAAAGCAAAGATGGCAAAGTACATTTGATGAATGTGGTGTTGATTTAGTATTATCAGGTCATGACCATACTTATTCAAGAACTTATAGTTTATATAATGATGAAATTACAAATGAACAATATAAAGGTACAGTTTATATATTGGGCGGATATGCTGGTCAAAAATTTTATCCACAAACTGATGATACTAATAAAGCCAAATGGGCAGCTAGTTTCAGTTTAGAATCTTCATCAACAGTAATAACTGTTGGAAAAGATGCACTATCAATCAAAACTGTTGGTTATAGTGGTAGTGTAAAAGATGAAGCGACTATTGCAAGAAAGCATTTTGGAACAAAAGTAGAAAATTTCACAAAGGAAGCTTTTGAAAAAAGCATTACTGTTGAAAATGCCTTTCCAAACTTGACAAATGGAAAGATTTCTTGGAGCAAAGACGGTTATGGGTATGTAGCATCTATAACAGCAGTTAATAAAAATAGTAGTAAGCAACTAGGTGCTACTAGCATTATTAATGATTTGACGACATCTATTAAGGTCACTAACGGCTTTTGGATAGGTGAAAATAATAAAATTGAAGTTACAGTTGCATATCGTGATGGTACAAAATCAGTCGTCACATTAGATTTAGATAATAATATTGACTGGGGTACATTGTCAGGTGTAAAAGTTTCAAATATTTCGCATGATTCTTTGACAGTTATGTGGAATCAAGATTTAAATGTTGAAAATAGTAGTTATATATATCGTTATCGTATATGGAGGGATGATAGATTAATAAAAACAATATCTCCAACTGCAGAAGAACTAGCAAAGGATGTATTCATATATGATTTAACAAATATTTTTAACGAAAATACTAGATATATTTTAAAAGTAGAAGCTTATAATTCTAATGGTACTGTTATATGGTCAGAAGAAATAGGCATTAAGACGACGACTTTGGATACTGATGATGCTATTCTTCAAAAGAAAATGGCTAAAACGGCTATCGCCATGTTATTTGAAAATATGAAAAATATATTCGGAAATTAGATTTTAAAAACAAAATTAAAAGGTATTAACTAAGAAACTAGTTCAAAGAACTGTTCCTGTAGTCAATACCTTTTTATTATTAGGAAATCTTTTTTATTAATTTGTTTTTAAATAATCATTAACTAGTTGTTTAAAACAATTAAAGACTAGTTGACTTGGTGATTCTTGAAAGATTAATTCCGGATGCCATTGGCAAGATATAATAGGTAAATCCTCATGTATGAAGGCTTCATTATAGTCATCATATGAAGTTGCAACAGGAATTAGTCCTTTGGCTAACTTGTTAACAACTTGATGATGATAACTATTTATTTCCATTTCTTTTGGAAAATTAATTAATCTATTTGAAAATGTTTTTACAAAATGTCTAACTTTATTATGAGACGAGCCAATATCTTGAATTAAGGAACCGCCCATAAAGACATTAATTACTTGATGTCCTCGGCATATGCCTAGCATTGGTTTTTTTGTTTTTACTGCATAATCAATGACAACTTTATCAATGATGTCTAATCGAGGATTTATTTCTCCAGTACCGTTATTTTCTTCATTGAACCACTTTGGATCAACATCAACGCCTCCCGTAATTAAAAAACCATCACATAAATTTAGAATGGTCTCATAGTCTTGATTTTCAAGTGTTAAAACAATAGAAGTAAATCCAAGACTATTTAATGCATTAACATATGAATCGTTAACGAATTGTTTTTTTGTTGTTCCCTCAATTAATGTTCTTGGTGTAATGCCAATAATTGGCGTTTTATTTGATTTCATTATATTATCCCCTTTTTATTATTAAGTCATATAAAATATTTATGCAATAAAAATATATTTATTGCTGGCATTATTTTACTACATATTTTGACTATTTTCAATGAAAAAAACTATTTATTTTCATAAGTCATTTTTGTTGACATATTGGATATTTAATTATATACTTTAACTACAAAATTTATTTTGTGTTGAAATGTACTTTTCTTTTTGAATTCAAAAAGAGAGTACTATTTTATACAGGAGGGGGACTATATATGATAAAACACATTTTAAAACGCGATGGCAGGAAGCAAAATTTTGATCCTGAAAAAATCACTTTAGCAGTTGAAGCAGCCCAAAAGGCTTGTGATTTTAAAAATGATGAGTTAGGTAGAGAGGTTACTGAAAAAGCAATCAAGAAACTTAATGAGCAATTTGCTAATAAAATTCCAACAGTTGAACAAATTCAAGACGTTGTTGAGAAAGTGTTGATGGAGTTTGGAGCGCATGATGTGGCAAAAACATATATTTTATACCGTGCTGAGCGTACTAAAATCAGAGATAACAAAACAAAGTTAATGGAATCATTGCATGACATTACGTTTAAAAGTTCATCTGAAAATGATGTGAAACGTGAAAATGCAAATATTGATGGTGATACAGCCATGGGGACAATGTTGAAATATGGAAGTGAAGCGGCAAAAACATTTTATTTATCACAGGTGGTTGAACCAAGATTTTCTAAGGCACATCAAGCTGGAGAAATTCATATTCATGATTTAGATTTTTATACATTAACAATGACTTGTTGCCAAATTGATATTATTAAATTATTTAAAAATGGTTTTTCTACTGGAAACGGATATATACGTGAACCGCAAAATATTCGAAGTTATGCATCTCTTGCCTGTATCGCTATTCAGGCAAATCAAAATGATCAACATGGTGGACAAAGTGTTCCTAATTTTGATTATGGCATGGCAATTGGGGTTAGAAAAACTTTTACAAAAACTTTTAAAAAGACTTTGTTAAAATATTTAGATTTAGCAACCGATAAAGTTTCAAAAGAAGATGCTTATGATTTAGTTGATGAAGTTAATAGATTATACCCAGTGCAAATTGAAGATACAGGCTATATTAATGAATTAAAATCACTAATAAAAAATAAATATCCAGAAATTAATACTGAAAGATTAGTTGATAAAACAGTTAGGACAACTTATATAGAAACAAGAGATGCAACTCATCAGGCAATGGAAGCATTAATTCATAATTTGAATACTATGCATTCTCGTGCTGGTGCTCAAGTTCCGTTTAGTTCACTAAATTATGGAACTGATACATCTGAAGAAGGTCGTATGGTTATGGATTGCATTTTAGATGCAACTATTGAGGGCATGGGAAATGGCGAAACACCAATTTTTCCTATCCAAATATTCAAGGTTAAAGAAGGTATTAATTATAATCCTAATGATAAGAATTATGATTTATTTCAAAAAGCAATTATTTGTTCTGGTAAAAGATTGTTTCCGAACTTTTCGTTTTTGGATGCTCCATATAATAAAGCATATTATAAAGAGGGAGACTATAATAGTGAGGTTGCTTATATGGGCTGCCGTACACGCGTCATTGCCAATGTTTATGACCCAGCTCAGCAAGTAGTTTCTGGAAGAGGTAATTTGAGTTTCACTTCCATTAATTTACCGCGTATTGCTCTTAAAAACAAAACAATTGAAGGTTTTTATGAAGAACTTGATCAAAAAATTGCATTAGTATATGATCAACTAAAAGCCCGCATGGAAATACAAGCCCAAAAATTAGTTTATAACTTTCCATTTTTAATGGGACAAGGTATTTGGTTAGATTCGGATAAGTTAGATCGTAATGATGAAATACGAGAAGTAATAAAACATGGTACATTGACGATTGGATTTATTGGTTTAGCTGAAGCATTAAAAAAATTAACAGGGTATCATCATGGTGAGTCTGAAGAATCCCAAAAGCTAGGTTATGAAATTGTTAAGTATATGCGTGATAAGTGTGATGAATATTCCAATAGGGATAAACTAAATGTCACATTAATTGCCACGCCAGCGGAAGGTTTGTCAGGACGATTCATAAGAATTGATGCTAAGGAGTTTGGTATTATTCCTGGGATAACAGACCGCGAATTCTATACTAATTCTTTCCATATTCCAGTTTATTATAAATTATCTATCTATGATAAAATTAAAATCGAAGCTCCTTATCATGCATTAACAAATGCTGGTCATATTAGTTATGTTGAAGTAGATGGTGATATTGCTAAAAATCCAAAGGCATTTGAAAAGATTATTCGTTTTATGAAGGAACAAGGAGTTGGCTATGGGTCAGTTAATCATCCGATTGACCGTGATCCTATTTGCGGCTTTAACGGAATCATTGACGATAAATGTCCTAATTGCGGACGTGAAGAAGAAGAAATAAAATTCGAAAGAATTAGAAGAATTACTGGATATTTAGTAGGAACCCTTGACCGCTTTAATAATGCCAAATTTGCTGAAGTACAAGCAAGAATAAAACATAATGGTTTAAATAATGACAATTAGAATTGCTGGATTGGTCGATGATTCAGTAGTTGATGGTCCTGGTCTTAGATATGTCATTTTCACTCAAGGATGCCATCATTATTGTTTAGAATGCCATAATCCAAACACTCATGATATTAATGGTGGAAAAATAGAGGAGATAGATAATATAATTAATTATATTAAAAAAAATCCTTTACTTGATGGCATTACAATATCTGGCGGTGAGCCATTCTTGCAAAAAAAGGCTTGCTTAGAAATAGTCCAAGCTGCCCAAAAATTAGGTTTAGATGTTCTTATTTATACGGGATACACATATGAGGCTTTACTTGATTTAAACGACGAGACCGTCAATAATATCCTAAAATCAGCTGATTATTTAATTGATGGACGATTTTTGAAAGAAAAAAAATCACTTGCTTTGAAATTCATTGGCAGTAGTAATCAAAGGATTATTGATTTAAAGAAATCATCTATGGATATGATTGTTGAAACAGATTTTAGTAATTATGTTTTAAAGTAATAAATGCTTAAATAATAAAATGAATTGAACTTTTATAATTCAACTCATTTATTATTTAAGCTTTTTCTTTTTAATGTCATAATATTTGTCCATTATCAATAAAATGTTATAGTTAGTTGAAAGGGGACAACATGGATAAATATTATAATCAGCAGATGGAAAGTATATATGAATGTTTTGATTCCACTATAGAAGGTTTAAATCCTAAAAAAGTTGAAAAAAATCGTAAAAAATATGGCATTAATGAACTAAAAGAAAAAGCTCGTAAAAGCAAAGCACGAGTTTTTTTAGAACAATTTCAAGATTTATTAGTTATTATTTTAATTATCAGTGCAATTATATCTATTTTTATTGGAGAGATAGAATCAACTATAGTTATATTTACAGTTATCACTATTAATGCCATTTTAGGTACATATCAATACTTTAAGGCTGAAAAATCACTTGAAAGTTTAAAACTATTATCTAGTCCAACAGCCAACGTCATTAGAAATGGAGAAGTGCAAAAAATAAAGTCAAACGAATTAGTTTGTGGAGACGTTGTTATTGTTCATGCGGGTGACATGATATCCGCAGATGGAAGAATAATTATTGAAGAAGATTTTGAAGTTAATGAAAGTGCTTTGACGGGGGAATCGTTACCTTCTAGTAAACATAATAATCTCTTAACTGAAGATGTCAATTTAGGAGACCAAAAAAACATGGTTTTTTCGGGAACTTTTTGTGTTAAAGGGCATGCAAAATATTTGGTTTGCTCAACAGGTATGAATACAGAAATTGGAAAAATAGCCGAAATGCTATCATCAGTAGAAACGAAAAAAACCCCTTTGCAAAATAGTCTTGATGTTTTCAGTAAATATTTAGCTATTATTATTATTTTGATTTGTGTTTTAGTATTTATTATGGGGGTTTATAAAAATCATCCTATTCTAGAATCATTAATGTTCTCTGTTGCTTTAGCTGTGGCGGCAATTCCAGAGGCTCTGAGTACAATAGTTGTTATAGTTTTGGCCGTAGGAACTGAAAAAATGGCTAAAGAAAAAGCCATTATAAAAGACTTAAAAGCGGTCGAAGGGTTAGGATGCGTCAGTATTATATGTAGTGATAAAACCGGTACTTTAACGATGAACCAGATGGAAGTAAGAGATGTATGGCATTTTATGAATGATGAAAAATTTAACGAGCATGTTTTATATAGTACTAATTATGACGCGTTTCAAGTAATTAATAATAATCCAACAGAGTCTGCATTAATAAAACATGTTGGATGTACAAAAAATTGTTTGTCAGGAACTAAAGTTCAAGAAATTGCTTTTTCTTCAAACCGAAAAATGATGAGTAATTTGTATAAACATAGCGATGAAACGGTTTTATATTGTAAAGGGGCTGTTGAGGTAATTTTAGATAAATGTCAGTATATTCATGATGTTGCCAAACGTCCATTGACAATGAATGATCAATTGATGATTGAAAGAGATATGAAAAAATTTGCTAGTGAAGGAAAACGTGTTTTAGCGTTTGCATATAAAAAAATAGATAATAAGCAAAAAGTCACTGAAGATGATGAAGATGGTTTAATTTTCACTGGTATGGTAGCCTTGGTTGATCCCCCAAGATTGCAATCTAAAGGGGCAATTGAGAAATGTTTATTAGCTGGCATAAAGCCAATTATGCTGACTGGTGACCACAAAGAGACAGCAGTCGCCATTGCTAGAGAAGTGGGGATTTTTAAATCAGGTGATGAGTGCGTAACGGGTAAACAATTAGATAATATGAACGATATAGAGTTAGATACAAAAATTAATAATGTTACAGTTTATTCACGATTAACCCCACATCACAAAATACGGATTGTTAAAGCATGGCAGAAAAAAAATCAAATTGTTGCGATGACTGGTGATGGTATTAATGATGCCCCTGCTTTAAAACAATCAGATATTTCTATTGCTATGGGGATGGGAACCGAAGTAGCAAAAGATGCTTCATCTATTATTTTGTTAGATGATAATTTTGAAACAATAATCGGAGCAGTCTCAAATGGTCGCAAAGTTTATCAAAATATTCAAAATGCTATCCGTTTTTTATTGTCTGGAAATTTTGCAGGAATTTTAATTGTTGTTTATGCTAGTTTATGTAATTTACCAGTTCCTTTTGTTGCTGTTCATCTACTATTCATTAATTTGATTACTGATGGCATTCCAGCCATCGCCATTGGAACTTCAAATAGTCAAGATGATTTATTGAATAAACCACCTCGAAAAAGCAATGAACATTTTTTAAATAAACGCTTAATATTGACAATTGCTCTTGAAGGTATATTGATTGGTGGGTGCTGTTTAGCGTGTTATTATACTGGGTTAAAAGTGAGTGTTGGATGTGCTAGAACAATGACGTTTGCTTCATTATGTTTAGCGAGATTATTTCATAGTTTAAATTGTGCTACTAAGCAATCTTTTCTCACTAATTCTAATAAAAACATTTATCTATATATATCCTTATTGCTAGGGATAGCCTTAATTACAGCTGTTTTATTGGTTCCATATTTACGCGGGGTTTTTGTTGTTACTGAGTTAACTATGGAGCAAATTGTCTTGATTTATGCATATAGTTTGCTGCCAACATTAATTATTCAAATAATGAAATTAATGAGAGGAAAATAAAAACTAATCAATGTATTTACATTGATTAGTTGATTAGGAACGTTTTTTTATAGTTGTATAAATAAATTCAAGAATTTCTTCAGGAACATATTTAGAAATGTCGGCATCAAAGATAACCAATTCTTTAATAGTTGAACTAGATAGAAAAAGATTATTGGCCGAAGGAAACAAAGCAAAGGTATCTATACTCGGGGCTATAGAACGATTGAAGTGGTATAAACTCAATTCATGTTGATAGTCATTAAAGTTTCTCAGGCCTCGAATAATCACATTTGCATGAACATCAGAAGCATATTTTGATAATAATTCGGTAGTAGCATATACTTCAACATTATCTAAATGTTTTGTTACTGTTTTAATCATCATTATTTTTTCATCTGTTGTAAATATATATTTCTTTTGTGGATTTATTGCAACGACAACGTATACTTTATCAAATAGTAGTGAAGTTCTTTCAATAATATCTAAGTGCCCGTTTGAAATAGGATCAAAGGATCCTGGGTAAATTGCAATTTTCATAATAATAACCTCAATATATATATAGTATATACTAGAAAAACAAAAAAAACAATCGAAATTCAAAAAATAATTTGATTTTTAGATATTATATGGTATAATATAAATGTTAAAAAGAAAAAGGGAGCAAAGTTATGAACACGAAAAATATAATTAAAACTTATATCTCTAGTCATATTAAAGATGTTGTATCGTTGATTTTATTAACGTTGCTAGCTGTTTTATTAAAAATTGCTAACCCTATTTTTATTAAGGTAATCATAGATTGTTCTTTGAATAATTTTGAAGCAAATAAAACAACGATTATTATTTTGACTACTTTGATGGGGGTTGTCACTTTTGCCTCATTTGGGATTGATGCCTTACGTCAAAACAAATCAGTTCAATTTGGTAATGAAATAACTTCTGAACTACGTAGTCGTGGATATGGAACGATTATGAAAGCTGAACTACATGAAATTAATAAAATTGATAAACAAGATTTGTGTAAAATTATTGTTGATGAAACACATGAGGTTGGCAATAATTATATTGCTAATCGCTTAATAAAATTATTATGCTTATCAGTAACAACAATTGCTTTTTTAATTACAATGATTGTCTTTAAGCCATTATTTGGTTTTATTACAGCTATTACATTACCAATATTTTATTTTATTACTCAGTATTTAGGAAAACTTAGCAATAAAAAAGCAACTATATATACTCAGTCAAAAGAAAATCATGAAAAATTGGTTAATGATCATATTGAACAACTTAAAACCATTAAGGTTCGTAATGGTCTTAATAAAGAAACTGATGATTATGAGACGATATTAAAAGAAAACAAAAAAAGTTATTCTGCTGATGTATTTATTAAAGATTTAAATAAAATCATGTCAAGCGATTTGTTTGTTGGTATAATATGGTTTAGCGTATTTTTAACTTGCTGTATTTGGTTGTTCCAATCGGATTTTGTACTTGCTGCGGAGCTTGGAGGAATTGTAGGTTCTATAATAATTGCACCTAAAATCTATTCTAATTTTAAAAGAGTTCTGGATATTTATTTTGCGCCTTATGATATATCTTTATCATACACACAGCTGGATCGCATTTATGCCATTAAGGCTGAAAGCCGATCTGAGACAATTCCATCATTAGAAGAAATACATAGTTTGAAATTTGATTCTGTCAGTTTTGATTATGCTAATTATGGGATTAATGGAAAGGTCAGTTTAGATAAAATAGATTTTGAAATTAAAAAAGGTGAGAGACTTGGTGTTTTAGGTTTGCCAATGAGTGGTAAGACAACAATTGCTGATTTAATTGCTAAAGTTATTAGACCACGTCAAGGAAGTGTCTTAATTAATAATTGTGATATTAATAAGCTAAACACTTATTATTTACGTGATATTGTGACTTGTGTTCCTCAAAATTTTCAGTTATTAGAAGGGTCAATCGAAAATAATATCATTTATCCATTACCTCTTGATGAATATAAATATAATGCTTCCCTAAATAAATGTAAACTTAAAGAACTTGTCTTTGCTTTACCAAAACGCGATGAAACAATTGCTCGTGAAGCTAATTTGAATTCCTCGGAAATACAAAAAATTTCTTTGGCTAATGCCTTTTATAAAGATTCTCCAATTATGATTTTGGATGATGCTACTTCAAAACTTGATCCATCAACCGAAACAGAAATAATGAATGAAGTATATAAACTTAAAAATAAAATTACTATTATCATTTCTAATAGAATTTATAATGTTGCAAAATGCGATAAGATTATTATTATGAATAATGGTAAAGTTGCAGAATATGGAAAAGTAGAAGATTTAATTGCAGATTCAAAATCGACTTTTGCTCGTATGTTAAATGACTATCAAGCAAATAAAAAAATCGTTTAAAATTTAAACGATTTTTTTATGCTTTAATCTTAATCCATTTTAGTCTTCTAAAACGTAAATCATTAAAAATAAAACGAATTATTTGGTCAATAAACATACCAGCCCAAGAACCAAGTAGTCCAAATCCTAACGTATAGCATAACAAAAATGATAGGATAGGTCTAATGACGGAAACGCTGAGTACGGAATTGACAGCAGTATATTTTGTATCTCCTGCCCCGCGCAAAACACCGGTGGTTACCCACTGAATACTTTGTGGGAGCATAATAATACATGTATATAATACATATTTGCCAGCTTCATCAGCAATATATAAATAGTCTGGATCAATTATGAATGCTGAACATAGGAACTTTCTTAAGAGGACGGCAGCTGTCATTGTAAACATTGCCACACCTAAACTGAGGAGTTGTGATAACCGTCCGAATGCAAAAGCTTTGCACTCATCTTTTTCACCAAGTGATTTACCAACTAAACTACTAGCACCAATGGCAAAACCATCAGTAATATTGAAACTCATATTCATAACATTATTTACTATAGTATTTATTTGTTGAGCATCAATACCTAAACTATTAACAATTATGGCAGATACAAAAAACCCGATGCGCATGAAAAATTGTTCTAAGAAAGCAGGACTACTAATTCTTAAGATTAATTTTATGGTGGCCATATCAAGACGCCAATTATCGGTTATTTTGATACTCAAAAAACCTTTGTTTTTATAAATGGAAGCAATCGCAATAATACATGCAATAACATTACCAATGACAGTAGCGATAGCTGCACCTTTAATTCCCATTTCTGGAAATCCCAACTTTCCACCAATTAAACAAAAATTGAAGAAAACATTAATTAGATTAGCAGCGACATTAGTAATAAGAGTTATTCTTGTCTTGCCAATTGCTCTTTGGGCAGAACAAATTATCAATCGAATATAATTAAAAGTTATGCAACTAGTGACAATTTTAAAATAAAGAGTTGCATTGTCAATAGTCGCCGGGGTAGCTTGAGCTAGTCTCATAAATGGTCTAGCAAATACAAGAGCCAAAATTCCGAAAAACAAAGAAGCTAAAATACCAAGAATAAGTGAGTTTCTTAAAACCGTATTAGCAGGTTCAGGATTATTTTCTCCTTTTCGGCGGGATATAATGGCAATTATTCCTGCATTTAATCCGATACAAAATGCTAAAGTAATGAATACTGGTTGTTGGGTAATAGAAACAGCGGCTAAATCATCCACATTATATCTTCCAACCATCATACTGTCAATCATTCCCATAAGTCCAACGAAAAAGATTTCTATAGCTGCTGGAACGGAAACTTTCAAAATGCTTGATATTAAATTTGATGTTTTAGGAAGCTTGTATTCTGGGTATTGATTAATTAATTTTTTGCTTAATACTATACTCATAATATCATTATACTATAAATAATTATTATATTCTACTGATTTTGATGTTTTTATTAAAGTATTCGCTTTCAGGAGAATTTACAAAATTATATTATATTTTAACTTAACTTTTCCTAATGGTTATGGTATAATATATATATAACTAAAAAACTATAGGAGTTAAGAAATTATGAAAGTGAGAACACGTTTTGCACCAAGTCCAACAGGTTTTTTACATGTTGGTGGTCTAAGAACTGCGCTATATGCTTATTTATTTGCAAAACAAAATAATGGAGATTTTATTTTAAGAATTGAAGATACTGATTTAGAAAGATATGTTGAAGGGGCTGTAGAAGTTATTTACAGCACTTTGAAATCTACAAATATAAATGTTGATGAAGGACCAAATGAGGGTGGTGCTTATGGACCATATATTCAAACAAAACGAAAAGATATTTATTTAAAATATGCTTTGGAATTGGTGGATAGCGGTGCGGCATATTACTGTTTTTGTGATAAAAATCGTCTAGATTCACTAGCGGATAGTAATGGAATAAAGCGTTATGATAAGCACTGTCTACATTTATCAAAAGAAGAAATATCTAAACGTTTAGCAAATAATGAAAGTTATGTTATTCGTCAAAATATGCCAACTACGGGATTTAGCGAATTTGATGATCTAGTATACGGCACAGTCAGTATTCCTAACAGTGAATTAGAAGATCAAGTTTTAATTAAATCGGATGGACTTCCAACATATAATTTTGCCAATGTCATTGATGACTATTTAATGAAAATATCCCATGTTATGAGAGGTAACGAATATTTGAGTAGTACTCCAAAATACAATCTTTTGTATGATGCTTTTGGTTGGGAAAGACCTCAATATATTCACTTATCACAAATCATGAAAGATGCGACAAGAAAACTTAGCAAACGTTATGGGGATGCCAATTTTGATGATTTCATTAAAAAGGGTTATGTTCCTGAAGCAATTATTAATTTCATTGCTTTACTTGGATGGAGTCCCAAAGGAGAACAAGAGAAATTTTCAATGGGGGAATTGATTGAAGACTTTTCCATTAGTGGTCTCCACAAATCAAGTAGTATTTTTGATGAAACTAAAATGAAGTGGTTAAATGGCGAATATCTTAAAGAAATGGATTTTGAAAAGTTTATGAGACTTGCTTGGCCATATTTTGAAGAATCCAAAATAAAAGGTTTATATGATTATCATAAACTGGGTAAGTTAATTCAATCACGTGTTGAAATACTTTCAGAAATTAAAGATAAAGTAGATTTTCTTGCACAGTATAATAAATTTGATAGTGCGTTATATGAAAATAAAAAATTTAAAATTGATGAAAATGTTGCAAAGTCAGTATTGATAGAGTCTATTAATGAATTAAAAGGAATTAATGATTGGAATGAAGATAATTTACATTTATCAATTAATAAAATAGCTGAAAAGATGGAAGCAAAGAGTGGGCAAATATATACAGTTCTGCGAATTGCTTTAAGTGGAGTCAGTATTACACCTGGTGGTTCTGTGGAACTTGCCGATATTTTAGGCAAAAAAGAATCTATTAATAGAATTGAAAAAGCTATAAAATGGTTAAGTGAGGAAAAACAATGTTAAGTAAAAAGGAATTAAAAGACTTATTAAATATTGCTTTAGAAACTGGAGCAAATTTTTCGGAAATTTACTTAGAAAATACATCTGGAAGCATTATTGAGATGACTAGTGGAGAAGTATCAAGATGCACTAGTAGTGTTGTTCATGGAGTTGGTGTTCGTGTGATAAAGAACACTGAGGAAGTATATGGTTATACGAATGAAACAAGTTATGAAAAAATTTTAAGTTTGGTTAAACAAGTTGCTTCTAGTTTTAATGGAAAAAGAAAAAGTAAAGCAAAAAAGTTCATTCCTGTAGTTTATGAAAATATTACTCCTGTAAAAAAGAAACCTAGTAAAGTGAGCAATAAAAATAAAACTAAGTATCTTCGTGATGCTTGGCTAGGGGCTAAGAAAATGGGAAAAGAGATAGTACAAATTATTTGTACACTCACTGATAGAGAACAAAATATCTTAATTGTTAATAGTAATGGTGTATATGCCAAAGACGTCAGAACAAATTGTCGAGTAATAGTAAGTGTCGCTGCAGGAAATGGCAAAGATATGCAAACATCAGCCAATAATACAGGTCGTAATATGGGCTATGAATATTTCGATACAATTGATTTTAAAGAATATGGTAAATCAGTTGCTGAAGGGGCAATTACTATGCTACATGCTGATGAATGTACTGGTGGTAAAATGACAGTTGTTGTACACAATGGTTTTGGTGGAGTTTTACTACATGAAGCATGTGTTCATTCTTTAGAAGCTACATCTGTTGCTAAGGGCATTTCGGTGTTTAGTAATAAGATTGGTCAAAAAATTGCTAGTGATATTGTCACTGCAGTAGATGATGGCACCCTAAAAAATAACTGGGGATCTTTGAATGTTGATGATGAAGGTCATCCTACTCAAAAAAACATCCTTGTTAAAGATGGTATTTTGCAATCTTATTTAGTAGATTATCGTAATTCAGGAGTTATGAATCATCCAGTGACAGGTAGTGGACGTCGTCAATCTTATAAATACTCACCAACTTCTCGTATGACAAATACTTTTTTTGCACCGGGTAAATCAACATTTGAAGAAATTATTCAAGCAACTGAATATGGATTATTTGCAAAGAAAATGGGTGGTGGAAGTGTTAATCCGTCAACTGGTGAATTTAATTTTTCTGTTCTAGAAGGCTATATGATTGAAAATGGCAAAATAACAAAACCGGTTAAAGGTGCAGCCTTAGTTGGAAGTGGAGCCGAAGTATTAATGAATATTGATATGATTGCTGATAATTTGACTACCGGTCAAGGTATGTGCGGTTCTAGCAGTGGAAGTATTCCAACTGATGTAGGTCAACCAACTATTAGAGTCCAAAATATGACTGTAGGAGGAAGAGGATAATGCTTAACTATCAAAGTTTAATTAATCAAGCATTGCAAACAGGTTTCAGTGATATTGAGATTGTTGAAAACACTTCAAAATCTTTGCAAATATATATATATAATGGAAAAGTTGATAAGAACAATGTCAGTAATCTAAAAACCCTTAGCATTAGAGCTATTTATAATAGTAAAATGTCATATTTAGATATTGAGGATTTGGAAGCAAGTGAAGAATATATTTTGAAAACTTTAAAAGACAATGCTTCTATATTACAAACAAAAGAAGAATATGAAATTTTCGCTGGAAGTAAAACATATCCAGTAATTGAAGAAAACAGTTTTGATTTTTCTAAGGTTAGTACTTTTGATAAAATTAATTTGCTTATTGACTTAGAAAAGCAGTCAAAAGATGCTGATTCACGTATTGTTGCGGTACCATATTGTGCTTATACTGAAACAGAATCAGCTATGCATATAATCAATTCTAAAGGTTTAGATATTAGTAAAAAAATTAAGTATTGCATGATAATGTTGCAAATTATGGCTAAGGAAGATGATGATGTTAAAACTGGTTTTGATATAGCTATAAAAGAAAAATATGATGAGCTGGATAAAGAGTTAATTGTTAAAACGACGGTTGAAAAAGCAATATCAATGTTAAATGCTAAGCCAGTTGAAAGTGGTGTATATCCAGTTATTCTTAATAATGAAACTATGGCTGATATGCTAGAAGTTTATCAATCAATATTCTCAGCAGAAACGGCTATTAAAAAAGTCACTCCATTATTGAATAAAGAAAATGAACAAATAATATCATCACTTATTACAATAGTTGATGATCCATTATGCAAAGATTCTATCGTCAAAGAACCCTTTGATGATGAGGGTGTTGCATGTTTTAAAAAAAACATTGTGGAAGATGGAAAATTTGTGACTTTTATGCATAATTTGAAGACCGCCAAATATTTTAAAACTATTTCAACTGGAAATGGTTTTAAAGCTGGTAGTAATATTGGTATTAGTGGTGTGAACTTGTATATTAAGCCAGGAAATAGTACCCTTGAAGGGTTGATTAATGGTGTTGATAAGGGATTGCTGATTACAGGATTAGATGGACTTCATGCTGGGGTTAATCCCGTTTCTGGTGATTTTAGTTTAAAAGCATCGGGTTTTTACATTGAAGATGGAGTAATTAAAAGACCAGTTACTTTAATAGTATTAGCTGGAAACT
This sequence comes from Bacilli bacterium, assembly GCA_031553555.1. Classification (GTDB taxonomy): domain Bacteria; phylum Bacillota_I; class Bacilli_A; order ML615J-28; family CAG-698; genus CAKOMG01. The sequence goes on from JAVBLL010000002.1 coordinate 136,352, forward strand.
TTTTAAAAATGATGAATGATGTTGAAAAAATCGGTAGCGACTTGAAATTTGGCTATGGTGGTGTCGGTGCACCTTCGGTCTTATTTAAGGGCTTAGCTATTTCAGGAAATTAGATATTACTAAATAGGTATCTCTATGGAGATACTTTTAAAACGGAAAGAGGAAAGAATGATTAATTTTAAAGAATTATCTATTAATGCGGAACTATTAAAAGGGATAGAACGTTGTGGTTATGAAGAAATGACGGAAATACAACAAAGAGTTATTCCAGTGGCATTAATGGGAAAAGACATAATGGCACAAGCCCCAACAGGAACTGGTAAAACTTGTGCTTTTGGATTGCCACTATTAGAGTGCATTGATATGAATTCAAATGAAGTACAAGTACTAATCTTAGCACCTACTAGAGAACTAGCTGTACAAATAACGGAAGATTTACGTGAATATGCTTATTTTATGGAAAGTATTCGTATTGTAGCACTATATGGCGGAGAATATATTGAAAAACAAATTACGAGTTTAAAGAAAAAACCTCAAATTATTGTAGCAACACCAGGGCGCTTAATGGACCATATGGAAAGAAAAACTGTTCGTTTAAATGGTCTTAAGACGTTAGTATTAGATGAAGCAGATGAGATGTTGAATATGGGATTTCGTGAGGATATTGATACGATATTATCAACGATTACTCAACCCCACACAACATTGTTGTTTTCTGCAACTTTTTCAAAAGAAATTGAAAAAATCAGTCAGTCCTATTTAAATAGTCCAGAAGTAATAAAAGTTGCGTCAAAAGAACTAACTGTTTCAACAGTTGCCCAAAAATATATTTTGGTTCGTGAACAAGATAAAATTGAAGTCATGTCACGAATTATTGATATAAATGGTTATGAACTAGTGATGGTTTTTTGTAATACTAAAAAAATGGTTGATGAAGTTACAGCAGGACTTATGCAAAGAGGCTTCTTAGTTGAAGGTCTACATGGCGATATGAAACAAATGCAGCGTGATAGAGTAATGTCTCGCTTTAAAGCTAAAACAATAAATGTTTTAGTGGCAAGCGACGTTGCTGCTCGTGGTCTTGATATTAATGATGTAGATGTTGTTTTTAATTATGATGTTCCTTTTGATGAAGAGTATTATGTTCATCGTGTTGGAAGAACTGGCCGTGCAAGAAAAGAAGGACTAGCAATTACTTTATTAACAAATAGTGATAAATATAAAATGCGTAATATCATTGCATATTCAAAAGCAGATATTCAACCAATGGATATTCCTTCTTTAAATAAAGTAATGAAAGCTCGCATTATTAGAACTATTGCCGGTGCTAGAAAGGCAAACGAAGAGCATAGCAGCACAAAATACGCTAAAATGATTTATGAAACAATTCGTACTTTAGTTTATGAGGAAAATCTTTCTGCTGAAGAAATAATTTCAGGGTTAATATTGTTGCAAATGAATATAGAAAATGATGTTGAAATTATTCAACCATTAGAAGAAAAGAAAGCAAAAACTGTAAACAGTCGTGGAAAAAATTATTCAAGAATGTTTATCAATATCGGAAAAAGAGATAAGATGAAACCCATGACTTTAGTAGACTTAGTGGCTAGTAAGACTAAGATTAATAAAGATGAAATTAATAATGCTGAGTTATTTGATGAATTTTCATTTTTTGAAATACCTTCAAAATATGTGACTGAATGTATTGGTAAACTTTCTGGCAAACTTGACGGACGTCGTATTATAGTCGAAGAAGCTAAAGCAAAAGAAAGAAGTAGCGCTGGAAAGACTCGTGGTGGAGAAGGGCGTAAAAGACCATCAAGAGAAAAAGAAAGTGAAATAAGAAGCACTGAAAAAACTTATAATGGAGAAGGGCGTAAAAGTTCATCAAGAAAAAATGAAAACGAAATAAGAAGCACTGAAAAAACTTATGGTGGAGAGGGACGAAAAAGACCATCAAGAGAAAAAGAAAGTGAAAGAAGCAGTGCTGGAAAAACTTATGGTGGAGAGGGACGAAAAAGACCCTCAAGAAAAAATGAAGGTGTAAGAAGTATAAGAAAATAAAATGTCGTTTTTCAGAAATATTTGTTGCAAATAAAAATAATAAATGATATAATTGAATTGCCATAAAGAGAAGGTTAGAGGCAAGCTCTATGACCCTTCAGCAACCACTCATAAAGAGAACGGTGCTAACACTTGAAAGATGGGTAATGATAAAAATCCTGTCTAAATTGACAGGATTTTTTAGTTCAACTTTATGGAAAAAGGAGAACAATATGCAAGAATTAAAGAAAGAAAAATATCTATTTACATCTGAATCAGTAACAGAAGGTCATCCAGATAAAGTATGTGATTTAATCGCGGATACTATTTTAGATGCTTACTTATCATTGGATAACCAAGCACACGTTGCCTGTGAGGTCATTGCGACAACTGATTTTGTTTTAGTAATGGGAGAAATCAGCGCCAATGCTCAAGTTAATATAGAGGAACTCGTTCGTCAAACGGTCAAGGAGATTGGCTATAATGATTCACTTTTGGGCTTTAACGCGGATAGCTTGAAAGTAAAAATTTTAATTGATAAGCAATCTAGGGATATTGCCATGGGAGTTGGAAGTGATGATGGAGCGGGTGACCAAGGTATGATGTTTGGTTATGCAACAAATGAAACATCTGAATTTATGCCAGCATCCGTTATGTTTTCACATTATCTTACTAAAAATTTATCGGAATTACGAAAAAAAAATAATAAATCCTTTTTAAGGCCTGATGGCAAAGCCCAAGTGACAGTAGAATATGAAAATGGTCTTTTAAAAAGAATTGATAATATAGTATTATCTACACAACATAGCGATGATATTGAAATTGAAAATTTAAGAAAATATATTATTGAAGAAGTTATTAAGAAAGTTATTCCAAATAATTTATTGGATGATAAAACAAAATATTTCATCAACCCTACAGGACGCTTTGTAATTGGTGGTCCTCAGGGTGATAGCGGGCTTACCGGAAGAAAAATAATAGTTGACACATATGGTGGCTTTGCTCGTCATGGTGGCGGCTCATTTTCTGGCAAAGATCCTTCGAAAGTTGATCGCAGTGCTGCTTATATGGCAAGATATGTTGCCAAGAATTTGGTTGCTGCTGGTTTTGCTTCGAGATTAGAGATAGGGTTCAGTTATGCTATTGGAGTTGCTGAACCAACTTCGATTATGATAAATGATTATGGTACAAGTAAAACAACTAATGAATTGATTATCTCTGCTATTAGAAAAACATTTGATCTAACACCAAAAGGAATCATTAATTGTTTGAATTTGCGTAGACCAATATATAAAATGACTACTAATTATGGACATTTTGGAAAAACTAATTTGCCATGGGAAAAACTTGATAAAGTAGAAGAATTAAAAAAATATTTGTAATGCTATTATTTAAAACAAACAAAAACCCTTATATCAAACTTTGATATGAGGGTTTTATATGTTAAGAGTTATCAAATAAAGATTCGTTATTTATGAAATTGAATTACTTCATTAACTCCTTTACGTTTTTTAAGACGAGTTGTATTATCTAACGAATAACCGACAACTAACACTAATCTAATATTAGATTTTTCTTTAATATTTAAAGCATCAATAATTTTGTCCGATTTAAAAGCACCTAAAATACAAGTGGACACGCCTAAAGATGTCGCACATAATACCATGTGAGCAGTGGCAATACCAATATCTATAGAGGCAAAGTCTCTCTCACCGACCCTTTGACCAATTCTTTCTGACAAATTTGCTTTTTCTTCAACAATAACAATAAATGAAGGAGCGTTATTTACAAATTTATTCATTCCAAATACTTGGACAGCTTCTTTAACCTTAGTCAGTTTGTTATCATCAAGCACAACATGAAAACTCCATGGCTGAGAGTTACATGCCGATGGGGCCAGCCGACCAGCTTCGCATATATTCATAAGAATTTCTTCAGATATCTTTTTATCACTATAGTTCCGACAGCTTTCACGTTTTTGTAATATTTCATTAAAATTCATTTTTTTCTCCTTGTTTTATATATTTTGATCCTTGATAATAATTGTTTTGTTTCATATATTTATCAATCTCATTCATTACCACTAATTTTTTAAGACTCCATTGAGGTTCAATTAATAACTGTTTTGGGGCATCACCATTTATTCGGTGAATAATAATATCCGGTCTTAAATGGGATAATTGCTCACTAGTTGTTGTCACATATTCGTTTAAAGTTTGCATATTAAATTGCTCCTTTTCAAACATATCGGCAAGATTGGTATTTTTAAGAATAAACAAGGAATGTATTTTTATACCTTGAATATCTTGTTTATTTAAATAATCAATGGTTTGTAACATCATATCTATGGTTTCATAAGGTAGACCATTTATAATATGAACAATTGTTTCAATATTAAATTGTCTAAGTTTAGTTACTGCCTTTTCAAAAGTTTCTAATTCATAACCACGATTTATTAATCTTGCGGTTTTTGAATGAATTGTTTGTAACCCCAGTTCTATCCAAACGGGTATTCTAGAGTTTAGTTCACTTAAATAATTGACTATATTATCATTTAAACAATCAGGACGAGTGGCAATAGAAATTCCCACAATATTATTATTTAGAAGGATTGCTTCCTCATATAGTTCTTTTAACTTTTCAAGTGGAGCATATGTATTAGTGTTTGCCTGAAAATAAATAATGTATTTTGCGTTAGGCCATTTTTGATGTATAATGCTTGTTATTTTAATGAATTGATCGGCCAAACTTTGATTTCTATCCCCTGCAAAATCACCGCTTCCAGATGGAGAACAAAAAATACAACCGTCAAAACTCAAAGTACCGTCACGATTCGGGCAACTAAAATTGCCATTTAAAGCTACTTTAAAGACTTTTGAATTATATTTTGATTTCAAATATTCATCTAGTACGTTATATTTATGTTGGTCATTAAAAAAAGTTTTCATTATTTTACCTACATCTTAGTATAACAAATTTTTATTTCAAAGTAAAGGTATTGAATTGACATAATTGAGCAATAAAATGATAAAATGTAAGGGTGATTAAAATGTTAGTTGATATTATTCTGGTTCTCATATTTCTAATATCTATTATTTATACGATAAAATATCGTTTTATACAATTAAACTTTCCGCGAGAAAGTCGAAAAGCTTTAAAAAATAAAAGCAGCTATATAACTTTTCTTATGAGCCTTGGGGCCCATATTGGGGCAGGAAATATCGTTGGGGTAACGACTGCCTTAATATATGGAGGACCAGGGGCACTTTTTTGGATGATTGTTTGTACAATATTTACAACTATTTTTTCTTTAATGGAAAACACACTAGGAATTAAATATCGGACAGTTATTGATGGAGAATATCGTGGTGGTAGTAGTTATTACATTCTTAAAGGTTTAAACAGCAAAACGCTTGCGATTATCTTTAGTTTGTTTTTAGTAGTTTCTAGTACAATTTTTTTTGGTCCAATTCAAGTCAATGCAATTTCTGAAGCTATTAATTACTTATTTCCAATAGATAAAATTATTATTTTCATTATTATTATTGCTTTTTGTATTTTAGTTATTTTTAGAGGGACTAAGATAATTACAAAATTCATTGAAAAAATCGTTCCTTTTATGACATTGGCCTTTTTTTTATTATCTTTAATTGTCATTTTAATTAATATCAATCTTTTAAAAGATGTGGTATTAATTATTATAAAAGATGCTTTTAATTTTAAAAGTGGTTTTATAGGTGTGGCAGTAGTAGGTATTAAGCGAAGCCTGTTTTCTAACGAAGCAGGTTTAGGAACCGCTCCATCGATAAATGCTATGAGTGATGTGGATAAACCAATCAGGCAAGGTTATTTGCAAGTATTAGCCTGTTTTATTGATACAGTTATTATGTGCACAATGTTAGGCATAATGATTATTATGTATAATATTGATGTAAAACAATACGATGGCGCTGATTTATCTATTTACTTATTTGAAGTTATTTTAGGAAATTATGGGCGTTATATTGGTTGCTTTTTCTTATTCATTTTTGCTACTGCAACCATCGTTAGTGGCTTTTATGGCAGCGAAAGTAATATGTTGTTTTTGAGAACTATAAAAAAAATCTCCATCAGAAAACTAAAATTATTCCATAAAACCTTATTTATTGGTGGTATAGCTATAGGGGTATTTATGACTACTAAGGCAATGTGGCAGTTGGTTGATTATGGTTTAGTTATTTTAGGATTAGTAAACATCGTTATCATCATAAAACTAGAAAAAGAATTCAGTATTGAAATACCAAAAAAAATGAAGAAAAAAAGTCATAAAAAGATAATCTTGTCAACATAATATATTAAAATAAATTTTAATCTTTTTTATATTGACTTTTCGATTTAGATATTTTATACTTAAGTTACCTGAGGAGTACGCATTTATACATCATGCGAACCGAACAAATTTAAATAGGAATTCGAGGTATATTTAGTGTGAATGCTTATTTACTTAAGAATCCCAAAAATATGCAGATTAGAGAATTCCGCCCTAGTGAACGATCGGGTTCACATAGTATTAACGGCTCTCTTGGGTAACTTATATTTGTCATAAAGTACTTTATTTAATATTGTAAATATGTTATAATAATTATAATAAAGTTTAAATGAAATGAAGATAAATGTATAATTATTGGTAATAATAAATTCAGAAACAACTTTATAATTAATGAAGTTAATTTAGGAGGAAATATGGGAAAGTTTTTTAAGAAATTTGTTTGGCTTTGGGAAATGATCGGAGCCGCTTTGATTTTAGCATTAGGAATTGTCATTGTCACTGAGGAATCAGTATTATTAGTAATTGTGGGAACAATATTTTTATTTTTAGGAATATTGAGATTTATTCCATTAATGAAAACAACTGAAGATAAAGTTTTGAAATGGGTTTATGGGATTGAATTATTTATTGATATATTAGCTGGTGGTGTTTTAATGTATCTTGGAATATCAAATCCAGACGGTAATTTTATGGCATCAATAAAAGAAAATTTTGGTTATATTATTGCTGCTGTTGTTTATTTAAGAGGTTTTGCATATTTCTTTGCAGTAAATGTTCGAAGAGAAGAACAATCAAAATTTTATTTTTATGTTCATATTTTCTTACTTACACTTGGAGCATTAATGATTGGAATTTCAATAAATAATAAAATTACCCTTGCTAATATCAAATGGGTTATTTTTGCAATTGCTATTTTAAGTGTGATATTTGTTTCTTATGCTGGTTATAAAGGTTATATGAATTATCGTCATTTATATATTTCAGAGAATACGACTAAGAAGGTCAAAAGAACTAAAAAAGCTGACGACTTAGAAGCTCCTACAAGTGATGAAATTGGAGATAGTAAAGTTGAAATTGATGGGAATCATCCAAGTGAACCTGTTAATGAAGAAAATAGGGACGAGGTTAGTGTGTAGTGAGCAAGCATTATAAATTATTAAAAGAACTATGTGAGGCTAATGGAATTGCAGCCAATGAAAAAGCAATAAAACAAATAATGAAACGTGAATTCTTAAAAATAGTTGAAGCAGAAAATATCATATATGATGGGTTAGGTTCCATTGCTGCAAAACTTGGAAAAAATGGTCCAAAAATTGCTATTGCTGGACATATGGATGAAGTTGGAATGATTGTCACTAAAATAACAGATGATGGATTTTTAAAATTTCAAACAATCGGTGGATGGTGGAGCCAAGTTATGCTTGCTCAACAGTATACTGTTACGGCAGCAAATGGTAAGGAATATTTAGCGATAATGGGTTCAAAACCCCCGCATATTTTATCTGCTGAAGATCGTAAAAACCCAGCTGATATTGAACAAATGTATTTAGATCTTGGTGTCACATCAAAAGATGAAATTGTTAAAATGGGAATTAAGATTGGTGATATGATTACTCCAAAAATCGAAAGCAATATGATGGCTAATAATGATTTTATGGTTGCTAAGGCACTTGATGACAGAATGGGATGTGCCATTGTTCTTGGTGTTTTGGAGGCACTAAAAAATAGTGATCATCCGAATATTGTTTATGGTGTTGGAACAGTTCAAGAAGAGGTAGGCACACGTGGTGCTAAAACAATGGCTAATCTAATTGCTGCTGATATTAATATCTCACTTGATGTTTCTATTGCAAAAGATGTTCCAGGAACAGATAATAGTATAAAAATGGGTTTAGGACCAGACATATTAATATATGATAGTGGAATGGTTGGGCATGTTGATTTACGTAATTTGGTTGTTGAAACAGCCGAAGAAAATAATATTCCTTTTCAACTTGACTATATAAAAGCAGGTTCAACAGACGCATCCTCAATGCATATTGCAAATTGTGGTGCACCTTCAATAGCGATATGTGTTGCAAGTCGTTATATTCATTCACATACTTCAATGATTTCTCTTAAGGATCTTGAAAATTGTATTAAATTAATAGTTTTAGTTATTCAAAAGTTGGATCAAGATAAAGTAAATAATATAACATATAATTAAATTGTATTCTAAAAAATTCTAATTAACTTGTTAGTTATATGATTTTTCAGGATACTTAATAATATTTAAAAGAAAGGCTCTGTCAAAAATTATACTGATGAATAAATTCATTAAATGAATTTATAGGCTATAAATAGCCCCTGTCAAAAATTATACTGATGGATTCTGTCAAAAAGTTTAATGAAATATAGCCCTATCTCGTATAAGCGAGATAG
>JAVBLL010000019.1:0-8233 GCA_031553555.1 Bacilli bacterium
CTATCTCGCTTATACGAGATAGGGCTATATTTCATTAAACTTTTTGACAGAATCCATCAGTATAATTTTTGACAGGGGCTATTTATAGCCTATAAATTCATTTAATGAATTTATTCATCAGTATAATTTTTGACAGAGCCAATACTTTTTATATTTTTATTCATATCCTTTAAACGCCAATATCGGGGATGTATTTTCGGCTACTACTATCCCTTTAAAAACACAATCCTTAATATAATTATCCGAATAATCAGCAAAACCTGCAATACCTCCAGCATAAATGCTTCCTTTTATTGTTCCATATACTGTACAATTATTAATAGATGATTTTGATCTATCCATATGAGCAACTATACCACCAGCACTATTCAATGATTTACCTTTTCGAGCTTCGACTATACCAGAGAAATCAGTATTTATTATACTATTGCAGTAACTATGTCCAATAATCCCAGCTACTGTACCATAAGATTTAATATTACCGTAAACAAAACAATTCACTATATGACTGCTTGAAGCATAGCCAGCTATGCCACCGCCCCTTGAAGATTATAATAATCAATATCGTCATCTAAAACATCAATATTGACATCTATTAAATCAATGCCATATAATAATGAACCAGCCACTGAATAAAATAGTCCTATCATAGATTGATCATAATCTTGCGTTGTTATGGACAGTCCTTTAATTACGTAGTTATCAAGATTAATAAACATTCCCTCAAAAAGGCTTAACGGTACCCATCAATACCTGAAAGGCCAATATCATTTTTTAAAATATACTGGCCAAATCTCACTGTTCCAACTTTTTTTAAATCCTCGATTGTTTTTACCTGAATCATCTCATCAGGGTTAATGATATACACAGAAGCTAATTGAGTATAGTAAATAGTATTTGCACTTTTATCATACAAGCTTATTCCTAAATTCTTTTTGCCATTTTTAACAGCGGAAATTGTATTTTTATTTATAGATAAAATTCCTTCTTCATCTTTATTTAAATACTCATATTTTTCATATTCATCTATTTATTTTACACTAGAATTTTTAAATATTTTATCTAAATCAAACTCATATTTTTCTTCACTTTTTAAAATGACAACCTCTGGAGCATAATTATTAACAACATTGGTTGCGCTAATAGGCTTTTGACCAGTACTGCCAATAGAACTACGATCAAATATATACCGACCAATAAGAAAAAAAATCATAAGAGAAATCGTAAAAACCATAATTATAATAATATATATATTTTCTTTAAAAAATTTAGACATTTTATTCATTATAAAAATCTCCTTCTAACTATTTATATTAATTTTAATCTATAAAAGAATATATGTCAAACAACTTTAAGTTGTTTGACATATTATTAGTTTTTATGATTTGCCAGAAGCATTTTTTGATCTTCTTGAATTAACGCATCAATTATAGAATCAATTTTACCTTCCATAACACGATCTAGTTGTTGGATAGTAAAACCAATTCGATGGTCTGTGACACGGTTTTGGGGATAATTATAAGTTCTGATCTTTTCACTTCTATCACCATGACCTATTTTTGATAATCTTTCTTTTCCTTCGCTTTCAGCTTTTTCAGACATGATTTTATCATATAGACGAGCTTGCAAAACTTTTATAGCATTTGCCTTGTTTTCATGTTGGGACTTTCCATCTTGACATGAAACAACAATTCCACTGGGGATATGCGTTACTCTTATAGCCGATTTGGTTGTATTAACACTTTGTCCGCCTGGTCCAGATGAACAAAAGATATCAACTCTTACATCGGCCATATCTAGTTCTACTTCTTCTTCTTCAGCTTCAGGCATAACTAAGACTGTTGCCGTTGAAGTTTGAATACGTCCATTGGATTCTGTAACTGGTATTCGCTGAACACGGTGAGCACCCGATTCATATTTTAGAAAAGAATACACACTTTCGCCACTTACCATAAATTCAATTTGAGAAAAACCTCCAAGTCCTGTTTCTTGTGAATCGGTTACTTCAATTTTCCAACCCTTAGCTTCACAATATTTACTATACATTCTAAATAAATCAGCAGCAAAGATATTTGCTTCATCGCCACCAGCTGCTCCTCTGATTTCCATAATAACATTTTTTTCATCATTTTCATCTTTTGGTAGTAATAGTATCTTCAACTCCTCAACTAGTTGTTCTTCTTTACCATCTAGGCTATCAAGTTCTATTTGCGCCATTTCAACAATTTCTTCATCTTCTTCTTTAGTTAATAATTTCAGGTCTTGAATTGATGCAACTAATTTAGTATAATCGCGATATAGCAACACTGTTTGTTCCAAAGAACGAAGTTCTTTCAATAAAGCTGTCATTCTTTTTACATCAGATACTACACTTGCATCTTGCAATAACTCATTTATTTGGTTATATCTTTCATCTATTAATTTTAATCTATTAAACACTTATTTCACTCCCTGATTTTTCTTATCAAGCGAGCCTTCAGCCGCAAAAACACTTTGGGCTCCCTTGAAAATCAAATTAACACTACCCGTCATTCCTTGTCTGTTTTTGGCAATGATTAATTCTGTTTTTGCACTTTGAACAATTTTCGTTGTATCTTCACCCTCAATCTTCTTTGGGGCTTCACGATGTAAAAACATAACGATATCAGCATCTTGTTCAATACTTCCTGATTCACGAAGATCAGCTAAAACTGGGCGCTTGTCTTCTCTTTGTTCGATGCCACGAGACAATTGCGATAAAGCAAGTACTGGCACTTCAAATATTCTTGCTAACTCTTTTAACCCACGACTGACTTTACCAACTTCGTCAACACGATTGCTAGCTTTTTCACCACTATTCAACAATTGTAAATAGTCAATAATAATAAAATCCAAATGACCTTCTCTTTTTAATTTCTGGCAACGTGATTTTATATCACGAAGACTTGTTGTTAGTGCTTGGTCAATATATAATGGAAACTTGTTGATAGTCGTTTTTGCTTGCATTAACAAACGCATATCACTATCATCTAATTTCCCATCAGTAATACGTTTAAGTGGTAAACCTGAATAAGTGCTAAAAAGGCGCATTATTAATTGATCATATCCCATTTCCAAAGAAAAGAAAGCCACATGTTTTTTATTTTTACAAGCATTAGCGGCAAGATTCAAAGCTAATGTTGATTTACCAATACTAGGACGAGCTGCTAAAATAATAAGCTCATTCTTTTTAAATCCCGATGTTAGATTATTCAAATCAGCATAACCAGTGTCTATTCCCACTAAGTGGTCTTCATTATTTTTATTTGCCTCAATCATCGAAATAACATTTTCAGTCAATAAATCAATTCTTTTAAAATCTGATACTCTTTGATTATTAACAACTTCCATAAATGTTTTTTCGGCATCAACTAATAAGTCAGCAAATATTTCTGTTCCACTAACAATCTTAGCACCGATATTTTGAACAACATTTAATAGTTTTCTTTCTAGAGATTTTTGTTGGAGAATATCAACATATACTTCTACATTAGCAACAATCGGTAAACTTTCAACTAAACCAAATACATAATCTAGACTTACTTCTTTACCATAAACACCTATTCTTTTCAATTCACCAATTATAGTCACTTGTTCAACATCTTGTTTGTTTTTCACAAGTGTTTCGATGGCTCTCATAATATGTTTATTTTCAGGATAATAAAAATCATCACTTGATAATTCATTAATTGTTTCATCAACTAATGAAGGTTCAATCAATAAACAACCAAGAACAAAGTTTTCAGCTTCAAGTGAACGCGGAAAATTGTTTTGTACATTCATTATTTAGCACCTTGTTCAACAACGTACAAAGTGATAGTTGCTGTCACTTCACGGTGTAATTGTATTGGTATTTGATAAGTACCTAGAGCATCAATTGTCTTATCATATAAGATTTTGCGTTTATCAAGTTCAATATTATTTTGAGTCTTAAAAGCCTCAGCAATTTCTTTCATAGTCACTGAACCAAATAATTTTCCACTTGTTCCAACTTTTACAAGTACTTTTACAGTCATAGCATCTATTTTCTTTTTCAATTCTTGCATATCATGAAGAAGTTTGGCTTGTGCTTGCTCTTCTTTTAGTTGATTCATTTCTAATTGTTTAACGTTATCAACAGTTGCCTCAATTGCTTGTCCACTACGAATTAAGAAGTTAGCATGTCCAGCAGGTATGTCAATGACATCATTAGTTCTCCCCTTGCCTTTAACATCTTTTATTAATATAATTTTCATAAATTTCTCCCTTTTATCTAGCGTTTCACTTAGTATATGAATTAATTTTTCTTTTGCTTCCTCAATTGTAACGCCTCGTAGTTGTGTAGCCGCATTATTATAATGGCCTCCACCTCCTAAACGTTCCATAATTATTTGTACATTAGCTTCATCTAAACTTCTCGCACTAATTCCTATTTCATCTTTACCTAATCTACCAATACAAAATGCCACTTTAATATTACTGACTTTAATAATATTATCGGTAATCTTAGCCAAAAAAGAACGTTCATATATTTCATTATCACAAATAGCAATTCCATATCCGTCTTCTAATATTTCCATGTTATTTTGAATTGACATTCGCTTGACATATTCTTCAAAGTTTTCACGTAGAAACCTTTGAACTTTAGCCATATCCGCACCATATGATTGTAGTTTTGCTAAAACAGCAAATGTTCTAGCAGTTGTACGATAAATAAAAGTATTAGTATCTACAACAATGCCCATTAACATCCACGTAGCTTCAACTGGAGTAATGTCAATTTCGCTTGTATCAATATACTCAAACATTTCTAATAATAACTCTACCGTAGATGAAGCATTAGGCTGAATATATAAAAGTTGTACATCTTTTATCGCCTCTGGATTACGTCTATGATGATCAATAACTGCAATTCTTTTAGCCTTTTTATAAATTTTTTCGCTCATCAACAAATTTTTATATTGGCAATCAACAATTATTAATAAAGAATTAGAAGTCATTGATAGCATAGCATCTTGTGGAGTAATGAAATTGTCTAGAAAATTAATATGGCTTGATTTTATAGTATCTAACACATTAGTTACTGTTTCATCGATTAACTTCTCATTTAAAATTATTTTAGAAATTCTATCATTGGCTTGAACGATTTTATGTGTTGCTAGGCAAGCCCCAAAAGCATCAGCGTCCATTTCACGATGCCCCATAATATAAACTTTATCTGATTTCAAAATCATCTCTACCAAATCTTCTGTTTTAACTCTAATATACACAGGTGTACGCATTTCAAAAGAAGCACTTTTAGCTCCATAATAAGAAATTTCATTTTTTATTTCAACAATAGCTTGATTACCACCACGATTTAATGCCAATTCAAGTTGAAGGTTAGCAGAATCGATTAACTCAATGGCTTTGACATCTTTACAAGATATTCCAATACTAGCCGTAATTCTGATACCTTCTTTTTCACCATATTCCTGAATTTTATTTAAAACTGGAAAGCGATCTTTCATTAATGCTTGTGTAACTGCGCTATCCATAATGATGATATATCTTCCATCACTATAACCTTTTAAACATATATTATAATCCTCGGCCCAATCAGTTAAAATACCTATTAATTTTGATATGTGATGGGCTTTTACTTCCGCTTCTAACGTTGACATAGCTGTCTCTAAATTGTCTAAATTCAAAATACCAAGCGACATTACTCGATCGTCATATAACTTTTTAGTTTCATATTCCGATGTCATATCTGACAAATAAATGACATGGTCAGGAAGCATATGTACGCATTTATATACTTTACCATATATATTAACTTCAAAATTTTGGGTTCTACTTTGAATAAAACTAGCAAAATTATTATCTAAATTTGTGAAAGAACGTCCAACTAAAGAACTCATGAAAATCTCATTAGCATATTTATTAGACCATTCAACAACAAATTCATCATCAAAAACAATTATACCAATGGGAAGATCATTAAAAGACGTTTCACCAGCATTTTTAACACGATATGATATGCTATTCCATAGTCTTAACTTTCTTTCCATATGAATTGTCTTTTTTACATTAAATAAAGAAAATTGCAATAATAGTTCTAAAGCCAAAGTGAATCCCATAACAAAAAGAGAAATATACTGAACAATCTTTGGTATATCTTCTTTAAAAAAACTATACAATGCAGCTATAGTTGATAGAATCATTAAAATAATAATTATAACATGATATTTCTTTAATGTTTGCATAATCCACCTAATCTTTATTTATAGGACATATATATGTTATTTTACCACGTTTTGCTTTATTTGTAAAATGAAATTTTCATTACTTAGTTAATAATGATTATGATTACATAAAATTGTTTAATTTAATAAAAACAAAATAATGTATAATACAGTAACATAAATTATCCATAATAAATATGGTATGCCAAGATACCATATTTTATTTTTAATTTCGAAACTTTTTATTAACACCATTACTAAAGTGCATAACATGAATAAAACAATAACAATTGTTGCTAATAAACTATTTAATAATATTGATACTATTCCAAATGCCCATGATAAAAATATGTGGACTACTAACAAACCAATAACATTTTTCACTTGTTTATTTTCAGAAATACTTGCATATAGCTTCGTCATATACACTGATTCCATAATTATAAAAACACACCATACAGTTAATAAAAGTAAAAAATTCAAAGCGAATGTTGGCTTGTTAAGTTCATTATAGCCACTATCATTATTTAATAATAGCACAATTGGACATAAGAAAGCCACTAAAAATAATAACATAACTATTTCTTTTTTTAATTTCAACATAAATATACCTCTATATAATATATGTTTTGATTAAATGAATATGTCAATTTGTCCTTTTTCCATATATATCAATACAAATTTTTCTTTAAAATATGAGGAGATTATCTCCTCATTTATGTCAAACTATTCTTTTACGAATGGTAATAAAGCCATGTGACGAGCACGTTTGATTGCAATTGCCAATTCTCTTTGGTAAATTGCTTTAGTACCAGTAACACGTCTTGGTAAGATTTTTCCACGGTCAGATACGAATTTTTTCAATAATTCGAAATCTGTCCAATCTATTTTTTCTACTTTATGGTCTGTAAAAAAACAAGTCTTTTTTCTTTTTGGTCTAAAACCTGCCATGATTTTTTCCTCCTCTTAAAATGGTAAGTCATCGCTTGAAATATCAAAATTACTTTTGATATCTGCAAAAGGACTTTCCTGTGAATCGTTATTACGATTATCTCTTGCTGGCGGAACTTCTAATTGACTTAAATCACCATATCCTGAATCGCTTTTCTTAGATTCCAAGAAAGTAATTTGGTCACATATAACTTCCGTTATGAACTTTTTAATACCATTTGCATCATCATAACTACGTGTTTGTATTTTTCCTTCAACGGCAATCTGTCCGCCTTTTTTAATATACTTTGCTAAATTATCTGCTTGGTTACGCCAAGCAACGCAGTTAATAAAGTCTGCTTGCTTTTCTCCGTTTTGGCCTTGAAAAGGACGTGTTACTGCAATCGTAAATTGCACGACACTAATATCTGTAGGCGTCTTTTTCAATTCTGGATCTTTTGTTAATCTACCAATCAATATAACTTTATTCATATTTGCACCTATTCTTCTTTTGTTAAAATGTGTCTAAGAACATCTTCTTTAATGTTACAAATACGATCATATTCCATAACTGCTTCGTTATTAGCATCTACTGAAAATTTAACATAATATCCTTTAGTAAAATCCTTAATCTCATATGCTAATTCACGCATTCCCCATTCTTCAACAGATAAAATCGTACCGCCGTTTGATGTGAAGATTTTATTTAAATCTTCAATATTAGCCTTAATTTTTTCTGGAGTTAATGTTGGATTTAAAATGTACATACCTAAATATTTTTTCATTTTTCTACCTCCTTCTGGTCTAATGGCTCTCATTTAAGAAAGCAAGGATGAGTTTTACTCACTTGCATATTATACTCTAAAATAAGTAAAAAGTCAAGTCATATAGAATATAAAATGTTTTTGTGTTTAATAAAATTAGGTTCCCTGATTAATATGGGGCTGTATAAATTTATACTGAAAAATAGGGCTGTCAAAAATTATACTGACATCAGCATAGTTTTTGACAGCCCCTTTATATATAAATAATAAATGTCCTTATGCTATAATATAATCGCCAGATTAATAACAGATAAG
>JAVBLL010000021.1:0-46519 GCA_031553555.1 Bacilli bacterium
TATGATGAAGCCTTTTTTAACTGGTCACATTACTATGATTTTGATAATCTAGAAATAATGCTTTGTGTAGCAAAAGAGTTTGTTTCAGGTTTAGATGGAAATGATATCAAAGGATTTATTTATATATATAGGGAGATTTTCTACGAGAAAGATGAATGGTATTCCAAAGCTATTCAACCAGCAAATATTACCTTCCTAAATAACTATTCTACCGAAATAAATGCTGGGTATTATCGACTTGATAATATTGAAAGTGGTGAAAAAATTTTAAAACCATCTAACCCCGAACGAGAAGGTTATATATTTACGAATTGGTTTACAGAACCTGAATGTTTGAATGTTTGGAATTTTGATATGGAAAAACAAATTGTAGAAGGTGAAGAATTCAAACTTTATGCAGGATGGCGTGTAATATAAGTTTTTGATGAATAACAATTGTTTATAGTAAAATAAGTATATGCATATTATACAAGGAGGCAAAGTATGTCAAAGAAATTATTGGTTATTGTCATTATGGTATTGTGTGGTTTCAACCTTATGGGGTGCAAAAGCCAGGAAGAAAAAGAAGTGAAAGAAATATTAAGTCAGGTTGATTTAAAAGATGAGAAAGAAGTTTTGTCAGAATCAATTGATAATGAGTTTACGATAGACAAAGATATTAGCCAAGAAGATATAGAAATGAAAGAAATATTAAGTCAATTTGATTTGTCAGACGAGAAAGAAGTTTGGTCAAGATCAATTTATGATGAGTTTGAGATAGATAGAGTTATTGTCATTATGAAAAAAATGACGATATATTCTGAACTAGAATTGCGACATTTTGGGCTTAGTAATGGCGAGAGTTTAAAGTATTATTGGTCAAAACCAACAAGCGATAACACCCCACATTTTCGCCAAATTTTAGTTATTTATTTAAAGGATCAAGGAAAAGACAAAGTAGTTGAAGCAATAAAAGAATTAGAGAAGTTGGATTTCGTTAAAATTGTAGAACCACAATATATTTTTGAAGTGCAATACTACAATTAAAAACTCTAAATTGTTACAAAAAATCTATTCATCTTTGTTATCTTTAGTAATAATGAAAAATATATGAAAAATGGGATACAATTTTAATTGATTAAATAATATAACATTAATAAAATAATTTTGAAAAAAATGAAAACAATAAGATATTACACATAAAAAAATATTTTGTGTAAATCGCTTACATTCATTTTTTTCTTTTTTTTTGTTTATAGATATGATATAATTAAAAACGTAAAAAACAAAGAAGAGGAGAGCAAATTATGAAGAATCAGTATTTAATAAAAGTTTATGAACAAGTAGAGAAACGTAATCCTAATGAAACGGAATACTTACAAGCAGTTTATGAAGTGTTAAGCTCACTAGAAGTATATATTGAAGAACATCCTGAATTAGAGAAGAATGGTATTATCGAAAGATTTACAGAACCTGAAAGATTGATTCAGTTTAGAGTTCCTTGGGTTGATGATAAAGGTCAAGTTCATGTTAATAGGGGTTTCAGAGTGCAATTCTCATCGGCTATTGGCCCTTACAAAGGTGGTATCAGATTACATCCATCTGTAAATGCTAGTATCGTTAAGTTTTTAGGTTTTGAACAAACATTAAAAAATTCTTTGACTGGCTTACCAATGGGTGGCGGCAAAGGTGGCTCTGATTTTGATCCTAAAGGAAAAAGTGATTTAGAGATAATGAGATTTTGCCAAAGCTTTATGTCGGAATTATATCGACATATTGGGGCTGATACAGATGTTCCAGCTGGTGACATTGGTACTGGTGCTCGTGAGGTTGGATATATGTTTGGTCAATATAAACGACTAGCAAATGAATTCGTTGGCGTTCTTACTGGTAAAGGTTTAACATATGGTGGATCACTAGCAAGAACGGAAGCGACAGGATATGGTTTATGCTATTTCACAAACAAAATGCTTCAAGAAATGAAAAAAACATCGTTTGCATCTAAAAAAGTTGTTATATCAGGATCTGGTAATGTGGCACTATATGCTTTAGAAAAGGTAACAGAGCTTGGTGGAAAAGTAATTGCTATGAGCGATTCAGATGGATATATCTATAATGAAGATGGTCTTGATTTTGCAACTTTAAAGCAATTGAAAGAAATAAATAGAGAACGCATTAGTGAATATATTAAAGCATTTCCAAAAACGAAATATATTGAAGGCTCAAAAAATATATGGACAGTGAAATGTGATGTTGCTCTTCCATGTGCAACTCAAAATGAAATTGATATTAATATCGCTAAAACATTAGTTAAGAATGGAGTTATTGCTGTTAGTGAAGGTGCTAATATGCCATGTACTTTAGAAGCTACTAACTATTTTATTGAAAGCAAAATCTTATATGGTCCCGCAAAAGCGGCTAACGCTGGAGGCGTAATGGTATCTGGTTTAGAGATGAGTCAAAACTCAATGCGTTACTCTTGGACTTTTGAAGAAGTGGACGCTAAACTAAAAACCCAAATGGAAAGCATATTTATGGAAACATACATTTGTGCTAAACATTATGGCGATGAATATAATACGGTTTTAGGAGCTAATATAACTGGTTTTAGTAAAGTTGCTAAAGCGATGATAGCTCAAGGAGTTTGTTAAAAGATATGAAAATATAACCACCACATCAAAAATTATATATTGATGTGGTGGTATTTTTTTAAAAAATCAAGGAACTATTAACAAAAACCATTATTAATAATAAGTTATATGCAATCTTTTAAAATACAGCCTAAATTCCCTCGCTAATCGTTTTTTATATAGTTAATGGAAAAGAACTAATATAGCGATGAAAATATAAGACAACTGAAAGATTGCAAGATAAGTTTTTTGAATAACATTTAAAAAACAAGTTATAATAAAAATATGAGCAAAGAAAGTAAAAAACAAACATGGTTATTAGAAAGACTAGTTGTCTTTTTTATTGTATATGGAATTATAGGATGGTTAATAGAATCAATCATTAGTTTAATCATTAATCATACTTTTCTCTATGAGTCTTTTTTGCATATCCCATTTTCATTGGTATATGCAATTGGTGGAATGCTTATTTCATTAATATTTCAAGATGATGATCATGAAATACTCATAATCGTTTTAATAGGTGGAATATTCTTGACAGCCTTTCAATATTTAAGTGTGTATTTGGTAGAATTGATATTTGATATAAAGATGTGGAATTATACAAATATCAAATTTAATATTCAAGGGCGTGTATGTGCTTTAACAACTTTAATAATAATGTTTGCCTCAGTATTAATAATAAAATATATAAATCCATATATTACACGAAAAATTAAAAGATTTCGCTATAAGCAAACTTTTGAGTTTGTTTTATCCTTAATTATTCTCATTATTGTAGTAGATGCTGTAATATCTATAATTTTTTTCTTCTAAAATTATTAAATAATTCCAAGTAGAAACATTATTTGTTTCTATTTTTTATATAATAAATATAAATATAATTAAAAATATCTAATTTTTTTTTTTGTTGTTGAATATTTTGATTTTTAATATTGACTAAAATAAAAATAAATGTTATAATGTTATGCGTTGTGCGAAGCTCATTTGGTCTCGTGGTGTAGTGGTTAACATGCCAGTCTGTCACACTGGAGATCGCGGGTTCAAGTCCCGTCGAGACCGCCATTATTAATGTGCGCCAGTAGCTCAATTGGATAGAGCGTTTGGCTACGGACCAAGAGGCTGTGGGTTCAAGTCCTATCTGGCGTACCATTTTGAAAATTTAATATACATAATTCGGGAAATAGCTCAGCTTGGTAGAGCGCTTGGTTTGGGACCAAGATGTCGCAGGTTCGAATCCTGTTTTCCCGACCATGCGGGTATAGTTCAACGGCAGAACGTCAGCCTTCCAAGCTGAATATGCGAGTTCGATTCTCGTTACCCGCTCCAAAAGAGAAATTCGTCACATCAATTAAAGTGACGTTATGAATAAATCAACTAATAAATAGTTGATTTTTTTATTTTTTAAAGTTGAATTAACGAAATTGAGCTAACCGTAAATTGATATAAAATATATTGATTGAATTGTATATTTTAATGCTTTTGGTGAATAACACGTAAAGCACAAGGTATCTTCAATGGATAAACTGTTTGCAAGTTATATTAACAAGCGTTTAAATATAATAATTCATTTTTTTATTTTAATAGAGGAGATTTTTATGTTATAATATAGTTAATAAAAAATTTATAGGAGCAATTTTTATATGATAAATGAACAAATACAATTATTACGAGATGAAAATATTACACCAACAAATGATATTATTGCAGATGGACTTGGTAATGTGCACATTATCTTTTCTAATTTTGTTGAAGAATTAAAAAAATATAATATAACGCTTATGGATTGGCGATATTATAATGATGGAAAAGCGTGGCTTTCCAAAGGCGAATATAAATGGTCAACTACGCGAGGAACAAAAAAAGTTAAACCGATATTTTGGTTATCTATATGGGAAGGTTTTTTCAAAATTTCATTTTTTTTCTCTATTGGTGTCCAAGAAGAACTACAATCTTTGCATATTAGTCAAGATGCAAAAGAATTAATAAAAAATGCAAGTTCTAAAGGAAAAACAATGAAATTCATACCAATTGTTTTTAACGTAAATAACGAAAAACAGCTTAATGATTTATTTGAATTATCAAAATTTAGAAAAGAAAAAATATGATGGTCTATCAAATAGTTTATGGCAAAGAAATATTTCATCTAAATTTTTACTAGATATTTTTAAAAAATTATAAAAAATAATAATCATTGATATAATAAGTGTTTATTGAAAAAGCAACCATTTTATATTTATTCAAGAAAGGTTTATTATGAAAATTAAAGAAAAATATATTCTTTTTGATTTAGATGGAACTTTAACTGATCCGAAAGAAGGAATAACAAAAAGTGTTTCATATGCTTTAGAAAAATTCAACATTCAAGCTGATTTAGATAGTTTAGTTGACTTTATTGGACCACCATTAAAGTTTTCCTTTATGGAATATTACAATTTCCCAGAAGAAAAAGCAATACAGGCTATTGAATATTACCGGGAAAGATTTAGTCTAGTAGGCATTTATGAAAACAAAATATATGATGGCATTATTGAAACATTAAAAAAACTTGTCCAAAATAATAAAGTTATGGCAGTTGCAACTTCAAAACCAACAATTTATGCTAAGCAAATTTGTGAGGATTTAAAACTTGTTGAGTATTTTCAATATATTGTTGGCACTGAACTGAATCAACATAGTTCGGATAAAAAAGATATAATTAATGAGGCCATTAAACAACTTGGTTGTAGCAAGAATGAGGTTATTATGGTTGGTGACAGAAAGTTCGACATTCTTGGTGCCAAAGCATGTGGTATAAGTTGCATAGGTGTTACGTATGGCTATGGTGCACCAAATGAATTAAGTGATGCTGGCGCTGATTATATTATTGATAAACCAACACAGTTGATATAAAATAAATATAATTATATTTATTAAGAAATAGGTGATAATAATGCATGACATTTGGAATCCATGGCATGGATGTACTAAAAAAAGCGAAGGTTGTAATCATTGTTATATGTATTATTTGGATAAAAAACGCGATAAAGATGGTTCCATAATTTTCAAAACAAAAAATGGTTTTGATTATCCATTGCATAAAGACAAACAAGGCAAATATAAAATTAAAGCTGGTGAGTTAATAAGAGTATGCATGACTAGTGATTTTTTTTTAGAAGAAGCTGATGAATGGCGAAATGATGTTTGGAAAATAATCAACATTAGAAGTGACGTTAAGTTTTATATATTAACCAAAAGACCAGAAAGAATATTAGATCATCTACCAATCAACTGGAATGATGGATATGATAATGTTATTCTAAACGTAAGTTGTGAAAACCAAATAAGAGCAGATGAAAGAATACCAATATTACTTGAAATTCCTGCTAAACATAAAGGCATAATGATTGCTCCGATTATTGGACCAATAAATATCACTTCATATTTAGAAACTAATCAAATTGAACAAGTGACAAGTGGTGGTGAAAACTATGATGGTTTACGTATATGCCATTTTGATTGGATAAAAAACTTATCCGTAGAATGTAGAAACGCCAACGTTTCTTTTGATTTTATTGAAACAGGGACTCGTTTTATGAAAGATGATAAAATTTATTATTTGCCTTCAAAAAAACTTCAAAGTCAAATGGCATATAAATCAAACGTTCGTTTTAAAGGAAAAGAAATATCGTTCATTTTAAAAAATGAAGAAGGAATAATAATTCCTCAAAATGAATTATACGTTCCTAAATATTATGATAATTGCCTAGAATGTGGAAGTAGACCAATTTGCAATGGCTGTTGTAAATGTGGAAAATGTAAATGATAAATTACTAATCTGAACTATTTCTAATTTCCGCGTTTTGAAATACTCGCATAATAGTATAGAACATTAAACCAGTTGATACCATTTTTCTTAATGGTAATGGAATGTTAGGGTTATAATCAATGGCTATACTTATTCCTAACTTGACAATATTAGAAATGTCATTCAATAAAGTTATCGTTTCAAGATCGGTTATTTGATTATTGTTTTCCATATCATCCCTCATAGATAGTATATGCATATAAATAGAATGAGTTTATGATTTAACTAAAAAGATTTTAGAAAGGTAAGACAAATGGATTTAAGAAAAATATATATTGAAGAACATACCAAACCATATTTTGAAGAATTGATGAGATTCATTAAAGCAGAATATGAAACTAAAGTCATATACCCGCCGGCCAAAGAAATTTATGAAGCGTTTAAGTATGTGGCTGATAATCCCGTTAAAGTAGTGATTATTGGTCAAGATCCATATCATGGAGTTGGTCAAGCCCATGGTTTATCTTTTTCGGTTAAACCCGGAGTACCTCTTCCCAAAAGTTTAATTAACATATACCAAGAAATGAAAGACGATGTAGAAGTTGTCAGAAATAATAACGGCAATTTAGTTGGATTAGCAAAACAAGGAGTTTTTTGGCTTAATACTATTTTAACAGTCGAAGCAGGAAAACCATTATCACATAAAAATAAAGGGTGGGAAATATTTACAAGCCGTGTTATTTCAGAACTTAATGATGATAATTCCCCCAAAGTATTTATTTTATGGGGGAGAGAAGCTAGAAATTTAAAAGAAAAAATTACAAATCCAAATCATTTGATTTTAGAATCTGTTCACCCTTCACCATTATCGGCATACTCTGGATTTTTTGGTTCTAAACCATTTTCAAAAACAAATCAATTTTTAATTAAAAATAATCTTTCACCAATTGATTGGGGTAAGTAAATGAGTATAATAGATATCTTGGCATCCAGTTTAGGCCGCAAAGATGAAGAACCAAATATTGAAATTGCCGTTTTGTTATGTAATAACAAGAATGCTTTAGACATTGAATGCATAATTTCAGGTTATAATGGAAATAATATAAATATAGCAAACGATTGTATTAAAGTTTTATATGAAATTGGTGAGAGAAAACCTGAATTAATTGCTTGTTATGTTGATTCTTTTATAAAGCAATTATCTTCAAAAAATAATCGTATTGTTTGGGGGAGTATGACTGCTCTTCGAACAATTGCTCATCTTGAGCCTTTAAAAATATTTGATAATTTAGAAAAAATATTGGATGCATACGTAAAAGGCAGTGTCATTACAATTGATAATAGCATTACTGTTTTATCAGTGGTTTGTTCAAGTGATAAAAAATACGAAAAAGTGATTTGGCCTATATTAATTAATCACTTAAAAGTATGTCGTAGTAAAGAAATTCCTCAGCATGCTTCACGCATGATTGTCTGCCTAAATAAGGCAAACACAATAGAGTTCATTGATATTTTGGAAGCCAGAAAAGATGAATATAGTGATACACAATATAAACGTATTAAACAAATTATCAAGCATGTAAATAAACTAATAGAGTAGTATACGAATTTATTCGTATACTACTCTATTAGTTTAAACATATAAAAAACAACTATTAATTGACTAAATACTGATTTAGCAGTAGCAAAATCAAAATTACTAAATGCTCTTAATATATCTTCATTGTTTTTTGAACTATCAAGGCTTGTTTTGAAATCATCATCTGACTTGAATACTTTTATTAGCGAGTAGAAACCTATTCCACTAGCTAACAATGTTCTCATTTTTTTGTCTTTGAGAAAACTATGGATAATTATAGTCATACATATTTTAATAAACGCTTCTGAATTGTTTATTAATTTATTTATTTGCTGTTCATTATCCAAAAATATCACCTATAGTATTTTATGCAAAATATTGATTAAGTGACTATAATCTATAATTTTAGATATTTTTTGATATATGGTTTATTAATATATTGCTAAAATTATGATTATATTGTATAATTAATGCACATTTGTTGAAATTGAAAGAGGAAATAATGGCGAAAATAATTAGTATTACAGCAGAAATGGTTGAAGTTCAAATGGAAAGTGGTTTGATTCTTGAAGTTTTGCCTCGAGAATTTACATTTACACCTTTTGTAGGTGATTATGTAAATGTTATTAATAGAGATGGCCAAAGACTTATTGTTAGAGGAAGACCTAATTCGGAATCTAACGATAACAAATATGATAAAAACGCAAAAATTGGTTTAATCTTATCATTAGTTACTTATCCAGTTACTTTTATCTTGACATTAGCAGGTTGGATAGCAGGTATTAGTTTTATTTTTCCGGTTTTAGGAATATTATATGGAATACAAGGATTTAAAGGCCAAAAACGAGGTTTAGCAATTGCTTCTTTAGTGGTTGGAATTATTACGTTATTTGCTGTTCTGATTTTCTTTCTATGGCTATATGAAATAATATAATATATAGTTAAGATAGTTTTTAATTTATTGATTATTAAAAATTTTAATCCTAATAACAAATTAGGATTTTTTCTTTTAGTTTAATTTTAGTTACATATTATATAATTATATGCATTAGCAAATTTTTGAGGTAAATTAAATGAAGAAAAAAGGTATTTTATTTATTTTTTTAATTTTATGTTTAGTATTAATTGGATGTGGCTCCTCTAATAAAAACTATAATCAAATAAGTTTTTATATAGATGATGAAATTTATATGACAGAGAAAGTCGCTAGTGGTAGTATACTAGATGAGCCTGAGGCCCCATATAAATCCTTTAGTTATTTTAATGGATGGGTTACAGCAGATGATGTCAAGTATGAATTTGATGAAAGTGTGTATAGTAATATAAATTTATATGCATCTTATTCGATTAATTATGCAGATTTGATTAATGAAATAACAACTAATTTAATTAAAGCAAATGTGCAGGTTATGAATACTACATATAATAAATCAGGATTTTTAGGAATACAAACAGATGTTGAAACAAGTTATGGTAGCGGAGCTATTTTCAATGAGCAAAATGGAAAGTATTATCTTATGACAAATAATCACGTCCTATATAATAGTAAAAACTATCAAGACATTAGTATAAAAGATTATTTGGGAAATACATATAAAGCATCAGTTGTTACTAATAGTTTGCAAAGTTCATATGATTTAGCTATTCTTTTTTTCACTAAAACGGATGAACTAGCGGTATTTACCCTAGCTACAGCTAATGAAGTTGTAAATAGTGAGGTAGTAGCTATAGGACAACCTAATTTGCAAATGAATGCCATAACTCTAGGAATAATAGAACAATATCAAATTGGTCGAGTTGAAAATAGCAAATCAGAAATCAATATTGACTTTCCAGCTATTCGCCACACAGCCTTTACTGCTAGGGGATCAAGTGGCGGAGCTTTATTAAATACGAAATTAGAACTCATTGGAATACATTATGCTGGTCAAGATACTACTAATTTTAGTGACGTTTGTTTTGCTGTTCCAATAGAAAAAATATTAGAATATTTAGATTTATATTTTTGAGATATAGTCATTTAAGGTTTTTTTAATTTACTTAAAAAACTCATTATGATATAATATCAATATTGTAAAAAAATGAAAGGAAAAGGAAAAATGCTAGAACTAAAAAGTATCGTTAAAGATTATGTTACTGGTGACACCACTGTTAAAGCGTTAAAAGGAGTAGATATTGAATTCAGAAAAAATGAGTTTGTAGCTATTCTTGGTCCTAGTGGTTGTGGAAAAACCACTTTATTAAATATTGTTGGCGGGTTGGATCAATATACAAGTGGTGATTTGATAATTGAGGGAACTTCTACAAAAAAATATGCTAGTAGCGATTGGGATACTTATCGTAATCATAGCGTTGGTTTTGTTTTCCAAAGTTATAATTTAATACCTCATCAAACAGTTTTAAATAATGTTGAACTTGCATTAACAATGGCAGGTATTACTAAAGCTGAGCGAAAGAAAAGAGCAATTGAAGCCTTGAACCGTGTTGGATTAGAAGATCAAATAAATAAACGTCCTAATCAGTTATCGGGAGGACAAATGCAACGTGTTGCTATTGCCCGTGCAATTGTTAATAATCCGCAAATTGTTTTGGCTGATGAACCAACTGGTGCCTTAGACACAACAACAAGTTTACAAGTTATGGAAATTTTGAAAGAAATTGCAAGTGACCGGTTAGTTATTATGGTTACACATAATCCCCAACTAGCTAAAACATATGCCAATAGGACAGTTGAACTTTTAGATGGAAAACTTATTTCTGATAGTAATCCTTATAATAGTGCTGTTGAAGGTAAACAAGCGTCAGAAAAACAAAAAGAAAAAGATGCTAATGTTGGTAAAAAAATCCGTCAAAAGAAAAAATCTTCAATGTCTTATTTAACGGCTTTGTCTTTAAGTTTAAATAATCTTTTCACAAAAAAGGCAAGAACGATTATGACAGCTTTCGCTGGTAGTATTGGTATTATAGGAATTGCATTAATTTTATCTTTGTCTAGTGGTTTCCAACAATATATTAAGAAAATAGAAGAAGATACATTATCAACTTACCCAATTACAATTGATGCACAAACTTATGATATTACAACAATGTTAGGTGCAATGATTCCTAATGGTGATAGTTCAGCAGAGGAGCATGATTTGGATGCTATTTATGGTCGCAATATTATGGCGAAAATGTTGACAGCCATCATTCAAGGGGAAAAACATAATGATTTGGCATCTTTTAAAACATATCTTGATGGTAATGAAGAATTAAAAGATCGTGTCAGTGCAATATCATATGGTTATAATGCAAAATTAAATATTTATAAAGATAGTCATTCTGAGACTGACAATACATTATTGATTCCATTTGATATGGCATTACCAGGTCTAGGTTTGGGTATGGGGGAATCATCATTAAGCAATTTGACTGTTTGGCAAGAAATGCTAGATAATCAAGAATTATTGGAATCACAATATGAACTACTGGGTACAGGTTCTAAATGGCCAACAAATTATAATGAAGTAATTGTGGTGGTAAATAAAAACAATGAGATTAATGATTATATGCTTTATGCTTTAGGATTGAAATCTAAAACAGAATTAATGGAGTTGATGGGTGCACTTGCAACTAATCCTAATTATGTACAAGAAGTACCTAAGTATAGTTATGAAGATATTTTAGGATTGAAATATAAATTAGTATTAGATAGCGATTATTATCAATTACAAACTAATGGAACTTATAAAAACATGTCAGATGATAAAGCATATATGAATGCTGTTCTAACAACGGCTACAGAATTAAAGGTTGTTGGAATTGTGAGAACTAAGGATAATGCACAAGCAACATCAATAAATGGTGCTATTGGTTATTCAAAGACATTGACAGAAGAGATTGTTAAAAGAAATCAAATTTCTGATGTTGTTATAGCTCAAAAAGCTGAAATGGAAAAAACTGAACCTAGAAATTTATTGACTGGAGAACTGTTCTCTACAACACAATCTATTCGTACAACAGAATATAATGATGTCATAAATAAAATTGGAGGGGCCGATTTGACTGTTCCTTCATCAATTAGTATTTATCCAAATAGTTTTGAATCAAAAGAATATATTGTTAAAATGATTGAAGACTATAATTTGGGAAAAGCGACGGAAGATCAAATTCAATATACGGATTATATTGGTTTAATGATGTCATCAATTAGTACAATTATTAATGCTATTACTTATGTGCTTATTGCCTTTGTTGCTATTTCCTTAGTTGTATCATCAATCATGATAGGTATTATTACATATATTTCTGTACTGGAAAGAACTAAAGAAATTGGAATACTTAGAAGTATCGGTGCTAGAAAAAAAGATATTTCTCGTGTATTCAATGCTGAAACATTATTGATTGGTTTTGTTGCGGGTATGCTTGGAATAATTGTTACAATTATCTTAGATATTCCAATTAATATCATTATTAATCATTTAGCTGGAATAGGAAATGTTGCAAAATTACCTTTCTGGGGTGGCTTCTTCTTAGTTGTTATTAGTATGGTATTAACCGTTATTGCTGGTTTAATTCCATCAAAAGTAGCTGCAAACAAAGATCCGGTAATTGCATTAAGATCAGAGTAATTAATGCTTATATAAAAGAAAAAATATCCCTTACGAATAACTCGTAGGGATATTTTTGATTATGTAATTAAAAAAATGTTTGTTTCATCATCTTAATGGTAAAGAAAAATTAATATATAAAAGTAAAAAAATATAGCAAATCTAAAAAATGTTAAAATCTTCAATATTTTTTGTACACAAAAAATATTGAAGATTTTGTCTATATATGGTATAATAAATAGAAAGTGTAGGCATATGATGCAAGATATAAAGATCGCTTTAATTTCTTTAGGCTGTGAAAAAAATTTAGTAGATAGTGAAATGATTTTAGGGTTCTTTGAACAAATAAATGTCACTATTACTAGTAATTTAGAAGATGCTAATTTAATAATTGTCAACACTTGTGGTTTTATTGAATCCGCTAAGCAAGAGGCAATAGATACTATTTTTGATGTACTAGACTATCAAGATAATGGCGCAAAAATTGTTGTTACTGGTTGTTTGCCTCAAAGATACTTGGATGATTTAAAAAAAGCCATTCCTGAGGTTGATTTGTATGTTCCAATAAGAGACTACTCAAAATTCGGTGAGTTACTAGGTAATCTATTAAAAAACAATCAATATATGAATATGTGTTTAGAGATGAATAGACGCCTTATATCGACGCCAAAACATTTAGCATATGTTAAAATATCAGAAGGTTGCAATAATTGCTGCGCATATTGCGCGATACCTTTAATTAGAGGATCATTTGTTAGTTTTCCAGAGCAACAAATTTTAAAAGATGTAAAAAGACTAATCGATAGCGGTAGAAAAGAAATATGTTTAATAAGTCAGGATTTAACAAGATATGGAAGTGATTTAGAGAATAATTCATTAGCTAGTCTAATCCAAAAGATTACCCAATTTGAAGGAGATTATTGGTTAAGATTATTATATTTATATCCTGATGAAATAACTGATGGCTTAATATTAACCATTAAAAACAATCCTAAAATTCTACCATACTTTGATATTCCTATTCAACATGCATCAAATAAAATCTTGAAATGGATGAATAGACGAGGAACACAACAAGAAATAAAAGCTTTAATAAATAAAATCAGGGAAGAGATACCGACAGCTATTATACGTACAACTATTATTGTTGGTTTTCCTCATGAAACACAAAAGGATTTTGATATATTAAAGAGTTTTTTAGAAGAAATGATGTTTGATCATTTAGGGGTCTTTATGTATTCTAAAGAAGAAGATACTAAGTCTTATACCATGAGTAATCAAGTTTCTAATAAAATAAAACAAGAACGATATAATGAGTTAATGGAAATGCAAAGATGGATTTCCTTAAATAAAAACAAAAAACATATTGGAAAAATATTAGAATGCATAATTGAAGATTATGATGAAAATCTTAATAAATACATAGGAAGAACTTATATGTTTGCACCTGAGGATATTGATGGATGTGTATATATAACTTCTAGTTTTGACCTACAAATAGGTGAAAAATGCAAGATAAAAATTGAAGAAGCAGATTTTTATGATTTATTTGCAACTATTAATTAATTGAGTATAATTAAAATGATAGCTTTAATTATACTTTCATATAGGACTATCGCCAAGCGGTAAGGCAATTGGCTCTGACCCAATTATGCGGGGGTTCAAATCCCTCTAGTCCTGCCATTAGAGTAAGTAAAGTACCAAGTAGTTGGTGCTTTTTATAATGTTATTAATAAACAAAATGATAATTTTAAATACAATTTAACGTTACTTGCTTCTGGGTATCCCTTTATTATAAAGATAAAAATGAGTATTTAAAATATTATCAAAATGAAATCACTAAATTCATTTTTAATACATAAAGGCAACTTTCTAAAATAGAGATATCTGATATTTTATCATAAATTATAAAAACATTGAAGAAAGAATAAAAAACAAAATCAACAAAAGCGAGTCAATAAAAAACGTTCATATAATTGGACGTTTTTTTAATTTAGTATTTAAAAACGCTTAAAAAAGCTTTTTTTAATAATTTGAAAACGTTTGACAAAAAATGGAAAATAATGTATAATAAAATTAAAGTGAAAGAAGATAATTGTCAAAAAAAGAAAAAATATTTTTACAATCCATATAATTTTTATTACAATATTTAAGTTTATGTTTTCAAATACTACATTATATACGATAAAGTTTACTATTATTAGGTATCCAAATCTAGGAGGAATTCAAGCTCAATCCATTAATGAAATTAATTATTATATTGAAATTAATGATGATTCAGAAATTATTGTGCACATGATGTAGTAGTTATTGATGAAAATAATCATGACTGTTATTTTTTATGCAATAATGCTGGAACAGAGAATTTGTTTGGAATAAAAACAATCAATACTACTAACGCACAAACAGATTAGGGTTATATTTAGAGTGTTAGTGGTAATTTAGGCTATGTATTCGTTGTCGATAATAGCTTTTTTTTAGAATAATTATATATTGCACAATACAAAAATAATTGAGGGGGTGATACGATTTTTATGAATGAAACTTTAGATAATACAAAATTATATGTAAGGTTGGGTAGATTCATTTTTATTTTTTCTGCATTATTCATCAAAGAAATTATAATGAATAATGCAGAAAAATATTAACAATACACAAAAAACACAAATAAAAAGGAGAAAAAAATGAATTTAGAATATATAACAGAACAGGTTACTTGGATTGGCACTCAAGATGAATTTAACAATTTATCTACATTGAGTGAAAATATTATTTATTTTATAATTGAGGAGGAAGTATGAGTAATAATCTAATAATAAATGATGAAAATGTTGCAAAAATTGTTACAATATTAAAATATGTTACATTAACATTTACAGGTATTGTGCCAGTTTCGATAAGTAGGCAAATTCCTGGAGAAATAATGGAAAAGCCGTTTATAAATATAAAATCAATTAGTGAGGATAGTAGTTTTAAATATTACAATGTTTTATATAATTGGCTTCACGAAAGCGAAGAAGCTCCAATTTTGGTTCCAAGTATTAATGAAATCTATACCCCAAACTGGTGTAATATTAAAGTGTCAAATTTCACTTTAAATATATGTTACGACCAATATGGAGGTCAACATCAGGATGACTCATTTTATATT
Organism: Bacilli bacterium; assembly: GCA_031553555.1. GTDB lineage: Bacteria > Bacillota_I > Bacilli_A > ML615J-28 > CAG-698 > CAKOMG01. The sequence continues at coordinate 15,716 of JAVBLL010000021.1, forward strand.
TATTCTGATGAACCTTTATATTTTAAAGGAGAGACACAAGAAGGCAATATTGTTAGAAATGTATCGATCACTAATCCAATATTAGTTGAATCAAGTGGCCAATATCAAATGCCATTAACATTTAATATAAATGGTGTTACTGTATTGCCAGGATCACCAAAAGATTTTACTGTAAAAATATCAATTTATAAAGATCGTATATGTTCAAAATATTTAGGTTATATAAATATATTAACAAAAGTAACAAATACATCAGGACCAGGAGAATAAAAATGAAGAAAAATTTTGAAAAAACAAAAAAATTATTAAAAAATTTAGAAAATAAATACCCATATGATCCATTAAAGGATAATGAAATAGCAGAAAATGAAAATTTAAAAATAATTGGGATAACTGGAAGTAATGGGAAAACAACGACTGCTAAAATAGTTCATGAATATTTGAAGTTAAAAGGTAAAGAAAGCATATTATTTTCAAGCGCAGGAATTGATTCTCCTTTAAGTAATAATTCAAAAAATGAAGAAGTCGAGATTCCAATTTACAATGAGACTTCGGTTATTAATGCGCTTAATGGCGCAATAAAAGACGGAGCAGATTATTTAATAATTGAAGTAAATGAAAGAACTCTAAAAAAAGGATATGTTAAAGATATACCATTTGATATTAGGGCAATAACAAATATCGTTCCAAAACACAATACTTTACAATATACTGAAGAAGAATATATAGCAATCAAGAAATCATTTTTTCAAAATATACCCGCAGAAGATGATTGTACATGTATTTATGGTTTAAATACCAAAGAATTGTTTGAAGAGATGATTGCCTTAAATGATAAACCATATAAAACATTTTCTTCACAACATATAGCAAATATACGCGGTGTAGAAGAAAGTAAAATCGACTATATGTTGTATCCAAATAAAAAAGTATTTGATACATTAAAAGGAATTGATCTTGGAATTAAAACGAAAACAAAATCCTATGAATTTTCAACAGGCTTAATTATGCCATTTAATGCTCTTAATATTACTCTTGCTATGGCTATTATTGATACTTTAGGCGAATTTGATGAAAAAATTTTTAGTAAATTATTAAAGTCAATATCAATTCCAGGGCGTGATGAATTAATTAAGATAAAAGGAAGAACAATCATTATTTCTATTACATGTACTCCACATCTTGAAATATTAAAAAAATATAAAGATAATGGCGAAATAAAAAATATTAAATTAATAACAGGCTCATTTGGTAATGGATTTACTACTTGGCTTCCTGAATATAAAGATGAGAAGTTTGCAAAATACGTTACAGAATCGATGAAATGGGTATATAAATACATAGTAGCTAATTGTGATTATGTTTATATTACAGCAAATGATAATGCAGCAACTCCTATTAAAGAACTTCTTGATGCACAAATTGCTGAAGTTAATGGAAAAATAGGCTATGAAGCGATTGAAGATAGAAAGGAAGCTATCAAAAAGGCAATTAGTGAAAGTAAACCTGGAGATGTCATCTTTATTTCAGGTAGGGGAAACCGTAGTATGTTTTGTAAGAATAGTAAAGAGTTAGAATTCTATTTGGATAAAGATATTGTTAATAATGAAATCAATAATATAAAGGAGTAGAAAAATGCCAAAAAAATATAGTAATTTAACTACGATTCCTAATGTTTCCATTACTAATAAAGAAGTGATCAAAAGTTCAAACATGATTTTTCAATGTATTAAAGCAACTTTTTCAGGATATGAAGCAACTGATAAATTTGGAAGAGTGTATTTGCAAGTTGTTCTTAGTGAAATGAAATCAAGTGCAACTTTATCATTATATAAATTAAATACAACTAATTTAAATGATATAGATTTTTCAAATATTGACTATTACTTAGGAGAGAAACTAGCTGTTCTTGGAGTTTCTCAAAGCAAAGCAGATTTATTAAAAGATATAGACATATTAAAAATAGTAAGAGATGCAAGAAGTGGCACTAGTTTTAGTACATATTTTGCAGTAAAATGTGATAGTGTAGGGACACTGAATTTTAATCTTCAATCTTCTTCTGAAGAAGTATTAGTAGGAGAACTATATAACCCAATAAAAGAATCATATCTTCATGAGAGTACTAAACAAGATTTATCTTTTGTCGGAACTGGGTTAATTGATTTATTTAACGTAACTTTATCATTTAGTTTACTTAATATATTAACATCAGGAAAAACCCCTGCTGTAATGAGTGCTACCTATAATGAAAGTAGAAGTGGAATATTTGGAGAACATATATCAGCCGATTTTGAATACAAAGGTATAAGAACTACTGATTATATAGAAATAATCAATTCAATAGGTGATTCTACATATTATCAAAAAATGAGTAGGTCAGAAGCTATAGGAAAATATGGGATAGAACCATATACTTATTGGGGAGATTTGCACGTTAATTTAACAGACCATACTTATTTATTATATGCAAGCAATCAAGTCATAATTGTTAACAAGGATAATTCCAGAATAGAGTTAACAAATAATAATTTTGCAAATGGAACATTAGTAGATTTATATGTAATAAGGATAGTTACAGATAAATTTACAACAACCTATGCTAGAAATACTAACAATAGGATAACTAGCATCAAAACAAATGATAGTGATAAAATTACAATTACTTATAATTCATATTCAAATGTTAGTAGGATTGATTATGATAAGATGCGATATGTAAAATTTACTTATTCAACAATTTCAACTAAAAGATTATTAACGTCTATACAGTATTGTAACAATAATAATCCAACAGAAATAGAAGTTATTCAAGCGACCTCATATTATGAATATGGTCAAACTTCACCACATAAATTATCTATTGCATATGATAATACAACTAAAATTGGTTGTAAGTATGAATATACAAATGATAAAGTATCTAAGATAACTAGTATTCTAAAAGACTCTTCAGATTTCTCGGATTTTACGAGTATTTCTAAAGTTAATAGTATTACAAAACTTACAAACAATTTGGAAGAAAGTATTTATTATTACTTTGATGCTTATGGAAGATGCTATTTAAAATCAAATGATGATGGTAATGTTTCATCTACAAAATATCAAAATTCAGCTATTGGCGCAAACCCATATGCTATAGGAGAGTCAAAGGTAGAAAAGAACATAAATGATATTTTGTTAAATGGAAATTTTGAAGGCGGACCTACTAGTCAAGATTTCTCTTGGATAGCAAATTCTACTTCTACTTCAAGTGTTGTTAATACACTTGGATATAATGGTAAGATGTCTCTAAGAGTTTATAATATTAGAACGACAGAATTTACATTGACACAAAATATTATAAATGCTAGTGATTATGCAGGAAAAACATTGTATTTAAAAGGATATGTCAGAGGCAATGGTAATGTTAGCGTTAATTTAAAAATTAATAATACTGATAATATAGTTTCATGTTCACCAGAAAATTTATGGAACGAAATTAAGATTGAAGATGTTATATTGCCTACTTCAATCACATCATTAAAAGTTATTATTAAAGTACAAAATGGTTCAGATGTAAGATTATCAAATTTTTCTCTTTGCGTAGATAATAAATATGTACGAGATAATTATATTCAAAATGGTAAATTCATAAATTCTAATAAAAACTGGTCATTTACGAATACTAGTACAAATGATGGTGTTAAGGATGTGTCATTAAGTGTTCCGCTAAATAAAGTATTTAAAAAACACTTTGAAATAACTGGCGATTTAACAAAGATAAAAGAATTCAAACAAGCTGTTAATTTATCGGGTGGTGCAGGAGAAGAATTATTATTTTCATATTTTGCAAAAGCAAATGTAACTATAAATGATTTATGTTATTCTTATATGGAAATAGAATATATGCTACTTGGAACAAAAACATACACATTCAATCTTAATACAAAAGTTACTGAATATCAAAAAGTTTCTCAAAGTATTATTTCAGAAAGTGCATATAAGAAAGTAACAATAGGAATTAGATATTTAGGTGTTAATAATGCGTACTTTAGTGACTTTGGACTCTACAAAGAACAATTTGGTTCATATTATAGTTTTAATGATAAAAATAGTCTAACTGAAATTGCAAACGGTAGTGCTTCGACAAGTGTTGAACAAGGATCATCATCAAGAATCAAGAGAATTCAAGATGCAACGGGTGAAGTATTTGAATATACTTATAATGGTTTAGGAGATATTACATTAATAACTGATTCGAATGGCAATTCGTTTGAGTTTGAATATGATAGTAATAATTTTTTAATGAAAAATACAATTACTACTATAAATGGAAAAAAGATGTCCTTAGAACAAATTAATGATTCAAGTGGTAATGTATTAACATCAAAAGATTATAATGGGAATATAACTGCTTTTGAATATGACGATAAAGAGCGTCTTAAAACAGTGAATAACTCCAATGGCTTAGTAAGTCATTTCAAATACGACGATAAAGACAATGTGATTAAAAAATCCTATGATATGCAATCAACACTCATTAATCATAATTTTAGTTATAATAATGATAATACTATTAGTGAAATAGATGTTGAAAATGGATCTAAATATAATTTTAATCAATATGATGGATGGGGGAATTTAGAAAATCTTACTTTGGATAATAAAATACTGTCTAAATTCACTTATTATAGAAATTATAATTTCTATACAGGATTATTATCTAGTGAGGAATACTCTAATGGGTCACATTATTATTTTTATTATGATGATCTTCTTAGATTAAAAAAAGTAGAATATGCAAAATCGACTGATATAGAAAAAATAGTCATTGTAGAATATAAATATGATAAGACAGGAAATATGATTAATAAAATCGACATATGTGGAGAAATGAATTATTTTTATGATTCAAATGGGTTATTAATAAAAGAACATGTATTTGATAATCAAACTGAAAAATCATTTTTAATGGAATATGATAATTTGGGAAATCTTCAACAAAAATCTATTTTACTTGATAATGAAACAAATTTAAATTATGATTATGTATATAAGTATGAATATAACGAGTATAAAAGTGGGGGATATTTCTCCAGATTAGAAAATAGTTTTAATGAAGACATAATATTTGAAGAAGCATATTTAAAATATGGAGCTGAGCCTATATTAAATACAGTCGAAATAAGTAGGGACATAGATATTAATAGAAATGTTTTAAAATTCACTAAAAACACTTCATCCCTATCATTTTTAAATAGTTCAGTTAATTCTAGAAGAATTGAAAAAACTACAGGCGGCAATTTATTTAATCAAGAAGAATGGCAAGAATCATTTTCCAAAAGAAAAGAAATAATAATGTGGGTTAGGGTAAATAATTTCACTACTACACAATCAACTGTAAAAATATTATCTATGGGAAGTGAAACAAATGAAATAGCTTCGTTATCTATTGGTAACACAGGTCAAGTTATACTTACCTATAATGGTCAAACAAGAAATAATATGAATGTCAAAGCAAAAGAATGGAATTTAATTGGACTAACACTAGAAGAAATAGAAAATTCAGCTACTACAATAAAACTAAGTTGTTTTGTAAATCAGTATATCTATGCTAACGATGCAACTGGTAATAAAATAAAAGATATTACTAGAATAATGCTTGGAGAATATCATGATTCTAATGTGACAAATAACCAGCTTAGTGGTGGTACTAACCTGCCAATGTCTTTTGACATTATGTATGTTGGACTTGGCGAATACCAACACAATAGTGAAAGTTATAAAGGTATTTATAATGAAGGATATAAGTACATATTTACTCATAACTCTAATCCTACAAGCGGAATAATATACTACAACCATAATGCATATAGCGATATGGATGTAATTCCTTTAAATGGAAACTTAACTTCAGTAAAAGGATTAAAACCACTTGAATATACATATGGTGATTCTTCATTTATAGTCGACAAAACTAAACTCTTTAAATTGGATAGAAAGATATCAACTAATGATTCTGATTTTACCTCTAGACATACTTATGGAAGTTATAAGGAAGATATAGGCATTAATGGAAAAAATAAATCTATGCTTGCATATGATCTTGGTCTAAAAACAGAAGGTACTATTAGTTTAAGATTTAAATGTGATTTTATGGGTGGATGGAACAATGCTGCTTCTAGAACGATAATCACCTGTCCGTCTGCTGGGTACGGTGCACATTATTTTTTAGCTTATATAGATAATACAACACAACAAATAAAGGTGAGTTTTGGAGGAATAACTTATTATACAGGATTAAATATTTTCCCAGATAAATGGCATTTATTTACAGTAACATGGAACTCATCAACTGTAATAATTAATATTGATGATCAGTATAAGCAATACCAAACTGATTCAACAAATTGCATTAATTTGACAGATTGCAAAACTTATATTGGCTGTAATTATTTAAATAATGAACCATGTCTTCAATTAGCGGGAAGCATAGAAATGCTTACTTATACAAATGCATATAAACCTAATGTTCATTATAATTTAAAACAAAATGGCAAACCGATTAGTATTTTAACGGAATATGATGAAGCTGAAAGGCCGTATAAGAAGGAAATTAACACAGGGTTTGCTAGATTGAATCATTTGTATAAATATAATGATGAAGAGTCACAAATTGGCCAACATCCTACAATGGAAGTATTACCTGATGGTACAATAATTTGTTATTCATATGACAGAAGCGGAAATATTGTTCATAAGATTATAAATGTAAATGGCTCTATAAAAGAAAACATCCATTATAAATATGATGTATCAGGAAGACTATTGAGCGAAAAGTGCTACAATAGCAATATGTTTGAATACTATTTTGAATATAAATATAGCAATTCAGGTGATATATTAGAAAAAATAGAGTATAATAATAATGGAAATATTAAAACAAAAGATATTTATAGTTATTCATCAGCAGTTAAAAATCAACTTCTTAATGTTAAAACATATGATAGTAATAATGTTTTAGTTAATACTAAATATATGAGTTATTCGTCAGATGATCCATTTAGACCAAACTCGTATAACCTTAATGATTTAACTTGGCAAGGCAGAAGACTAGTAAGATTTGGAAATAATAGTTACGAATATAATAGTGATGGCGTTAGAATATCTAAAACTACTGGAAATGCAAAAACAACATATGTTTTAGATGGCAATAAAATTGTAAAAGAGAAAAAACATAATTATAATCCAGTCTATTATCATTACGATGAAAACAAGTTGATAACTGGTTTTAATTATAATGGTGATGAGTATTTTTATATTCGAGATATAACTGGTAATATTACTAAAATTATAGATGTAAATGGAAACACTAAAGCCGAATATACATATAACTCCTGGGGTAGAGTACTAAGTGTTACAGGAAATACAACAATAGTAAACGTTAATAGTTTTATATACAAGGGATACTATTATGATACCGAGACTAGTTTGTATTATTGTAATTCTAGATATTATGATCCAAGTGTTGGAAGATGGATATCAGCAGATGATAGCTCTTATTTAGATCCGAAAACAATTAATGGAATTAATTTATGGGCTTATTGTGGAAATAACCCAGTAATGGGGTATGACCCAGAGGGTACTTGGAATTGGAAAAAATTTTGGAAAGGTGTTTTAACAACAGTAGTCATAGTTGCTGTAGTAGTAGTAGTTGCAGTTTCGTTAGGTGTAGCAGCGGGCACAATTGCGACTGTTGCAGTGGCCGCTGGACTTGGAGGACTTGCAGGAGCGATTGTTAAAGCAGCATTTCAAGATGATCATTATAATAGAAATGAGAATCAGGAGAAATTTATGGAAGGAAAAACTGTTGATTATTTTATTGAAAATTGGGTGGAAATAGATGATAACAAAAATATTTATCATAGGCACACGATTGGGTCTCAAGGCGAAGATGCAATTTACAATAAAAAATATATGGATTCTAATAATGAAATGGAAGTAATAATCTGTTTCAGTCCTAAAAACGGAAATTATATTGTCACAGATCCTTTTAATTATGGAACATATAATTATGGGACGACCCCAATACCTCATTTCTTTAAAGATGTGGTGCCATATTGGTTGTGGGGAAATTCTCCAGAGGATTCAGATATTAAATATATATTTAGGAGGATTTTTGGTGCATAAAAAATTGATAATATTTTTGATTCTAATTAATGTTTGCATAATATGTACTGGATGTACTGGAGGTGATAGTAATATGAGTTATAAAGAAACGCGTAATTTATGTAATGAAATTAGTAATGGAAATATTGATAAATCACTTGAAATTATTGAAAAAGTGAATAACGTGAACAAAACAACCTATCCACCTTTTCTATCAAGATTATTTTCAATATTAGACACATCATCAATAACAACGCCTTTAATACAAACAGTTGAATTAGGAAATATAGAAATTATTGAAGCATTATTAAAAAAAGGAGCAGACCCAGATTTTTCTGACGGCTGTGGATCAACAGCTATTGAAAAGTTATATAATAGAAAACATCAAAATAATTTCGAAATTGCCAAATTATTAATTGAATATGGGGCAAATGTAAATAATACTAAAGATTCAAATATGTATCCTATTTTTTCATTAATGGTACATGCAAAGTCATATGCAAAATCATTAGTGATTGACAATATGGAATTATTACTAAAAAATGGAGCCCTAGTGATAGATAAAAAAGGTTATAGTATTATTAGATTAATGATTAATAATACCACATTTGAGAATGACTATATTGATTGTATTTTAGAAAATTCAACATACGATATTAATACTATTGAACCAGATGATAAAACTAATTTAATGTATTTAGTAGAGAAGGAACTGATTTTTCCAATTGAAATTATGTTATCAAAAGGAATTGATAAAACAATTAAAAATTCGTCTGGCAAAACAGCACTTGATATTGCAAAAGAAATTGGAAATATTGAAATAATTAGTCTCTTAAATAACTAAATAAAACCTGTATAGTTTGATAGAAATCTGTCAACTGTGCAGGTTTTTTAATTCATCAGTTTGTTTTAACTCCCCCAACGATACAATATTCAAATTAGGAAGAAAAATACTAATGATATAAGAATTATCCAAAAAAATTGCAAACTATTTATGACTTGATGAATTGATATAGTAAATGATGATAGCATATTGATTAATAGAGACAATACAATTCTTGTGTTATTAAAAATTATAAAGAAAACTATCTAGAGTGTTCTCAATCTATAATTCATAAATATTGATATGCATTCTAGATAATGTGGGCGACAGTACTATCAAAAGACAAAAAGAAATAATTGAAATGTGCGGTCATGCAATGTATATTGGAAAAAAGATAGATGAAACTACAAAAAATAAAACATAATTAAAATAATTTGATTATTATTATTCGCTTTAATTTTAATATATGTGTAAATAAAAAAATTCTTTTATATTAATAAAAGAATTTAATGTTTATAGTTGCTATTGTTTTTTCTTTTTAGTAATTGGTTCTTGAGTAGAAAGCAAATAATCAGCAAACATATCTAAATTTGCAAGATTTGTGATATTCAATTTTTTCACTTTATTAATGACTAGTTTATGCTTGCTATCTAATTCTTTGTCTAAACTTTTATTTGGGGTTTCTCTACCAAGTAATTCATCCAAAGATATTTCTAAAATATTGGCGATTTTTATAAGTGTTTCGTATTCAGGATGTGTTCTACCAACTTCCCATGAGGAAACAGCCGATTGATTGACATTTAATTGATTTGAAAGATCAAGTTGTTTGATTCCTTTTTCAATTCGAAATTTTTTTAAGTTTTCAGAAAAATTCATATTTTCACCTCGTATTACCATCTATAATATATTATAACTCATTTTATCACAAAGAGAAATAAAATAAATAACACTGTTTGTTGTATAATATTGACAATTATCACTATAAGTAATATAATAGTAATAATTGAGGTGCATTTATGGAATGGTTGGTAAAAATTAGATTAGAAAAGGGTTATACACAAGAAGCATTGGCATTAATTATTCGCTGTAGCCAGAGTGCATTAGCTAATATTGAAACTGGTAAAAGAATGCCTAGTGTAAAGTTAGCAAAAAAAATTGCGGTTATTTTAGGATTTCATTGGTCAATGTTTTATGAGCAAGGCGAATATTGAAGAATATAGTGTAGTGAAATAAAAACAGGAAAGAAGATATCTTTCCTGTTTTTATTTACTGCAAACTATTATTTTTTTGAAGAATTATTTTTAAAGAAATTAATAATGATTTTAAAAAAGAAATCAGCAATTTCTTTTGGTGATTCAGTGCAATTGTTAATAATCCAATCTTTTACTAATGCATAACCGCCATTACAAATGAAAAGATAAATTTTATTAAATTCATTTTCAGAATACATTTCTTTAGAGAACTCTTTAATTATTTTCTTGATGTTTGGAATCGCGAATAATTTATTAGGAAAGTCAGGATCAATATTATTGTTGACCAAAGCTTTGGTGATTTTCATGTTTTCGCGAATAATTATAAATACTTGATCTAAAAGTGTTTCCCCTTTATGAATTATGTTTAATTGTAGGGTTTTTAATAAATCATTTTCAATTTCTTCAAGTAAATTATATTCATCTATATAATATTTATAAAATGTTGTTCTATTAACTCCCGCCATAATACATATTTCTTTAATCGTGATTTGTGCCATTGTCTTTTCTTGCAACAAGTCAATTAAAGCATTTTTTAATAGAGTTTTTGTTAGTCTAATTCTTTGGTCTTCGGCCATATTGTATTTCTCCTGAGACATATTTTCAAAAAATGTTGATTATCTATCACTAAATAAGTTTTTGTTGATTAACTAACAAAACAAATTTTATTGATGATTGAATAGTTGTTATAGTTATATTATACTATAATAAAGATGAAAAAGCAACACTATGTTAATTGCTCTACATAGTGTATGAAAGGAGAAAATATGAAAAAATTTATGGGTTTTTTAGTTGATAAAAGAATCTATGTAGTTATAGGTATGCTTTTATTGACTATTGTCAGTGTTGTTCTAATGAATTATGTAAATATCAATGAAGATTTGACAAAGTATTTACCTAGCAATTCAGAAATGAAAAAAGGATTAGATATTATGAATGATGAATTTGCAAATATTAATTCAACAGAATCATTTAAAATTATGTTTACTGGTTTATCAATTGAAGAGAAGAGTACTTTATATGAAGAATTAAAAACCTTTGATGGAGTGAATGAAGTTGTTTATGATATTAATAGCGAAGAGTATAATAAAGATGATTATACAATGTATGAAATAAATACAGTCTTTGATAGTAAAACAAAAACAGAAGAAGTGATTAACGGAGTTGTTGGAAAATATAAAAGTGATTATAAAATGTATTACTATTATGCTAATGGGGACGATACAGTGTTAACGACTATTATTCCGATTGCTCTTGTCATCTTACTTGTCATCTTACTATTAATGTGTAACTCATACTTTGAACCAGTAATATTACTTGCAACTATTGGAGTTGCAGTATTAATAAATATGGGAACAAATGCAATATTACCAAATGTTTCTAATATGACGAATTCAATTGCTGCCGTTTTACAACTTGTTCTATCTATGGATTATTCAATTATTCTAATTAATAGATATAGACAGGAAAAGAAATGGTTAGGGTATACTGATAATAAACAAGCAATGAAAAATGCTTTGATAAACTCTTTTGGTTCCATTACTAGTAGTTCACTGACTACTTTTGTTGGGCTTTTGGCACTTTTATTTATGAGTTTTACAATTGGTAGGGATATGGGAATTGTTTTATCTAAAGGGGTACTGCTTAGTTTGATTAGTGTCTTTACGGTTCTACCATCTTTAATCTTATGGTGTGATAAGATTTTGGTCAAAACAGAAAAGAAGTCTCTTAAAAAGAATAACAATATAGGAGGTATTGATGATGTTAAATAAAGTTATGAAAAAAATTGGTTTTTTTGTTTATAAACAACGTTACATAATTAGTTCCTTAGTTTTAGTGTTATTAATTGCAACGGGAATATTACAAACACAAGTTGGGATTGCATATTCATATTCTAATCCAAATAAAGTAATGGATATTTTTCCAGAAGATGATGTTTTAGTTATTGTTTATGATAATAATGATGAAGGTAAAATTTATGATTTAGTATTGACCTTATATAAAGACCAAGGAATTACAGAAGTTCAATGTTATGCAAATACGCTTGGAAAAGAAATGTCAGCTATAGAAATGAGTAGCGCTATTGGACTTGATGAAAGTTTTGTTAATGTCTTATTTTATATATATGAAAATGGTTATGAGACAGAAGGCATGGATTTAGTGACGTTTATAAATTTCCTTAATTCAGATGCTATTATAAATAATGAGCAATTTTCATCTTTGATAAATGAAGAAGACAAAGCCATGCTTTCACAATATGCTTATATTATTAATAATATTGCGGCTGATTATCAATTTTCTAGTCAGGAACTATCAATGATTTTTGAAATAGATGTTAATTTTATCGACCAATTATTTATTTTAGCTAGTCAAAATAGTATGACTTTACTTTCGTTTACTACTTTTATTATTGATAATATATTGCCAAATCCAGCATATTCAACAATGTTTACCGAAGAACAGATTATCCAATTAAATTCTTTTCAAACTTTATGTGGAATGATTAATAATAATATTATTATGACGGCATCTCAATTAGCACAAGTCTTACCAATTAAATCGGCTATGTTTAATGAAAATACTTTGAATCTATTATTTTTAATGTACCAAAGTAATATTACTGATTTGTCAAATATAACTATATCCATATATGATTTCTTTATGTATATATCCAAAAACATTATTGAAGAGGAGATATTTGCATTGTTTTTAGATAATAATATGGTCATAATGTTTGATTCATATAAGGAACAAATGGAAAGTGGAAAATCACAACTTATTGGAGGAGAACATTCAAGGTTAATACTTTCATTAAATTATGAATTAGAGTCTAAGGAAATAAATGATTTTTATAATTCATTAAACGAAACTTTGAAAAATACTTTGAGTGGTAATTATTATATGATTGGAAATTCTGCTATGTCATATGAATTATCAAAATCTTTTAAAACAGAATACTTACTAATCTCTATATTGATTGCCATAGTTATCTTTCTTGTTATATGTGTAACATTTAAAAAATTCTCCATACCAGCATTTTTGGTTTTAATAATAGAGTGTGCCGTTTTTATAACAATGAGCGTTATGGTAATAGCTAATACGAGTATGTATTTTATTGCTTTGTTAATTGTTCAAAGTTTACTAATGGGATCAACTATTGACTATGGTATATTACTAACTTCATATTATAGGGAAGCAAGACAAAAAATGGATGTTAAAGAAGCCGTAAGTGAGGCATTAATTAATTCAAGCCATACCATTTTAACTTCATCTTTAATAATGATGTCAATAACAGGCATTCTTGGTATAATGATGAGTGGGGCTGTATCTAGTATTCTTTCAACTGTAGCCATTGGTTCATTATCAGCAACAGTACTGGTTTTATTCGCATTACCAGCATTACTAGCCATTTTTGATAGATTTATTGTTAAAGGGAAAAATGAAAAGATAATATCAGAATAATATACATCCAGAAAGCATTAAAAAATACTTTCTGGATGTTTTCTTAATAACCTTAAGTTTATTGACAAAATTGTTTTGCATATGATATACTCTAATAAATTTTCAAAATAATAATTATAATTAGGTGGTATAAATGAAATGGAATACAAGATTATATAAAGAAAAACACAATTTTGTTGAAGAATATGGAAAAAAGTTATTAGATTATATTGATGATGATCAAAGTACCATTTTAGACTTAGGGTGTGGAATTGGAACATTGACGAAGGAAATATCCAAAATAACACTGAAAGTAATTGGCATTGACCAATCCCCTGAAATGATTGATATAGCTAAAAAAAATGATGACAATATAGAATATCATGTGATGGACGCAACACAATTAATATGGGAGGGCTTTTTTGACGTTGTTTTTTCTAATGCTGTATTTCATTGGATACAAAATCAAAATTTATTATTAAAGAATATTTATTATTCTTTAAAAAATAACGGTTATTTAATTTGCGAATTTGGGGCTAAAGGAAATATTCAAAAAATTGAAGAAGCTTTTAAAGTATCTATTGAAAAGTTTGGTTATAGTTATAAAACGCCTTTCTATTTCCCATCGGTAGAAGAATATAAAAAAGTCTTAGAAAATAATGGCTTTAATATTATTGAAATTTTTAGCTTCCCTAGACCAACACCACTGACCGATGGAAAAAAAGGTCTTAGTAATTGGGTTAGACAATTCTTCGCTAATGACCTACAACAATTTAATGATAAAGATCAAGAAAAGATTTTAATAGATATAGAAAAACAATTAGAGTCTGAATTATGGAACGGTGCTGTTTGGATTGCAGACTACCAGAGAATACGCGTTAAGGCACAGAAAACGATATAATTCTAGATAATAACATAAGCATCTATCTTTTTTAAAATAATTATGGTATAATTGTTGTTAAAGAGAATTGAAAGGAAAATTTTATTATTTTTATGAAAAAAAGTATACGTTTTTTATATGGATATATTATATTATGTTTTGTAATTACGGCCGTTGTAACTACATTTGCACTAATATCTTACAAAAAATCCAATAATTTATTACAGGAGTCTGTTGAAGATCGGTTAGTGTCCAATATTGATGTTGCATTTGTGGCCATTAATGTGGATTTGCATAAAGAAATTCGAGAAACATATTCACCAGCAGGTTTTGCTGGGGATACAAATGCTGGAAGAGATGATGAAAGATACTCTCAACTTGTTGAAAAATTGGCAGAAATTTCTGATTCTGTTGGTGCCACTTATATTTATACAATGAAATTTAAGGGTGCAGGTACAGATGAATTTTATTTTATTTTAGATTCTGATGAAAATATTGAGACTAGAGTATATATTGGTAAGACTTATCAAAATTTAGATAAAGAAGAAAAAGATTTCTTTAAACAATGTTTGACAGATAAGGAAAGTATTTTTATTAGCGAAATTACCGATGAATGGGGAACACAATATACAGCATGTCGTGCACTAGTAGATAGTAATGGCGAAGTTGAGGCAATACTTTGTGTTGATATTTCATCTGACTTTATTGTTAGACATAATAAAACTTTTTTTTGGACAGTACTTATTTTAGAAATTATTTTAATAGCGATATATTTGGTTATCGGTTTCTTAATTTACAATCTTCTAAAACGAAATGCTATTATGCAGGATAAAATAGAACATATGGCATATTATGACTCGCTAACAACACTACCTAATCGTGTGGCTTTAATTGAAAAATTGAATTCATTAATGGAATCTCTTACAAATAATAACTATAAAAGTTATTCTATTGCTTTATATTTTATTGATGTTGATAATTTTAAAAAAGTAAATGATGTTGATGGGCATGTTACTGGGGATATTTTATTACAAGAGATTGCAAAATTCTTATTAGCTCATTCTGATTTAAAACCTTTAATTAGCAAGGGTAAAGAATTTGTTGCTCGTTTAGGTGGAGATGAATTTGTGTTAATTCAACCAATTAAAGAAATAGAAGAAATTCATAAATTTGCCAATGTGCTATTGAGTGATTTTCTTAAATTAAAGAGTGATAATAAAATAATGCAAAAATTTAATGTTTCTTTGTCTGTTGGTGCTGCCATTTATCCAAAAAATGCGGATACTGTTTCTAGTTTATTAAAAGCTGCCGATACAGCAATGTATTATGCAAAGAATCATGGAAAAGGTACATATGCTTTTTATGATGATATTGAACATAAAACAGAATAATAAAGAATGTTTTTAAAATATTTAATATATAAACTTTAAAGGTTATAATGATTAATGAATTATAACCTTTTTATTTTTAAAAAATTATGCAAGTGTTTTCATTAAAATTATCTATTGACAAATAATGTAACCGGAGTATAATATAATTAGCACTCGAGATCATAGAGTGCTAATTGTGAGGTGAAAAATATGAATGAAATGCAGGATTATAGCAAAGACAAAGACATTTTAAAAAAATTTGGTCGAGATATAGTAGAAGAGGTCAAAAAAGGAAAGGTTGATCCTGTCATTGGTCGTGATGAGGAAATTCGCCGTATCATTCAAGTGCTGTCCCGTAAAACCAAAAATAATGTGGTTCTAATAGGAGAACCAGGCGTTGGAAAAACAGCTATTATTGAGGGGCTGGCACAAAGAATTGTTAAAGAAGATGTACCAATGACTTTGAAAAATAAGACTATATATGAACTAGACATGGGGTCACTCGTAGCAGGGGCAAAGTTCCGTGGAGAATTTGAAGAAAGACTAAAGGCGGTTTTGAATAAAATCAAGGAAAGTGAAGGACAAATAATTCTTTTCATTGATGAGGTTCATTTAATTGTTGGTGCTGGTAAGGCTGAGGGAGCATTAGATGCTGGCAATATGTTAAAGCCAATGCTTGCTCGTGGAGAAATTGATTGTATTGGTGCTACAACGTTAAATGAATATCGAATGTATATTGAAAAGGACAGAGCTTTAGAACGTCGCTTTCAACAAGTTCTTGTTAAAGAGCCAACAGTTGAAGATACTATTAGCATTCTTCGTGGCTTAAAAGAAAGATTTGAGTCACATCATGGAGTAAAAATCACTGATGCAGCTATTGTTAGTGCAGCTGTTATGTCAAATCGTTATTTGACTGAAAGGTTTTTACCAGATAAAGCAATTGATTTAATTGATGAGGCATGTTCTTCCATTAGAGTAGAAATAGAGTCAATGCCGACTGCTTTGGATGAAGTAATTAGAAAAGTTCGTCAATTAGAAATTGAAAGAGTTGCTTTAGAAAAAGAAAAGGATATTAATAGTAAAGAAAGATTAAAAAAGATTATTGGCGAACTTGAAAATTATAAAAAAGAAGAAAAAGAATTAACTGAAAAGTGGCAAGCTGAAAAAGAATTAATTAATCAAGCAAAAGAAGTTAAGAATAAATTAGAAAAAGCTAAATTTAACTTAGAGCAGGCCTATAATGCAAGTGATTATAAAAAAGCTTCTGAGATAAAATATCAAGAAATCCCTAATTTAGAACAAAAATTGACTGATTTAGAACAACAGGAAAAAACTAGTAATATTTTAAGTGAAATTGTTACTGAAGAAATGATTGCAAAAATCATATCCAAGATGACTAGTATTCCAATTACTAAAATCATGAAGGGCGATAAAGAAAAAGTATTGAATCTAAAAGAAATATTGCAAAAAAGAGTGGTCGGTCAAAATGAAGCCATTGAGCTTGTAAGTAATGCGATTATTCGTCAACGAGCTGGAATAAAAGATCAAAACCGCCCAATTGGCTCATTTTTGTTTCTCGGCCCAACAGGGGTCGGTAAAACTGAAGTAGCAAAAAGTTTGGCTGAAGCCTTATTTGATAGCGATAGTCATATAGTTAGATTAGATATGAGTGAATATATGGAAAAGTTCTCAACAAGTCGTCTTATTGGCGCTCCTCCAGGATATGTTGGTTATGAAGAAGGCGGACAACTTACAGAAAAAGTGAGACGTAATCCATATTCAATAGTTCTATTTGATGAAATTGAAAAAGCTCATTCTGAAGTTTTTAATATTTTATTGCAAATTCTTGATGATGGTCGTCTAACTGATTCTCAAGGACGAATAATCGATTTTAAAAATACTATTATTATTATGACATCAAATCTTGGTAGTGAATATTTGCTTAATAATGAAGGTGAAGAAAAAGTAATGTCTTTATTGAAGGCGACTTTTAAACCAGAGTTTTTAAATAGGATTGATGAAATCATTATGTTTAAACCGCTTGATAAGATTGTTCAAGTACAAATTGTTGAAAAAATGCTAAGACAATTAGAGACCCGTTTAAAAAGTGAATATATCAGTATTGAGTTTACAAATAATGTAAAAGATTATGTAATTGAAAATAGTTTCAGTAAAGAGTATGGTGCACGCCCTGTTAAAAGGTATATTCAAAGAGTTATTGAGACAACTCTAGCAAAAGCGATTATATCTGGTCAATTAGATAACTCAAGAAAGTATATTGTTGATATTGAAGATAACCAAATAGTTTTACGTTAGTGAAAACATTCCAGTAAAATAAAAGGTGTGTATATAATTATACATCCTTTAATTTATTTGGAATGTTTTTTCTTAAAGTCTTCTTAAAAAATTCAAAAAACAGTTGACAAAAGTTTTATATAAGCATATAATATAGTAGAACAGTTGAGCACTTGTTCAACTGTTGGAGGGATTAATGAATAATAAACAATATTTTGAACAAGAACATGTTCATCAAGATTTAGTTGAAGAAACTATACAATCATTACCAGATGAAGAAACATTATATGAGATTGCTGAACTTTTTAAAGTTTTTGGTGATAGCACTAGAACCAAAATCTTATTAACTTTAATGAAAAATGAATTATGTGTTTGCGAAATTGCCCAAGTTTTGAAAATGACAAAGTCGGCTATTTCACATCAATTGCGTGTTTTAAGACAAGCAAAACTTGTTAAAGGTAAAAAAATGGGCAGGGAAGTCATTTATTCTTTGGCGGATGACCATATTATATTGATTATTAATTTAGCTTTAGAACATATTGCAGAGTAGGTGAATGAGGAATGAAAAAAACAGTGGGAATAAAAAACTTGGATTGTGCAAATTGTGCCAACAAATTAGAAAATAAACTTTCAAAAGTTGAAGGTGTCAATAGTGTTAATATTAATTTTATGTCTTTAAAAATGAATATCGAAATTGAAGATAATCTTTATCAAACAGTTGTCTCAAATATTTTAAAGATTACTAAAAAAATAGAACCAGATATTGAATATTGTGGATTATAAATGACGAAAAATCAAAAAAGATTAATTCGCATTATATTATCGTTTGTTTTATTAATATTTTATTTTATACTTAATATGATTTTGAAAATTCCTTGGATTGTATCATTAAGCGCTTATCTTATTATATATATAATTATAGGATATGATATAGTTTTTTCAGCATTAAGAAATATTGTTCGTGGAAAAGTATTTGATGAAAACTTTTTAATGTTTATAGCAACATTAGGTGCTTTTGTCATACAAGAGTTTCCTGAAGCAGTAGCAGTTATGTTATTTTATCAAATTGGTGAGTTGTTTCAGGATTATGCCGTTGGCAAATCGCGGGCCTCAATTGCTTCATTAATGAATATAAAACCTGATAAAGCAGTTGTCATAAAAGATGAACAAGAATTCACTATGGCTCCAGAAGATGTTAAAATTGGAGATATTATAATAGTTAGAGCTGGTGAAAAGATTCCAGTTGATGGCAAAATTATTAAAGGTCAAAGTTTTCTTGATGTTAAAGCATTAACTGGAGAGTCGTTGCCAAATGAATGCAATGTGGGTGATTTTATATTAAGTGGATGTATTAATATGACAAATGTTATATATATTCAAACAGAAAAATTATACATTGATTCAACCGTGGCTAAGATATTAGATTTGGTTGAAAATGCTAGTAGCAAAAAAACAAAAGCTGAAAATTTCATTAATCGTTTTGCCAAATACTATACGCCATCTGTTGTAATATTAGCTACCTTATTAGCATTTATTCCACCAATATTTGTTGGGCAGTGGGGTAGTTGGGGAATTAGAGGATTAACTTTCTTAGTTGTCAGTTGCCCATGTGCATTAGTAATCAGCGTACCTATGAGTTTTTTTGGGGGTATTGGAAGTGCATCTAAAAGAGGAATTCTCATTAAGGGTAGCAATTATTTTGAATTAATGAATAGGGCCAATATTTTTGTCTTTGATAAAACAGGTACATTAACTCAAGGCGATTTTACAATCAAAGAATATTTTCCAAATAATTCACAAAATGAGATTTTAGAACTTGCAGCTATTTGTGAGTATTACTCTAACCATCCTATAGCTAGATGTATCATAGAAACTAGGGGATCTTTTGATGTAGATAAAGAGTATGTCATTGAGGAGGTTGCTGGGTGTGGGATGATTGCCAAAAAAGATAATGATATAATTTTGGTAGGTAATGCTCGTTTAATGAAAAATGAAAACATAGAGTTTATTGAAAATGATGGATTGGGTACAGTTGTGTATGTTGCTCATAATGGTGAGTTTGTTGGTTCATTATTAATTGGGGATACTATAAAACCTAGTTCAATCTATACTGTTCAATATTTAAACAAGAATAATTACAAAACAATTATGCTTACCGGTGATAGAGAAAAAACGGCATCGATTGTTGCTAAGGAAATTGGGTTAACAGATTACAAAGCACAATTATTACCAGGTGACAAAGTTTTAGAATTAGAAAATATTATTAATCAAAAAAATAATAAAGATGTTGTTGTATATATAGGTGATGGCATAAACGATGCCCCAGTTTTAGCTAGGGCAGATATTGGTATTTCTATGGGTGGTGTTGGCAGTGATAGTGCAATTGAAGCATCCGATATTGTTTTTATGCATGATAACCTTGAAGGAATAATAGAGGCAAAAGAAATATCCAAAAAAACATTAAAAATTGTTCGTGAAAATATCGTGTTTGCTTTAGCAATAAAATTCATTGTTTTAAGTTTAAGTGCTTTTGGACTTGCCAATATGTGGATGGCTATATTTGCTGATGTTGGGGTTTCGGTTATTGCAATTCTAAATGCTCTAAGGTGTTTAAAATATAAAAAAACAAATACTAAAAATATTGTAAATACTAAACATTAATGCTATAATGTTATTAGGTGATGAAGATGAAAATAAAGAAACTTATATTATTGTTTTTAATAGTTATATTAAGTAGTTTTGGTTTGACTGGTTGTAATAAGAATAATCAAAATGAAAATAAAGAACAAACAGAACAAAATGATCAAAACAATAATACCGATGAGGACAATGAAAATGGTGACAAACCAAGTGAAGAAGAAGATGAGCCAACTGGCGGGAGCACTGGCTGGTTACCATCTATCTAAAGTTTCTTTATAAATACGTCAATTTACATTTAAAAATGAAACCATTTTCAAAGTATATAAACATTATAAATGCCTTGACCATTTATAAATAAATTGATATAATAATATTATAACTGATGATAAGGAAATAAAACTTTTAGCGCACTTATAGAGAGTTAAGTATGGTGTAAACTTAATAGTAAGCGAATTAGTAAATGGGCCTTGGAGGGTGACTCGAACAGTTTTGCTTAGTAGACGTCAACGGGAACTCCCGTTATAGAGTGAAAAATGTGTTAGCATTTAGAAAGTGGCTAAAGTTCAAAATAAGTTTTGACTTGGCAAAAAAGGTGGTACCGCAGGTGTATTCAGCGCTTGTCCTTTTTGGAGATAAATCCAATTAGGCAGCGCTTTTTTGTTTATCTTTCTAAGCTAAAAGAAAAAGGAGAGAAAAATATGAAATTGAAAAATGTGGACTTTGAAACTTATCTTAAAAATTATCCTAATGAAGAAGGATATTTTGGAAAGTATGGAGGAACTTATATTCCTCAGGAACTTGAGGCAGCCTTTAAAGAAGTAAATGAGGGTTACCAAACTATTTGCAAATCAGCGAAATTTATTAATGAACTACGTCGTATTAGAAAAGAATTCCAAGGCCGCCCTACACCAGTATATCATTGTGAGAGATTATCTCAGGCAGTAGGCAATGGGCGTGTACAAATTTATTTAAAAAGAGAAGATTTAAATCATACAGGTGCACATAAACTTAATCATTGTATGGGAGAAGCACTACTTGCTAAGTATTTAGGAAAAAAGAAATTAATTGCTGAAACAGGAGCTGGACAACATGGGGTTGCTTTAGCAACAGCGGCTGCTTTCTTTGGTTTAGAATGCGAAATCCATATGGGGGAAGTTGATATTGCAAAACAAGCACCAAATGTTGCAAGAATGAAAATACTTGGAGCAAAAATTGTTCCAGTTACTTTTGGGGCAATGACATTAAAAGAAGCAGTAGATTCAGCATTTGAAGCATATTTGAAAGATTATAAAGAAGCAATATATTGTATTGGTTCAGCCGTAGGACCCCATCCTTTTCCACTTATTGTTAGAGACTTTCAGTCAATAGTTGGTATTGAAGCAAGGGAACAATTTAAAGAAATGACTGGTGAATTTCCAGATGTTGTTACTGCTTGTGTTGGTGGTGGTAGTAACTCCGCCGGAATGTTTATTCCTTTCTTAAATGATCCAGTAAGGATTGTTGGAGTTGAGCCATTAGGACTAGGACCAAAGCCAGGAGATAATGCTGCTTCTATGTCATATGGAAGCGAAGGCATAATGCACGGCTTTAATTCAATAATGTTAAAGGATGAAAAAGGGGAACCTGGAGCCGTATACTCAGTTGCCAGTGGACTTGATTATCCATCGGTTGGTCCTGAACATGCTTTCTTGCATGATATTGGAAGAGTAGAATATGATTCTGTTAGCGATGAACAGGCGATTGATGCTTTCTTTATGTTATCTAGATATGAGGGCATTATTCCTGCTTTGGAAAGTTCTCATGCAGTTGCCTATGCAATAAGATTAGCAAAAGAAATGAAAAGCGGTTCAATACTAGTTAATCTATCTGGCCGTGGAGATAAAGATGTTGACTATGTAATTGAAAAATATGGAGATAAATATCTAAAATAATATTTATATGAAGCAGATAACATTCAGTAGTTATCTGCTTTTTTTAAAATTTTTATTTCAAAAAAGGGTGTTTTGTGGTAAAATATAATATATAATAATAGAAAAGGTTAAAACTGTTTAATAATGGTAAGAATATGAAATATAAAATAATTCTTTTTGATATTGACGATACTCTACTTGATTTTTCCAAATCAGAAGAAATTGCTATATCAAACTTAATGAAATATTATAATATAATCCCTACAAAGGAAAATTGTGAATTATATCATAGAATCAATATAAAGTATTGGAAAATGTTTGAAAATAAACAAATAACACGTAATGCTTTATTAGTAGAAAGATTTAAAGATTTTTTTAAAGAATTCAATATTGAAGATGATTTTGAAAAAACTAATAATTTATATTTTGACATTCTTTCACAACTTGCATATGTAATTGAAGGAGCAGAAGATCTTTTGGAGAAATTATCAAAAAATTATGATTTATATGGGGTGACTAATGGAACTACTAGGGTACAAAAGGGACGACTTGCAAAAACAAATATTCACAAGTTTTTAAAACAAATTTATTTATCAGAAGAAATTGGTTTTCAAAAACCTGATATAAAGTATTTTGATTTTGTTTTTGAAGATATTAAAATAATTAATAAAGAAGAAGTGTTAATCATTGGTGATAGTGTAACATCAGATATTCAAGGTGGTATAAATGCCGGAATTGATACCGTATGGTACAATCCTAAAGAAAATGTCTCAGATATTAAGTGTACATATATTGTGAAAAATTATCAAGAGATTATGATAATATTGGAAATAAAATAAAAAAGAATTTTGGGAGTATACCACTATGAATAATAAAAATACAAAAAAACGAACCACTCCATATTTGCGGATACTTATAAGTTTTGCTATCGTTATTTTGATTGGTACTTTGTTGTTATGGTTACCAATTTCTACCAAGGACAGGCAGGGATTGAGTTTTATGGAAGCCTTATTTATGTCGACATCTAGTACTTGTGTTACTGGTTTAACAGTTGTTGCAAATTTAGGGACTGAGATGTCTTTTTTTGGAAAATTTGTTATAGCTATGTTAATTGAAATTGGCGGACTTAGTTTTCTGACAATTGCTATATTTGTTTTTATTGTTATTGGCTCAAAGGTTGGAATTGGAAATCGTTTATTATTAAAAGAAGCATTGAATCAAAATACGACTATTGGTATTGTTGGATTAGTGAAAAAAATTGTTTTAATGAGTATATCAATCCAGTTAATTGGAGGAACAATTAATACTATTATTTTATATGCTAGCGGATTTTATCCATTTTTTGATAGTCTTGGTATTGGAATGTTTCATGCTATTTCTAGTTTTAATAATGCAGGATTAGATATTTTTGGATATAATTCAAATATGATAGAATTTCAAAGTCATTGGCTTTTAAATATCAATACAATGCTTATGATTATTTTGGGTGGAATAGGTTTTATTGTCATTGCTGATGTGATAAAACAAAAAAGGTGGCGCAAGTTTTCTTTCCATACTAAGGTGGTTTTACCGGCCACGGCAATTTTACTTGTTGGTGGAACATTGCTGCTAAAACTAGCAGTTCCAGATATGACTTGGCTACAATCGATATTTCAAAGTGTAACTGCAAGAACCGCTGGTTTTTGCACGTATGATATGAGTCAGCTAACGCCTGCTGGCGAGACTATTATGATAATATTGATGTTTATTGGAGCCTCACCATGTTCGACTGGTGGAGGAATAAAAACGACTACTTTATTTGTTGTTTTTATTACTATAGCATATTATGCAAGAGGAAAAACACCAAAAGCATATCACAGAAAAATATCGGATCATTCTATTTATAAGGCATTCTCTTTAGTTACAATTGCCGTTATTTATAATGCACTTATAATATTAGCTATTTCTTTAATAGAACCAGGAATGGCCGTTAATGATATCACCTTTGAAACCATTTCAGCGTTTGGTACCGTTGGACTTTCAAAAGGTATAACTGCATCTTTACAACCACTTAGTCAAATTTTAATATGTATGACAATGTTTTTTGGGCGCTTAGGTCCACTAACAATAATTAGCTTATGGAATAATAACTGGATGAATGATTCAAATGAACAAATTCAATATGTTGAAGAAAGGCTCATAATTGGGTAGGTAATAAAAATGAAAAAAAGTTTTGCTATAATAGGTTTAGGACGATTTGGTATGGGGGTTGTTAAAACCTTATCCAAATCAAAATGTGAAATCATAGCTATTGATGTTGATAATAACTGCGTGACAGAAGCAGCTAGATTTGTAGAACATTGTGTAGTTACTGATGCAACAAATGTCAATAATTTACGTCAACTTGGAGTAGGACATGTAGATCATGCTGTAGTTGCTATTGGAAACAATTTACAAGCTACTATATTGGCCACTATTAATCTAAAAGAATTAGGGGTGAAAAGGGTAACTGTTCGTGTAGACACACCCGCACACATTACAGTCTTAGAACGTTTAGGAGCTGACGAGATAATTGTTCCAGAAGAAGCTTCCGCAATATCGCTTGCTAATCATATAATAAGTGATAATATTTTAGATTATTATAAAGTCCAAGGAGACTTCGCTGTTGTTAAAATAAAGGTAAAAGACGGAAGGACCCCAAAAACTTTGATTGACTTAAATTCTCGTAATAAATTCGATGTGAGTATTGTTGGTATTGTGAGAGATAATAACTTCTTTTTACCAAAAGGATCAGATATGGTACAAGGAAAAGATATTGTTTTAGTTATTGGCAAAAACAATAATGTTTTAAAATTTGAAGAATTTTTGAATGCATAATATAAAGTATCTTTTCTAGACTATTAAAAAATAATAAATTATTACTATCCTTAGTTATTGCTAATCAATTGATTATCTATAAAAAGGATAGTTTTTAATTATTTATTATAAGAAAAGATTCATAAAAATGGAAGTGTCATAAAAGTATCATAACAAATTATCGTTTTGTGATATAATTAGTATATAATAAAAGAGGTGATAAAATGTTTTCGGAAAAACTAAAGGAATTACGAAAAAACAAAGGAATAACCCAAGAAGAGTTAGCAGAACAAATTTTTATTTCTAGAAGTGCAATTGCAAAATGGGAGCAAGGCAAAGGTTTGCCCAATAAAGAAAGTCTTAATAGTTTAGCTAGCTTCTTTAATATTACAATTGATGAACTTTTTGATGACAATGATTCACTAATTGTTATTGAGAATATTGAAAAAAATGCTAGGAAGAATATAAGAAATTTGATAATTTGTTTTAGCATAATTATCTTAATAATCACTAGCATTGTTGTAATAACAACTACTTCAAATAATTATAAATTAGAAGAAAATGAATTTTTTTCAAAAAAACAATTAACTGAATATGGTTTTTCAAATATTGAAAAAATAAATGGAGAAGACTTTTTTCTTTCTATAACTACAATTTATCCTAACTCCATATATAAATTTCATTCTAATATAGATAACAAAATGACATATGATGAGTATGCAAAATATATATTTGATTCGCTTAGGATGTCTCCTTATGTTTCGTATTTGAGTTTTGCGGTGAATAAACCAGAAACGGATTATACTATATCCTCTGAGCAATATTTAATACAATCAGATGATTTAAAAGATTATTCGTTATATAAAGTACTCGAAGGATATGAATTCTATTATTTTATTAACTTATCAAAAAATCGGCTTATTCAAGAAGAGGTTGTTTGCCATAGGGTATCATTGCACTATAATGAATCGTCTACAGGCGGGGTTACCTTTAAAGGTGAGATAAAACATTATAATTTCTCTATGACAATGCAAAAAGTTGGTTCACAAAAAAATGGTAATTCTTTTTTTAAATATTATTTAGCTGATGAATGGTATAATATCAAAAGAGAAAATATAAATAATGATAATTTCCAAAAATATTTTAATGATATTAAAATACAAAGTGAATCTTCTTATTATTATATCAAATTACAATCATTACAGCCAATAATATATTTTGCCAAAGCAGATGTTGAAATTGAACTGACTATTACTTTAGTAATAATAAAAAATGGTGTACTAGAAACAAAAACCATCACGAGAGATGCATTTCTTGGTGCTTATTATAATTGGTCCACATATATCGGTTTTACTTCTGGGAATTTTGGGTATGATAATTTTGATGGAATAGTGAGCCTTGAAGTTTCTTCAATTAATATAGGGGCAGATTCATATATATATATTTGTGAAAAATATGAATAAATTAATAATAAAGATATTTTAATTATGATTATATGGATGTCAATATTTGATAAAAAATAAAAGAATTCCACTTTTATTTTTTTCTTTTTACAAATAATTCCAAAAAAATCAATTTTTTTCTTGCTTGAACATTTTCATTATGTTATACTAAAGAAGTAAAGATCGTGTAATAAAACAATAGTCAAATGTCTCTATGCTTATTAGTACTTGCAGCATTATGATTTGAAAATTATAAATATATTCTGCATTATTAACAGTAAAGATTCATTTCAAGCGATTTTTGCTGTTTTTATTTTTTAGGGGAGGAAAAAATGACAAGAAAGTTGTGTAAAGGGACAATAGCATTTGTATTAATGTTTGCTTGTGTTTTCTTTTTTAATGCAGGTAATACGGATGTTAAGGCTTTGGTAGGTGATGAAGTGTATGGTGGAAATTTCCAAACTGGTGGTGCAAATATTTCATATGCAAAAAACACTTCATATACTATAGGAACTTTGGATTGGACAGCTAGTGTATCTCAGATTTCTAGTAAAGTATTTTATTTAGGAGCAAACGCTACACATATTGAAAAAGGCAAATTAGGAAATATAGATGCAACAGAAGGCCCAAATTCTGATGGCAAATGGACCACTTTAGCTTCAGCAATTGCCTCTGTTGACAGTACTTATGATTCAACTACAGAACAAGCTTATGCTTTAATGACAGAAGGTGTTGTTGCTGACATATCCGAAATTACTTTTGAGTGGGTTGGTGGTAATGCGGCGTTTAAAGTATACCTTTTTGTTTATTCTAATGGAAGTTGGATTTTGCCTAGCGTGACACCGGCAAATGGTTATGTTGTTGCATCATCTGGTACAACAGCGGCTGGTTCTGTAACACGCACATTTGATGAGTCTACTTCAATAACAAAAGTTGCTTTAGTTGCTAGACATACAGCTGTAGGAACATTAAGAGTATCTAACTTTTCAATTAAAGAATGGAATGAACCACTTGATGTTGTAGGTGTAGATGATTTTTGTGCTTTAAATACAAAAACAAGTTTGAAATTGGATTATAACTGTACTAATTTAGGTGCTCAACAGTCAAGTACTAATGTTGTATTTCCTAATGTTAGTAATACAAATGTTCCAACAACTGATCAAGCAACAACATTATTGAGTGCTGCTGATTCAACAAAATTCTCAATCTTCATTGTTAAAGAAGATGCTAATACCCCAGCATACAATACCTCAACTGTAAGGCTATATGGTAATGCAAGTGAAAAGGGTGGAAAAATTACGATTAATGCACTAGAGGGTCGATTAATTAATTCTGTTATTATTGAATTTGTCTTTGAATATGATTCAGTTTATGCGGTGAGTCCTGCTGTAACTGCTACAACTAATGATCTAATTCATACATTTACATATGAAACAGGAATATCAGAGTTTACCATTCAAAATGTCAATACAACAACTGCACAAGTGCGTATAAAATCAATTGCCATCAATTATACTGAGGATGCTTATGATTTTACTTTTGACGATGTAGCAATGAGATTTGGGACTTGCATCACAAAAGCAAATTATGATGATTTAATGACAAATGTTGGTGGAGTGGAGTTTGGCGTTGCTGCTATTTCTAAAACAACGTTAGGCGAAAGTAATTTTGATGAAAATGTGGCAGGCATAAAACTATATCCAATTACTCCGGTTAGAGTTGCTTATGAAGGGGCTGAAGCAGAAGATTTAGCTGGTGATTATTATCAATTTGCCGTTAAATTCACTGGAATAACAGAAGAAAACTTTGATACAGAAATTGTCGCTGCAAGTTATGTTAAAATAAATGGAATTTATTATTTTATGAAAACAACAACTTATTCAGTTAAAGCCTTAGCTGATGCGTATTTAACAAATTATGCAAATGATACAGCTGTTATGGCTCACAAGTTAGTCTTATCTTATATAGCGTCATATACAAACAAAATGGAGGAATAATAATGAAACAAGAATATACTAATCCTATTATTGAAATCATCACATTTACTGATGAAGATATTTTAACTACTAGTTCTCTTGGTGGTGACTTTGCAGGAGATTCTAATAATCCATTTGGTGATTTACTTTAATAATTATTCCGGCTCTGTCAAAAATTATACTGATGAATAAATTCATTAAATGAATTTATAGGCTATAAATAGCCCCTGTCAAAAATTATACTGATGGATTCTGTCAAAAAGTTTAATGAAATATAGCCCTATCTCGTATAAGCGAGATAGGGCTATTCTTATGCCAGATTACCTTATTATTTTACTTTTTGTTTTATAGGAATGTTCCTAATAGCTACATCCTTATTAATTACATAAATAACCCTATTCCTAAATCTATAAAAATTGTTATATCCATTACCATTTCTATTAATCTTTTCGATTGTTGCATTATACCCTTCAATAGCACCATTAGACAATCTTCTACCATTAACAATAATAAAAGAATTAATAATATATTCTTTCCAATTACTTAAAGTTTTACCAACGTCAATAAACTGTGATAGTTTAGAATTATAGAAATCATTAATTAGTAACTCTAATTCTTCCTTACATGTTTCAAATCTAGCAGTCCTATTAAATTCTCTATATCTGGAAGCAAGTGAATAAGAATGATTTAGACTATTATCTATAGAAAGTAAATAAGTACGAAGAGAATACTTATCATACCATCCCTTAAGTTTTTTGATATAAAATCTTTTATCATTAATATCATCAAACTCCATTAAGAAAAGATAAGAATATTTCTTAAGTAAATAGTAGTAAGCATGATTATCATCTAAAATATCGGTATGTTGATTATACCTTTGCATTACACTGATTCTAACCCTATCCATAGCATAATTAACAGCTTTAATAACATGAAACGAATCTATAGCAATTAAAGCATTCCTAAAGTACCTAATACAAGCATCCTTATAAGGTTCCCACATATCTATAATGATATATTTAACCCTTTGTCTATCAACTAATGGTATCCTAGAGAAATATCTTTCAATAACATGCTTATGCCTAGAATAAAGAATATCATATATTTTGATATTAACAAAATCCAAAATAACAAATATATAAGCATTATCAGTCATAGATTTGTTAATATGCTTCTCATCAAGACAAATAATAGAAGGAATAGTTTCAGGTGAATAATCAACATATCTATCAAAGACATTAATAACATCTTGTCTTGAAATAAGAAGATCCCTAGCAACACTTTGAAACGTTGTATTAGCATATTTAAGCTTATCAAGAATAACGAAGATGGATTCTTTAGATAAGGTCTCATAAGGATTAGAGAAAGTATCTTTCTCATAAAAAATAGTCTTGCACTCTTTACATTTATAACATTGAATATGACAGGTGACAATAAATAAAGAAGTATAATAGACACAATGTTTGACAGTTTTGGTAGTATAACCATTTTTAGATAGAAAAGATGAACCACAAGTTGGACAAAGTTCTTCCTCA
Organism: Bacilli bacterium; assembly: GCA_031553555.1. Lineage (GTDB taxonomy): Bacteria > Bacillota_I > Bacilli_A > ML615J-28 > CAG-698 > CAKOMG01. The sequence goes on from JAVBLL010000021.1 coordinate 46,261, forward strand.
GGAATATAATAGGCGTTAACATAGATAATAGATTTATCATTTCGAAAAGTCAAACGATCATAATCGAAATTAGTATGTTTAAAAAAAGAAGAATATATGATATAATATCACCGTCCTTATCTGTTATTAATCTGGCGATTATATTATAGCATAAGGACATTTATTATTTATATATAAAGGGGCTGTCAAAAACTATGCTGATGTCAGTATAATTTTTGACAGCCCTATTTTTCAGTATAAATTTATACAGCCCCAATAT
>JAVBLL010000026.1:0-10659 GCA_031553555.1 Bacilli bacterium
GCAAATTTAAATATAGTTTAAAGGATATTAATCCTTTATTCTTTTTTGCCATTCCTTGGACTAATCACTTATTATAAGTGATTAGTTTTTTACTTCTTTTTACTTCTTTCTAAAAATGAACTTTCCTTATAAATAAAAAAAGAACATATTTCTATGTTCTAAAGTTTAAACATAACAATGTAATTTCAATTCAATAAGCAATTTATCGAGATTACATTACTGGTTTGAGCTGAGCATATGGGCATTTTCGACATCGATTTATACCCATGTAGTTATACATATCATGAGTTTCTGAGGTTGTACTCGGACAATCTTCACATTTCAAGTAATGTCTTAGTGCTGTATAAGATGTAGCGTAATAATTATGGCTTTCGCTCTTATTATAATTACAACTTTGGCATGCTAGGCAATGTTGTGATGAAGTATAAGATGATAATGTAAAATTATGAGCCTCTTCTTTTTTATAATCACATATTGTACAACTGTATACATGATTATATTTTGTAGGATTATTAGTAGCTGACGACATTTGATGAGGGCTCCTTGTCACTTGGCCGCAATGCTTACACTTATAAAAATGATATTTTCCAGAAAAACCAGCTTGTATAACATTTCCCATATTATACAAATGATTATTACCACAAGCATTTTTTACATATGATCTATTATAAATAGTCGATGTAGTATTAAAAACAGCATTACATAAAATACATCTAACTTTATATTGACTTCCATTAATAGAATCCTGAACCATTACATGGTCAGCAGCTGTATGTAAACCTTGATTAATTGCTACCCCTATAATATCTTCATATTCAATGTTCATAGAATCTCCCATGATAGTATTGTAATGCGTATGGGTAGTTCCATTACAGTATTCATTATACATATCACCTAAGCCAAGAATATGACCAAGTTCATGAGCGCCCACTCTTGTGCCCACTCTATATTTTTCAGTACTATAATTATAGGCATTTGGAAGATTAATTAGTATAGTTCCTCCGCTATGGTGATAATGATTAGTATTACCTGTTTCCACTTGATAGTAATTCCCATCCCATTGAGCGTAGGCTATGTCATTGTTATTATATTGTTCTGTAGGGCATACTATTACATTATAATTGCTCCAAGTGCCTGGTGCAACATCAACAAGCTTTTTAAAACTATCAATACCATTAATGGTTACTCCATTTTGATTTAGATTAAATTTTGAAACGTAAATATCATTCCATAATTCCATACTATTAGAAAAAGAGGTAAAAAGACTATTTATTTCAGCTTGTTGACCAGGCCATACATGGCTAGTATGATCTTCAGTTTGATTGAAATAGGGACTATTTATTACTTTCCCTTCACAAAAAACATATCTAATTGGCGTTTCTTCAGTTATATGTGTGTTCCTTAATTTATACCATTTATTTCCACTTCCATTAGTAACAACACATTCATCATAAACATTATGTAAATCATATTCATGAGCACTGACAGACAAATTACTATTAATAATAATAACAATAATAATAATACAAACAATTAACAAACTAGTAATTTTTCTAAATTTCATTGTATTTTTCATTTTTTATTTCCCTTTCGTTTATATTATACTGTATTTTTTATTTTATTGCAAAATTTTTTTATGTACTTTACATACTTCAAACATACATTATACAAAAAAGACTACTATATTACTTAATTTTTTCACCTATTTTAATATTCATTTTTTCTTCCTTTCATTATAATAAATGCATTTACATTATCATTATATTATAAAAAAAAGACTATGTCCACCGAGTATTAGTAAATATTAAATTAACTATAAGTTAAAATAATTAATAAATATTAAAAAAACATCAGTAATTACTGATGTTTAAATAATTTTTTATACACAAATAGTTATTAATAATTATTAACTTTTTGTTTTATTTGAATTAGTGCAATTTGTTCGAGTCTTGATACTTTTGCTTGTGAAAAACCCATATGCAGAGCTATTTCTTTTTGTGAGTAGCCTTTGAAATATTTTAAAATAATTATTTCATGGTAAACTTTATTCAAACTATTAATTGCCATATGCAAATAAGTGTTTGTTTTATTTTCTTCATAAGGAATGAATTCAATTAATTCGTCATCCTCAATGTTACTATTTAGGGAAAGGCATTTATCTTTATATAGTAATGCTAAAAGCAGTTTTTCCATGGAACAATTGATTTCTTCACTTAATTGTTGCAGCGATTTATTATCATTATTTTTGATATATTTAATAATTGATGTTAAGTCTTTACTTATGACAATGTTTTGATTAACGCGCATTTCTTTTTTCAAGGCTCCAATAATATAATAAGTAGCAAAAGCAGAAAAATTATCGTTTTTCGTAATATCATACTTTAAGGTTGCCTGATATAATGCCATAAGACCAGACTGAATAAGGTCATCTAAATCACAATAACCATAATTCATATGTTTGGCAATTTTAATTACTAATCCTACATTATCCTCAAATAGTTGATTCGTCTTGTTCATCGCTTTCTAATCTTTTTGTGCATATAATGGTTGTACCAACGCCCTGTTTAGAAATCACTTCTAGATTATCTGAGAAAATCTCCATAATCGTAAAGCCAAGACCTGCGCGTTCTTCTTGAATTTTAGTAGTAAATAATGGTTCTTTTGCTTTTTCTACATCAGCAATTCCAATTCCTTCATCCTTAACGATAATCATTAAATTATCGTCTGTCAAATCAAACTCTAAATGCACTATTTTTGTTGAATCATTTTCATAACCATGAACTATGGCATTTGTAACTGCCTCAGATACAATAGTCTTGATTTCATTTAATCCATTGATTGTTAAATTGGAATCAACCAAAAAACTTGCAATAGCGCCACGAGCAAAAGTAATATTGATATTAGTCGCTGTCATATCAATTTTTATGTTATTTTTCATTATGCAACCCCCAAATATTCATTAGCATCTTCTTCTGATTTTTTTATTGTACATATTTTTGAAAGTCCTGAAAGCATTACTAACCTTTGTATTTGTTCATTCATCGAACATAAAATAATGGAACCATTTTGTTTTTTCAAAGTATTATAACGTCCAATTATGAAACCGACACCACTACTATCCATAAAATTTAATTTCTTAAAATTAAATACCATATATTTTATATGATATTTATCAATTAACTCCATTATTTTTATTCGCAATTTTTCAACATTCTTTTGATCCAACTCACCATCAAAACGTACATATAAAATATTACGTTTAATAAAAATCTCTACATCTAATGTCATAATAACCTCCCAATCATAAAAGCATTATACCTTAGTAATATCAAAAAATTAGTCAATTCTTGACATTGAAAATTAATTTCAAAAAAAAGATTACTTTTTTTGTTATAAATATAAAGAAATAATTATAGTCTTTTTGCTATTGATATAAATTAGTAAAGTGGTTATAATATATATGGAGGGTTTATGAAAAAATTTTGTTTTATTCTTTTATTATTGCTAGCATTTTTATTGGTTGGTTGTATGAGTATGAATGAACATGAAGGCTATAGTGATAAAGATGGTCATAGTGTACCTGGTGGTGATAGTAGCATTTCAGAAGGAGGCGACGTCCTAGAACCAGATGGTGGTGATGATAATCCAGAGCCAGTACAAATTCCTGCTGGACAAATAACAGCCAGTGTATATTTTGATAATGATTATTATTCATTTTGGCAAGAACTATTGACATCCAATCAACAAGGGGATGGCTTATTTAAACAATATACTACTTTTTCCTTTGCCACCCAAAATAGAATTAAACTAACTATTGAAGGTGTAAAACGTGCTAAAGTCACTTTACTTGATGATAATCAACACGGAGTCTATACTACTTATACTAATCATGATGGAATAGCTTATTTATTCAACAAACAACTACAAGAACTTTATCAAGTACAAATTAGTTATATTATGGAAAATGGTGAATTATATAATCAAATTCATGAGATTTCTAATAATGAAACTTTAACTTTATCACAAAATAAACTATTACCTGATTTATTAGAGATTATGTTTATCATAGATACAACTGGATCTATGGGGGATGAAATGTCATACCTAAAAGCGGAAATTGATGATGTTATTTCCAAAGTTCAAAGCACTAGTACTACAACAAGCATCTCAGTAGCTCTATTATTTTACCGAGATAATGGTGATGAATATGTAACTCGCTATTTTGATTTTACTAATGATATTGAAGCACAACAAAGAAATCTTCAATCTCAATCAGCAAGTGGTGGTGGAGACTTTGAGGAAGCTGTCCAAATAGCTTTGGGAGAAGCTGTTTTGAAACAGTGGACATCTGGCACTTCAACAAAACTTGTCATCCATCTTGCTGATGCCCCATCACATGACGAAGATGTTAGTGTTTGGAATGAGGCAGTTCTAAAAATGAGTGAAATGGGAATTAACATTATTACTATTGCTGCCAGTGGCATTGATAAAAAAACAGAATATTTTTTCAGAAGTCAATGTCTATTGACACACGGTGCCTATGTCTATATCACAAATGATTCTGGCCTTGGCGGTGATCATCTTGAACCTACTATTGCTGAGGAACAAACTGTTGAGTTTTTAAATAGTTTATTGGTTCGCCTAATTTACGGTTTTCATATAGGGGATTTTAAGGAACCTATTAGTTATAAACAAGAAATTAAATAGTATATACTTTTTATTGCACTACTTCTTTAAATAAATTTACAAAAAACGAGTATCACATTCGATACTCGTTTTTTGTAAATTTATTTATATATCATATTTTGTTGATAACTCTGCAGGTGGTAATTTCAACAACCCGAAAATCGGGATTAAACCGATGAATAGATTCAACAAGTAATTTATACCAATTACTCCCAAAAATGCATACCAAGGGCAAATAAGGCTCTTTTCCAAAAGATTAGAGGCGTTGATTATCCAAATGAGTAGTGCGCATGCTACAACAGATGTTCCTGTAGCAATTGTTGTAGCTAATATTATTTCAAAACTAAATATACCAATAATGCTTTTCTTAGGAATACCAATACAACGATAAACTCCAATATCATAAATATTTGATATAGCATTTGTTCGCATTGTAAAATATAAAACTAGCAAAGACACTATGACAACAATAACAAAAACTACTAAAAGTGCAAGAAAATTCTGGATAGCATTTAATCTTTCTTCTTGAATTTTTTCAGAATAGTCTGTAAGTTCCATTTTTGTATATTTAAAATCATAATGGTCAATATATTCTTCAACGGCATACTTGTCTTTAGTATAAATATTAAACACAGAAGTATATAACGCTACTGACATTTTATATCTGAAATAACCATTATCATTAAATATATAATCATAACCATGATTGTCGGTAACTTCACCACTTGCATATACATACGATAAAGTGCGATTATTAGTATCAAAATAATTTGGAATTACCATATAATCTTTTTGAGAAATATCAATATATTCGTTATCCTCTAATACAATACCACTTAGTTCACTTGGATACAACTCTTGAAAACGAGATAAAGTAATTGCACGACTACTATATAAACTTGAAGTCATACTAAATAAATCAGGTTCAGAAATGTATATAGTTTTGGACGAAGTTCTTGCAACACCGACAATTTTTAATGGGTAATCCACCATAGTCATTTCTAATATTTTATCAAGAAAATAATCATTTGAGTGTGCGTTGCTATTAGTAAGCAAGATTTTTGAAAACATATCATCTAATAACCATTCATCAATGACTATTTCATATTTTTCAATAGGCATTCTGCCGCATAATAAGTCATCATTGTTTAGTTTATCAACAGAAATCATTGTATAATTATTAATGGCAAAATTAACTTTTTTCATTTGTTCAATACCCTCATAATTAAATCTCAATGTATATTTAAAAATTGGGTAAATATCAAAATCAATATTTTCTTTTTTCATATCCTCAAGAGCACGTGCCGTTTCACATTTTGTTGTTATTGTACTAACAAATGTGGTTGCAGATACATCTACATATAACGTATCTTTATCGGCAAAAAGCAGCTCATTTTCATTAATATTTAGAGTAGTAAATGCATTTGTTAATAACAAAACAAATAAAATAGCAACAGCAACAAAACACAAATACATAAATATTTTTCTTTTTGGCATAGTTGTTAAATTAGTTCTAGCCATTTTAAACATTTCCATAATATCTAAATGGGCAGATTTTACAGGCATTAATTTCGGCAAATCATAATTTATATCTTCCATTTCCTGTATATCTAATGTTGGTTTTGAACCATCATATATATTACGATCTTCTTTGTTGAAAATATATTCTATTTTCAAATCGCTCTGTGCATTTAAATACAAAGAATTATTATAAAAAACAACATTGATTTTTATCTTTGGAATATCCTCATTAGCATTTTCGCTGTAAAGTACTGTTTCAACATTTTTAACAACACTACTTTGGTTATGAAAATCTCCTAAATATATATTATTGTCATCTTTCCTGACAAAATTTGTTTTGGCTTTTGATAAAACATCGCTAACAATGCGACCATCTACTATTTCAATAATACGGTCAGCAAAAAAATCAGCCAAAGAGCGTTCATGAGTAACTAGTAATACAAGGCAGTTACGTGATATCTTTTTAATAATACTCATTACTTGTAAAGTATTCTTTTCATCTAAATTTCCTGTAGGTTCATCAGCAATAATAATTGAAGGAGATTTTGCTAACGCTCTAGCAATAGCAACACGCTGTTGTTGACCTCCAGAAAGTTGAGAAACAAGGCGTTTTTTATATTTAAGCATTCCCACAGATTTTAAAACATAATCAATTCGCTCGTTTTTTTCCTTTTCAGACATATTAAATAAGCTTAAAGTTAGAGCGATATTATAAAAAACAGTTTGATTATGTAGTAAATAATAATTTTGAAAAATATATCCAAATTTTTCATTGCGAATTCTATCCGCAACTTTACTTTGATATTTATCGATAATCTCATTATCAATTTGTATTATTCCACTATGAAATTTATCTAAGCCACCAATAGTATTTAAAAGGGTGGTTTTACCAGAGCCACTTTCCCCTAAAATGCAAACAAGACCAGAATTAGAAAATTCTAGAGAACTATCATTTATTACATGTACTTCATTATTTTTTTTATGATTATAGTATTTATTTAACTTGTATAATTTTATCATAATCAATCACCCTTCAATGCTCCGACATGTGTTTTACTAATCAAATATTTATTAAATGTATAACTAATAATGAAACTTGTTAAAACATTTATTAATATAAATACAAAGTAATGCCAAAATCCAAAATATTTTGTTAGATTAAATAAATAACTACTAAAATCCCCTAAATTAAATATACTACTTAAAAGCTTCATAAAAACAATAAATAATAATGAAATACAAAAATAAAAGAATATTTCTAAGTAGTTAATTTGTTTAATTGTTTTATTTGACATCCCCATTGTTTTGAATATAATATAATCATTTTTCTTGAATTTCAATAGAGCTCTCATTGTAACAATCTCTAAAAAATACAAAATAATCATAATAGCAATAGAAATAATAATTGTAAGCAGTCGCTGCCATACAAGATTTTGATCATAATGATATGCGGTACTTTTAAAAGGGGATAAGGCAATATATCCATTGTCCGTCAATTTTTCAATTGTATTAGTAGAATAGGAATAATCACTAAGAAATAATGATGCCTGAAGATTCGCCATAGTTTGATGAAATTGATAAAAAATATCTTCACTGACTTCGATGAATTTATTAGATATGGAATCAGCTATTACAAATTTTGAATTATAAACCCTAACTGATTCATAATCATCCGTTGTATACATAATAATTTTGACTATATTGTTAATTTGATCTTTATAGTTATCTGGGCAAATAATAGTATTAGTGCCTAATCCCCTATTTAAAGCAATGTTTACATCCTTTATTGTTTTCGTAATATTAGTGCTTTCAAAAACAGTGACATCAATATTGATTGTCCTTGGAAAACTATAGTAACTCATTTCGGAAACAAATGATTCTGAAAAATAAATTTGTTCTGTTGGTTCCTTTAATAATCCAACTACTTTAAATTCATCAAGCATATATGCATCATCCAAAAAAATATTATTTTTACGAATATAAATTTTTTCTTTTTTACCCAACATACTACTATCAGTATCATATAGAACTATTTCATTTTTATTATTTGGTAATGACCCTGCCCTTAAATCTTTATTTGAAATTGACATAGTTGATCGCAAAGTATGATCATGACTTAAAAACATAACTGAGGATGATTGTTCTATTATATTAAGATTACTATCCCTATAATAAGTATATTTAATTTCATAATCTTTGCCATAATAGTAATTCAAGTCAATATATTCATCTTTTTCGATTGCATCTATATGCTTTATATTTGAAAAGTAAATGTAATCATCATTATTTAGTGGTTTTCCATCTTGGCGCTTAACCACTATTCTTAATGGATCGACATTTTGAAATACTTTATCATTTCTTATTCTTGTAAAAGAGTCATCCAAGTTTGAAACAAATGTTGAAAATAACAAAAAAGTAGTGCAAGTGATAAGCATTATTAAAAGCATAGTAATAATAACACGTTTAGGCTGATTTTTTAGATTATTAGCAACAAAATTGAATGATGTTTTATACGTAATTATTGGTTTTGTATTGTTAATTTCTTTCATTTTCAAATTATTAGGTAATTCAAAAATGCTATCTTCTACTATTTCACCATCAAATAAACGAATTTTTCTAGTAGCATACTCCTTGGCTTGTTCAAAATTATGTGAAGCAATTAAAACCAACTTTTCTTTTGATAATTCATATAAAAGTTTTAATATTTGCTTACCATTTGCACTATCCAAATTACCAGTTGGTTCATCAGCCATAATAATTGGCGTATCTTTGACTAATGCACGAGCAATAGCTAGACGCTGTTTTTGACCACTTGACAACTTTGCAGCCTTATTATTAATGCGGTTTGATAAGCCTACTTTATCAATTAAAACTTTTGCACGTTCTACTGCTTCGGATTTTGTATATCCCTCAATTAATACTGCAGCTACAACATTATCTAATACTGAATAACTATCAATTAAGTTATAGTTTTGAAAGATAAAACTTATTTGATTTCGTCTAAATTCTTGCCAGTCATCAGCATCAAAATGCGAAGTCTCTAAGCCATTAAAATACATTTCTCCTTCTTCGTATGTATCGTTGCCACTTATCACATTAAGCAGTGTTGATTTGCCACTACCACTTTCTCCAGTTATTACCACAAATTCCCCTTGCCCAAAGGACAAGTTTATCTTTCTAAGTCCCAAAGCAGCATTTGTGGAGCTATAATAAAATTTGGATATATCATTTAATTTTAATAATTCTTTCATATATTCACCTTACCATTCTATACTATTATACAATAAATATAATGAAAATAATAGTTTTTTTGATAATAATAATTTACCCCCTATAATATCCCATGGGATATTATAGGGGGCCTCTTTCGATTTACGATTATGTAAATACCTAAAATAAGTTCTTAAATAATATATATCAATTAAAAATCACTATTGTTGTAATATTAAAGAATATGATATTTTTAAGATAATCAGTTGGAACCATCTATTTTATTATTTTTTTCTTGTTCTTCAATTTCTTTTTTCAGCTCTTCAATCATTAATTTTTTTTCATTTTGTATAGCTTCTTTTGTAAGAGAATCATACTTTTCATCCAAAATTTCTTTTTCCTTTTGTTTAAAACCAAGGAAAATTTTTATGCATTCACTTATCAAGATTAATAAAAAAATACAAATTAAAATTATAAAGACAACATTTCGATTGTTCATAAATAAGTTACCAATAGAAGCGAAACTTCCTACCCAAACTACTTTGCTAATAAAATTTTCAGAGGTAACAAATTCAGAATCCTCATAATTATTATTAATGCCCTTCATTACTAAGGAACCATCAGGATTAGTTCTTTCGACTCTATGAACAATATAGCGGTTATGTAGTTTTGAGAAATAAACAATATCATCTTTATCAACAATTGTTTCAAAAGCAACTTTTTTGGACAAAACAATATCACCAGGATTAATGTCCGGTACCATTGATTCAGTTGGTACAACTGAATAAACTATTCCAAATATTGAAAAAGGCTTATTATTTTTAAAAGACATAACCCCAGTAATAATAATAAACAAAGTTAAGATAAAAAAGAAACATGTTAACCCAATTACAATTCCTTTAGAAATTTTTTTCAACATTTTTCATCACTCCCTTACTGCTCAGTTTTATTTGCAGAAGTTTGTTTTTTCTTGATATTTTTTGTAATTTTATTTTCAATCACCTGAGCAGTAGCAAAGGCAATATCATTTACATCAAGTTCACTTTTTGACAATTGCTTTTCTTTTTCAGCTTTTAGTTTTTCTTGTTCCTTAGCTTTGTCTTTGGCTAATTGCTTTTCTTTTTCAGCTTTTAGTTTCTCTTGTTCCTTAGCTTTGTCTTTGACTAACTTATCTTTGGCTAATTGCTTTTCTTTTTCAGCTTTTAGTTTTTCTTGTTCCTTAGCTTTGTCTTTGGCTAACTT
>JAVBLL010000024.1:0-61567 GCA_031553555.1 Bacilli bacterium
AAATGGAGGAAGTGGAAGTGGTAGTTTAGTATATACAAGTTCTGATGAAAGTATCTTGACAGTAAATACTGCAGGACAAGTAACGATACTAAAAGTAGGAACAGCAAATATAACAATTAAGAAACTAGGAGATGATGAATATTTTGATTCACCAATTGTTACTTATACGATAGTAGTAAGTGGGGCTACAGGTCTTACAACTGGAGGTGTAATATTTATTATTATATCATCAATATTATTTGTAAGTTTGTCTAGTTGTTCATTATATTGGTTTGTATATAAAAAGAAAAATTTTAGAAATCTATTTAAGAAATAGATATAAATAGCATGGTGCATTTCAATTATGAAATAGCATCTTTTTTTACCATATGTTATTAATGCAATTGACTTTTTGATGTTTTTTATGTAAAATATCTATGAGGTAAAAGTATGATAAAATTATATAGTAAAAAGTTTTTCTTGTTTTTTTTGATTTTTTTTCTTTTCTTTTTATTTATAATTATTAATACAAGAAGTATTGGTATTTCCAATAACATTGATGATTTTGGTGGAGGTAATGGCAGTGAAATCTCTCCATTTATTATAAAAACACCTGCTCATTTAGATAACATTCGTGATTATTTAATGATTGAGAATGCAAATGATGAATATGTTTTACAAGGATATTATTTCAAACTTGGCAATAATATTGATTTAAAAGCATATATAGGAGACAAATGGCCAAATGTTGGATGGGAACCAATTGCCCATAATTACTTCAGTGATTATGGAACTTTCATTGGTCATTTAGATGGAAATGGATATACCATTAGCAATTTGTGGATTGATAGAGAACTTGAACTAGTTGGTCTATTTGGTTCTGCAATTGCCACAATAAAAAATTTGAAAATTGAGCTTGATAGTCGCGGGGTTAATGGCCAACATTATGTAGGGGCATTAGCTGGATATATCCAAGGATTTGAAAATTATAATTTAATAGAAAACTGCGAAGTTATCGGTGACATTAGTTTAAAAGATAGCAAATCCAATTATTTACCCAGTGGCGTAGGCGGACTTTTTGGCGTTGCGGATAATGTAAAAGTATTAAAGTGCAGTTATATTGGGAAGATATCAAATATTAATCCTGAAATTGCCAATAATGAAATTGGTGGAATTGCCGGTGGAATGAGTTCAGGAGAAATAAGCAATAGTTATAGTAAAATAGAAGTAGTTTTAGATGAGATAACAAAAACAGAATATGTTGGTGGGATTGTCGGAGCTTTTTCATTAGCAATAGTTATTACTAATTGTTATGCAGTAATAAATTGTAATGATTATGTTTTTCCTATACTGGCTGGGGAAGAAAATGATTATTTAGGGTCTTCCATAGCAATTACCATTATTACCAACTGTTATTATAATAATGATATAAAAATAAACCCTAATCCTCTTATTGAAAAATCTTTTTCAAATGAAATTATTCCATTGTCAAATAATGAATTGTATAAACAAAAGAGTTATAAAAATTGGGATTTTGATTCCATTTGGGATATTGATGAAAACAAAGATGCTCCAGTATTACGATATTTTTTGATTAATTCTTTTCCTCGCCCAATCAAGGCATGGATTATTATTTTAATAATAATAATTTTTCTATTAATATTATTTGTTATATCCTTTATATTATATTGGATTGTTTATAAAAAAAATAATTTAAAAACTTTATTTATAGCATTTAAAAAACATTTTGTTATGGTTGAGATTGTGGAAAAACCTATTTTTGTTGATGCAACTCCTTTTCCTGATTCATTTACTCCAAGGGAAAAAGAAGTGGCTTTAGCATTATTATCTGGTAAAAACCGCAATGAAGTATGCAAAGATTTGTTTATTTCAGAAGGTACACTTCGAAAGCACATTGAACATATTTATGAAAAAACTGGCTGCACCAATCGCAATGAATTTATATCAAAATATTATGGTAATAAATAGTATTGATTTTTATATTAAAATATTTTGAATAATCAAAATGCATATTTATTGACAATTATCTATAATTATGTTATATTATATTATAAAATCAAATATATGGCAAACCCGTCGTAAGGCGGTGACGCAAAGCTATAGGGCCATTAGAAGTAGTGGTAGCCAGTTACACATAGTAAAGAATAACTTTATTATTAATGCTCTGGCTTTTTTGCCGGAGTTTTTATTTTATATTTTACTATTCAAATAAATTCGAAATAATTATATTAAATAACCTTAAAATATTATATAAATAATATTTTATAAAAAAATTCTACAAAAAAGAAACAAATCGCTATATTATAATAAATAATATTTTATTGTTAATGCTTATTAAAAAACATTAATTAAGCAACGGAATAATGGAGTAAATGTTATATAAAAATTCAAAGTAATTTTTTCAACAAACAAACCCACTATACATCAACATTGAAAATTTAATTAATGAAACGATATAAGGAGTAATATATAATGAGAAACAAAATTGTTTCAAGTATCACAGTTTTAATAATAACTATAGTTAGCATCATAACTTTTCCTATATTAATAGCGAAGGAAGATAATTCTTCTATTAAGCAATTAACATTTATAAGTTCTGCTGATACTAATGTGTATACTGAGCGCCTTGTATATGAAGTCTTTAAGCGCCTTGACATTGACGTTTCTACTACTATAACGGAAATGGATAGAGGATTAAAGAGTGTTAATGCTGGTATTTATGATGGAATATGTAATCAAGCAGAAGATATTGAGGAACTTTACAATCAACTAGTTGCTGTTCCTTTTGAGACTGCTAAGGCAAAATATTGTGCAATTACATTAGCAGAAAGTACATCTACATATAATTCATGGGATGATCTTAGTGGAAAATGTGTTGGTAGTATAACGGGAAAGCCTAATATCATTAATAATTTCCCTAATGATATATCAAAACATATAGAAAAAAATTCTATGTCTTTATTATATGAGTCACTTAGAGATGGCGAATGCGATGTTGCCGTTATTGTTGATGTCTCTGATAAAGCATTTGACCATTTAGTTTTACCAAGCGATTTAAAAGCAGCCGGCTTATTATCAACTTCCCCATGTCATATTTATTTAAATAACCAGCATGCACCATTGATTCCTCAAATTACAGAAGTGCTTTATGAGATGGAAGATGATGGGTCACTTGCTAGAATAAGGGAAATGAAGCCTGTAGTAAATCGTAAAGAAAAAATCGTATTATACTTATCTTCATATTCATCTGAAATGGTGTGGGAACAACAATTGATTAAAGGCGTTGGTAATGTTCTTAATAAATATGCGGATATTGTATTTCACAATATTGCCTTAAATTCTTATAGAAACACAGATTTAGCACTACTTGAAAATACCGCTCTTCAAAATATTTCGGTAGAATTTATGTATTCTCCACCAGATGCAGTTATTGTATCTGATAATGAGGCGGCTAATTTTTTATTAAATAATTACAATAGCATTTTATCAACTGATATTCCAGTTATTACTTTCGGAGTTAATAATATTGATTTGATTTCAGCCTTTCACTTTGATATACAGCCAAATGTTGTAGGGGTTTCTGAAAATATTTACGCTGCAGATACTGTAGAAGAAATGCTTAAATTTTTCCCAAAAACCGAACAAATTTTCGTAATTAATGATTATACGTTGACAGGACAAAGATGGCGAAATGAAATAGAAAAACAACTTGTAAAATATAATAATATAGAAATTGTTTATAATGAAAATATCACATTTAATAATCTCATTAATCAAGTTGCTAGTTTGAATGAAAGAACGTTAATTTTATGTGGAAGTTATTTTCTTGATAAAGATAATCAATATTTTCCACAAGCTAGTATACAAAGCGGATTATTCAATGCTGCAAAAGTTCCGATTTTTGGCTTATTAGATAGTTCCCAAGGTAATGGCCAGTTAGGTGGTAAATATACTAATTCGGTATTGTATGGCGAGGCAGTCGCAAATATTTTGGTTAAAATATTTGAAAATGGCGAGATTGATCACAATGAATATACAAATTTGGATAATGGTTACTGGGTATATGATTGGAATTTAATGCAAAGGTTTGGATTAACTAAAAAACAAATTCCAGATAATGCTATAATGCTTAATAAAGATCCATCATTACGTGAATATAATCCGATTTTATTTTATGGTGTAATTATTACGGCTGCTTCCTTTTTTGTTATCATAATTATTTTAGCTGCGTTTACATTCGCTCTAAGAAAACGAAACCAAAAACTAATTTTAGCTGATGGTAATCTTCAGAAATCTTATAGTGAGACGGAGGCAATAAAAAATCATTTACAAAAAGTCTTGGAGACAGCACCAATTGCATATTCTTTACTTGTAGATGATATTGTAGTGGAAAGTAATAGTTATTATAATGAAAATATTGGTTTAATGCCAAATCAAAAAAATTCAAAAAAATATTCAGCTGACGTACAATATGAAAAATGGATAGATGAATGTCGTGAAAAAGGGTTTGTGAAAAACATTTATTGGTATGTGACAAAGGCTGATGGTAAAAGGGTTCGATATCTTTATAATATTGCAAACTCTGAGTACAATGGGCAAGAGTCTATTGTTATGTGGGGGGTTGAAATAGAGTCACTTGAACAAAGTAAAGATGCACTTAGTAGAGCATATGATGATTTAGAAGGGATAATTGAAAATACTCCATCGCCAATTGTTATTATATATCCTGAAGAACAAAGCTTTTTGAATGCAAATCAATCTTGGAGAGAACTATTTAAAATTCCAAATTCTATTGAAATTAACAAAATGAAATGGGGCAATGATGGAGTTCTTACTGCTCACCCAATGGATGAATTACTAGAAAAAGCAATGAGCACAGAAGAGGTTGTTTTTCAAGAATGGAAATTTATTGATTATAATGGTGAGGCATTTGATGCGATAGTTTATTTGAAAAGAATTGTTTTTGATGGTAAAGAATGTTTGCTTGTGACTCATCGAGATTTGCGTGAAGAAAAAGCTAGAGAGCAAATGCTACAAAATGCTGCTGAAAAAGAGCGAGAAGCAAATCGTTTAAAAAGCCATTTTCTAATGAATATGAGTCATGAAATTCGTACTCCTATGAATGCCATTATTGGAATAGCACAGCTAGCAAAGCCAACAGATAATCAAGAGAAACTTTTTGAATCAATCATTCAAATTAGCCGCTCGGCAGCTGTTCTACTAAATATCATTAATGATGTGTTAGATTTATCTTTGATTGAAGATGGCAAAATGATACTCTCACCTGAAAAGGTAAGTCTTTCCCAAGTTATACGTGATATAGATACTGTTGTTGCTGTTGAGTCAGGAAAGAAACATATTGCAAGGAAGGTTAACTTGAATGACATTGTTCATGACACGGTTATGGTTGATCCTTCTAGATTACAACAAGTAATAATAGCTATGGCAAACAATGCTATAAAGTTTACCTCAGAAGAAGGGAAGATTTCATTAACTGTTAAAGAATTAGAAAACTTAAACAATATTTCAACATTTTTATTTGCAATTAAAGATAATGGAATAGGAATTGCACAAAATAAAATGAATCGCTTATTTAAGTCATTCGAACAAGGTGATGATAGTGTTACTCGTCGTTATGGTGGAGCTGGTCTTGGCCTTAGTATAGCTAAGAGCATTGTAGAAATGATGGATGGAAAAATATGGGCTGAAAGTAAAGTTGGAAAAGGAAGTACATTCTTTTTCACAATCAAAGTCCCTGTTGTTCCAAACCAAGAAGAAGAGTTTGTTGAAAATACATTGATGGATAGTTCTATAATTAATAATGATGCTAAAAAAGAAATTGATTTTTCTAATTTACGCATTCTACTTGTAGATGATGTAAGTATTAATCGTATGATTGTTGCTGAATTATTGAGTGAACTGAAAATAAAAACTGAAGAAGCAGAAAATGGTAAGCAGGCTCTAGATATGGTAATAAAGGCAGAATCAGGATACTACAATCTTGTCTTCATGGATGTGCAAATGCCAATTTTAGATGGTTGCAGTGCTACTAAAGCAATCAGATCAAATGATCGCCTAGATTTAAAGGAAATTCCAATAATTGCTATGACAGCAAACACAATGCCTGATGACGTAAATATGATTATATGTTCAGGTATGAATGGGTATATTGGAAAACCAATTTTTTTAGAACAAATATTGGAAACATTACAAAAACATTTAAAAAATAATAAATAATAAAGCTCGTATCATTTATTGTTTAAACTCCAAATCGCTCATAAGAACTTTGTTTCTTTATGGAGCGATTTTTTCTTAACACCTTAATTAATCAATAATATGCCATTTAAAATTCAAAGAATGATATAGTTAAAAAAAGATATATAATATAGGAAAATATCAGATTATATGTTAAAATATAGATAATGATAACTTAATATAAGAGATTTGCGATTATAAGTAATAATGAAAAAGGATTATTATGAAATAAATCATATTAAACAAATGTACATAACTTGTTTTATATATATAAAATCATTTTGACTAGAAAATTGACAATAAAAATACATAAAATTGCCTTTATAAAAAAATGTATTTATGCTATAATTAATATAATAATAAAAATAGAAATAGCATGGGAAAGGAGAGGGAATCTATATGGCAAATGAATCGCGTAATCGTTTGTGGTTGACAAAGCAAAACCAACATTTAGCAGACATTTTTTTTGATGATTGTTATCTTGAATTAGGCAATATTAGCTTTGATGCTTTGAATGAGCTTTTGAAAAAAAAATTAGTTCATTATCAAAAATTATCATATTTTAAAATTATTGAATCCGGAATTGGTTCTTTTAATGTCACTAATCCAGTTGCTCGTAAACTACTACCCTTTCTTCATTTTTACAATTTAGCAACTAAGAACAAAGCCACTCAATTAGTTATTACGTATGGAATATTAGTTCGTCGCAAGGGATATAAAGAAACTTTTATTCCTATGATTTTAATTCCTGTCAATTTATATTTTTATAAAAATGAAATTTATTTTCAAATGGTTTCACGTCCAATGGAAAATCCTTTATTAAAAGCGGATAGAAAACTGGATACTGAATTTATTCCAGAAGAAAAACTTGATTCTGTTTATGAACTAGATAATTTTTGTATGAGTTATGTAAAACATCAAACAATTAATGTGCGTTTGGAAAGCTATTTGTCTTTTATTAATACTAGGCAACAAGAAATACAATTAAGCCACGAAAAATTTTCTTTAGAAAGTATGAACATTGAAGGTATTTATAATCATTATGCTATTAATACAAATAATGATACCTATATGATTACTCCTTTAAATCAACAACAACGTTATGCAGTCGAAAGGGCACATTGTGGTAATAGTTTTGCTATTACTGGATATGAAGGAAGTGGCAAAACTACAACATTAATAAGTATTGCTAGTGATGCTATTTATAATGGCAAACGAGTGATGTATATATCAAATAGTAACGAAACACTTGATTTTGTTTACGATGTTTTCAGAGAAAAAAACTTAGAAGCATATGTTGCTTCTTTTCAACAACCGTTTGAAAAATTATATGAAAAGTATCATGAAGTCAAAAAAGAACAAATATTAGATCGTATTTTAAAAGCAGAACTAGCAAAAAAATATCAAGATGTAAGTAGATATGAAAATCTATTAAGTAAACGTATCTTAAATTTCCCCTTTATCGAAATCCTAAAAGAATTAATTATATGTAAGGATTTATATCAGGGGGAAAACTTTAATGATAAAATATTAGAGCGATGCAATCTTTTGTATCGCCATGAGATTAATGAAGTATTAAATAGTTTGAAAGTCATTGATTTAGAAATGCCACGATTAATTAGTTTTAAAGAATCGCATTTCATAAATATCCCTGTAAATCATCAATTGAAAAGCACTGAGCAACCAATTAATTTATTGACTAATATTCATGATGCATATGTGCTATTAGAAAAAGATAAAAAATTATTAGAAAAAAAATATGGATTTCATGAAATCTTCAATTATGCTCGTTTTAAAAATATAATTATAGATTTTCGTAATATTAACAGAAATGACATTCCAAAATCTTGGTTGATTTATCAAGATAGTGATGATATTCATATTAGTTTAAATAATTTTGGGCGTGCAAAAAATTTATTTGATATATACAAAAATGAAGTATATGAATATCAAGAATTAGAATTTTACTTGAATAAACGTTATGATTTAGAAAAAGTTAAAAAAACCAATATTAAAAAAATGATGAATAAACTTTTTGGTGCCTACTTCACATCAAATGATGAAAAAGCAATTAATTATTTACTAAATGAAGATATTAATATTTATAACAAGATTCGCAATATGGATGCTGGGAAGATTTATGATAGTTTTTATCAATTTAATAAATTATTGAATCTAAACATTAATCTTAATGATGATCAATCAATTAATGAAGTACTTGATTTTTTAGAATTGTTAGGTAGAGGATTATATTCAAAAAATTGGTTGGATATCAAAAATAATAAAAAATTACATGATAAAATTGCCTCATTAGAAACATATTTGGATCATTATTATAGCGCCTTAGATATTTATCAAAGCTGTTTTGACTCTTTAGATAACATTGATGAAGCTATCAAAATTTTATTGAAAAAGCAGAAAAATGATGGAAGTATGAGCTACTATAAAAAGATGGACATTAATGTATTACTTCAAGAAGTTATTTTTGTAAAAGAAAATAAAGTACATATTCCAAAATTATTAAAGGAATATCAAGAAGTAAGTTATATGCCTTATGAACACAGAATGAGCATACTTTTAAATTTTGATGAATTTATTATACGCTTTAATAATATAAAAGATACAAAAATGCAAGAGCGTATTTCAGATGTAATCATAAATGCGACAAATACAAATATTTTAGATATTATGAAAGCAACTAATAGTTTTAAAAGTCTCTTTACTAATAGTTTAAAAACATTTGATTTTCTTGAAAAACATCAATTATTGACATCATCACAATCAATAGAAGAAAAAGTAGTGGCAATTAGTAATATTATGAATTATATTGAAGATATTATTAGGTTGAACCATCAAATGAAAGAATTACTTAGAGATAATAAAGAAATAGTGACCTTTGATACATTTATAATTCTTCAAAACAAATATAGTGCTTTAAATGATATTCATATGAAAATTGAAAATAATACAACATATAAATATTTATATGGAGATATTTATATGGATTATACTCTCAGCGTTCCGCATATAGGACGTTTGTTAAATGATTTTGAATTGTATGTTGATTTATTCAAAAACGCAAAAAGTTTGTGCAACAGTTTTGAAGATAGTATTAATAAAAAAATTGATGATCATTTCAGTAAAAGTGAAATCATAATTAATGAAATAAATGATTATTTTAAATTATATTGTAAAATATTTAAGGACAGTGTTAGCAAATATTACTATGATAGTTTTAGTGTTGTTATAGCTTATTTTGATTCGTTGAAGAATGCTGAGGAACAACTTGATGCATATCTAATTATAACAGATCAAATGAAAGTATTAATAAAATATAAATTGTATGCTTTAAATGGTTATATTATTGAACATAATAATGAACAATTTACAGCACGTTTTAGATATGGTTATTATAAAACAATTTATGAAAAATTCATCAAGGACTACCCAGAATTATTAAATACTAAGGAATTTGAGAAGCTTCTTGAGGAAACAATGTTTTTAGAAAGTGATTTATTAGAAAGCAACGTAGAAATGTTACGTATGAAACGCAATAATCGATTCAGTCTTAATAATTTTTCTAATTTAAATTACAATCAATTTATTGTTCGTAGTTCTGGTTTGAAACAATTGATTTTAAGTGATACTCAAATTGTTAATAATTTTGTCAATATTGATTTTTTTGATTTAATAATAATTGATGATGCTCATCGTTTACATGCTAATGAATATGGTAAAGCCATTTTGGGTAAACAAGTTATAATTGCTGGTATGGAACAACAACATGCTTCAGTATCAAAAAGTTTGATTTCGCGCATTCGCCCTAACAATATAATGAATTTTAAATATCGTTTCGTAAAAACACCATTTACTTTGCTTCAACAAATGAATAACATACGAGGACGTTTTTATAGTCAAGTATCTAAGAATGATGGAATAATAATTCTCAATCATAGTTATACTTCAATTATTAATGATATATTTAAAGAGAATAAAAATGCTAGAGTAAACTTTTTTACAGCATCTATTAATAAAATGCATGCTGTCATTACTAATATTTCACAAATTATTTTTCCTGAGGAAAGTAATAAAAAAGTAATATGGGATTTCTTCACAAAGCAATTTAATATTTGTGATTTACAAGCATTATATGGTGGATACTTCTTGGATGCTGATTATAATATTTTGGATTTAGAATCATACGCAAAAATAGAAGATGAATATGCCAGCGCTAATATGGCTGATGCTTTATTAGTATGTCGTAAAAAATTGATAATCATTGATTATAAACATTTAGTAACCAGTGAGAATCCTGCAAATTTTGTAAAACAAATTAAGCAAGTAATTGATAAAACAACTTTGAGTTATAATTTTGATTTTAATGATATTACAAATAAAATGGCAATTGCCTTTGAAAACTATAATATTAAATCGTTTGGTGCATACGGCAATTTCAGTTTGATTATTAATTATAATAATTATTATTTTGGTATTATGATATTGGAAGATCCATATAAAACGGAATTTGCTATTTTAAACGAATATCGTGAATTTAAAACTAGTGAATTTCCTACTCTTATTATTTGGATTACTGATTTGATTATTGATTTTGATGCCACGATAAAGCGTGTTGTAAAGGAAATTGGAGCATGAGCAAACGGGGTACAAAAAAACAATTTAAAGAATTTGTTAGTTTCATAAAGTCTAATCCTCACCAATATCATCAAATTCGTTTGCAGTTAAATGAGCTTATTGCTTCTGGAAATGATATTAACCAACAAGGCTATATAGGAAAAAGTTTACTACATGTGGCTATTCAATTAAAAGAAAAACGACTTTTAAAAATGTTTATTGATGCTGGAGTGCATATTGATTTAGCAGATAATTTTGGAAATACCCCATTACATATGGCAGTTGCAAATAATCGACTGGATTTTATAAAAATATTAATAGATAATCATGCTGATATCAACTTAGGAGCAGAATCTGAGGAAACACCTTTGCATGTGGCTACATCAATTGGAAACTTGCAAATAATTCAATATTTAATCGACAATGGTGCCGATTATACTTTAGTCAACGAGCAGAAAGAGTCATCACTTGATTATGCAATAGATGAAAAACACAGAGATATTATTCAGTATTTTTTAACAAAAAATATTGATGAAGAGCATTTTATAAAAATGCAAAAAATATTAGAAAGGAAATAATATGATAGAAAAATTTCAGGAACTTTTGGATATTATTAAAGAATATACAAATGACTTTAGTACGTGGGGGATTATAACATCATTACTTGATATTATATTTTTTATAGCTTTAATAGTTTTAATAGCCAAAATTTTTAAATTACGTTTACGTCGCCGAAAAATTATTATCATCATAAGTATAGTGATTTTATTGTTTTTAATATCATTTGTTTTTTCTTTTCCGGTTACCTTAGCAGCCTTAAAAATGCTAGGATTTTGGAGTATTGGCATTTTGATAATATTATATAGTCAGGAAATAAAGCATATTTTGGAAATAGGATTTCATAATACGACTACAAATAATGCGTTTACTACTGAAGAGGAAAAGCAAGCAGTTATTAATTCGATAGCAAATGCGACAATATATTTATCAGAAAGAAAAATTGGTGCTTTAATGTCAATTGAGCGAACTGACAATTTAGATTCTTTAATTGATAAAGCAATAGTTATTCGTGGGAAATTAAGTGAAGAACTATTAACATCGTTATTTTTTGTTGGAACCGCTACACATGATGGTGCTATAATAATAAGAAAGAATATGATTATGTGTGCTGGTGCTTATTTACCTTCAACGGATAAATACGATGTTCCCAAGTCTTTAGGAACAAGACACCGTGCTGCTATTGGAGTGAGTGAGAGGTATGATGCCGTTACGGTTATTGTGTCTGAAGAAACAGGGCGCATTTCCATTACTATTGATGGAATTATTCAACAAGATTTAACAAAAGAACGCTTAACAGAATTGCTAACACAATATATTCTGATTAAATAAAAATATGGATAATTAGTTAAATAAATAATGAACAAAGTCGACTTTTATCAAATGAAGTCGACTTTTTAAAACCTATAAAAAAGTTTCTTGAAATCAGTTTTAACTTGTGTTATACTATTTTCATAGGAAAGTGAGGTCTATATATGGAATATGCTTTTATTGCCTTAGTCTCTTTATCTTTTGGCTTTATTATATGTAATGTTATAAACCACAAGAAAATGGATATTATATCTGCAATACTTTTTGTTATTCTTGCATGTTTAGCATGCATTATGGTTTTGGATGTTGATTACTATAATGATAAATTTGGAGAGATCAATAATTTTATGCTTTACTCAGTAATAGCAGGAGCATTGTTATTACTATCTTCACTTAGTGGCTATTTTTTGGGTTATAAAAAACATAATAAAAACTCAAAAAAAGAAGATGTCGATATCGATGCAGAAATATCTATAAAAGAACCATTAACGAATATAAACATCAATCAGGAAGAATATATTCAAGCATACATGGAGATGTTTAATGAACCAATAGCTTTTTATATTAATGATAATTATCTTCTTAATTCAGCAATGAAAAAGGTTTTGAAGTTGGATGTTCAAAGAATTTCTAAAGATCAACTTCTTGGATATAAAAATTATGAAGACCGTAAACGTAATACTGTAAATTCTGATAATACTCAGTGCTTTCGTTTTAAAACCCAAGAAAATAATATTTGGTTTGAAGAGGCAAAAGCTACGATAAATAAACACGAATATTATATAATACGTATGGCAAGAATTGTTCAAAATGAAAAGATTAAAGTTTATAATTTCAAAGATTTAGCTATAGAAATTGATGGATTAATTAGTCAAAATTCCAATTTCACTGTAGTTATGATAAATATAAGAAATTATAATGACATTCAATCGTTTTATGGAAAGGACTTTGCTGATTTGGCTATTTCTAAATATTTAAGCAATTTGCATAATATTTCTTATATTAGCGAAATGAAAATGTATTATATTGGAGCAACTGAATATGCTTTGCTTCTAAAGAACAATCAGGAGTATGATATATTACTTCGTGAACTTGAACGTGATAATTCTACCTTTTTATCTACTGATTTATATATTGGACAAACTCAAGTTAATGTCAATAGCCGTATGGCAATAATTAATGTTAAAGAATTAACAGAACGAAATTCCAAGTCAATAATAGCAGTTGCTTTTGAAGCTTCACAAATGGTTTCAAGTAAAGATTATCCAGGTGAGTATATTATCTATAAGCAGGTTAACTCAGAAAAAGAATATGGTTTAGAGGATTTAAATATTAATTTAGATTTAGATTTAAAAAAATATCAGGATAGATTAAAATGACAAAAGCTTTATTAAGAAATGAATTTATTAAAATAAGAAAAATGGAAAATATGCATGATGGCATTTTAAACAATTTGAAATTATTTTTAAATAAATATCAAATTATTGCTTTATATAATCCATTACCTGGTGAAATTAATGTTAAGCCATTAATTGAGAGTCTATCATTAACAAAAACAATTTGTTTGCCATATTGTAATCCTCGTTTATCGTTTAGACGTTTTTATGGTTTTAGTGAAATGACAAATGATTACTTTGGAATATCAGCGCCTAATAGTTGTGACGAGAATATTAATGATATTGAGGCTATCGTTATTCCAGCTGTGGCAATGAATTTTGGTGGCTACCGTTTAGGTTATGGTTATGGTTGTTATGATAAAATATTATCAGAATATAAAGGAATAACAATTGGCATAGTTTTAGATAGTTGCTTGATAAATGTAAAATTTGAAGAAAAACATGATATAAAATTAAATTATATAATTACAGAAACAAAAATAGTAAAGGTGAATTAAATGTTTGATTGTCTATTGTTAATGGCTGGGGACGGTTTAAGATCAGGACTTCCATATAATAAAATCAAGTTTATAGTTAATAATAAACCACTTTATCAATATTCACTTGATATTTTCAAAAGTATTAAGGAATGTAAAAATATTATTTTAGTGGTCAATGAAAAAGATTATGAAGATTTTAAAATATTAAAAGATGACCGCATCAAAGTGGTTGTCGGTGGGGATAAGAGAAGTAGAAGTGTTTTTTTGGGAGCCAAAGAAACAACTAGTGATATTATTATTATTCACGATGCGGCACGCCCTAATATTAATGTTCAAGATGTCATGCAAGTGTACGATGCCTCTATTGCAAGTGGCGCTAGTGCGCTTGGAGTACCAGCAAAGGATTGTCTTAAAGAAGTAAATAATAGTATTGTGAAAAAGACAATAGATAGAAAAACTGTATGGCAAATTCAAACGCCCCAGGCAGTAAAACGTTCCTTGTTAATTGAAGGACTTGCTAAA
Source organism: Bacilli bacterium (assembly GCA_031553555.1). Taxonomy (GTDB): domain Bacteria; phylum Bacillota_I; class Bacilli_A; order ML615J-28; family CAG-698; genus CAKOMG01. The sequence goes on from JAVBLL010000024.1 coordinate 14,654, forward strand.
ACTAGCGATATTGATTACTACGATGATGTTGAAGTATTAGAAAAAAACTTTGATATTAAAACCCAAATTGTTATGGGCCACTATGACAATATTAAAGTAACAACTAAAGAAGATTTATATTATATAAGATATTTATTAGGTGATAATATGAAACAACAATACCGAATTGGCCATTCTAGTGATACTCACAAATTAGTGAATAATAGACCATTAATTTTAGGTGGAATAACAATACCATACAGTAGAGGATTATTAGGGCATTCTGACGCTGATATTGTATTACATGCTTTAAGCGAAGCTATAATAGGTGCACTTGGGCTTGGTGATTTAGGGATGATGTTTCCTGATACAGACAAACAATATAAAGATATGAATTCCTGTTATTTTGTTAATAAAGTATATGAAAAAATGATTGAGTGCGGTTATGTAATTAATAATATTGATATCATCATTTACATTGAAGAGCCATATTTAAATAAATATAAGCATTTAATGGCGGAAAAAATCGCAGAGTTATTAAAAACAAATATACATAATATCAATATAAAAGCGACACGAAAAGAAGGTTTAGGATACATTGGTAATTTGGAAGGATTGACTGCAGAGGCTATAGCTCTGCTAGTTTTAAACAATTAATAAAATGAAAAAACTTATCAAGACATTAATCACTTTTATTACTATTATTTTGTTAGCCGTTGTTATTTATGTAGTTTATGTTTTTGTCCAGTATTATCGTCTTGATGATAATCTAGTTTTAGAGATTGATAATAATCAAAATGAAATAATCGATTTAGATATGACCTATAGTGTTATAACGTATAATATTGGGTTTGGAGCATACACTCCTGAATATTCTTTCTTTATGGACGAAGGAGAAATGTTTGATGGTACAAAGACCAAAGGGAAGTATGCTAAGGCTTTTAATAAAGAAGTTGTTATTGAAAACACAGAAAGTTTTAGTGAATTATTTACATTACAAAAAAGTGACTTTGTTTTTTGTCAAGAGGTAGATATTAAAGCAAAACGTAGTTATAAAGTAAATCAGTTTGCTCATTTACAAGAAAGGCTAAGTTTATATAGTAATGTTTTCGCCAATAATTTTCATACTGCTTTTTTACTTTATCCGTTTAATGATATGATGGGAAGTAGTAAGTCAGGAATTGCTACGTTTTCCAAATATCACATAGATGAGGCAAAACGATATGCATTCCCACTTAGCGAAAGCAAAATGGCAAATTTATTTGATCTTGATCGCTGTTTTCTAGTTACAAGACACCAAATTGCGAATGGTAAAGAGTTGGTATTAATAAACGTACATATGTCAGCTTTTGATGAAGGCGGTTTGGTTAGAAAAGAGCAGATGAGGTTGCTGAATGATTTTTTAGAAAATGAAAAGGACAATTATGTTATTGTAGGCGGTGATTTTAATCACAAACTGGCAGATCCTTCAGAAGCATTTATCACTGAACAAAAACTTCCAGAATGGGTTGCTTTATTTGATTTTGCTGCTCTGAATAGTAATTATCAAGTAATTGCTGCAACAAACGCTGCAACATGCCGTTCGACCGATATGGAATATATTGCAGGTATAAATTATATGGTAATAGTTGATGGTTTTATTGTCAACAAAAATATTAAAGTTGAAGCTGTCGAAGTTATTGATTTAGATTTTACTAATAGCGATCATAACCCAGTAAAGTTGACTTTCAAATTATTAAGTGAGGTTTTATAAATGGAACAAAATTTAGAAAGCTTACCGAAATATACTAAAACCGAAGAGTTAGTTAATGCTATAACCCACATTATCGGTAGTGTTATGGGCATTGCTGCTTTAGTAGTAGGACTAATATTTGCAAGTAAAGAAGATAACATTTATAAAACAATCGGAATAATTATATATTGTTGTTCCCTAGTATTATTGTATTCAATGAGTTCTTTATACCATTTTCTTCCAAGAGGAAAAACTAAAAGAATTTTTAGAATATTTGATCATTGCTCAATATTTTTGCTCATTGCAGGAACATATACTCCAATATGCTTTGGACCATTAATGAAAAGTGGGGCTTGGGGATGGATTCTTTTTGGATTGGTTTGGGTCCTTGCAATAATTGGAATTGTTTTAAATGCAACTATAATGAATAAAGTCAAAGTATTAAGTATGATTTGCTATATTTTTATGGGATGGTGTGCCATTCTTGTTATAAAGCCACTCATGGAACATTTAGATTTAAAGGCTTTTTTATGGATTTTCGCCGGCGGTATTATTTATACAATAGGTGCTGTTTTGTATATAATTTCCAAGAAAAAACCTATTAAATATATGCATGGTATATGGCATGTTTTTGTTTTGTTTGGAAGTTTGATACAATATATAGGAATTTTATTGTACATAATTATAGAATAGAGGTAGCAAGAAATGAAAATAAAAGCTAATTACACAATGATGTGTGATTTTTATGAACTAACAATGGCAAACGGATATTTTGAAAATGACTTGAAAGATCAAATATGTTATTTTGATGTTTTCTTTAGAACTGTTCCAGATATGGGTGGTTTTGCAATAGTTGCAGGACTCGAACAAATCATTGATTATATTACAAATCTTCATTTTGATGAAGAAGATATAAAATATTTACAAAGCAAAAAAATATTCAGCCAAAAATTTTTAAACTATTTAGGTGATTTTAAATTTACTGGTGACATTTATGCAATGCCAGAAGGAACGCCAATTTTTCCTAATGAGCCATTTATGGTGGTTCGTGCAAAAGCAATTGAGGCACAGTTTATTGAAACTTATGTTTTATCAGAATTAAATCATCAATCGTTGATTGCAACAAAAGCTAATCGAATAGTTAGGGCATCTCAAGGAAGAACTGTTACGGAATTTGGAGCTCGTCGTGCTCATGGAGCTGAGGCGGCAATTTTAGGGGCTAGAGCCGCATATATTGCTGGATGTGGAGGTACAAGCTGTGTACAAACAGACGTCACTTACAAAGTTCCAGTTGGTGGAACAATGGCCCACTCTTGGGTGCAAATGTTTGATGATGAGTTAGAGGCTTTCAAGAAGTATTGTGTGTTATATCCGGATAATGCTTTATTATTAGTTGATACATATGATGTTGTAAAGAGCGGAGTTCCTAATGCCATAAAAGCATTCAATGAAGTTTTGATACCGTTAGGTAAACGCCCCAAAGGTATTCGCCTTGATTCTGGCGACATTGCTTATTTATCTAAAAAATGCCGTAAAATGCTAGATGCTGCTGGTTTTAGTGATTGTAAGATTTTTGCATCTAACTCGCTTGATGAATATATCATTCGTGATTTATTATATCAAGGGGCACAAATTGATACATTTGGTGTTGGTGAAAGATTGATTACGTCTAAAAGTGATCCGGTCTTTGATGGAGTATATAAATTATCCGCAATTGAAAATAAAAATGGGAAAGTTATTCCTCGTATTAAAATAAGCGAAAACGTTGGTAAAATCACAACCCCACATTTTAAAAAAGTGTATCGTTTATATGCATTAGATAGCGGTAAAGCAGAAGCGGATTTATTGATGGTTCATGATGAAGTGTTAAATGATAAAGAACCAGTTGAATTGTTTGATCCTCTTGCAACATGGAAACGCAAAACACTAACAAATTATAAAGCTGTTGAATTGTTACAACCTATTTTTTTACAAGGTAAACTAGTATATAGGCTTCCAACTATTGAAGAAATGCGTAAATATTGCCTAGAACAAGTGGCGTCATTATGGGATGAAGTTACTCGTTTTGAAAATCCTCATAACTATTATGTTGATTTATCACAAAAATTATGGGATATAAAACAAGAACTATTATTATCACGTCGTCATTCAAAAACAATTAATTAATAACAAATTATACTTATAGGGATTATTACGATATTTTATTGAGATAATAATCCCTTTTATAAAATATAATGAAATCTATCTTTACTATTGACGAACCATATGGTAAAATAAAACATAAAAGTGGGGAAATATGATTATATTAACAGGGGCAAGTGCTAGTGGGAAATCAGTTGTAGCCAGAAAAATGATGGACAAATACAACTTTGAAAAAGTTGTAACCTATACTACACGTTTAATGCGCGTTGGCGAGGAAAATGGTCTTGATTATCATTTTGTCTCGGTAGATGATTTTTTAAATATGAAAGAAAACAATTTATTTATCGAAACAATTTTTTATCATAACAACTATTATGGGACGGCTATAAAAGATTTAAATGGTCGCAAGATTTTGATTGTCGATATTAATGGTGCAAATACATATTATGATAGATTATCATCAAAGGCCCTATTTATCTTTTTACAAGCTGATGAAAATATTAGAAAACAAAGAATGATTAATCGTGGTGATAAGCAACCAGGAATTGATAGACGTCTTGAAGGTGATAAGGAAGAATTTGATTTTCATAAAATGCATCATATTGATAATATTGTTTATACTCAAAATAAAAGCATTGAAGAAGTAGCAGAGGAATTATATAAAATTTATGAAAATAAAATAGGTATAAATGATGAAAGTCAGAAAAGCTAACTTTCTAGATATTGAAGGCATTTTAGAAATTGTTAAAGATGCGAAAAATTTATTTAAGAGCCGTTCTTCTAGCCAATGGCAAGATAGTAATGGCTACCCAAATTACGAGACATTCCAAAACGATTTAAAGTATAACAATGTATATGTTGTAGTGGACAACAACGCTATTGTTTCGGTTGCAGTAGTTTCATACTTACCTGATGAAAATTATATGCAGATAAATGGAAAATGGATTAACGATGAAAATTACGCCGTAATTCATAGGGTTGCTGTTAAGAAGGAATATTATCATCGTGGTTGTGCAAAAATGCTTTTCCAAAACATCGAGAAAGATGTTTTAGAACATAACTATTATAATATTAGGATTGATACGGCGGAAGATAACGAAGAAATGTTAGGCTTAATTAATTATTTTCATTATCAATATTGTGGAATTATTAGATTAAAAAATAATACTACGTCTAACCCATATCGTTTAGCATTCCATAAAATATTAGAATAATCTAATATAATCTAATTGAAGATAAAATTCCTTAACAAATTTACTGATTTGTGGTATAATATACTATGGCGAGGTTAGTATGAAAAAAGCAACAATATTGTTATTTTTATTATGTGCATCTTTCTTTTTTATGGGATGTTCTATAAAAGATAAAACATTCAAAGGTCCAGGTTTCACAATTACCGTAACAAATGAATTTAAAAAAAGTAGTCATAGCAGTTATGTTTTTTGTGTTAAATCAGAAACGGAGACTGTGTTTGCCAATGTCTTTTTAAAGACAGAAGTCAATGATTCTGATAAAGAACTATCGCTACTTGAATATACTGAATCATTATTAGAAGACAATGGCCTAACAGATGTGGTCCAAATACATCATAGAGACTCTAAAAAACAGCCATATTATTATCTCTATTACTATTCAACTACTGATGGTGTTGCAGATTATGGTTATATGATGGTTTTAATGGAAGATAATACAAATTTTTATTTATTCAATTTTGTTACTGCTGTTGGTTCGTTTGATGAAAATATTCCATTGTTTTTGGATTGGGCTAGTTCAATTACTTTAAAATAAAAAAGAGGATATAATGAAATATAATATTTGTACAAAAAATGATATAAAAGATATGTGTTATTTATGGAATGAAGAAGTTGCCTCAAATGGGTTTTTTAAACCATATACCACTATAGAATATGAAAAAAAACTATTAACAAATCCGGACTTTTCATATGAAGGTATTTATATTGCGAAAGAAGAAAATAATGTTATTGGTTTCTCTATAGGATATATGCGTAAATCACGTTCGGACAACCCTAGTTTAATTGGTTATTTGAATGCGGTTGTAGTTAAAAAACAATATCGAAATCAAGGGATTGGAACTGAGTTACTTAGATTAGTGGAAAATTATTTTATAGATAACAAATGTGAATATAGTCAGGCAGCTTACTATTTACCATCTTGTTATAGCTGGTACATTCCAAATACTGACCATCACGATCATCCATGTGCACCAGGAATTAGAATTAATTCCCCAGAATATTTTTATTTACTTCATCAAGGATATGTATCATTTAGTTTTGAAGATGCATTTCATTTACCGCTTGCAGATTATCAACTAACTGATTCAATAAATAATATATTAAAAGAAAATGAAAAAAACGGACTTTCTATTGAATTATATGATGCTAATAAACATTATGGATTGGAAGATTTTTATAAAGAATTAAACATTTATGACTTTGAGAAAGTTATTCGTGCAAATTTAGCACAAGAAATACCATATCCATTTTTAATCATTTCTCAAAATGGCAAGGTTGTAGGGTGGACAGGCGCTATGTGGAACGAGGAAAGTGGTCGTGGCCACTTTGATGGAATTGCTATTTTATCATCTGTTCGTGGAAGAGGATTAGGAAAAGCTTTATTTTCTTTACTAGCTTATAATTCAAAACAAAATGGTGCAAAATTTATGACTTTTTATACAGGGTTAAATAATCATGCCAGGTATATATATATGGGCGCTGGCTTTAAAATTGTTCAATCTTTTGCACTAATGCGCAAAGCGCTAAATAAATAATCAAAGAGGTAACTTATGAATCAACAAAAAATATATGTTGCACTAGATGCATTAAATGATATTAAGTATTATAATAAGTTCAAAGAATTTAAGACAAATAATGATTATGCTTATAACTTTTATGATAGTGTTAGTTTTTTTAAAGAACTAGATAAAACACCGGATGATATTTTAAAACAAAAGATTCAACAAAATATTGATTTGGCAGATGCAGTGGTAGTGCTATTAACAAAAACTTTAAAAAGTATGCGTAAGTTTCCTAAATGGCAACTTGAATATGCTATTAAGTCTGGCAAACCAATTATTGCTATAAATCCTAACCGCATAAGATCAGTCGATTATGATGTTTGTCCAACAATTTTAAAATCCAGTTTATCACTTCATATTCCTTATAATGAAAAGGCCTTAGAACTTGCTTTAATGAATTGGCCAAAAAGTCATAAAGAACATCTGTTGAAAGATAAAGATTTAAAGAAAACATTTAAATACTCAGAATCAGTATATCAAGAAATTTTTGTAGAGGAAGAATAAGCAATGGTTATTCCATTGCTTTATCGTTGTTTAATAGGAGGTATAAATATGAACAACAAAATATTAATTGAAACATCAGCAAGACATGTGCATGTTTCAGAAAAAGATTTAAAAATTTTATTTGGAGAAAATGCGGCATTGACTATCAAAAAAATGCTTTCTCAACCTGGACAATATGCTAGTGAACAAAAAGTGCAAATTGTTGGTCCTAAAAAATCAATTGACAACGTTTCAATACTTGGACCCTGTAGAAACAATACCCAAGTCGAAGTATCAGCAACTGATGCTCGTACTTTAGGAATAGAAATTGCCATTCGTGAATCAGGAGATATTAAAGGAACACCAGGCTGCAAAGTTGTTGGTCCATGTGGAAGCGTTGAAATAACTGAAGGCGTGATTGTCGCCAAAAGACACATTCATGCAACACCAGACGATGCAAAGACGTTAGGAATTTCTGATAAACAAATTGTTAGCATAAAAATTGCCAACGAATATCGTAGTACAATCCTTGGTGATGTGGTTGTTAGAGTCAATCCTAGTTTCAAACTTGCTATGCATATTGATACTGATGAAGCAAATGCAGCCTATGGCGGAAATATAGAAGTTTATGGGGAATTAATGAAATAAAAATATTGACTATATTATAACAATAAAAAGTATTGATATTTAATATTTTTTTTGTTATAATATTATAGTCATTTATATGCACCCTTAGCTCAGTTGGTAGAGCAATTGACTCTTAATCAATGGGTCTAGGGTTCGAGTCCCTAAGGGTGTACCAAAAGCAAGCAAATCCGAACTCGATATCGGTTCGGATTTTTTATTTATTTTGCAGAAATCAAAAAATGTGCAAGGAGGAAGAAATGATTGAGGATGAATTGAAAAGCAAGCATCCCCTAAAAAAGCTTCTTTATGGGGGCGAAAGACCATATGTGAAAATAGGCGGGGAGCCGTCTGAAAAACGACAAAAATTTCTATATGTTATCGGACAGAAACAGCGATTTCGTATAAAAGGTTATACCGTAGAAGTTCTTGCCTTTGCAGGAATTACTAAGCAAGGCACCGTATCGGTGTTGCCCATGTTTTTATTTACAGGAGCAGACGAGGACGCGTTGTGGGCGGACATTCTGAATGACCTTGCGAGTATATGCGATTTTGAATACTTAATACTTGCAGATTACGGAAATGAGGTTAATCGTGCGCTGAAAGCCTTAAAACCTGACGTAAAACATTATTCAATCGTGGCTTATGTACCGCAAGACGCATTTATAAAATATGTATTAGAAACCGTGTTTAGAGAATTTGAAAGTCAATTCAAATCGTTCTGGTGGAAATGCGGATCTATTGAGGTAGCCGAGTTTTCGGAAGCTGAAACAATAGCCCAAACAAGCATAAAAGAGATTTCCGAATATTTTGAGGGTAAAATTTTTGTAAAGCATCCAGAAATAACCATTGACAGTAAATCCGTGATAGGCGCACTGAAATCGAGTATGATGTCGGCGGATGGGGTTGTTTATTGTTTTGTTCTTGAAAATAGTTTCTATGTAAGTGGTGATTATCACAGGGCGGCGGTCTTTTGTAAGGTGATTGAAGGCAATGTCTCCGCAGTAATTTTACTTTCCCTACCCGACAAAGTAAGTGACGCGGTATGGGAGGACGCCACTATAAAGGCGGCAGACAAAATCGGCGATATAAAATATCTATTGTACCGCGGTTGCTCGGTAAACCTATGGACCATCAATAAGACTATTTTGCCCAATACAATTTGGTGCAACAGTATCGCGGATATTGATTATAACGAAAAATCACGCGAAGCAAACTTGAAAAAATTCAATGAAATTGAAAGTCATTTAGCCGGGGTCAGCCTTGATTTAAAAAGCCTAAAAGAGCATTTGGCTAAATTGGGCATAAGCAATATTGAAATAGTATAATTGAAAAATTCATACGATTTATTTAAGTTTTTCACGCACATAAAATTCGAGTGTAAATCAGACGGGTATATCGCCGCCGCTGTCGCTTGCTTCGTTATAGCGAGAACGGCGGCGATATGTAAAATATCACTAATAAAAACGGAGAAAATGAGTAATTTTGTGGTTACTATTTTCTCTTTTTAATTTTATAAAAAAGCAGTTGCCAACATAACAGTAATATGAAATTAATTGAGATAGATTTCCATGGTTATAATAATGAGGATTAAAACAAATTTATTGGAGCATAATTTTCTTCATCGATTCATTTAGTATAGTAAGGTTGAGTAGAAGAATTTGATTTTTTTGATGATTGACATAAGATTGTCAAAATTTTTCTATCAAATAATATTAAAAAACATTGTGTTGTTATAATAATATTGATTAAGTTTCTAATAGTTGTTTTAAATCTATTTTATTGTCAATAATTCATCTTTGTAACATTAGATTTTTATTGTAATATTGCAAAAAATATGATATTATTGTTAATGGAAGAGTTTAATATGAACAAATTAATAACGCAAGAAAAATCAAATAAATATTATAAAATTCTAACTCACCCTCTTTTTATGCTGATGCAAACAATTATGGGGATTTTTTGTTTTATAGAAAATGCATATATATTATCATTTATATTTTTTGGAATTATTATTTCAATATGCTTAATTCTCACAGAAGATCTTTTAGTAATATTTTTGCCAATTTTATTAGTTAGTATGAGTGTGCTCAAAATGTATGGAGCAACGGTTAGTGATTTTCTTCCATTGATACCACTGGCGATAATTATAGTTATATGTATAATATTACATTTTATTTTATTCAAAAGGAAAATTATTATTGGAAAACAAATAAAAATGTTGTTAGGCGTGAGTGTTGCTTTATTTATTGGCGGACTTGGAGTTATTACACTGAGAGAGCATTTTACTATTATCAATATGTACTATGTGTTAGGTCTAGGTTTCATTCTTACTTTTTTTTATTTAATATTGCGAAGTTATATTATATGTGATGATAATCATAACCCTTGCGAAGTGATTACTAATATTATGCTATTTGTAGGATTGATGGGAGTTATAATGATTTTATCAGTCGCCGTTCCTAGCATTATAGAAGGTGTTTATAATTATAATGTTCAATGGAAAAACAATTTGGGTACCTTTATGTTATTCACTTTGCCATTTCCTTTTTATAAATCAATTAAATCTAAATATAGTTACTTATGGATTCTATATGGCTTGTTGCTATTTATAGGGACGGTATTAACGCTATCAAGAGGTGCAGTGATTTTTGGTTCGGTTTTATTTGTTCTATGTATTATATACTCTTTTTTTTATGTCAACCGTTATAATCGTATTTTTATTGCAACAATAGTGTCGATAACAATTGTCATGATTATTTTATTACTTGTTTTTAATGAAGGATTGCGGAATGCATTTTTTGGCAGGATGGATATAGACCCTAATGAATCGCGTATCAAAATGTATATACATGCCATACAGAGTTTTTTGGAACATCCGTTATTTGGAGTGGGGATGGGATATCAGGGGTTAGAAGAGTTATACTCACCTCAAAAAGGAGCTATGCATTGGTATCATAGTACACCATTTCAGGTTATCGCAAGTATGGGACTTGTCGGAGTTGTGGCATATGCTCATCAATTTTATATAAGAATGGAAATCGTCTTAAAAAAACGCAACAGTTTTAATTTTTGTATATTGCTATCTTTCTTAGGAATTCAGTTAATGTCATTAGTTAATCCAGGTGAGTTTTGTCCGATGCCGTTTGCTTTATTATTACTAACAATTATAACAATATGTGAAATATCTAATGCTTCGAAAGAACAAGAAATTAATAAATATAGAATATTAGTAGTTTAATTTGCTCTTAAATTGGATTATCAAATATAAAATAATTAATATTATAGATAAAAGTTTTTTATGAATTGTATTAATTGTTTATAGTTATGCTAAAATATGGAGATGAGATTATGATCACTAGAGAAGATATTTTTAAATATGTGAAAGAAAATTTCAATACTGAGCCAGATTATCCATGGGCAAGAACACCAACAAATGCAATTTTAAGGCATAAAACAAGTCGAAAATGGTATGGTGCTATTGTTAATATACCAAAGTCAAAACTGGGTATTGGTGGTAACGAAGAAATCAATGCTTTGCTTTTAAAAAGCGATCCTCCACTTATTGCTTTGATGGTAGGGCAAAAGGGAATATATCCTGCTTATCATATGAATAAGGAACATTGGTTAACAATTGTTCTTGAAACCGAAGTGAATATTGAAGATGTGTTTAAACTTATTAATATTAGTTATGAGATTACCAAAAAGAAATATGATTAAATAGCATTAGTTTATTAGTCTATATGATTTTTAAAGGTGTTTAGTTAAAACTAAGTGTTTATTAGTTTGACTGAGCACTTTTTTGTTTACAATGAACTCTATATTTTGAACTATATAACTAAAAATAGAAAAACATAATTTGAATATTACAAAATATAAATTATATGACATGTTAAGAATAACTATGAAAGGCATGATTAATTAATTCTAGAATTGATGTTTTTGCTTCAAAAACAATTAATATGTAAATAATGAACTCATTTGTTGTAAACGTCATCATAAGATTTATTGGTTGCTAATAATGTTATTTTGTAGTATAATATATATGCTTATATATAATTTTAATTTATTTTGTAGAAAATGGGGAAAAGATATGAGATTTAAAAAACTTTTTTTATTATTACTATTACTTGTTTTTGTATTCAGTATTTCTGGATGTAAAAACAATTTGAATGAAGACGATCAAAGAATTGCTAGTTATGAAAAGTTATTAAAAAATGGTGATCGTATTGATTTGCAAATATGGACATACTATAATAATACGCAAATGACAGCCTTCAATAAAATAGTAAATGAATTTAATAATACTGTAGGAAGTGACAAAAACATTAGTATAGTTCATCGCTCATATAATGGCGTAGTTGAATTAGCTAATGCTCTTAATGATTCTTCGTCTGAAAATGTAGGAGCTTTACCAATGCCAAATATTTTTCAATCATACGTTGATGATTTAATGAATTTGGATATAAAATATAGTAATGTAGCAAGTTTAGATAAATATTTTACTCAAAATGAACTTAATCAATATGTCGATACTTTCATAAGTGAGGGGCGATATGATGAAGCTAATAATCTAAAATTGATTCCCATAGCAAAATCAACAGAGATATTTATGTTAAATAAAACGGATTATGATAATTATGCAAATGAATATGATTTTGATTTATCGAAACTTGCCACTGCTGAAGGATTATTAGAACTTTCAAAAGAGTATTATGAGAATACTGGAAAAGCTTTTTATGGTCGAGATGCGATTGCTAATATGTTTTATTTACATTCTAAATCGTTAAATAAAGAATTGTTTTCAGTTGATAAAGCGACTAATACAGCAACGCTTAATTTTGATAAAGATATGATTAAAAAAATTTATGATACATATTATGTAGCGTATGTAAATGGATATTTTAAAGCAAATCTACGCTATCGTTCTAATGATTTGGCAATTGGTGATATTCAGGCATATGTGGGTTCAACAGCTAGTGCTGGCTATTTTCCAAATGAAATAAAAATTGATGATGATAGTTCATATCCGATTGAAAGCTATATTTCAACAGTTCCATTATTCTCAGAAGGTGAAAAATACGCTATTTTACAAGGTGCTGGTTTTGCGGTCAGTCAAAGCGATGAAAGAAAAGAATATGCCGCTGCTGTTTTTTTGAAGTATCTATCCGACGTGGACAGAAACATTGATATTGCAGTTGCTCTTGACTATATCCCGGTTGTAAAGAGCTCGCTTGATTATAATAAAATCAAAGAAGTAGTCATTAAAAACGCATTGACTAAGGCTAATCTTCCTGATAATGATACTAATAGAGCAATTATTGAAAAACAGAAATATAATGTTTTAAGAACATATGAAGTAGTTATAGAAATGTTTGATAGTCATAAAATGTATTTTGCTCAACCATTTAAAAATAGTGCTAATATTAGAAAAATTTTAGATGTATCAATACAAGGGACAAAGCTGGCTAGTATGTCAGAATTAATAAATGCTGATGATATGCTTTTATTAATTCAAGAAGAAATTAAAGCAGGTTTAACAAAAGAGCAAGCTATTGAAAAATGTATGGATGGAAATTTTGAAGTTTGGTATCAAACTTTACTCAGTTTAATTCAAATAGAATTACAAAAATAGATTAAGGAGGGAGTATGGCCCTTATAAAACATAGGAAGAAGAGAAGCAAAACAATTTTTGCCAATTTAATAACTACTATGCTTATAGTATTAATTATCCAAACTATCTTTTTTGCTAGTGCCATTCTTATTGGTGGAGCAATAAAAAATTTGAATAAATCGACTATTCAGTTATTTGACGAGCGGGTTAGTTACCGCGCCAATTTTATTCAAACAGAATTTATAAATAGATGGATGAATCTTGATTCTACATATTCTGCTGTTACCAAGACAGTGGATGACATCGTGATTAGTGAAAATAAATCTTATGATGATTTATTGCAATCGGATGTTAATTTAAATGTGGCAATTTTAAATGAAGTTTCTGAGGATTTATTAAATTCTTTAAATAGAAATGCTGTTTCTGGAACTTTTATAGTTTTTGGCAATATTGATAATCAAAACAAATACGGATTATATTTTAGAAATACTAATCCTTTAGTAGCAATGGCTGATTATTCAAATTTTGTCATAGAAGTTGCCCCTTATAATTTTGTCAACAAACATAAAATATTGAGTTCATCATATTCAAAAACTAAATTTGACTTTAAAAATAGTAGTACTGAAGACCAGCATTTTTTCACAAAACCTATTCAAGCAAAAAAGGATAATGCATCGCTTTCATATAATAATTGCGGATGGTGGAGTTCTCCTTATTATCTAAATAATGAAGCAATTGAAGTTATTACTTATTCAATGCCTTTAGTCAATAGTAATGGATTAGTTTATGGTGTTATGGGAGTAGATATAAGTATTAGTTATTTATGTGATTTGATGCCATATACAGAGATTAATAATAGTAGTGATAGTTATTATGTTTTAACAAAATTTAATAATAATACTTATGATATCAATAATGCCATTATTTCTGGTATTAATATAGAAAGAGTGGAAAATATTTTATCCCCTTCCTTAGAAGATTATAATAATACAGTTATCAAAAACGTCCATACAATTAATTTGAACAAAGAAAAAAATGTATATGTTTCTTTCCATTCAATAAAGATTTATAACTCTAATGGCCCTTTTGAAGCAGAACAATGGTATGTCATAGGAACATGCAACTCTGATTTTATACACCAATATGCAAATACTTTGCAACAAATTATTTATTTTGTAATAGCAATATCATTTATAATAGCTATTATTATTGTTATAATTTCATCATATATTATTACAAAACCAATTGCCCAATTGACCCAAGAAATAAAAAATGCTAACCCTTCAAATGTGCTGGTATTAGACAAAATTAATGTCAGGGAAATTGATGATTTAACTAGAGCAATTGAGATTTTGAGCCGAAATGTTTTTGAAGCGGAAATAAAACTTAGTAAAATAGTAGGTCTTGTGAATTTGCCAATAGTTGCATTTGAGTATGATTATGTGTCAAAAATCGTATATACTTCTAGAGATATTTCGACTATACTACAAATTGATAATAAAAGTAGATATACTATTGAAGAATTTAATGCCTTGTTTATTTCTCTTGAGCCATATATAATCGGCCAGACAGATAAAGAGTGTACGTATAAATATAAAAATAATTTTGGTCATAATCATTGGATAGATGTTAGATATATTGATAGCAAATCAAAAAATATTTCCACTGGTATAATTGTTAATGTGACAAAAGAATATATGGAAAAGGAAAATTTGATTAGAGAAAGAAACTATGATAGTTTAACAAATATCTATAATAGACGTGCTTTTCAGGATCAAATAGAAAAATTATTCGAAACGCCTGAGCAACTAGGCTATGCTACTTTTGTGATGTTAGATCTTGACAATTTGAAATTTATTAATGATAGATATGGTCATGATTGGGGAGACGAATACATTAGAAAAGCCGCTAGCGCCATTGAAAGTTGCTGTGCAAATAGCAATCATTGCCTATATGGTCGTCGTAGTGGGGATGAATTCTACATTTTCCTTTATGGATATGAAAATTACGATGATGCGGAAGAAGAAGTTTTAAAAATTCAACGTGCTTTTTTAAATACTTATATCGGTTCAGCTTCTGACTTTACTGTTCGGGTTCGTATTTCAGCTGGCTATAGCTGCTATCCAAAAGATGCTGATAATCCGGATGATTTAATGAAATATGCTGATTTTGCTATGTATGAAATCAAAAACTCTTTAAAAGGTGAATTTAAAAAATTTGATTCGGTTACATATGAACAAAATGCATATTTATTGAAAAACAGAGAAGATTTAAATAATCTTATTGAAAATGAATTGGTTGATTTTCATTTACAACCAATTGTTAATTTGAAAGACGGTACAATTTTTGGATATGAATCTCTGATGCGTTCATTAATTCCGGCGTTTAGAAGTCCGAAAGAAATAATCACTTTAGCAAAAATTCAGTTTCAATTAGGCAAAATTGAGCGATTAACGATTATTAAAACACTTGAAAAATATGAGAAATATTTAAATGATTTTAAAGGTAAGAAAATATTTATCAATTCGATTGCCAGCCAATGTCTAAGTATAGAAGATGGTAAATATATTGAAGAAAGATATAAAAATATATTGCCTTATATTGTTGTTGAATTTGCTGATTACGACAAATCAATGAAAGTATTTTTAGATCAAAAGCGTAATTTAGTATATAGTTGGAATAGCGAAGTGGCTTTGGACAATTATGGTACTAGTTATAATGGTGAAACCTTACTTTTAGAAACAAAACCAAATTATGTTAAAATTGATATGGAATTAGTCCGGGATATTAATACCGACAAAGATCGCCAACAAATGGTAAGCAATATTATTGATTTTGCAAAAAGCAAAGGAATCATTACTATTGCTGAAGGTGTTGAAACTCAGGATGAATTGGAATTTTTAATTAGTATAAACTGCGATTATGCACAAGGATACTTTTTAGGATATCCACAATCTTTACCTGAAGATATTACTTCAGAAATAAAGTCATTAATCATTAATTTTAATAACAAAAAATAATATTGCGTTCCAAATGAAATATAAACATATAAAATAAGACATCTCTTACAAGATGTCTTATTTTCATCTACTCCTTTTGTATAGAATAACAATATTGGATACTTTAAAAGCAAAGCAGAAAAACGGATATACTAGTAACTGATGAATAGTTATGTATATCCGTTTATATTTTTAAAATAATTTGATAATGATTAATTAGTTACTCAATGAAATAATTTTTATATGTAGTTATTTTAATTAATGAATCAAAAATCATCAACAGCGTTGGTAGTAATAACATTATTGTGACAAATGATAATAATGCTCCTCTACCAAGAGCAGTGCCAATTACTGATGTTGCTGGGAGTGATGATGATATTCCCACAGCATATCCAATAATAATCAAAATTGTTGCCGAAGTTAATATTGATAAGAAGGATTCACTTAATGTTTTTCGCATTGCTTCAAACTTACTATATAACTGTCTATTTTTCACATAATTATTTGTGAGTAATATTCCATAGTCAATAGTTGCTCCCATTTGGATAGCCATAACTATTAAATATCCCATAAATACAATCGGGTTATTAGCGATTCTTGGAATAGCCATATTTATCATAATGGCTCCCTCAATACAAAATAGCAAAATGAAAGGTATACTTATAGATTTAAATGTACAAACCAAAATGATAAAAATAAATACTATAGTAGCAATAGTAATAATTATATTGTCTTTCTCACCTATTTGCTTTAATTCATAGGCACTAGAACTAGCACCGATTAAATAATATTCACTATCTATTTCAGTATTTAAGAATTGTTCTAACTTTTCGATATATTCAAAAGTCTCTTCGCCTTCCTCATCTAAATCAATTGTCATAATTATGCGTGAATAATTATCACTTAAAAAAAGCTTTTGCGCATACAATGGAAGCATTTCCCCATACCCAAGTTGAAGCATGGAATAGCTTTGTATGGAAATTACTTTATCATATTGAGATAATTTGACTGATAGAGGTAGTTCTTGAATAGAGGTTTTCGGCAAAAGAATAACGAGTTGATTAGTAGATCCAAAAGATTTTTCAATAGCCTCACGATCTTTTGTTAATTCAGAATCTTCCGCAGCTGAAATTGAATAGTTTCCATATAAAAAAGTGTTTTGACTTTGAAGAATACATGCTGGAATTAATAGAGCAATAAATATAAATGGTAAAACAAATCGTGTTGACTTTAGAAGATTAAACATCTGTGAAGAACGATTAATTGTTTCTTTGTTATTTTTTGATTTAAGTATCGTTAATAATGAACGATGTTCAAGCTTTATTAAAGGCTTGTTAAATGTAATAATTAAACCAGGCATAAGTAGAAACACGCTAAGCATACTCATTATAATGCTTTTTCCTAAAACAATCCCCATGTCAAGTCCAATGTGATTTTTCATTAGCATCAAAGCTATAAAACCAGCAATGGTAGTCAATGAACTAGCAGATATTGGTGAAAAACTTTTCCTAAGAGCAGTCTTCATGGCAATAACAGGATCATTTACTACTTTTAATTCATTTTTATATTTATGCAATAAGAATATTAGATAATCCATTGTCAATGCTAATTGTAATAGGGCAGCTAGTGATTGAGTTAAATAAGAAACATCTTTTAAAAGAATATTGCTACCCATATTTAATAATATGGAAACACCTATTATTATGAAAAATAGGATTGGTTCGAAAAAAGAAGAAGTTGCAAGTAATAAAACAATAATAATTAGAGGTATAGCAATAATTGCCGCTTGTATTATTTCTTTTTGAGTATTTTCAAAAGTTGCATAAGCGGTAGCCCCATTTCCGGCATAAGCAAAGTCGCCTAAATTATTAATAGCTCTAATTGCATCAATAGTAGTTTTCTCATAAGCAGAGTCAACAAAATTGATTTGATATAAAGCTGTGCTATCTTTGTAAAAAGTTACTAATTGTGCAGTTATAAGTGGGTCAATAGTTTCGCTGCTATTTTCTAAAAGATTTATGAAGTAATAAAAAAACTCTTCATTGCTCATAGTTGGAGCATACATTGGTTTTAACTCTAAAATAATATCATCAAGCCAAAAAACACTACTGACATTTTCAATTTTTAGAATTTGTTTCTTCAACTCATATCCATTGGTTAAAGAAATATCAGTTGCCATTAACGTAATATTTCCTTGGCTGGAAAATTCATCTTCTAAAATTGTCATGCCTTGCATGGTTTTGCTATCAGATGGTAAATACTTTGTAGTATCGTAATTAACTTTTACAAAAGGAATAGCAATAGCACAAAGAACAGTTAAAACAAGAAATATAAAGTAAATATATTTCCGTTTATCAACTATAAAATCAATAATTTTTTTCATAATATACTCTCCTTTATCTAATTAAAATCAACAACATGTTGATTTTAATTGATGAATATAGTATAATATGATTAATAAGCAAAAACAATCATCAAATTAATTAGATATGTCTTAAAAACAACAGTTTATTAAATAATGTTTTTTATTCGACAAATTTTTAAAAAATGATAAATAGGAGGAAATATGATTGAAAACAATCTACATCGCAAAAAGCAATATTCTCGTATGATTATCCGCAAAAGTTTTTTGGAACTTCTTGAGTCAAAGCCATTAAATAAAATAACAGTAAAAGATATTTGTGAAAAAGCGAATGTTAATCGCACAACTTTCTATTCCAATTATTATGATATTTATGATTTGTTATCTACTATTGAAGGAGAACTATATGAGAAAATCACTAATGCTATTCGTAATCCAAACGATTTAAGTAACTCAATTATAGTGTTAGAAAAGATTTGCTTAACAATATCAGAAAATCCTGACATATGTCGTGTTCTTTTTGGTGAAAATGGTAATAAAGATTTTATTAGCAAAATTATGTATTTACCATATGGTATCATTGAAAAACAATGGAAAGAACAATTAAAAAGCAAAGATAGTAAAACCCTTGGATATATATATGAATATGTAGCAAGCGGAAGTGTTGGAGTTATAAAAAAATGGGTGGAAAATGATTTTCAAGACTCCCCTCAAGAGATTGCTTTATTACTAAACAATTTAACAAAAAAAACTAGAAATATTAATAATTAATAAAAAAAAGATAAAACATTGATTTTTGCTACAAATTGTTGTATAATATATAGGATATTCAATGCTCAATGTTAGTTGTATTAAGTATAAAAAGGAATATTTGAAGATTATTTTTATATAAAAAGGAGTTTTTTATGACAAATAACAATAAAAATAAAAATAAAATATTAGTGGTTGACGATGTCGCGATTAATCGGTTAGTCTTAAGAGAATTATTTGATGGTCTTTTTGAAATTTTAGAAGCTGAAAATGGAAAAAAAGCTTTAGAAATTTTAGATATGGAACAAGAGAACATTAAGATAGTCCTTTTAGATATCATTATGCCAGTTATGAACGGTATGGAAGTGCTTCAACAAATGAATCATAATGATATGATAAAAAAAATCCCAGTTATAATAATATCTGGAACAGATGATGATGAAAGTACGTTAAGAGCGTATGAACTTGGCGCCTCTGATATGATTAGAAAGCCATTTAATGCTGAGATAATTTATAGGCGTGTTGAAAATGTTATGGATTTATATACATATAAAAATAATTTAGAACAAAGAGTTGCTGAGCAAAAAGCTATACTAGCCGAACAAGAAAAAAAAATCAAAGCAACCAATCTTTTTTTAATAGATGCTTTAAGTACAACAGTTGAATTTCGTAGCTCGGAATCTGGTGAACACGTTAAAAGAGTTCGTGTTCTAACTAAATTCTTTTTAGGTTATTTAAAAGAGGATTATCATTTGTCTGATGATCAAATAGAAGCTATTTCTAATGCTTCTGCATTACATGATATTGGTAAAATCGGAATATCTGATAATATTTTATTGAAACCTGGTAAGTTGACTAATGAAGAATTTGAAATTATGAAGACTCATTCTATGATTGGTTGTCAAATTTTAGATAGTTTGGGATATTTTGATGATTTGGAATTTTATAAATATTGTTATGAAATATGTCGTTTTCATCATGAACGTTATGACGGACGAGGGTATCCGGATAAGCTTGTTGGTGAAGAAATTCCTATTTGGGCGCAAATAGTTTCACTTGTTGACGTCTATGATGCGTTAACTAGTCCAAGAGTTTACAAAAAAAGTTTCACTCATGATGAGGCCATCCATATGATTTTGAATAATGAATGTGGGACCTTCAATCCAGTTTTACTGGAAACAATGTATAAGCATGAAAAAGAAATTGCCGCTTTTGATACTAAAAAAATTGAAAAAATAATTTAATAAAAAGGATTCAATGAACAAGTGTATTTGAAAACGTACTTGTTCATTGAATCCTTTTCATATTTATTTGATTGTCTCTTTAATAGTATTTATCGTATCTTCTAATATGATTCGATATTCCTTGACCTTTTGAGGATCATCATTTCCTAAGCGAAGTAAGTTCATAAGTTCAGTAGCAGAATCTGTTAATAAATCAAGTGATAAATTAGCAGCCATCCCTTTGATAGCATGCATGACTTCACCAGCATGCACAAAATCACCTTGATTATATACATTCTCAAATTCTGTGAATTGTTCGCTACTTAAAAACATATTTAAAAGTTTGAAATAAAAATTTTGATTTCCCCTTACTCTAGCTAATCCAGTTTCCATATTAATAATCATTTTTGTTGTGTTCATATTATACTCCTATACTTATTAGAATTATTATACTATTTTTTTTAATAATTATCAAGTTGTTTTGTTGTTAATATATAAATCTTGATTTTAATTTTTACATAATCACTAAAGTTTTGTAAATACTAACAATAGGTGAAAATATGAATAATTTTGATACAAGAGAACAATTTATAAAAAAAACATTTGCTAATGATGAAACACTCCTTCATCTAGATATATTAAAACCAGGAACAGAAGAAATATTTTGTAAATTATTTTTTCTAGATGGTATATCTGATACTGATAAAATATCGGAAACAATTGTGAAACCTTTGAAAGAGAATATGGGTAAGGATGTCTTTATTACCAACCCAAAGGTTCAAAAAGAAACGGACTTAGATAAGGTCACTAATAGTTTATTAACAGGCAGTACAATAATTCTATTTCCCAATAATAATGATATTTATATTGTTGATACCCGTAAACCATTTATCCGTGGTATTGCTGAGCCGATGAGTGAAATAACGGTTAAGGGACCAAGAGATGGCTTTTTAGAGAATTTGATAGTAAATATTACCTTAATACGTAATCACCTTAAAAACAAACTTTTAAAAGTCAAATATATTGAACTAAATGATATAAATCATGCAAAGATTGCTATATTATATTTAGATGGAATTGTTAATTATCATGCACTAGAGATGGTTCAAAAAAGAATAGAAGAAGTAAAAAAAACAATAGTCTTGGATGCTAATAATTTAAAGGAAGAACTTGTTGAGCGAAAATTCGTGCCTGTTGGGTTAATTGGGGATACACAAAGGCCGGATAAAGCTTGCAAAAAGTTAATGCAAGGAAAAATTGTTATTTTAGTCGATGGTAGTCCTGTGTCTTTATATTTACCATTTACCTTTAAAGAATATTTTCAAACACTTGATGATGATTATGTCAATTATGTGTATGCAACTATTAATAGAATAATTCGCTTTGTCTGCTTTTCGATTACTATTCTTATATCAGCCCTATATATTGCTTTAATAATACATCATCAAGAGATTCTTCCATCAAAACTGGTTATGAGTATTATTGCTTCACGGAAGGGAGTGCCTTTTCCTACAACCGTTGAATGCATTATTTTTCTTGGTATATATGAAATTCTGCGAGAAGCTGGTAGCAAGACAAACTCAATGTTGGGATCGGCTTTGAGCATTGTTGGTGCCCTAATAATTGGTCAAACTGCAGTTGAGGCTAGGCTCATTAGTATGAGCATGGTTATTATTGTTGCCGTTTCATCAGTCACAGCCTTAGTTAATCCCAAACTGAGTGGCCTTCAATTATTATTAAGATTAGTATTCATTTTCTTAGCTTCGTTTCTAGGGATTCAAGGTATCCTAATTGGTTTTATATTATGTCTAACATATTTCTTAAATTTGAAATCATTTGGCGAAGATTATATAAAGGATATAATGCCAGTAAAATTAAAAAAATATTCTCAAACTTATGCGAGGTTACCAAATGCGAATGAAAAATAGTTTATTAATATTATGTTTCCTTTTAACAATCTTCTGCAGTGGATGTATTTATAAAGAAATAGAAGATTATGCAATAGCTGCTGGTATAGGAGTAGATTATGAAAATAATAAATACCAAATAACATTAGAAATATTAATGGAAGAAAGCGGAAAGACAACTGATCAGAAAAGTTCAATAATAACAGTTGAGGATGAAAATTTAAGTGTAGCAATGAATGACTTGAAATATTATTATCCGCTAGAAGTTTTTTTAAACCATTGCGTAATGATTATTTTTGGGGAAAAATTAGCTCAAGAAAAATTAAAAGAAACGATATCTTATTTTGTTTCTAATCCTCATATTAGATCTTCTGTTTATACAATGGTTGCTAAAGAAAAAACAGCTAAAGAAATTTTCGAACTAAAAAATAAAGATGCGTATCCCATAATTTCATTAAGTTTATTAGAGTCTATCAATAAGGTTCCCACAATAGCTGGGGTTTGGGCAATCGATAGATTTCACCATTCAGTTAATATGTTATTGATGGACAAGATATCATTGGTGATGCCTATTGTGACTCTTGAGGAGGATAAACTATATATTGATGGTGGGGCTATTTTTGATGGTTATAAATTAGCAGCTTATGCAGACGCCCTTGATATTATTGTTTTACAGTTAATCTGGGGGTTTGACATAAAAGGAACTGCACATTTGTCTGATGAACTGACTTTTGAAATTGAAAGGATTAGTTCAGATTTGAAATATGAAAATATCAATAAACTGAATGTAGATATAGGTATTGACGTTAATTTTATGGATAATACAAATATAGATCTTGAAAGTGCAGAAGCAATTAGAAAATTGCAATTGAAGATAAAAACAGAAATAGAAAAAGTTGTTATTGATACTATAAAAAAATATCAGAGCGACGGACTGGATGTCATAGGTTGTGAGTTTTTAATGTATCGTAAAAATGGTAGTTTTTATCGTAAAGTAGAAGATAATTTTTTAGAACATTTTAAAAATATTGAAATAGTATGTAATACTAATGTTAATATACGTACGTCCGGCGTCACTGGCCGGGGAATGTGAGGTCAATATGTTTGTCATAATCGCATTTGTTTTTTGCTTATATGAACTGAAAAGTATATATAAAAGTCATAAATGGCTATCACTTTTTTATTTAAGTCTTGTTATTTTTAGTATTGGATTATTTTTCTTTAGAGGTTCTTTACCGACTATTAATATGATAATTGAATATTTTAGAGGCATTAAAAATGGAACAAATTAAAACGCGTCATGCTATATGTCTGACTTTATTATTTACCTTAGAAACCACTTTATCAACTATCGGAAATTTGAAACATCATACATATCAAAGCCTAATATTAGCCTTCATTATTGTTTTACCTTTTCTCTTTTTATATCAATATCTTTTAAAAAAGCATCCTGGTAAAAATTTATTTGAAATCATTAGCCAAACCATGTGGGGATTTATAGCCAAGATAATTCTTATATTATATATTCTTTTTCTTATATATATGGTAACTTCATCCGCATTTAGCTATTTGGATTTTGCTGTAAATATTAATGTTTTAAATCAAACACAATTTTATTTATTAATATTCGCTTTTATTATGGTTGGATATTTATTAAAAAGTGGTCTTAAAGTTATTGGAAAAGTCGCTCAAGTTACTTTACTTGTAAGTATTGTTATGATAGCTTTTTTAGCTATTATTTCTTTAAAAAATTTTCAAGTTTTTTATTTGCAGCCTTATATACCTTATTATAAATCAGAGTTTTGGGAAAATGTTATGTTGTGGGTCGTATGTCCACTCGGTGAATCATTCATTTTATTTAATATTTTTTGTTCAGTAGAGAATTCTAAAAAGAAAAATCGTTTGTTTACTATTTCAATCCCTTTAGCAGTAGTATTATTATTAATTATTATTTTAGATACAGTAGGTACAATTGGTATAGAATATTTTCAAATTCTTGATTATCCATATTATGGAGCAGTTGCCATTCTAGATGCTATGCGCTTTATTGCACATATTGAAGCACTAAGTTCAGGAGTCTTCTTTTGTGCAGAGTTAATGAAAACTATTATAATTATTTATTCTATTGATTTAGCTATGAAAAGTTGCTTTAATATAAAAAAAGAGGTTAAAGTCTACTTGCCATATGTACTTTTAATGTATGCTTTAGCAATTGTTATGTTTGATAGTTTATCAGAAATCAACAATTTTATAAAATATTATTGCTATGTGGCTATGTTTTTTGCCTTCATAATACCAATAATTTTGGGTATTATTACCTTCTTTAAAAATCGTTATGTTCGAGTAACTGACCAGAATAATATAAATAACAATGTCCTTTCTAATAATGATAGCAGTTAAAATACTTTCCTTGGAAAGTATTTTAATTTATTATATTCTTGTGTTTCAAAAATTGTTGAAATATGGTATAATATTATATTGATAGTGAGGTTATTATGAAATCCATAAAAGAGAAAATTTATAGTTTAACTGAAACATTGAATAAATATCGTTACGAATATTATGAGCTTGACAAACCCTCAGTAAGTGATTTCGAATATGACAGTTTACTACATAATTTGGAACAATTAGAAAAGGAATATCCAGAATATGCTTTTGCAGATTCCCCAACAAAAAAAGTTGGCTATACCCCAGCTACAAGCCTTGAGAAGATTGTTTTTACTAACCCAATGTTGTCACTAGGTAATATATTTAATTATCAAGAAGTCGAGGCTTTTTGCAATCATATTGAAAATATGGGATTAAAACCAACATATGTTTGTGAATTGAAAATTGATGGAATTGCTGTATCATTATCTTATGATAAAGGTTTTTTATCATATGGCGCTACAAGAGGGGATGGTTTAGTTGGAGAAAATATTACCAATAATTTAAAAACAATCAGCTCACTTCCTAAAATTTTAGAAGGAGATTCTAAGATGGAAGTTAGAGGCGAAGTATATATGAAACGTTCAATCCTAAAAAAACTTAATGATGAACGTCAAGTACAAAATTTAGAGTTATTTAAAAACTGTCGTAATGCTGCTGGTGGTTCACTTCGTCAGTTAGATAGTAATATTACAAAAAAACGTGAACTTGATAATTTTAATTATATCTTAGTCAATCCAGAGAAATATAACATAAAGACTCAAGTCGAGGCTTTAAACTACTTGAGAGATATAGGTTTTGCAGTTAACCCACATTTTGAATTATGTCAAAATGCCAAGGACATTATTGCCTATTTAGAAAAGTGGCAAAACGAACGTCACAATTTAGATTATGATACCGATGGAGTTGTCATTAAAGTTAATGAATTTGCTTTATACGATAAAATAGGTTATACTGTGAAAGCACCAAAATGGGGAATTGCCTTTAAGTTTCCGGCTATGCAAGTGGAGACAGAACTATTGGACATTTTTTACACGGTTGGTAGAACTGGAAACATCACTCCTAATGCAGTATTAGAGCCAGTGCTGATTTCTGGGTCTTTAGTTCAAAGAGCTACTTTGAATAATGAGGATTTTTGTATTGATAGAGATGTTCGTATTGGTGATTTTGTTGTTGTTCAAAAAGCTGGAGAGATAATTCCAGAAGTGGTTTCTGTCAATATAACTCGACGACGCCCTAACTTATTGCCATTTAAGATGATTGACAACTGTCCTATATGTCAACAACCATTATCTCGTCGCCTAAATGAAAGTCTACATTTTTGTTTAAACAAAAACTGTGATGGTCGTAAAGTAGCCAGTTTAATTTACTTTGCCTCTAGACCTTGTATGGATATTGAAGGACTGGGAGAGAAAATGATGGAAATGCTTTATAAGATGGGCTATGTAAAAAGCATTATTGATATTTATAATTTAAATAAATATCGTAATGAATTAATTCAGATTGATGGGCTAGGTATCAAGAGTGTAGATACTTTACTTGACAATATTGAGCATTCTAAAAACAATTCTTTAGATAGACTTATTGCTTCTTTAGGTATTAGATTTGTTGGTACGAAAGTTTCTAAATTATTAGCACAACAATATCTGAATTTAAATAGTCTCATGTCAGCTACATATGAGGATTTATTAAGTATAAAAGAAGTTGGTGAAGCAATCGCTAAAAGTGTTATTGAATTTATAGAAGAAAATAGTAAATTGATTATTGACTTACAAAATATGGGAATTAATCCTATTATGGAAAAAAAGAGTTCGACACTACGCTTTGCAGATAAAAGTATTGTTGTGACAGGTAAGCTTGAAACACTTACAAGAGAAGAAGCAACCGCTTTAATTGAAAAACATGGCGGACAAGCAACTTCATCAGTCAGCAAAAAAACATGGCTTGTGGTTGCTGGGAGTGATGCTGGTAGTAAAAAAGATAAAGCAGAGGCTTTGAATATTAAAATAATTAGCGAAGAGGAATTTTTGGAGATGTGTAAGTAATGCAAAAATATATAATTGTAAAAGGCGCCAGAGAAAATAATTTAAAAAATATTAATATAAAAATTCCCAAAGATAAATTGACAGTAATGACAGGAGTATCAGGAAGTGGAAAGACATCATTAGCATTTGACACAATTTATGCTGAAGGGCAAAGACGATATGTTGAAAGCTTGTCTGCATATGCTCGTCAGTTTTTAGGCAATGCTAATAAACCAGATGTGGATTCAATTGAAGGGTTATCACCATCAATTTCTATTGACCAAAAAACTACTAATAAGAACCCACGTTCAACGGTTGGTACTGTGACTGAAATATATGATTATTTGCGTTTACTTTATGCAAGAATTGGTAAATCCTTTTGTCCAGAGCATCATATAGAAATATCCGCGCAAACTGTTGCCCAAATGTGTGATCGTTTACTTGAAAATCCAGAAGATACAAAAATAATTGTTATGGGCCCAGTTGCTATACGTGCTAAAGGTCGTCATGAAAAAACCATTGAATTATTACAAAAAGATGGTTTTGCGAGAGTTCGTATAGATGGTGAAATATATGATTTAGATGATAATATAGAACTTGATAAAAATAAATTTCACAATATTGAAGTTATTGTCGACCGTTTAAAGATTAAAGATGATATTAAAAGTCGTTTATATTCTTCATTAGAAGTAGCTTTGAAACTTGGGAATGGAAGGGTTGTTATTGATGTAGATGGAAAAGAGATAATGTTCAGTGAACATCTGGCTTGTCCATATTGTGATTTTTCTATTCCTGATTTAGAACCAACTTTGTTTTCTTTTAATTCACCAATTGGCGCGTGTAATGAATGTAAAGGGCTTGGTTTTCTTCAACAAATATCCGTTGATTTATTAGTTCCAGATGATACAAAAACCATTAAAGAAGGAGCAATTCGTTACCTTAAAAACATTGTTGATACTGAAAATATTGAATGGCAAACTTTTGAAATATTGCTTAATCAGTATAATATTAATCCTAATATTCCATTTAAAGATTTAAGCGATTTTGAAAAAGATGTTATTTTTCATGGATCTAAAGAACCGATTAGTTACGAGATTACTTCAAGAGGAATGAATACTTTTAAAAAAACGCAGTGTATTGAAGGTATTGCTGATTTAATAGAAAGACGATATCGCGAAACTTCATCTAGTTTTTCAAGAGAATATTATAATTCTTTTTTAGCTGATACTGATTGTCCTGTTTGTAATGGAAAGAAACTCTCTTCAGTTGCTTTAAGTGTTGTTGTCGGTGAAAGAAATATTATTGATATGACCGAGCAGACAATTGTTGAAATTTTTGAGTATTTACATAATATTACTTATAGCGAAAGTGATTTGAAAATTGCTCATATGATTTTAGATGAAATAAATAAAAGATTACAATTTCTTATTAATGTTGGACTTGATTATTTGACATTATCTAGAGCAGCAGCAACATTATCTGGTGGTGAGAGTCAACGCATTAGACTGGCTACTCAGATTGGATCATATTTAACAGGGGTTTTATATGTGCTTGATGAACCATCAATCGGTTTACACCAACGAGATAATGAGAGGTTAATAAGTGCTTTAAAAGAAATGCGTGATTTAGGAAACACTTTAGTTGTTGTAGAACATGATGAAGAAATAATGATGCAATCTGATTACTTAATTGATATTGGACCTTATGCTGGTGTTCATGGCGGAATGGTTATGGCTGCAGGTACACCAGAGGAAGTTATGAAAAATGATAATAGTATTACAGGTCAGTATTTATCTCGTAAAAGGGTTATTCCCATTCCTGAAAATATTAGAACTGGTAATGGTTCAAATATTATAATAAAAAACGCCACACATAACAATTTAGATCATCTTGATGTTACAATTCCCCTTGGAAAACTAATTGTTGTTACTGGTGTTAGTGGTAGTGGTAAGTCAACTTTAGTTAATGAGATATTAGTGAAAGCTTTACAAAAGAAACTATATCGTAGTAAAGTTATTCCTGGAAAATGTGATGAGATTACTGGTTTAGAGAATCTTGAAAAGATTGTTGAAATAGATCAATCTCCGATAGGGCGTACACCTCGTAGCAATCCAGCTACATATACAGGGGTATTTGATCATATCCGTGATGTCTTTACAGAAACAATGGAAGCAAAAACTCGTGGTTATAATAAAGGTCGTTTTTCTTTCAATGTTAAAGGCGGGCGATGTGAAAAGTGTTGGGGTGATGGTGTTATTCGTATTGAAATGCATTTCTTACCTGATGTATATATTCCCTGTGAAGAATGTCATGGAACAAGATATAATAGTGAAACTTTAGAAGTGAAATACAAAGGTAAAAATATATATGATGTTTTAGAAATGACAATTGATGAAGCCTGTGAATTTTTTGCTAATAATGCTCTTATAAAAAACAAACTTGATACAATTAAAAATGTTGGTTTAGGATATATGAAACTTGGGCAAAGTGCTACAACATTATCTGGTGGTGAAGCACAAAGAGTAAAACTGGCTAGTGAACTATATAAGAAAATAACAGACAAAACATTGTTTGTTCTTGATGAGCCAACTACGGGCTTGCATTCATATGATATTCAAAAATTGCTTGAAGTAATTCATTATATTGTTAACCAAGGAGCTACCGTAATCATTATTGAACATAATCTAGATGTTATTAAGCAAGCGGATTATATAATTGATTTAGGACCAGAGGGAGGATATCGTGGTGGAAAAATAGTATGTAGTGGAACACCACAAGAAGTTGCCAATTGTCCTGAAAGTCATACGGGAAGGTTTTTAAAGAAAGTTATAATGTAATTGGAAAGCAAGTTGTATAAACTTGCTTTTTATATATCTATAAATTTAGAAAAATTTTTTTAAGTTTTATAGAATATAATAACAGTATATGTTATAGGAAATAATGTCTGAGTAAATAGATATCAAATATAAATAAAAAAATTATTTTTGAATATTCTAATAAGAAAATTGATAATATTAAATAGTTAGCAAATAATAGTATAGATAAATATATGCTAAACAAAGTTTCAAAAATTAATAATACTAATGAAAAAAAAAGGAAAGTGTGTTATAATATTCATGATAATAAATAAAAATAAACAAATGGTTCTATATTTAATATTATATATTGTAATAGGTATTATATATACAATAACTATAATTCAAATTGTTAATAAATTAAATGTTTTTTTCGATTATGCAATATATATATTAATAGCTTTATATTTACTCATGAGCTATCCATTGTTTTTTAATAAACCTTTTTTTGCTGGTATTATATATATAATTTGGTTAATGGTTATTTTATTATCACGCACAAGCAAAAGTGGATATAGCTTGGATTTCTATTTATGGGATTGGTTGACTTATCTTTTTACTAATAAGATTGTAGCAATAAATGTCATAGGTAATATTATTATTTATATGCCAATGGGATATTTTTTTAGAAAATATATCTATTTAGGAATACTTGTTATTATTATTTTAGAACTAATACAAATGTTGACCAATCGTGGTCTGTTTGACATAGTAGATATAATTCTAAATTCATTAGGCTTGCTATTAGGATGGTTAGGAGTATTAATATGGATGAAAATAAAAACACACAAAATGATGATAAAGAAAATGAAGTAATTGATCCCAAAATAAATGATAAAAAAATAAATAGCAGGGATAAAGAAATGAAAGAAGCAGAAGAAGAAATGCAGCGCTTAATTGAGGCTATGAAAGAACAAACTGGGAATGGAGGAATGCGCGTTATAAAAATTCGTGCCCCTAAATATACCCCTAGGACTTTTACAATTGAAGCCTTAATGACTTTATTTTTAAATTGCTTTTTAATAATTGGTTTAAATGGATTAATGGGCGTTTTAGGTTGGACAAGTATACTAGATTTATTTTTTTATTGCTTATATTTGACAGGAATAGAAATGATAATAGTTCTAATATTATTTTATTTCTTTCCAACTTTAGTAATTAGGACCTTTGGATTATCCAATTTTATTCCTATAGGTATCACTTTTGTTTTTGCGATGGTTCTGCCTATATTTATAAAAATTGGTAATATAGGGCTAGCTTTGATTTTTTTTGTTATTATATTTGTCGTTCGCACTTATTTAAAAAGTATTATAAAAAGCATGTTATTAAAATCAGTAAGGAGAAAAATCAATGAAAGAAAAAATAACCATTAAAGATTGTGTAAAAGCTTTAAATATGGAAGTTATTTGCGGAGAAGAATATTTAGATCACGAAGTTACACGCTCAATGATGTCGCGCCCAGGTGTAGAAATTTATTCGGATTATTTTGATTTCTATGAATCAACACGTATTCAAGTAATCGGTACAAAAGAAATGAATCTTTTTTTAATGCTATCTATTGAGGAACAAGCTAGTAGAGTAGATAAACTATTTTTATATAATCCACCTGCTTTTGTTTTCACAGTTCATATTTTGGATATTCCTGAAATTTTTATAAAAAATTCTGAGAAATATAAAATACCTTTATTAAAATCTAAGCAGACGACTACTCCATTAATTGGAGCACTAGGAAATTATTTGAATGAGGAACTTGCTGAAAAGAAAAGCGTTCATGGAGTCATGCTTGATATAAATGGTGTTGGTGTTTTGCTTCGTGGAAGAAGTTTTGTTGGTAAAAGTGAAACGGCTTTGGAGTTGATAAATCGAGGGCATGCTTTAGTCAGTGATGATAGCGTAATTTTGGTTCGAAAAGATACAGGAGAAGTAATGGCTTCATCTCCCGAATTAACGGAAAAGTTAATGGAAATAAGAGGACTTGGGATTGTTGATGTAGTTGATTTATTTGGAGTTAAAGCTTTTAGAAGTAAAAAAAGAGTTATGCTAATTGTTGATTTGGTTAAATGGGAAGAAGGTATGAAAATCGATCGTCTAGGAATTGACCAAGAAACAGAAATGTTATTTGACATTGCAATTCCCAAAGTGACCATATATGTAATGCCTGGTAGAAACTTAGCTACTTTAGTTGAAGTTGCTGCTATGAACTGGCGACTAAAAAGTTTTGGTCGTAATGCTGCTAAAGAATTTGTTGAAAAATTGGATAGCATTGTAAAAAAAGGCCAAAAGAATGAATAACTGGGTTTTTAATAACCTAGCTATTATACCATTTGATCATGATGAAATTGAACCATTAGAATCCTCAATATTTTTTTCTTTATTTGGAATTGATATAGAAATAAGATGGTATGCCATATGTATTATTATTGGTGTCATTATTGCTTTGATTTTTGGAATAAGATGGTCAAAGAGATTAAACATTAAAGAAGAATATCTATATTGGGGTTTAGCATTAGGTCTAATATTTGGACTTCTTGGGGCCCGCTTATATTTTTGTCTTTTTAATTTTAGTTATTATAAAGAAGAACCTTGGGGAATTATCACGAACATCGGGGATGGCGGGTTAGCAATTCATGGTGGATTATTAGCAACAGCTATTTTTGTTATAATATATTGTAAAATTCTTAAGATAAATATTTTTAAGATTGTTGAAATAGTAGCTCCGGGATTTTTAATAGCTCAAGCATGTGGGCGTTGGGGTAACTTTTTTAACCAAGAAGCCCATGGAGGTTTAGTGCCAGGATATCCTGATATTGACGCACAAAGAATATGGTTAAAATCTTTTCTACCTAATTTCATTGTCAATCAAATGTACATTGATGATTATAATCCAGGCATTGTAGAAGCAACAGGTTATTATCAACCGACTTTTTTATATGAATCAATTTGGAATTTAATTGGATTTATCCTAATTTTACTACTTCGCAAATTTTATAAAAAATATCAATTAGGTGATGCATTATTCTTTTATTTAGTATGGTATGGTGTGGGACGTTTTATTATAGAATTTATGCGTACTGATGCACTTATATTAGGAACATTAAAAATTGCTCAAGTAGTATCTATTATTATGATTTTATTAGGAATAGTAGGCTTTGCTATAAAGCGAAATTTTGACACTCAGCCAGTGTTTTGGCATGAATATGATAAACTTAAGGAGGCAAACAATGTATGATTGTGTGGTAATTGGTGCTGGACCAGCTGGACTTACAGCTGCCATATATTTGCGCCGTAATAATGCTAAAGTAGTAATAATTGATAAAGGGACCCCTGGTGGACAAATGACTAATACCTCGGTTGTTGAAAACTATCCTGGTTTTGAATCTATCCCTGGATATGACCTAGCACTAAATATGTATAATCAAGCAATGGTTTTAAATGCAGAATTCATTAATCGCGAAGTTTTAAAAATTGAAAAAAAGGAACATTTTTTAGTATATTTGCCAGAACAAACAATTAAGACAAAAACAATCATTTATGCAACAGGAATGCAACATAAAAATTTAAATATTCCTAATGAACATAAATATATTAATCGTGGTCTTTCATGGTGTGCCGTTTGTGATGGATCGTTATATAAAAATAAAATTGTGGCAGTGGTAGGTGGTGGTAACTCCGCTTTAGAAGAAAGCCTTTATTTAGCAAACCTTGCATCAAAAGTCTATTTAATTCATAGACGTGATACTTTTAGAGCAGAAGCAAGTTTAGTTGATAAAGTAAAAAAGAACAAGAAGATAATGATATTGACAAACGATGAAGTTGTTGGTTTTGAAGGTCACAAAAAGTTAGAAAAAATTATTTTAAAAAGCAAACAAGAATTAGAAATAAATGGTCTTTTTGAATATATTGGATTTGATCCAAATACCGCTTTACTAAAACAATTTGATGTTTTAAATGAGCAAGGTTTTGTTATAGTTGATAAGCATTGTCAAACAAACGTTAAAGGCTTATATGCAGCAGGGGATGTTATTGATAAAAATGTTCGACAAATTGCAACAGCAACAAGTGATGGTGCAATTGCTGCCTTGCATGTAATTAAGAGTTTTTAATATGTCATTTGCAAAAGAGGTAAAAAAAGAAATATCTAACTTGGAGGTTGATATTTCTGGGTTAAAGGCCGAATTATATGGGTATATAAAATTAAAAAAAGAACTTATTATTTCCAACCAGACATTGAATTTGGAAATAAAAAGTGATAGTTTACCAATTATCAGAAGACTTGTGATGATTATAAAAAAAATATATAATTTTGAACCAGAAATCAAGTTGAAAAAAAGAAATAACTTAGACAAGAAAAATATGTATTTTTTATCTTTAGGAAAAAAGACATATGATGTATTAATTGATTTAAAAATAATTGATTTTGAATATAATTATATTGAAAATATTAATACAGATTTTAATGGAGATTCTATAATTAGAGGAATGTTTTTAGCAAGAGGATCTATTAATGATCCAACAAAATCATATTATCATTTAGAAATAGCATGTACAACATCGGAGGAGTCTTCATATATTTGTAGACAACTAGAAGTATATGGATTAAATGCTAAAGTTGTGCTACGAGATGTCGATATGATTGTCTATTTAAAAAAGGCTGAACAAATTGGGGATTTTTTAAAAATTATTGGGGCAGTAACTACTTTATTTGATTTTGAAAATGAACGCATTCGTCGTGACTTAAACAATGTTATAAATAGAATTATTAATTGTGACATTGCTAATAGTGAAAAAACTCAAAAGGTAGCTAATAAACAATTAAAGCAAATCGAATATATTGAAAAAGTAGTTGGTTTTGAAACTTTACCGGTGCGCTTAATGGAAGTAGCAACTTTGAGGATAAAAATGCCAGATAGTTCTTTACAGGAATTAAGCGACATTTCTGAGGAATGTATCGGTCATTATTTGAGTAAATCGGGGATAAACCATTGTTTTAGGGATTTAGAAATATTTTATTTGTCTTTATTAGAAGAGCAGTCAAACTAAGCTATGTTAAGATATCATAACATAATTTAATTTGACTGCTTATTTAATTAATATTTATCTTCTTTAAAAAAGAATGATATACAAATAATACCAGCAACTCCTACTAAAGAATATATAATTCTTGAGATAACCACTGATAAGCCATCAAAAATGAAACTTACAAAATTAAAATTGAATAAACCGAGAGTTAACCAGTTTAGACCGCCAATTATTAGAATGACTAAAGCAACTTTTTGTAAAATACGCATTTTTTCCTCCTGTTTTAAATATTGTTTGCAATAAATGCAAATTTTATACATTAAATTTGAAAAAGGACATATTATTTAATGATAGTAGGAGTGAAAAAAATGAAAAAAATTATTTTTACAATTTTAGTGTTTGCCCTTGTGTTTTGTCTAGTTGGCTGTAAAACTACTGAGACAACAGAGGAATCCTTCTTGAATGAACTTAGTGAAAGCAAAAGTTATAAAGTTGAAGGTGTAATGGAAACATTTTTTGAAAATGGGCGTCGACAAAATGAATTCACTGTTTATTATAAATCTCCGGATTTTATAAAAGTAGTGTTACAATCGGTGGAAAATGATGATCAACAAATAATTCTTAAAAATAAAGAAGGAGTATATGTTTTAGTACCATCTGTAAATAAAAATTTCAAAATCCAAAGTAGTTGGCCAAGTAATGCTAGTTATCCATATTTATTACAATCGTTAGCTAAAGACATGGTGAATGATGATCAAGCAATTAAGACAGAAACAGATACAACATATACTGTTCAAACAAAAACTAAAATGCACACAAATGCTGATGCTGTTTCTCAAAAAATTATTTTTAGTAAAGAAACAAATATGCCTATTGAAGTATTGGTATATGATGCCGAAGGCGATTTATTCATTAGATGTGTTTTTACCCAAATTGAACTTGATTATAATGTCAGTGATACTGAATTCGAAGTAGGTAACTCATTAGATGCAGCATATTTAAAATATGGAGATACAGGTTTAATATTTGCTGAACGTCGTTTTGATTTACCAACATATTGCCCAGATGGATTAACATTGAAAGCTAATGTTAGTGTAAAGACAGGTGACGATGCTAGAGTTATAATGCAATTTGCCGGTGATAATACATTAACAATCGTTCAAGAACTTGTTAATTATAATGAAAAAACTTCAACGAATACAGAAATTGGAGAAGTAGTAATGATCATGGGGAATGTTTTAGTTCTTAATGAACATAATTTAAAATTTATTTTTGAAGGTATTGAATATACTATAGCATCTGACCAATTATCTCAAAGTGAATTATTAAAAATAGCATCATCTTATATGATGAATGAAAATAAGTAAAAAAGGCTTGCAAAAAAAGCCTTTTTTTGGTATAATTCATAGTATATACGAAACAATATACTTATATAAAGGAGAATGACAATGGCTCATCAAAACATCAAAAATAATGAAAGACATTATGCTAATTTGAAATTAGTTACTTTCTATGTTCTTTTATTTACTATCACAGTAATATTTATTGTTTTGTTTGCAATAAAATTTTCAGAAACAAGAACTTTTGATTCTTATGAAGATATTTATAAATCTGGTCTATGTGTAGCTGGTGCTGATGCAAAAGAGATAATTAAAGCTGAGGAAAATAATGGATATATGCTTTATGTTGTTTCTATTAAAAAAAATAATGATAATAAATATATGGATACTTACTATTGTAATACGATTAAGGCATATGATATGTTGCCATCTATACTAAATTATTTTAATTTTGTTAGAAAAAATGCACGTCAAAAATCAACCATCTTACCAATATATATGTATAATATAGCTGGAAATGATAAAGATTCTATTCTCACTACAATATCTGAATCAAAAACTTACAGTATTAAGGATTTACCAATGTTACTGTATGTTGATAATCGTGAATCATCAACAGCAAAAAATGTTATTGAAACACAAATTACAGGTATGCAAAATAAAATCAATGAAGAACTAAAAAAATAATTAATAATAGTTCTAATAATTATTATATCTTGACAAAGTATGGATAATATAGTAAGATATTAGAGCGTTTATGGAGCAGTACTCAAGCGGCTGAAGAGGTGCCCCTGCTAAGGGCATAGACCGGGAAACTGGTGCGAGGGTTCAAATCCCTCCTGCTCCGCCATTATGCATATAATTTGAACCCTTTAATAGGGTTCTTTTCTATTTTAAATTGTTTTTTATGTATGAATATGGTAAAATTAATGTATATTTATATATGAAGATACTAGATTAAATCCATTTTATATCGTCAATAAATACAAAAGGGAAGTATGAGGTTCATATATATTAATGGTATTGCTTCTCGATTTTATATATAAAAAAGTTGATAAATTAAGAAAGGAGTTATATGAAATGAAAGATATAACTTTAATTTTCCCAAATCAAGATATGGAATTAATGGCATTAGAATTTAAAAAAGAATTCTTTGATTATGGTGAAAAAACAATTAATGGTAGCTATAAGTTTGATATGGATAAATATACATATTCTGAATGGTTACAAATAATTAAAGATAATCTTGATGGGGAAAGAGTTAATCCCAAATTTGGTTTATCCCATACTCTTTTTGCTGTTAATACTAAAAAACAAATTGTAGGTATAGTTAACTTTAGGCATATACTTACAGATTTTTATAGAGATTCAGGGCATATAGGATATAGTGTACGACCATTGGAACGAAATAAAGGCTATGCAACAGAAATTTTAAGACAAATATTAATACTTGCAAAAGAAAAAGGGCTTAAAGAAGTTTTTTTAGTTTGTAAAAAAAATAATATATCATCAAAAAAAACAATTATTAAGAATAATGGTTTTATAAAACGTGAATTCTCAAACGATGGTGTAGAATATGAAGAATATCAGATTATATTATAAAATAATTGATGACTTTCTTTTTACTACTATTCCCAATATATCATTTACAAGAATATAATGTAGATAGGGGGCAAAAGGTTCACAAGATGTGCGTTGTCCCCCGCCATAGAATATTTGAACCCTATATCAAAAATATAGGGTTTTTTATGTGTTTTTATAGTAAAAAAAGCAATTTTAGCTTAAATAATTGGGGTTTTGATTTTAACTCTAATCGGGGGGACTAGGGATTTGAACCCATATATTTGAAAAGAAGGATAATTTAATCCTTCCTAATGTATACAAACAAATAATATTAATTATTTATCCTTTTCCTTATTCATTTCATTTGCTATTTTTCTAATATCATCACTAAACCTTCTAACTATTAAACCAGCAAAATCAGTCAATAAAACTTTTTCTTCGACCGACATTCCTTCTTGATCAATTTCGTTTTCATCAGCCTCAATATATAAATTTTTCTTTGTTGATTCAATCGATTTTCCTTTTGAGTCTCTACTAACCATAATTCCTACATGTACATACTTTTTATTCATAGTATTCTCCTTCATCGTTTTTTATTGTTTGTATACTATTATATTATAATAAATATTTAAAGATAAGGATTTGTAATTTGTAAAATATTATAATTTATGATATAATAAATTTAAATTAATAAAAAAAATTATTATGAAAGGGAGGTAAAGGATATGAATATAATTCGATTAAATATAGAAACAGTAGCTAGAGACGTTGAAGTTGTTCCTGCATTAGTATTATCTGAGAATGAAACATTTAGAAAAATGTTTATTGGGAAAAAAGTTGAAATTGAAGGTAACCCCTACATTAGGGGGGAAATAGTTGTTCAAAGAAAATCTATAAATGATGAATGGCAGAGTTGTAATGAACTAAAATTAATAAATCTAAAAAATGGCGATTGGATACCATTAGAATTGAAATCTAAAGAGTTAGGATTATTAATTCAATATGCATCAGAACTAAAAGAAAGTTATGGTATTGAGGGGGAATGGCCATTTCGTAATAGATATATAGTTTTTGGTTTAGATGAAATTCTGACAGATAATGAGATAAATGAATTCAAAAGAATCATTAATAATAATCCAGAATTAATTCGCAATTTTATTAGTTTATCTGGAAGTGGAGTTGATATAAACAACATAGCAAATTTTCTTGCTAATTCTTCTGTTGAAGTAATTCAGGAGATTATTAATAGCAGCTCAGAAGAACTACTTGAAAAAATCAACATTGCCTCAAGAATAAAGCTTTTAGATCTTTCAAACCTTACGGATTTAGTTAATGATCCGAATACCTCCGAACAGCAATTTCAAGATTATTTTGAACGTTCACCTAGTATATTATCTGCGATTATACCAGACTTAATATATTTCATTAACGACAGGCCATATTGTGGAGGTCAAGATGTAAATGGTAGAAATGGTGTTTATGGAGATTTTCTATTTTCTCAAGGCAAGCATAATTTAGCTTTTATTGAAATTAAAAAAGCTTCTACATTGCTATTATCTTCTGCGCATTATAGGAATGGAATTTACAAAATTTCTGATGAATTAGCAAATTGCGTTGTCCAAGTGAAAAATCAACAGTATACATTCTTGCAAAATCGTATGGATATGGAAATGGAACAAAAATTGATTTATGGAAATTGCTACGTCATTATTGGTGATAGTCGAGAATTGGACAGTACTGAAAAAAAGAAAACTTTTGAATTGTTTAGAAATTCTTTTGCGGATATAATAATTTTTACATATGATGAAATAATAGAAAAAGTAAATATGATTAAAAATGTTTTGATGGGTATGAATGAATAAATGGAGTTATGATAGTTTATTGGACTATATTATATGGAATTTCCATTAGGGCAATAAATTATTTAAATAAGCATTGATAATATTAGTTATCAGTGCTTTTATTTTTATCATAATAGTTTTGTTCAAATTGATTAGGTGTAAAATAGTTGAGTGTTTGATGAGGTCTTTCATTATTATAGAAATCAATATATTCATCTATAGTATTTTGTAAATGACTAACTGTCATAAATATTTCACGATTTAATTGCTCTTTTTTTAAGGATGCAAAAAATGATTCTGCTACTGAATTATCATAAGGATATGCGGTATTAGAAAAAGATTGAATGACATTAAAGTCCCTAAGAAGTTTTCTAAATTGATATGCGGTGTATTGAGTACCTCTATCACTATGAAACATCAATGAAATAGGTTTGTCTCTTTGTTCATAAGCATACGAGAATGTATCCCTAACTAAATCGGTATTAGCAGTGTGAGATAGATTCGAATAAATTATTTTTCTAGAAAATAAATCGATTATAACGCACAGAAAATGATTTACATAATTAACTTTAATAGTTGTAATATCACTTACCCAACCTTGATTAGGAGAATTTTTTTGGAATTTTTGTTTTAATTTGTTTTTTAAATATAAATTGCGATTTGCTTTTGGATATTTAATTTGCACTTTATGAAATTGGCAAGTAATATTTAATTCTTTCATAAGTTTAGATACTCTTTTTTGACTTATTGTAAATCCTAATTCAATAAGCTTTATCCGTACTTTTATTGATCCAAACCGCTTTTTACTCTTTTCAAATATTTCTAATACTAATGGTTTCAGTATTTCATTTTCTTTTTCAATCAAAGATTGTTTTGGTTTATTATTATAATGATAATATGTTGAACGCCTAACTTGCAATGTACGGCATAAAGCATGGATACTATATTCGTCTTTTAAATTAATGATTGCCTCAATTTTTTCATTAATTGAAGCATTAGTATTACATTTACTTTTCTTAAGAACCTCATTTTCAATTGTTATAAGATTTAATTTTTTTTCTAAAACATTAATTTTATATTGTAAATTTTGTATTTTAGTTTTGTTTTTACAGGCTTGGCATATAATTTAATCCAATTATAAATAGCACTTTTGGTCACATTTTTACTTATACATATATCTTTTATTGAATTGCCTTTTTCATATAAAATTACTATTTACTTTTTAAAATCTGTTGTATAATAGTTTCTCATGTAATATCCCCTATTATAGTATAATTTAATTTTGACAAAATGTAAAAAATTTGATAAAATAATTAGGAATTGCATTAATAAAAATTTCTTTTGCTTTGAATTTTAAATAATTCACTAGGGGGTATTATGTTTGATCAAAGAGATATGAAAGTTTTTTCTAAAGATTCCTCAAGAAAATATTTTGAAGAGATATTACAATTGTATTATAACAAAAATTATAGAGCTACTATTGTTTTTCTATATTCTTTTTTATTATATGATTTATATGATAAAATTCAAATAATGGCTAATGATGGTAATAAATCTGCAAAAGCAATAATAGATGAAATAACAAAGATGATTAATGATGATTCAAAGTATTCATCAATAGAACATAAAATTATAGATTATTTTAAAAATAACTATAAGCATTATTTCAACAATTTCATTCAAGATATAGATTATTTGGAAAATTGTCGACATAAATGTGCACATATAATAATGACTGATGATTTATATATTCCAAAAGATTATCAAGTTAAAATGCTAATAGTATCTTTATATGATAATGTTTTCAGTAGAAAAGCTCCTTTTATTACTGATCTATTTGAATTTGTTAAAGGGGAAATAGAGGAATATACTAATAATTTTCCTTTTTACGATGATGATAATGATTCTGGCATATATGAAAAATTAGAAAAAAAATATTTTAATGCAATGACAGATGAATCATTAGTTAAAACTGTTTGTACTTTTATGAAACTACTATTTATATCAAAAGATGAATACGCTAGAAAAAATGAAGAAGGATTATATATTTTTTTAAAGAATTTATTAAAATATTTAGTAATTAAAGGTAAACAAAATCTTTTATCTGATACAAAGATTATTGGTTTATTAGAAAAATTGTATATAGAAAATGAATTATATTTTTATTTTATTGAAGAATTATTTTCATGTTCACACGAATTATTAAAATTATTGAAAATACACAATATAAATTATTATAAATGGTTGGAGGGGCAAATAAAAACGGATTTTAATGATTGCATAAAATATATAAGCATAATAGAAATTCCAAATGAAATGAATGTATTTGATTTTGTTATTAGTTTATTTCCGAAATTCAAATGGTCATCTTGTCGAAATATTAGAGAAAAATTATCTTCTCTTCCTAAATATGACATTGATGTACTTTATTTGCAACTTATTAATAAAATTCCAACTTTTGATGGTTTTGATAAAGCAGATGAGTTTATGAATATTTTTATTGAAGATTTTCTAAAATTGAAAAATGATACTATAGAAAACATTTTGAATATATATAAAAAAAATTCTCAGTGTATGAAAAGAAATGCCCATAAAGAAGATATTAAAAAACTAGCAAAAATTTATAAGGAAAATTTTGATTTGAGCTATTTATTTCCAAATGACAAATAGTTTTTTTTAATCTTGAAATGACATACAATTTTTTATTTAAAAATTTCTAGCTTTAATAAAACTTTAAATTAATGAAGGGACAACATCAGTGAATTTTGAGCAAACAGAACTAAAAAATCTAGTAGAAAGAACTATACATAAATTTAATGCAAATGAAAATTACTTGTTCTTGAATGATTTAAGTGAGCGATGTATATGTGCTCGATTTGCCTTTTATCTACAAAACGAAGTTATGTTTTTTCCGCAATATCAAGAGTATATTGTAGATGTCGAATATAACCGAGGGGCAAAAGGAAAAGATTATGAACCTAAAAGACTTAGTGATAATGAAAAACCGATAACTGTTGACCTAATAGTCCACAAGAGAGGATATAATGATCAAGTATATCAACATGGTATGAGACAAGTAATTGGCTATAGTAATTTGATATGTATTGAAATGAAAAAAAGTACAGATTGTAGAGGGCCGAATAGCATTAGCAGAGATAAAAAAAGATTAAAAATTATGGCAGCAAAGTTTGGTGATTTTGGATATACTATTGGATTCATGATTATTGCAGATATAAAAAATAAAGCATTAAGAATAGTTGATATATTTATCTAAACTGCTACTAAATTTAAGTTTATATGATCGTAGGTAAAAGAAGTCTAAGAATTTAACGAACACTTCACTATACCGATATTTATGCTATCTTTTTATAACTATACCAAAATATCCATCAACAAAGAAATAAAACATCTTCTGGGGTTCAAATTTCAAACCTACTGCCCCGCCATTAGATTATTTGAAGGTGCTGTAAAGAAATAGTTTTTATCTAATAGAACCTAATAAAAAAATCGAACAAAAGCTCATTGTTGAGACTAAATGTTCGATTTTTGTTTATTTTAGTGCACTGTTTTAAGAAAAATAAATAATTTTATCGTATATAATAGGGTTTTGATTTTAAATCTACTGCCCCGCCAAACGAATATAATCCGAACCCTAAACCAATCAGCGAAGCGTTCGGATTTTTCAATTTTCGCAAGATGATAATCCAATTTAAATCTACACTATCTAAATTTGTGGTTTTGATTTACCAATTGTGCCAAGTTAAAATAGTTCGAATATAATCATTGATTATAACCGGTTCGGCCGGCATTTTCCAAAAAATTAAAAACTATATATATGCTCTTAG
The DNA here is from genome assembly GCA_031553555.1 of Bacilli bacterium. Classification (GTDB taxonomy): domain Bacteria; phylum Bacillota_I; class Bacilli_A; order ML615J-28; family CAG-698; genus CAKOMG01. The sequence goes on from JAVBLL010000024.1 coordinate 58,198, forward strand.
TTTAGAAGTATCCAAATGAACATTGTTTTTTCTTTGCACATATGGTATAATAAAATCATATTAAGTATATACTTAATAAATACTTCAATAATTTTGTGAGGTAACGCATGAAAAAAAGAATAATTATGTCTTTAATAGTTTTAGTGAACTTGATTTGCTTGTTTATCTTAGCGTCTTGTGCTAAGGACTCATCCGCAAAAAGTTTAGAATATGTAAATTGGAGAAACGAATGGTATCAAGTTTATAGCACTGAGTATGCTGAAGGCGATATTATTATCCCAAGCATCTATAAAGGCCTACCTGTTTTGGAAATTAATAATTATGGTTTTGCAAATCGCGACAAAATAACTAGCATAAGTATTCCGGATGGTGTAACAAAGATAAAATCTGGGGCGTTTATAAATTGCATAGCTTTAACAAGCATATATATTCCTAAAAGTGTTGTGGAAATTGGAGAGGGCGTGTTTTCTGGATGTAGCAGTTTGATGAGTATAATTGTAGACAACGAAAATCAGGAATTCAGCGGCGAAGGAAACTGTTTGGTAAAAAAGTCCAACGGAGTTTTGCTAGCGGGCTGTCAAACAAGTGTTATACCCTCTATTGCTAAAATTATTGGAAGGGGTGCCTTTGCGCGAGTAAAAATCCCTGCCGATTTTATTATTCCAAGCAATATTATCGAGATTGGCCCTCTTGCTTTCTATGCCACAGCGGGTGTTGAAAGATTAATAATTTCTAAGAATGTGCAAGAAATTATACAAAGCACTTTTGAATATTGTCCAGACCTTAAAACTGTTGAATTTGAGGCTGACAGTATTGTACATTCATTAAAATCGGACGCTTTTTCCTCTTGCCCATCTCTTGAAAAAATTACAATTCCAAAGAGCGTAAAATTAATATGGTACGGAACATTCCGCCAAAACAAAAACCTTAAAACGGTGGTATTTGAAAGCGGAATAAATCTTGAGGACATGAATAATAATATGTTTAAAGGTTGCGAAAGTTTGACGGAAATAACAATCCCAAAGAGCGTTAAACTATTAGGATCAGACATATTTGCTGATTGTACCAGCCTTGAAAAAGTGACATTTGAAAAAGGCAGTATGCTGGGTAAAATAGAGCAAGGCGCATTTTTAAACTGCACAAGCCTTAGGGAAATTAATTTGCCAGATTCTTTAACAACAATAGAAGGAATCGACGCCAGTTATAAACATGGTGCATTTGAAAATTGTAAAAATCTTGAGGATTTAGTTATACCTTGGCGAGTAAAAACCATTGAAGATTACGCATTTATGGGGTGCGACAGCCTGAAAACAATATCTGTACATGAGAGCAATATTACATACAAAAGCGATGGAAATTGTCTGATAAGAAGAGCCGACAACACTTTAATTTTGGGTAGCGGCGAAAGTGTTATCCCCGAGTACATCACTGGCATAGCGGATTTTGCTTTTGAAGGTCGTATTTATCTTGAAAGCATTACTATTCCAAATGGTGTAAAATCAGTGGGAATCGCTGCTTTCAGAAATTGCCGCAATTTGTCCACGGTTACACTGCCTAATGGTCTTGAGAGTATAAAAAGTACGGCATTTGCCGGTTGCATAAGCATAAATTGTCTAACTATTCCTAAGAGCGCGGTTTGTGAAAACGTCGCATTTTATAATTGGGGCAAGAATCAGACAATAATTATTGAGGAACGCACAGAAGTACCTGACAATTGGGGTGATTATTGGGACTATTTTTGTAAAGCTTCAATAATTTTGGGAGGCAATGAATGAAAAAAATCAGAATTAATATTTTTGTAATTCTCCTAATAAGCGTTCTTACCCTTACAGGCTGTGGCGAAAATTTTAATAATTATACAGGTATTACAAATGTTACGAATAATTATGAAATTGAAAGCATTTTTATGGAAGTTGGTCAAGTAATAGAATTTGATTTTTATCAGCAGTTTAAGTATTCAGGTTTGGATATAACGAGAATTGATGCGAAAAGTTCCAACGAAAGTGTAGCTACTATTGACAAAAACAAAATTACCGCGGTTGCAATGGGTAGAACAATAATAGATGTTGTTCTTTACAATAAAAGCACTCTCAGCAGGCATCTTGCAACGGCATTGAAAATTTATGTAATTGATAGTGATAATATGACAGAAATCAAAACCGCTCAGGATTTAGCAAATATCCATCTTGACAATAAAGGAAATTATATCCTTAAAAGCGATATTGATCTAAGCGACTTTGGCGTATGGACACCGATACCTAATTTTGAAGGAATGCTTGTTAATTTCGATGGATATAAAATCAAAAATCTTACTATATTTTCTGAACTTCTGTTAGATTATTCTAATTGGTCATTAGGACTATTTGGTAGTGTTTATAATGCATATATCGATGGTTTAGTATTAGAAAATGTTTATATAGATACTTCAAACACAAATAATGTAAGCATAACAACAGGAGCAATTGCGGGTTATATTGATTTTTCAACAATCATAATTAATTGTAAAATTGATGGAACAATCATAGCCAAAGAAACTGCTGGCGGTTTTATAGGCCGCATTGGTAGAGGCACTATAAAAGGGTGTTCATTCAACGGGTTTGTAAAGACTACTTCAAGCGGAAATGTTTCCTATGCTGGTGGTATAGCGGGCGAAGTCTATGAAACGACAATAGATGACTGCCTTGTTGAGGCGACCATTGTCGCCAATTTTGCTGCTGGAGGAATTATAGGTAAAATAAGGAATATCAATAACGCATCTGTTAATAATTCTGAATTTATTGGGGAATTATTAAACGCCAAAAATAAAGGAAGCATATTTGGATATTCTGGTTTTTAGAGTATAACCTTTTAAAATATTAATGACGTATCAAACTATGAATGCTCTTTCGTCATTAAAAAGTTAGAATCCTCCTCTCACATAGTTCAAAGTGAGAGGAGGATTCTATAAATTTTTATAGGAAAATAAAGATATGAGAAATGAAATAGACAAAGCAAGAAAAATAAGTAATCTGCTCATATAATCATTTGAAAAAATAATTAATTTTTTCTATAACTATACTCAAAATGCCATCAACAAATACATAAAATATGTTGGGGTTCAAATTTTAAACCCACTGCCCCGCCATATTTGTATGACAAAGTTTATCATAATAACCCTATAAAACGGGATTTATTGGGGGTAAACTTACAAATAAGTTGCATAAATTAAGTATTCTTTGAAAGAAGGATACTTTTTTATTTATAAGGAAAGTTCATTTTTAGAAAGAAGTAAAAAGAAGTAAAAAACTAATCACTTATAATAAGTGATTAGTCCAAGGAATGGCAAAAAAGAATAAAGGATTAATATCCTTTAAACTATATTTAAATTTGC